>NZ_JBHUER010000010.1:36771-257957 GCF_042681025.1 Methylopila henanensis
GCGGCCTGACCTTCCCGATGAACGGGGTCTCGCTGCGCTGGTTCCAGAACCTGTTCGAGCAGCAGGCGGTGGGCGATTTCGGCGGCGCCTTCACGCGCTCGCTGATCCTCGGCCTGATGGTGATGGTCACCACCGTGCTGGTGTCGCTGCTCGCAGGCCTCGCCTTCCGGCGCCGCTTCCTCGGCTCCACCGTGCTGTTCTACCTCACGATCTCCAGCCTGGTGGTGCCGTCGATCCTCGTCAGCCTCGGCATCGGCCTCGCCTTCCAGATCGTGGGCTGGCAGCCGGCCTGGTGGAGCTCGGGCTTCGGCGCCCACCTGACTTGGACGCTGCCCTTCGGCGTGCTGATCATGTTCGCGGTGTTCAACCGCTTCTCGCCGGCCTATGAGGAGGCGGCGCGCGACCTCGGCGCTTCGGACTGGCAGACCTTCGCCCACGTCGTGTTGCCGATGATCCTGCCGAGCCTCGTGGGCGTCGGACTGTTCGGCTTCACGCTGTCCTACGACGAGTTCGCCCGCACGCTGATGACGGCGGGCTCGTTCAACACGCTGCCGCTCGAGATCTACGGCATGACCACCAACGTCACGACCCCGGTGCTCTACGCCCTCGGCGCGGTGACAACGCTGGTGTCGGCCGCGGCGATCCTCGCGGCGCTGGCGGCGATCACGCTGATCGGCAAGCAGCGCAAGAAGCTCGGGCCATCATGAGACGGCTCGCGTGAAGCTGCTCGTCGTCAATCCGAACACGACGGCATCGATGACCGCGAAGATCGGCGAGGCCGCGCGCTCGGTCGCGGGCGCGGGCACCGAGATCGTCGCCGTCACCTCGCCGATGGGGCCGGCCTCGATCGAGGGATTTTATGACGAGGCCTTCGCGGTTCCCGGGCTGATCGCGGCGATCGCCGACGGCCAGCGCGCCGGCGCCGACGCGGCGATCGTCGCCTGCTTCGACGACACCGGGCTCGACGCCGCGCGCAGCTTCGCAAATATCCCCGTGGTCGGCATCTGCGAGGCGGCGCTCGTCACCGCCGGGCAGATCGCGAAGCGGATCGCGGTGGTGACCACCCTCGCCCGCTCGGTCGTTCCGGTGGAGGAGCTCGTCCGCCGCTACGGCTACGCCGAGCGCGTCCGGGTCAGCGCCTGCGACGTGGCCGTGCTCGCGCTGGAGGAGCCGGGATCGGGCGCGCGCGCGAAGCTCGAGGCCGAGATCGAGCGCGCCGTGGCCGGCGGCGCCGAGGCCGTCGTGCTCGGCTGCGCCGGTATGGCCGATCTCGCCAAGGCCCTGTCCGCGCGCTTCGGCCTGCCGGTGGTCGACGGCGTCGCGGCGGCGGTCAAGCAGGCCGAGGCGCTGGTCGCGCTCGGCCTCGCGACCGCGAAGACCGGCGCTTACGCCACGCCCTCCCCCAAAACCTACGCGGGCCTGCTCGCGCCCTTCGCGCCCGGCGGCGAAACGTCCTGACGAAAAACGGCGGCGACCCGAAGGCCGCCGCCGGCTTATCGTTCCGCGCGGGACGCATCGGTCAGAGACCGATGTCCTTGCCGTCCTCGCGGCGCACGGCGATCACGGCCGGGCGCGGCAGCTCCCGGCGGTCCGGCCAGGTGCTGATCGTGTTGGGGATGCCGCCGCCCTCGCCCGGATGCTGGATCGCGCAGAACAGCGTGCGCTCGTCGTCCGAGAACTCTGGACCGCAGACCTCGGAGCCCTTGGGGCTGCTGAGGAACTGCCGGAGATAGCCGCGGTCGCGGCCGACCGTCGGCACCACGTGCAGCGCGTCGTTCGGATGGCCGATGTCGGCGCTGTTCGGCTGCCCGTCGGTGGCGATCCAGAGATGGCCCCGGCTGCAGAAGGCGATGTTGTCCGGCGACGCGATCTTGCCGAGCTTCGTCGCGTCGGCGTAGCCGGCGAAGAAGGTCGCGCTGGAGGGCAGGCCCGGCGTCAGCGCGTCCGGATCGGTCTTGAGGTCGATCTCGGGATTGCCGCAGAGCAGGAAGATCTCCCACTTGAACGCCGTCGCCGCGTGGTCGTTCTTCTGCTCGATCAGCTCGATGATGTGGCCGTTGAGGTTCGGCACGCGCGGATTGGCGTGCGCCGAGCCGGAGTCGGCGACCACGCTCGAACGGGCGCTGTTGTTGGTCATCGTCAGGTAGACGCGGCCGTTGACCGGGTTCGGCTGGCAGTCCTCCGGCCTGTCCATGGCGGTCGCGCCGACCGCGTCGGCGGCGAGGCGGGTCTTGATCAGGATCTCGCCCTGGCTCGCGAACTTGCCCTTCAGCAGCGGGTTGTCGATCGTGAGCGGGATCCACTCGCCGGTGTTGTCGTCATGGAGCTTGGCGACGTAGAGCACGCCCTCGTCGAGCAGGTCGAAGTTCGCGGCGCGGTTGGCGGGGTCGTACTTGTTCTTCGAGACGAACTTGTAGACGTAGTCGAACTGCTGGTCGTCGCCGGTGTAGACCGCGACGCGGCCGTCCTTGGTGATCGCCGTGGTCGCGGCCTCGTGCTTGGCGCGGCCGAGCGCGGTGCGCTTGCGCGGCACGAAGGTCGGGTCGTAGGGGTCGATCTCGACCACCCAGCCGAAGCGGAACGGCTCGTTCGGCTCCTTCACCACGTCGAAGCGGTCGAAGAACGCCTCCCACTTGCGGCCGGTCGCGCCGCTCGACAGGCCGTAGCGCGCGTGCGCCGCCTTGATCGCAGGATCGGCGGCCGAGCCGTTGTTGGCGAAGTACTGGTTGAAGTTCTCTTCGCAGGTGAGCCAGGTGCCCCACGGCGTCTTGCCGCCGGCGCAGTTGTTCAGCATGCCGAGCACCTTCGTGCCCGTCGGGTCGGCGGAGGTCTTCATCAGCGGCTCGCCGGCGGCGGGGCCGGTGATGACCATCGGCGTGTCGCCGGTGATGCGGCGGTTGTAGCGGTCGCTCTTCACGACGCTCCAGATCGAGCCGGCGCGTTGGATCTCCACGACCGAGCCGCCATGGGCCGCGATCTCGACCTCGGCCTGCTTGCGGTTCACGCCTGGGCTGTAGTTCTTGAACATGTCCTCGCCGGACGTGTACTCGTGGTTCACGCACAGCAGGGCGCGGCGGTCGCTGTCGAGCGGGAAGTAGCCGACGAAGTCGCAGTTGTAGCCGAACTGCTGCGCCTGGGCCTCGGGCGTCTGCCGGTTCGGCTGGAACGTCGGCGCGGTCGGCAGCACCGGGTCGCCCCAGCGGATCAGCACACGGCTCTCGTAGTTCTCCGGAACGATGATGTCGTCGGCCTGCGAGGGCTCGATCGGCTTGAACGACAGGCGGCGGGCGCCGGCCTCGGCCTCGGTCGGCAGCAGCGCCGCGGAGCCGGCCATCAGCACCGGCACCGTCGCCGCCGCGCCGAGCAGGAACGAGCGGCGCTCGATGTTGCGGGCGAGCACGGAGCGGAACGGCTCGTTGTGCGGCCGCGCGTCGCCTTCGGCGTGCAGGCCCGGACGGTCGATGCCGGCCGCCTCTTCGTCCTCATGCGCGCGGATGTCGGCGGCGCCCCGGCCCTTGGCCGACGTGTCGTCAGTAGTCATCGATTTTCCCCGTGACGGTCCTCGGAGACGACGGGCCGGTTCGCCCGCCGCCGAAACTGGAACGGGTCCAATCTGCGGCGCCGTCCATGTCAGGCGTTTGACGGCCGCGGCATGTGGCGCGCCAGCCGTCGCGACCGTGGACAACGCCGTTCGCAGGCGCCAAAAGCAGGCTGTCATGATCCAGATCGAAGACCTCACCTGCCGCGTCGCGGGGCGCGTGCTGCTCGACCGCGCGAGCGCCTTCCTTCCCGAAGGCGCGCGCGTCGGCGTCGTCGGCCGCAACGGCACCGGCAAGACCACCCTGTTCAAGCTGCTCGCGGGCGACATCGGGCCCGACGACGGCGCGGTGAACATGCCGAAGGGCCTGCGCCTCGGGCGCGTGGCGCAGGAGGCGCCGTCAGGGCCGGAGCCGCTGATCGAGGTGGTGCTCGCCGCCGACAAGGAGCGCGCCGCGCTGATGGCGGAATCGGAGACCTGCGTCGATCCGGACCGCATCTCCGAGATCGTGACGCGGCTGATCGACATCGACGCCTACGAGGCGCCGTCGCGGGCGGCCCGCATCCTGTCGGGCCTCGGCTTCGACGACGACGCGCAGCAGCGCCCCTGCTCCGACTTCTCCGGCGGCTGGCGCATGCGCGTCGCGCTCGCGGCGGTGCTGTTCTCCGAACCGGACCTGCTGCTGCTCGACGAGCCGACCAACCACCTCGACCTCGAGGGCACGCTCTGGCTGCAGGACTATCTCGCGAAGTACCCGCGCACGACGCTGGTCATCAGCCACGACCGCGACCTGCTGAACGCTTCCGTCGACCACATCCTGCACTTCGATCAGGGCAAGCTGACGGTCTGGAAGGGCAATTACGACGCCTTCGACCGGATGCGCCGCGAGAAGCTGGCGCTCGACCAGAAGGCGGCGAAGGCGCAGGCCGAGGAGCGCGCCCGGCTCGAGGCCTTCATCGCCCGCTTCAAGGCGAAGGCGTCCAAAGCGACGCAGGCCCAGTCGCGCGTCAAGCGGCTCGCGAAGATGCAGCCGATCAACGCCGTGGTCGAAAGCAGCGTGGTGCCGTTCCGCATTCCGGAGCCGGAGCGCGAGCTGGCGCCGCCGCTGGTCGCGCTCGACGGCGTCTCGGCGGGCTACGGCGACCGCACCATCCTGCACAAGCTCAACATCCGCATCGATCCGGACGACCGCATCGCGCTGCTCGGCTCGAACGGCAACGGCAAGTCCACCTTCGCCAAGCTGCTGGCGAACCGCCTTCAGGCGAGCGCGGGCCGCGTCAACAAGTCCGAGAAGATGCTGGTCGGCTTCTTCGCCCAGCACCATGTCGAGGACCTCGACGTCGAGGGCACGCCCTACGACCACATCCGCCGCCTGATGCCGACCGCCGGCGACGCGCAGGTGCGCGGCAAGGTCGCGCAGATCGGCTTCCCCGGCGACAAGGCCAACACCAAGGTCGGCAAGATGTCCGGCGGCGAGAAGGCGCGCCTCGCCTTCGGCCTCGCGGTCTGGCACGCACCGCATCTGCTGATCCTGGACGAGCCGACCAACCATCTCGACATCGACAGCCGCGAAAGCCTCGCGCAGGCGCTGAACGAGTATTCCGGCGCGGTCATCCTGATCAGCCATGACCGCCACCTGCTCGACGCGACCGCGGACCGGCTCTGGGTGGTCGGCGGCGGCGGGGTCGAACCGTTCGACGGCGATCTCGACGACTACCGCAAGTACATCCTGTCGGCCGAAGGTTCGGGGAAGTCGAAGAAGGTCGGCAAGGGCACGGGCATGTCCTCCGAACCCGCGTCGAAGCGGGTCGACGTCGGCGCGCTCAAGAAGAAGATCGCCTCGCTTGAGGAGCTGATGGCGACCTGCGACCGCGAGCTCGCCCGCATCGACGCGGAGCTCGCGGCCGGCGGCGGCTTCGCGGACAAGCCCCAGAAGGCCGCGGCGCTGGGCGCCAAGCGCGCGGAAGTCGAGCGCGCCAAGGCCGAAGCCGAGGAGACCTGGCTGGAGGCGAGCGCCAGCGTGGAAGAGGCCGCCGCCGCGTGACGCGGCGTCCCCTCGTCCTCAAGCATCTCGCGGTCCCGCGGCCAGGGCTCGCGGTCGCGATCATCGCCCTCGCCATCGCCGGTTCGTTCGCCTTCGCGGCGCTCGACGGCGGGTTCGGCCTGCGCAGCTTCGCGCTGGTCGCGGGCGTCGCCTTCGGGGTGGCGCTGCAGCGGGGCGAGCTGTCGCTGGTGCGCGCCTGGCGCGACCTGATGATGCTCAGGGACAGCGGCCAGCTCCTGGGCTTCCTCGCCGCCCTCGCCGTCGCCGCCCTGCTCACGCTCGGAACGCTCGCGGGCCTGGGCCTCGCGCCGCCCGCCAACGCGCGCATCGGCCCGGTGGACTGGCTGCTGCCGATCGCGGGCTTCGTGTTCGGCGTCGGCTCGGTGATCGCGCGCGGCGGCGTCATGGTGCATCTCCGGCGCATCAGCGAGGGCTCGCTGGTGGCGGCGCCCGCGCTGCTCGCAGTGTTCGCCGGCTTTGTGCTGGCGCTGGCGCACTGGCGCTGGACCTTCGAGGCCGCGATCGAGCACGCGCCGACGCCGTGGCTGCCGGACTCCCTCGGCCTCGCCGGCGCGCTCGCGGCCCAACTCGCGACGATCGCCGTTCTCGTCGCAGCGCTCTGGCGCTGGCGCCCGAAGCCGGCCGCGTCCGGCGCGGGGTTCATGCGGCGGGTGCTGATCGAGCCGTGGCCGGCGACCGCGGCCGGCGCACTGCTGGGCGTCCTCGTCGCGGCGAGCTACGCCGCCGGCGAACCGCTCGGCCTGATCGCGGAATGCGCGACGGTCGCGCGCTGGCTCGCGACCGCGCTCGGTCTCGCGCCGGACCATCTGCCCGGTCTCGACACCGGGATCGCGGGGCTGGTGGTGCCCCGGATCGAGGGCTTCGCCCTCACCCACCACGTGGTGATCATCGTCGGCTTCGTCGTGGGCGCCTTCGCCTGCGCGGTCGGCTCCGGCCGTTTCAGCCTCACCGGCGTCACGGCCCGCGAGTGCGTGGAGATGCTCGTCGGCGGGATCATGCTCGGCTGGGGCGCGATGACGGCGCTCGGCGCGGTCACCGGCGAGGCGATCGCGGGCGTCGCGGTGGGCGCGGTCTCCGGCTGGGTGTTCCTGGCCTCGGCCTCGCTCGGCATCATCGTCACGCTGAAGCTCATGGGCGATCCGAGCGCGGCGTCACAGGCCGTCTCGTGACCGGCCCGCAGAAGAACAGGGACGCGCCATGACCCGCCCGACCGACAGCATCGCCGAGGCGATCCGACGGCTTGTCGCCGAACGCGGGCCAGGCAAGACTATCTGCCCCACCGAAGCGGCGAAGGCCTCCGCCGCGGCCGACGGGCTTGAGGGCGACGCCTGGCAGGGCCGGATCAAGGCGGTGCGGGCCGCGGCCGTCGGCCTCGCCCGCGCCGGCGAGGTCGCGATCTACCGCAAGGGCAAGCCGGTCGACCCGGACGGCTTCAAGGGCGTCTACCGGATCGGCCTGCCGGCCGAGGATACGACCGATCCGTCATCCCGGCCGGAGCCACAGGCGGAGAGCCGGGATCGCGATCCGGATGAGGCGCCCTAGCTTGCGCCCGATCCCGGCTCTCGCTTCGCTCGGCCGGGATGACGCTTCCGCCCCTCACACCACCATCTGGTTGCCGAGCTCGACCACGCGGCCGGCGGGAATGCGGAAATACTCGGTCACGTCGAAGGACTGGCGCACCAGGCCGATGAAGACGTGGTCCTGCCACAGCGGCATGCCGACGCTGGCGGAGGCGCGGAACGAGCGCCGGCCGACGAAGAACGACGTCTTCATCATGTCGAACGGCAGGCCATAGGCCTTCGCCTGCGCCAGCGCGCGCGGGAGGTTCGGGTCCTCCATGAAGCCGTAGCGGACGATCAGGGTCGAGAACTCGTCCGAGACCTTTCCGAACTCGATGCGCTCGTCCTCGCGCACGATCGGCTGGCGTTCGGTCCGGACCGACAGGATGACGTTGCGCTCGTGCAGCACCTTGTTGTGCTTGAGATTGTGCAGCAGCGCGGGCGGCGCGATCTCGGGCGACGAGGTCAGGTACATCGCCGTGCCCTTCACCCGCGTCGCCGAGCTCGTGGACATGGACTTGGCGAACTCGGCGATCGGAATGCTCTCGCGCCGGATGCGGCCCTCAACGAAGCGCACGCCGCGGATCCAGGTCCACATCAGCACCACGATCGCGGCGCCGAGGATCAGCGGGATGTAGCCGCCGTCCGGCAGCTTCAGCAGGTTGGCGCTGAGGAAGGCGACGTCCACGATCAGGAACGGCGTCATGCAGACGACGGCGGCGAGCCAGCCGAACTTCCAGAACTTGGCGATGACGACGATCGCGAGCAGCGTGGTCACGATCATCGTGCCCGTGACGGCGATGCCGTAGGCGGCGGCGAGCGAGCTCGAGCTCTGGAACACGATGACGAGCGCCAGCACGCCCGCGAGCATCAGCCAGTTGACCTTGGGCATGTAGATCTGGCCGGCCTGGGTCTGGGACGTGTGCTGCACCTCGAGATGCGGCAGCATGCCGAGCTGCATCGCCTGGCGGGTCAGCGAGTAGGCGCCGGAGATCACCGCCTGGCTCGCCACCACGGTCGCGAGGCAGGCGAGCAGCACGAGCGGCAGCCGGAACCATTCGGGCGCGGTCAGGAAGAACAGGTCCTTGATCGCCGCGGGGTGGGAGATCGCGAGACCGCCCTGGCCGAGATAGTTCAGAACGAGCGACGGCAGCACGAGGCCGAGCCAGGCGGTGCGGATCGGCCCGCGGCCGAAATGGCCCATGTCGGCGTAGAGCGCCTCGGCCCCCGTCACGGCGAGGAAGGTCGCGCCCAGCACGATGAAGGCGAGCCAGCCATGATCGACCAGAAACAGCGCGGCGTGGTAGGGGTTCAGCGCGTGGAGCACCACCGGCGCGTCGAAGATGTGCAGCACGCCGAGGACCGCGAGCACCACGAACCACACCACCGTGACCGGCCCGAACAGCGCGGCGACCTTGCCCGTGCCGGATGACTGGACGGCGTAAAGCACCACGATGATCGCGATGGTGATCGGCAGAATGTAAGGCTCGAACACCGGCGTCGCGACCTTGAGGCCCTCGACCGCCGACAGCACCGAGATCGCAGGCGTCAGGATGGCGTCGCCGTAGAACAGCGCCGCGCCGACCGCGCCGAGCGCGAGCAGCAGCGTGCTGTTGCGGCCGATGGCGGTCTGCGCCAGCGCCATCAGCGACAGGGTGCCGCCCTCGCCGTGGTTGTCGGCCCGGAGCAGGATGAAGACGTATTTGAACGTCACCACCACCACCAGCGCCCAGGTCAGCAGCGAGACGATGCCGATCACCTCCTCCGTGCTCGGCTGGTGGCCGAGATGGAGCAGGGACTCGCGCATGGCGTAGAGCGGGCTGGTGCCGATGTCGCCGTAAACGACGCCGACGCTGCCGATGGTCAGGGTCCAGAAGCTATGCCGCTCGCCATGGGTGGCCGTCGCTTCGGCGGCGCTGGCGCCATGGGTGCCGGTCGCGCCGGAGAGGCTCGCCTCGGACGACGGCGCGGGGTGCTCGGATGAGCTGTCGGTCATGTTCGCCTTGGGCCGCGTTGCTTCCCGGAGGTCGATCGGCCGCGGCGACGATCCTCCCGCACTATGTGTGCCCCATCAGGGTCGAGGCAACGGGGCGGTCACATATCCCAGCAGCCAGTAGGCCACAAGGCCGACCCATTCGCGGGCGGCCATGTCGGTCCTGCGGAGCCCCGCGCTGAACGAGGCCGAGAACGCCCAGGCGTCCTGCGGCCCCCGGGTGCGGTAGTCCACCGGCCACGCCTCCACGGGAAAGCCCGCCGCTCGGAAGCAGCCGACCGCGCGCGGCATGTGATAGGCGGAGGTCACCAGCAGCCAGCGCCCGTCCGCGGCCTCGCCGGCCGCCTCGCGGCTGAAGCGCGCGTTCTCCACGGTGTTGCGCGAGCGGGCGTCGAAGATCAGCCGGTTCTCCGCGACGCCGAAGCTGACGAACAGGCGGCGCGCCAGTTCGGCCTCGGTCGCGCCGTCCTCGCCCACCAGCGCGTTCGAGCCCCCGCTGAACAGGATACGCGCCTCGGGCCAACGCCGCGCGAGCTCGGCCACGACGGTGAGCCGCTCCGCCGCCGCCGCGAGCGCGACCTCTTGCCGCGCTCCGGCGATCGCGGTGTCGAACGAGCCGCCCAGCACCACGAGTCCGGCCGGGGCGGGACAGTCGGACACGCGCGGAAACCGCTGCTCCAGCGGCAGCAGCAGCCAGGCGCCGAGCGGCGAGAAGCCGGCCGCGGCGAGGCCCAGGATCGCCGTCGCCATCGCCGCGGCGCCCGCTGCCGGCCAGCCGGCCGCCGCAAGCGCGACGCCCGCGAGCCCGATCACCGCGAGCGCGTTCGAGGGCGCCGCCAGGAAGCCGAGGATTTTGGAGGCGACGAAGAACATGCGAGGCCTTTCGGGCGGAGCGCGCAGGACCACGCGTCGCGCCGACGCGCCGCCGTCGGGAGGAGCGACGACTCTTTTTTCACATCCCACGGTTTAGCGTACGGCGGCGCGGGTCCCAGACCGTCGGCGCCTCATCGGAGGAGAGCGTGACCCCGACCCTCGCCGACTGCCTTGACCGGCGCTCGAACGACCTCGCGGCCGTGCGCATCATCGCGGCCGCCGCTGTGCTCTGGGCCCATGCCTGGGTGGTGACGACGCCCGACCTGAAGACCGCCGACTTCATGCATGTGTTCGGCTTCTCGCTCGACTTCCATGGCGTGCATGCGTTTTTCATCCTGTCGGGCATGCTGCTCGCGCGCAGCTACATGACCCGGCCGGACGCGCTGCGCTTCGTCGTGGCGCGGCTGATGCGCTACCTGCCGGGCATCTTCGTCTCGACCGCGATCGCGGCCCTCGTCATCGGGCCGCTCGTGACGCGCCTGCCGCTCGAGGCCTATTTCGCCGACGGCGCGCCGTTCCGCTTCATCGCCGCCGTCACCTCGCTGATCGACATCAACGCGACGCTTCCCGCCACGCTCGACCAGGGCGCGGAGCCGAACACCCTCTACATCCCGCTCTGGACGGTCCGCTACGAGCTGGTGTTCGCGATCTGCCTCGCGATCGCGGGCGCGCTGGGGCTGGTCGGGCGCCGGGCGCTGACGCTCGCCGCCCTCGTCGCCACCCTCGCCGTCAACGTCGTCTGGTTCTGGAACGGCGAGGCCGCCCATCTCGACCTCGGGTCGCCGCACCACCTCGTGCGCTTCACCTCCGCCTTCGGCATTGGAATCGCGCTCGCGACCTTCGCCGACCGGATCCCGGTCTCGAAGCGGCTGTTCGGACTGGTCGCGGCCGTCGCGGTCCCGCTCGCCTTCACCCCGCTCGCGGCGCTCGCCGGCATGGCGCTGATCGCCTATGCGATCGTCGTGATCGGCTTCGCCCGCCCGCCCCTCGCCGGCGCGCTCGCGCGGCTCGGCACGTGGTCCTACGGCTTCTATGTGTCCGGCTTCCTGATCGAGCAGTGCCTGGTCCACGCGGCGCCGTCGCTTAACGCCGTCGGCGTGTTCGTGCTGGCCTTCCCGCTGGCGCTCGCTGCCGGCTGGCTGTCGTGGCGCTATGTCGAGGCGCCGTCGATCGCGCTGGTCAATCCGATCACGGGCGCGATCGCCCGCCGCCTGCCCTGGCGCGACGGCGCGGTCGACCCGATGCCCGACCGTCCGACCAACCGCTGAGCGCTGCCGTCGGCGACGGAACCCGCGTCATGACCGCGCCAAGCCGCCGGGCATGACGGTGGGATCAGGCTCCGGGTGGGAGCGTTCCGATCACCGCCCGGTGGCGGCGTAGCGGCGGAAGCTTTCGGCGTCGCCCATAAACACGTTGCGGTCGACGTTGCCGGTGACCCCGCCGATGCGGCCGGTGGCGGTGTGCTGCCAGAACGAGAAGCGCCGCGAGACGTGGTACTTCAGGCTCGGATGGCCGGCGACGCTGCGCAGCCAGAAGTGATGGCCCGGGAACGCGCCGACCAGGATGTCGCGGTGGAAGTCGACGCTGGTGTAGATCGTCGGCCGCTTGCCGAAATGCCGCTCCACCATCGACAGGAACACGCCCATCTCGCGCAGCACCTCCTCGCGCGGCGGGCGGCGCTTGCAGGACGGCGACAGGTGGTTCCACTCCATGTCGAGCACGGGCGGCAGCGCGGCGGGGTCGTTCGGCACGTTGCGGATGAACCAGGCGGCCTGCTCGGCGCCGGTGCGGCAGAAATAATAGAAGTGGTAGGCGCCGCGCGGGACGCCTGCGGCGCGGGCGCTGGCCCAGTTCTGCTCGAAGCGCTCGTCGACCCGGTCGCCGCCCTCGGTCGCCTTGATGAAGGCGAAGGAGACGCCGGAGGCGCGCACGCCGGCCCAGTCGATCTCGCCCTGGTACTTCGCGACGTCGATGCCGTGGATCGGATGGTCGTCCGGGGTGGTGACGCGGCCCGCGAGCGCGGCGCCGATGCCGGTGGACGGATCGATCTCCGTGGTGAGCGCGGTGCGCTCCACTTCCGGACCGACGGTGGAGCAGCCCGCAAGCGCCGCCGCGGCGAAAGCGACGCCCAGAAAGGCGCGCAGCGCTTTCGTCCCCCTCGCCTTCGCCATGCGCCGGTCCCCCGAATGCCTCTGCGACAGTCTATGCCGCGTTGGCGCGGCGGATTTTCACGGCTGCGTGAACGTTCAGCGGTCGGCCGCGTCGCGAATCATCGCGACGACCTCCTCGGCGGCCTTGACCGGTTGCGCGGCCCGCTCGCCCTCGAACGCCAGCGCCACAAGAAGCGTCGAGAACACCACGGCTCCGGCGACGCGCGCCACTGCGGGATCCTTCATCGACGGCCTCCTGTCACGCGAACTCATGCGGGCCAGCAAAGCGGAGGAACGTGGCGAAATCGTTAATCGCTCGCTCACCATGTCGGCGGCGATGAGTCAGCGCAGGCTGAGGCCGAACCACCAGCTCGCGAGGCCGAGGAAGGCGAAGAAGCCCACGACGTCTGTGATCGTGGTCACGAACACGCCCGAGGCGACCGCCGGATCGGCCTTCAGCTTGTCGAGCCCGAGCGGGATCAGGATGCCGAACAGGCCGGCGCAGACGAAGTTCACCACCATCGCCGCGCCGATGATCACGCCGAGCTGCGGGTTCGCGAACCACGTCCCCGCCGCGAGGCCGACAAGCGCCGCCAGCGCCGCGCCGTTGGCGAGCCCGACCAGCGTCTCGCGGCCGATCAGGCGGCGGGCGTTGTGGCCGCCGAGGTCGCGGGTCGCGATCGCGCGCACCGCGACCGTCATGGTCTGGGTGCCGGCGTTGCCGCCCATGGAGGCGACGATCGGCATCAGCACCGCGAGCGCCACCATCTGCTCGATGGGGGCTTCGAACAGGCCGATGACGCTCGCCGAGAAGAAGGCGGTGCACAGGTTCACCAGCAGCCACGGGATGCGGCTCTTGGCGGTGTAGAGCACCGAGTCCGAGATCTCCTCGTCGCCGGTCACGCCGCCGAGCGCGCGCAGGTCCTCGTCGGCCTCCTGCTCGATGACGTCGAGAATGTCGTCGACCATAAGCACGCCGACGAGCCGGTCGGCGTCGTCGACCACCGCCGCCGAGACGAGGTTGTAGCGCTCGAACATCCGCGCCGCCGCCTCCTGGTCGTCGGTGGCGCGGACGGTGCGCGGGTCCTCCTCCAGGATGTCCTGCATCAGCGTGGAGCGCCGGGTCCGCAGCAGCCGGTCGAGCGGCACCGAGCCCAGCAGCTTGTGCGCGGGATCGACGACGAACACCTCGTAGAACGTCTCCGGCAGGCCGGGCGTGTCGGCGATGTGGTCGATGACGTGGCCGACCGTCCAGAACGGCGGCGTGGCCACGAACTCGTTCTGCATGCGCCGGCCGGCGGACTCTTCCGGAAAGTCGAGGCTGCGCGTGAGCGCGACCCGGTCGGGCGCCGGAAGCTGGTCGAGGATGCGGGCGCGGTCGACCTCGTCGAGGTCCTCGAGGATGTAGACCGCGTCGTCGGAATCGATGTCGCGGACGCCCTCCGCCACCGTCTCGGGCGGCAGCTCCTCCAGCAGGCGGACGCGGACGGTCTCGTCGACCTCCGTCAGCGCGGTGAAGTCGAACTCCTTGCCCAGCAGCTCGATCAGCTTCGGGCGGTCGTCCGGCTCCAGCGTCTCGATCAGGTCGCCGACGTCGGACTCGTGCAGGTCGCCGGCGAGCTCGCAGACGCGCGGGCCGTCGTTCGCCGCGATCGCCGCGACGACGGCCTCGACGAAGCCCGGCCGCAGCCGGCCGTCCTCGTCGCGGATCGCGTCCACGACGTCCGGTCCGGGCGTCCCGGCGCGCGTCTCGGCGTCAGCGGTCATGCGCCCTCGCTGGACATGGGGTGAACTCGTGGGCGGGGTGTATGGCGTCTTGTGCGGCGCGGCAACCTGAGGCGGAAAACTCGCGCCCCGCGCGCCCGCGAAACGCCGCTTGCGATACACGCATGACGAGCGCAGTCTTCGCCCTGCAGGCCAAAAAAGGCCGAAGATCGGGGGACGGCATGGCTGACGTGGTGGTGTGCTGCGACGGGACCTGGAACACGCCCGACGACCTCGACGGAGGCCTCCCGGCGCCGACCAATGTGGTCAAGATCTACAACGCGCTCGCGGAGACCGGGGCCGACAAGACGCCGATCCGGCGCTACTACCATCCCGGCGTCGGCACGGACGGCGGCTGGTGGGAGCGCGCGCTCGGAGGCGGCGTCGGCGCCGGGCTCGGCCAGAACGTCAAGAGCGCGTACAGATGGCTGGCCGGCGCCTACCGGCCGAAAGACCGCATCTGGCTGTTCGGCTTCAGCCGCGGCGCCTTCACCGCGCGTTCGCTCAGCGGGATGATCTCCCGCTGCGGCCTCATCGACACGGCCGGGATGACCGACGCCGAGATCTGGGCGGCGGTCGACGCGACCTATGACGCCTACCGCGCGAGGGCGAAGGACGTCGAGGCGACCGACGCACGCCCCGTCCTCGGCTTCTCCAAGGGCCAGAAGGTCGCGGGCAAGACGCCGATCCACTTCATCGGCGTGTGGGACACGGTCGGCGCGCTCGGCATCCCCGACGACATGGCGCTGCTCAACCTGATCGACGATCCGACCGCTTACGAGTTCCACGACACCGCGCTCAGCGACAATGTCGGCTACGCCCGGCACGCCGTCGCGCTCGACGAGCGGCGGCAGAGCTTCACGCCGACGCTGTGGGTCGACACCCCGCCGAAGCAGAACGTCGCGCAGGTCTGGTTCCCCGGCGTCCATTCCGACGTGGGCGGCGGCTACGTGCAGACGGGTCTCGCGAACGGCGCGCTGAAGTGGATGATGGACCAGGCGGCGGACGCCTCGTCTCCCGTGAAGGCGAAGGACGGCGCGCCCGAGCCCGCGACGCTTGGGGGCCTCGTCTTCCGCAAGGGCGCGGCCGCGCAGGTGGTCCCGAACGCGCGCGACGTGCTGCACGATTCGCTGACCGGCGTGTTCAAGAAGCTGAAGACCCGGCCGCGCGAGGCCCCCTGCTTCGCGCCCGCAGCCGCCCGGGCGGCCAAGCTCGACGGCTCGATCCACGCCTCCGCCTATGACCGCTACGACGATCCGCCGCTCAGCCAGTTCGCCTACTGGCCGACGCGCGCGCTCGCCCCCGGCGAGGAGAAAACCGTCGACGTGTTCGCGCGCGACCACTGGAACGCGTCAGGGATCTATCTCGAGAAGGGAGCGGCCTACTCCTTCGCGGCGACCGGCGAATGGCTCGACAAGTCGATCGCCTGCGGCCCGGACGGGGCGCGGGACGGCACGTTCAAGCCGGCAGAGATCGTCCATGTGCTGTCGTCCGCCTGGGGCGGAGCGGAAAGCCTCTACAAGCGGCTGACCGGCAACGCGCAGGCGGACTTCTGGTGGACCAAGCGCGAGGAAGGAATCGGCTGGTTCGCCCTCGTCGGCATGATCGCGAGCGGCGAATGGTTCGAGAAGGACGGCTCGCTGGCCAAGAAGCCGCTGACCAGCAAGGACCACGCCCGGCTCACGCTCAACGAGACCTTCCACATCGGCTCGAAGGCGACGATCACGCCGCAGGCCTCGGGCTATCTCTACTGCTTCGCGAACGACGCCTGGCAGACCTACGACAACAACCGCGGAAGCGTGAAGCTGACGGTGAGGCGAACCTGAGGTAAAATGTCATCCGATCACGAGCGACACTGCTCTTCAAAACTATAATTTTATGCACCATCGAGCGGACCATCTCGACGCTCTTTTATCTATATCCTGAAAATAGGCCGTCATATGGGCGCAGAGAATTTTGAAACGACCTTTCTTCAGCACGTACGCAATTCGATCAAACAAAACAGAAAAATGGCCGATCGGGCCATGTACCAATTCATTGCGCTTCGCTTGGGCTTGGTCGTGACAAGCGCGTCTCTGCCCGCACTTACGACAGCCGAAGACAAGGGCTGGGCGACATGGGCCGCAATTCTGGTTGCGGTGCTAGCGGGGCTGGACACCCAGTTTCGATGGGGGGAAGAATGGCGGCATTTCAGGTCCACTGAGCGCATGCTCGAAAGAATGGTGAGAGACTACGGTCGTCGTGAGGCGGCGATCGCGGCGGGCCGATCGATCGGGCCGATCTCCACGCAAGTCGAAAACTTCGACAAGCTGTTCGACAATGTCGAAGCACTGTTGCAAACGGAGTCCGACAACTTCTTCAAATTTCGCGTCGCGGACGAAAGCGTTAAAGGAACCCCTCCCCGAGCTAGGTCCGGCAGCGCCTAAACCCGAGCGAGCCCTAAAAACGAACAAGCCCCGGAGCTTGGGGCTCCGGGGCTTGTTCCGCCGCATGAGGTATGCAGCCAAGTCTATGGTGCGGTCGAGAAGACTCGAACTTCCACGGGTTGCCCCACAGCGACCTCAACGCTGCGCGTCTACCAGTTCCGCCACGACCGCGACGGCGGTGCTGATAACAAATCGACGACGGCTCCACAAGGGCGGAACGGCGCGGCGCGACGCGCGGTCGAAAGCCCCTGTGAAACCACGGGCGCGCCGTGCGTCCGGAGGCGTCGGCCGGGGGCGGAGCGCGGGTCAGGACGGAATGGCGGGCGAAGAATCGACAGGCGTCGGAGCGCGGGACGAGGCGCAGGCGCCCGATTCCCGCGGCGGGGCCGGACGCGCCGGCGCTCCGTTCAGGCCGCGTCGGCCTCGGCGCCGCCGACCAGGCGCTCGGTGCGGCCTTTTTCCTCGCGCTGGATCATCGAGGTGATCTCGACGCCGATGCGGTCGCCGTTGACGAACACCGCGCCGCGGGCGATCGGATGGTCGTTGGCGAGGATGGTGACGGCGTCGTCCTCGGTGGCGGCAAGCTCGATCACCGCGCCGCGGCCCATGCGCAGCAGCTGGTGGATCGGCATCCGCGCGGCGCCGAGCACGATCGAGAGCTCGAGGTTGACCTTGTCGATACGCGGCACGAAACGACATCTCCGGAGCGCGCGGCTCCCGTCCGGGGGCCGCGAGCCCAGTGCAGCACGGTTATGGTTAAGGCATGGTTGAGCCCGTTCGCCCCTCGTCTCCGGCCGGCGCCCGCGGCGCGCTCGCGCGGCTGCCCGCCCCCGCCGGCGCGCCGGCGGTCGAATGGCTCGTCGGCGAAGGCCTGACCGACTACGCCGCCGCCGTGCGGGTGATGGAGGCGCGCGCCGCCGCGATCGCCGACGGCGCCGCGGACGAACTGGTCTGGCTGGTGGAGCATCCGCCGCTCTACACCGCCGGCACCAGCGCCCAGCCCGCCGATCTGGTGCGGCCGGACCTGTTCCCGGTCTACGCCACCGGGCGCGGCGGGCAGTACACCTATCACGGGCCCGGCCAGCGGGTGGCCTATGTGATGCTGGACCTGAAGCGGCGCGGGCCGGACCTGAGGCGCTTCGTGGCGGGCCTCGAGGACTGGCTGATCGCGACGCTCGACCGCTTCGGCGTCGCCGGCGAGCGCCGCGAGGACCGCGTCGGCGTCTGGGTGCGCCGGCCGGAGCGGGCCCGCGACGCCGAGGACAAGATCGCCGCCATCGGCATCAGGGTGCGGCGCTGGGCGACGTTCCACGGCGTCAGCCTCAACGTCGAGCCGGAGCTGTCGCACTACGCCGGCATCGTGCCCTGCGGCGTCAGCGACCACGGCGTGACGAGCCTCGCCGACCTCGGACGGATCGTGACCATGCCCGAGGTCGACATGGCGCTGCGCGAGACCTTCGAGGAGGTGTTCGGACCCACGCGGGTCGTGGAGAAGATCACCCTCGGCGCCGCCTAGAGCGCGCCGGACCTCAGCTCGGCGCGGCGGGCGAGGCCCGCGACGCCACGAGCTCGGTCAGCAGCCGGATCTGCTCCTGCTGCTGCGCGAGCATGGCCGCGAGATGGTCGTCGCGCAGCCGGTCGAGCTTCTCGTGCAGCGCCATGATCTCGATCTCGGCCTTGAGATTGACCTCGTAGTCGAGCGCGGCGTCCTGCCGGTCCTTCGCGGCCTGCCGGTTCTGGCTCATCATGATGATCGGCGCCTGCACCGCCGCGATCATCGACAGCATCAGGTTGAGGAAGATGAAGGGATAGGCGTCGAACGGCCGCGCCAGCAGGCCGACATTGGCGACGACCCAGACCACCAGGAACGCGCCGAAGGCCATGATAAACGTCCACGAGCCGCCGAAGCTCGCGACGCGGTCGGCGAGCCGTTCGCCGAAGCTCATGTTCTGGTCGAAGGCCTCGTTCGGCGGGCGCGAGACGGTGCGTCGGGCGGCCGCGCTCTTCAGAACGCGCGTCTCCGCCTCGTCCAGCGCCTCGGCCGGACGTCCCAGCCAGCGCGCCGCGGAATGGACGATGTCGCTCATGTCGTTCGCTCCTGACGTCGGTCGCGTCAGGATGCGGCGCCGGGGACCGGCGCGCCAGCCGGCCGGACCTCAGGCCCTCAGCGCCGGCCGGGCGTCGCGCCCGAGAGCGGCGAGCGCCGCTCCGGCGATCGCCGAGGCGTCGAGGCCGGCCTCCGCGATCTGCCGCTCCGGGCGGTCGTGGTCCTGGAAGCGGTCCGGCAGCGTCAGCGTGCGGATCTTGAGGCCGCGGTCGAGCAGGCCCTCGCCCGCGAGGAGCTGCAGCACCAGCGCGCCGAAGCCGCAGGACGAGCCCTCTTCGACGGTCAGCAGCACCTCGTGCTCGCGGGCGAGCCGCACGATCAGGTCGCGGTCGAGCGGCTTCGCGAAGCGCGCGTCCGCGACCGTGGTCGAGACGCCGCGCAAGCCGAGCTCCTCCGCCGCCTCGGTCGCGGCCTTCAGCCGCGTGCCGAGCGAAAGCAGCGCGACCGTCGACCCTTCACGGACGATCCGGCCGCGGCCGATGGGCAGGATCGCGCCCCGCCCCGGCAGCTCCACGCCGACGCCCTCCCCGCGGGGATATCGGAACGCGATCGGGCCCTCGTCAAAGGCGGCGGCGGTCGCGACCATGTGGACGAGCTCGGCCTCGTCAGCCGGCGCCATCAGGGTCATCTCCGGCAGGCAGCCGAGATAGGCGATGTCATAGGCGCCGGCGTGCGTCGCCCCGTCCGCGCCGACGAGGCCGGCGCGGTCGAGCGCGAAGCGCACGGGCAGCCTCTGGATCGCCACGTCGTGCACGACCTGGTCGTAGGCGCGCTGCAGGAAGGTGGAGTAGATCGCACAGAACGGCTTCAGCCCTTCCGCCGCGAGCCCCGCCGCGAAGGTGACGGCGTGCTGCTCGGCGATGCCGACGTCGAAGGTCCGCTTAGGGAAAGCCTCGCCGAACAGGTCGAGCCCCGTGCCGCCCGGCATCGCGGCGGTGATCGCGACGACGCGCTCGTCCTCGCGCGCCTCCGCGATCAGGCTCTGGGCGAACACCTTGGTGTAGCTCGGCGCGTTGGCCTTCGGCTTCGACTGCGCGCCGGACACCACGTCGAAGGCGGAGACGCCGTGGTACTTGTCGGCGGAGGCCTCCGCCGGCGCGTAGCCCTTGCCCTTCTGCGTCACCACGTGGATCAGCACCGGTCCCTGGTCGGCGTCGCGCACGTTCTTCAGGACCGGGAGCAGATGCTCCAGATTGTGGCCGTCGATCGGGCCGACATAGTAGAAGCCGAGCTCCTCGAACAGCGTGCCGCCCATGGCGAGGCCGCGGGCGTACTCCTCGGCCCGCGCCGCGCCGCGCTCGACGAACTTCGGCAAGCGCTTCGCCAGCCCCCGGCCGATCTCGCGCAGCGACAGATAGGTGCGGCCCGAGACGAGGCGCGCGAGATAGGCCGACATCGCGCCGGTCGGCGGCGCGATCGACATGTCGTTGTCGTTCAGGATGACGATCAGCCGCGAGCCCAGCGCCCCGGCGTTGTTCATCGCCTCATAGGCCATGCCGGCCGACATGGCGCCGTCGCCGATCACGCAGACGACGTGGCCGCCCTCACCCGTCAGCTCGCGCGCCACCGCCATGCCGAGGCCGGCGGAGATCGACGTCGACGAATGCCCGGCGCCGAACGCGTCGTATTCGCTTTCGGAGCGCTTGGTGAAGCCCGACAGGCCGCCGCCCTTGCGCAGGGTGCGGATGCGGTCGCGGCGGCCGGTGATGATCTTGTGCGGATAGACCTGGTGGCCGACGTCCCAGACGAGCCGGTCGCGGGGCGTGTCGAACACATGATGCAGCGCGACCGTCAGCTCCACCACGCCGAGGCCCGCGCCGAGATGGCCGCCGGTCACGGAGACGGCGTCGATGGTCTCGCGCCGGAGTTCGTCGGCGAGCTGGGGAAGCTGATCTTCGGAGAGGCGCCGCAGATCCGCGGGAACGACGACGGCGTCCAGCAGCGGCGTGGGCGAAGCTTCGGTCACGGTGACGACGTCGATCCTTCGAAACGGAAGGGCCGAGCGTTACACCACCGCTGGGACGCCCGCAAACGACGACGTTCGTCGGCCCGAGAGGCGTCGAGCGCCCCGCGCGGTTGCCGCGACGCCGCGACGCGCTAGTTCATTGAGCGATGACAAGGCTGAAGCGCCGCTGTCTCTTGGCCGTCTGCGCGCTGCTGGCGGCGCCGGCCGGAGGATGGCTCCCGGTCCCTGCGGACGCCCGCGAGAGCCGCTCCGCGTTTCCGTTCAGCCTTCCCTGGTCCGAGCCGGCCCGCCCCAATCGCCGCCCGCGAAAGGCGAGACCTGCCCCCGTCCGGCAGGCTCCGGTCCCGATTCCGCCGTCCGCGCCCGATCGTGGGACAGTCGAAACCCGAGCGGAGCCGCAGCCGGAAGCGCCGCCCAAGCCCGTCCCATCCGAGGAGGCCGTCCCGACCGAGGAGGCCGCGCGCGCCGACGGCGGCGCGCCGATCGCCCCTGCGACCGAGCCGGAGGCGTCTCCGCCGCCGTCGCTCGATTTCGCGATGCTGCGGCCGTCGCCGCCGGCCGAACCGCTCCGGCCGCTGCCTTCGCCGCGCGAGCAGGGGGAGCTCGAGGCAGTACCTGCGGGGCCTCCCGCGCCGGGCGTGCCGCTGCCGCCGGCGCGGAGCGGCTCGGATGAGGCGGCTCCGGTCATGGCCGCCGCCCTGCCCCGCGCGCCGCTCGGGTCGCCGCCCCTGCCGGGACCGCCCGACGCCGACACGCCACCCCCCGTGGTCGCGCCGGACCCTCAGGCGCGCGAGCGCGATCCGGAATGCCGCGCGCTGGCGCGCAACGCCGCCGCGGTGGCGAAGCCGCTGCCGGCATTGATCGGCGCCGGCTCCTGCGGCGCGCCGCTGCCGGTCGAACTGTCGGCCGTCCGGCTGCGCGACGGCTCCACGGTCGCGATCGAGCCGCCGGCGATCCTGCGCTGCGGCGCGGCCTCCGCCTTCGTCGCGCTCGTCCGCGACGACTGGGCGCCCGCGGCCGCCCGCGACGGCGCGGCGCTGACCGAGGTGCGGACCGCCGCGTCCTACATCTGCCGCGGCCGCAACAACCGCCCCAACGCCAAGATGAGCGAGCACGGACTGGCCAATGCGGTCGATGTCTCAGGCGTCGGATTCAAGGACGGGCGCGAGCTCGGAATCTACCACAAGCAGATGCCGCAAACCCTTGCCCGGACGATCAAACCCTCGGCCTGCGCCAAGTTCATGACCGTGCTCGGACCGGGTTCGGACGGCTATCACGAGGACCATCTCCACCTCGACCTGCGCAAGCGGCGCAGCGCGGCGTCGAAAGTGTGCCGGTGGAGCGAGGACTGAGTCGCAGCGTTCAGCGCAGCGTGTCGGCGGCCGAGCGCGCCATGGCCTCGGTCCGCAGCGGCGCCAGCACCACCTCGGTCACCCTGCGGCTCTCGATCGTGTCGCGGGCGACGTTCGCCCAGTGCCGGGCGAGCGGCACGCGCTCGCAGGTGATGCCGTGCTCCGCGCCGAGGGTGCGCTCGGCCCGCGCGACCACCTCGCCGCAGCTCTCCGACGACACCACCTCGATCCGGCGATGCTCGGGAAGCTCTCCGGCAAAGCCGCCGCCACGCAGATAAGTGACGTCCTCGAGCGACGCGTAGGCCGCGAACGCAAGGGTAGCGACGACGAAAACGAGCCGCATGGCGAGACCGGGGAGACGGAGGACTGTCGAGCGATTTAACGACCGACTTCGACTAAGGTTCCACTTAATTTTGCGGCGCGCGAGCAATTTTTTTCGCCACCGCGCCGATGGCCTTCCGGCTTTCCCGCATCCGCCCGATCGCCTATGCCTCCGGCCATCAACCGCACCGACGGAACAAGGCGTTCGAGATGCTGACGAACCTTCAGGCCCGCGACGTGGCGACCGTGCTCCACCCCTACTCCAACCTCGCGACGCTGCCGCGACAGGGCTCGCTGATCCTCGAGCGCGGCGAGGGCGTGTTCGTCTACGACGTCGACGGCAAACCCTATCTCGAGGGCATGGCGGGGCTGTGGTGCAACGCGCTCGGCCACGGCCGCGAGGAGTTGGTGGAGGTCGCCGCCGAACAGATGCGCAAGCTGCCCTTCGCGCATCTCTTCACGGGCAAGAGCCATGATCCCGCGATCGCGCTGGCGGAGAAGCTGAAGGAGCTCTCGCCGACGCCCGCGGCCAAGGTGTTCTTCTGCAATTCGGGCTCCGAGGCCAACGACACCCAGGTCAAGCTGGTCTGGTACGTCAACAACGCGCTCGGCCGGCCGGCCAAGAAGAAGATCATCTCGCGGATCAAGGGCTATCACGGGGTGACGGTCGCCAGCGCGAGCCTCACCGGCCTGCCGAACAACCACATCGACTTCGACCTGCCGATCGCCGGCGTGCGCCACGCCGCCTGCCCGCACCACTACCGCTTCGGACGGCCGGACGAGAGCGAGGAGGAGTTCGCGACCCGGCTCGCCGCCGAGCTCGACGCCCAGATCGAGGCCGAGGGGCCGGAGACGGTCGCGGCCTTCATCGCGGAGCCGGTCATGGGCGCGGGCGGAGTGATCGTGCCGCCGGAGACCTACTACCCGAAGATCCAGGCGGTGCTGGAGAAGCACGACGTCATGCTGATCGCCGACGAGGTCATCACGGGCTTCGGGCGGCTCGGCGAGTGGTTCGGCTCCACCGCCATGAAGATGAAGCCCGACACCGTCTCGATCGCCAAGGCGCTGTCGTCGTCCTACGTCCCGATCGCGGGCGTCATCATCCCGGACTGGATCGACGACGCGCTCTCCCGCCAGAGCGAGAAGATCGGCGTCTTCGGCCACGGCTTCACCTATTCCGGCCACCCGGTCGCGGCGGCGGTCGCGCTGCGGACGCTCGAGATCTACGAGCGGGAGAACGTGCTCGGCCACGTCAACGGCCTGATCCCGCAGTTCCAGAGCCGGCTGAAGGCGCTCGGCGGCCACCCGCTCGTCGGCGAGGCCCGCGGCGTCGGCCTAGTCGGCGCGGTGGAGGCGGTCGCCGACAAGGCGACCAGGCGCGGCTTCGACCCGAAGGCCGGCGTCGCGGCGAAGATCGTGGCCTTCGCTCAGGAGGAAGGCCTGATCGTGCGCGCGATCGGCGACGCCGTCGCGATCTGCCCGCCGCTGGTCATCACCGCGGCGGAGCTCGACCTGCTGTTCGACCGGCTGGAGACCGCGCTCGACCGCGCCGACCAGTGGGCGGGGGCGGAGAACCTGCGGGCGGCGTAAAGGCCATCCGCCTGTCTGGAACCGCTCCAACAGGTTGTCGAACGATCGTCTCGCATCTCTGACGGTCGCGTGATCTAACCGTTTCGGAGGCTGGGGACGCCTCAGCCGCAGATACGGGGGAGACGAATTGGATCAAGCGACGATAGAAGACGCGGTGCGGCCGCGGTTTCACGGCACGGCCCGCGCCATGTTCCCGCTGGTGCTGAAGGGCCTGTTCCTCACGGTGGTGACGCTCGGGCTCTACCGCTTCTGGTACCAGACCGAGGTGCGGCGGTTCCTCTGGAACAACACCGAGGTCGACGGCGACCTGCTCGAATACACCGGGCGCGGCGTCGAGCTGTTCATCGGCTTCCTGATCGCGCTCGCGGTGCTGATTCCGGCCTATGGCGCGATCTTCCTGATCGCGACGCTCGCGGGCCCGATCGCGGGGCTGGTGGTTCAGCTCGTCGCCACCTTCGGCATCGTGGTGCTGGCGCAATACGCGCTCTACCGCGCCCGCCGCTACCGGCTGACGCGCACGATCTGGCGCGGGGTGCGCTTCCAGCAGACCGGCTCGGGCTGGACCTACGCCTGGCGCTCGATCGCCTGGGCGCTGCTCACCCTGCTCACGCTCGGCCTCGCCTTCCCGTTCATGCGGGCGAGCCTGGAGCGCTACAAGCTGTCTCACACTTGGTACGGCGACCAGCAGGGCGCCTTCAGCGCGACCGGCGGCGAGCTGTTTAAGCGCGGAATCCTGCTCTGGCTCGTCGCCGTGGCGCTGATCTTCGGCCCCATCGCCATCATCGTCGTCTACGGCACGCTGGACCCCGACCCGACGGGCCCCGGCTTCTCCGCGGCGCACTGGATCATCAACCTGACGATTTTCGGCGTCGCCGTCCTCGTGCCGCTCTATCTCGCGATCGAGTTCCGCTGGTGGGCGAACGGCTGCAGCGTCGGCCCCGCGACGGCGCGCTGCGATCTCGGCCTGTTCGCCTTCTTCAAGGTCTATCTGGCCTATGCCGGCATCGCGCTGCTGTTCTTCGTCGCGGCGGCGCTTGTGGCTGTCGTCGTCGGCTACGCGCTTTACGCCGCCGGCCTGCTCGGCGACGGAACCGAGCCGCCGCTCGTCGGAATCATCCTCGCCGTGATGGCCTATTTCATCGCGGCGCTGATCTTCGCGGCGCTGTGGCAGCTGTTCGGCGTGCGGCCGATCTGGCGGAAATCGTTCGAGAGCGTCGCGATCTCTGGTCTCGGCGCGTTGACCGCGGCGCAGTCGGGCGAGCCTCCCGCCAACGCCTTCGGCGAAGGCGTCGCCGACGCGCTCGATTTCGGCGGCTTCTGACGGGCGCCCTGCGCGCGGGAGATGGCGACCGCGCGCAGGGTCGGGCAATGATCGGGCGAAGCGGGCGGCGGGAGAACGCGTAGCGTGAGCATGGAAGCGAGGGGCGTCTATTTCGACGGTCTCACCAGCCGGCGGCATGAGGTCGACCTCGTGCTGGGCGACATGCTCGCGCTCGTCGGATCGGACGGCCGCCGGCTCGCGATCTGGCCCTACGCCGACATCCGCGCGCTCGCGAGTCCGCCGGGCCTGCTGCGGCTCACCCGCGAGGGCGGGCCGCCGCTCGCCCGCCTCGAACTGCGCGACGCCGGCCTGATCGACGCGGTGCGCCGCCGCTCCGTCCGGATCGCCGAAAGGCAGGCGGAAGAGCGCGGCGGCGCGCGCCGGGTCGTGCTCTGGAGCTTCGCGGCGGTGGCCTCGCTCGCGCTGTTCGCGGTGTTCGGCGTGCCCGCGCTCGCCGAACGGGTGACGCCGCTGCTGCCCTGGAGCGTGGACCAGCGCATGGGCGCGGCCGCGGACGCGCAGATCCGCATGATCCTTCCGACCCGCGGCGGCTCCTTCGGCTGCGGCGACGGGGCGGAGGAGGCGCCGGGCCGGGCCGCGCTCGACAAGCTGGTCGGCCGTCTCTCGGACGCGGCGGGCCTTCCCGTGCCGATCGAGGTCACGGCGGTGCGCAGCGGCATCCCCAACGCCATCGCCCTGCCCGGCGGCCGCATCTACCTGTTCGACGGCCTGATCCGCGAAGCCGAGAACGCCGATGAGATCGCCGGCGTGCTGGCGCACGAGATCGCGCATGTGGCGCACCGCGACGGCGCCCGCCGCACCCTGCAGGCCGGCGGAACCTCGTTCCTGCTCGGCTTCGTGCTCGGCGACGTGACCGGCGGCGGCGCGGCGGTGTTCATGGCGCGCACCCTGATCGACGCCTCCTACTCCCGCGACGCGGAAACCGCAGCGGATTCCTACGCCGTCGATCTGATGCGCCGGATCGGAGGCGACCCGCGCGGCCTCGGGACGCTGCTGACGCGGCTCACCCAGGAGGAGAAGGAAGAAGAGGCGGAAGACGAGAAGAAGGGCGAGCCGGAGGCGCGCGACCGCCGCTCCGCGCTCGATTATCTGGCGTCGCATCCCGCGACCGCCGAGCGGCGCAAGGCGATCGACGCCGCGGCGGGGCCAAAGCCCACGACGCCGCTGCTGGACGACGCCGCGTTCGCCGCGCTGAAGACGATCTGCGGCAAAGCCGCGCCGGCGGACGACGAATGAACCTGTTGCTCGACCTGAAGCCGCCGGTCCGACCGCGCTCGCGCGTCGCGCGCGCGGCGCTGACTCTGGCGCTGTTCGCCCTGACGGCCACCGCCTTCGCGCTGGTCGCGCTGCGCGCCGGGGCGGTCGAGCCGTTCGCGGGCTTCGTCGCGGTGCTCGCCGGGCTCGGCGTCGCGGCGCTCGCGGCGGTCGTCGGCGTGATCGGCGCGGTCATCGTCTGGCGCACCGGCGCGCGCGGCGGCGTGCGCGCGCTGTTCGCCATCGCGATCGCAGCCGCGCTGCTCGCCGGACCCGCCTATGTGGCCGGCCGCGCCTTCGGGAAACCGCAGGTCCCTGACGTCTCGACCGATCTCGCCGATCCCCCCGCCTTCACGCGCGCGCGCGTCGACCGCAAGCCCGGCGCGATCACGCCCGCGCAGGCCGAAGCGCAGAAGGCCGCCTATCCCGAGATCGCGCCGCTGCGCCTCGCCGTGCCGCCGGAGGACGCCGCGGGCCTCGTGATCGGCCTGATCGAGCAGCGCGGCTGGCGGCTGCTGGGGCCGACCTCCTACCCCCGAGGCGGCCCGACGCGGACCTCGTTCGAGGCGACGGCGCGCACGCCGGTTCTCGGGCTCTACGATGACGTCGCGATCCGCATCCGCCCGGACGGCGACGACGGCGCGCGCGTCGACATGCGCTCCGCCGCCCGGATCGGCGCGGCCGATTTCGGCGCCGCCGCCGAGCGCGTCCGCAGCTTCCTCGCCGACCTCGCGGCCGCGGCCGCGCCTTAAGCCGCGCGGTAAAGCCCCGAAAGCCGCGGCGGCCCGTCGGTGGCGGCGAGCCCGCGCGCGACCAGGTCCTCGAGATGGGCGAACACCGACAGGCCGGCGGCGCCGACGAGGCCGGGATCGAGCCCGCGATAGAGATCGGCGACGAGATCGGGGATGCGGCGCGGCCCCTCCTCCAGCCGCGCGCGGATCGCGGTCTCGCGCATCAGGCGGTGGCCGAGCAGATGGCGGGCGAACGCGCGCGCCTGGCGCAGCGCGGGCCCGTGGCCAGGAAGATAGAGCTCCTCCGGCCTGTCGATCAGCCTGCGGAGCGAGGCGACGTAAGGCCCCATCGCGCCGTCCGGGGGCGCCACGATCGAGGTCGACCACGCCATCACGTGGTCGCCGGGAAACAGCAGGCCGGCCTCCGGCAGCGCGAAGGCGAGATGGTTCGCGGTATGCCCGGGCGTCGCGACCGCCGTCAGCGTCCAGCCCGGCCCCGACACGGCCTCGCCGTCGGCGAGCTCCCGGTCCGGGCGGTAATCGGCGTCGGAGGAGGCGTCGAGCCGCGCGGCCTCGCCGTCGAGCGGCGCGCGGAACGGCCGGTGCGGCCCGGCGCCCACGACCTCCGCGCCGGTCGCGGCCTTCAGCGCCGCGAGCGCGCCCACATGGTCGAGATGGCTGTGGGTGACGACGATGGCCTCGACCGTCTCCCTGGTGGTCGCCGCCAGCAGCGCGGCCACATGCGCCTCCGACGCCGGGCCCGGATCGATGATCGCGACCCGCCCCTCGCCGACGATGTAGGAGTTGGTGCCGGTGAAGGTGAAGGGCGACGGGTTCGGCGCCAGCACGCGGCGCACTAGCGGCGCGACGCGCTGCGCCTCGCCCGCGACCGCGTCGCGCGCCCGGTCGAAGACCAGCTCCTCCGCCATCGCGTTCCTTTCGGATAAGCCCCTCGCCGGAGTTGCGGCCGCCCCGCGCTTCCGGCTATCCATCCCGCTCGCGTCGAGCGCTTAAGCGATCGTTGGGGCGTAGCCAAGCGGTAAGGCAGGGGATTTTGATTCCCCCATGCGGAGGTTCGAATCCTCCCGCCCCAGCCAGATCCGAAAACGTTCGGCTGCGCAGACCGATGAAGTCAGAGCGCGCGGGATGACGCGGGATTTTTTTGCCGCGATCGGACCGCAATCTCTGAACTTGTAGGCTAAGGCCGGCGAATTCCAGAGGGCCGCCTGAGTTGCCGCTAGACCTCGATCTCTGAACTTATAGGCTCGCTCGGCGGCTATCCCTCTGTCATCGCCTGGGATAGTCACGGCGGCGGCCCGGCAAATCCTGGGCGCGCGCGACGGAGACAAGGGCGGTACGCCGGGATTTTTGCGCAGGCTGCAGCCGCGCCAGCCGGTGACGCGCACGGCCGTTCGCCATCCCGGCCGCGACGGTCATGCGGGCGCCGGAGCGCGATGACCACGACGGCTTTCGCGCCCGCCGCCCGGAGCGGGCTACGGCGGGCGCCGTCGGAACGAAGGAAAGGCCGTCCAAGACAATCTTCTCTGCCTCCCGCTCGCGCCAGGGTCTCGGCGACCGGGAGCGGGGCGCGGCTTGTGCGCGGCGGAGACCATGTCCGCCGCGCACGTCATGACGACCGCTTTCGCGCCCCGACCCCTCCCGCTCAGGCTCCCGACAGCTTGGTGTTCGCCATCGGCAGGCTGCGCACGCGCTGGCCGCTGAGCGCCGCGAGCGCGTTGGCGACCGCGGGCGGCACGCCCGGCAGGCCCGGCTCGCCGATGCCGCCCATCGGCTCGCCGCTCTCGACGATCGTGACGTGAACCTCCGGCATGTGGTCGCGCGACAGAATGCGGTAGGCGTCGTAGTTCTTCGCCTGCCGCTCGCCGTTCTTGTAGACGATCTGCTCGAACAGCGCCGACGACAGGCCGAGCGCGGCGGCCGACTCCACCTGCGCCTTCACGATCGCCGGATTGACGATCGAGCCGGGATCGATGGCGATCCACAGCTGGTGGACCTTGGCCTCGCCGCCCGCGATGGAGACCTCCGCGATGGTCGCGGTCTCCGAACCGAAGGGCGAGGCCATCGCCACGCCGCGGGCGCGCTTGCCGCCATCGGCGTCATACGGCCCGCGCTTCCAGCCGCCGGAAAGCTCCGCCACCGCCTTCAGAAGGTTCAGGTGGCGCGGCTTGTCCTTCAGCAGCGCCAGCCGCAGCTCGAACGGGTCCTTACCGCCCGCTTCGGCGATCTCGTCGAAGAAGCTCTCGTAGAAGAAGTCGTTCATCGAGTGCCCGACCGACCGCCAGAAGGCGATGTTCACGGGATGCGCGATCTTCAGGAACTCCATCTTCCGGTTCGGGATGGCGTAGGGCTTCTCGACGATGCCTTCGACGGCGGAGGAATCCACCGGGTTCTTGAAGATCGCCCCGAACCAGCGCGCGATCGGGCCTTCGCCGACGGTCTTCACCTCGATCGCGGTCGGCCGCCCGGAGGCGTCGAGCGCGGCGCGGAAGCGGCTGAAGCTCAGGGGCCGCACCGCGTCGTTCAGGAACTCCTCTTCGCGCGACCACAGCACCTTCACCGGCTTGCCCGTCGCCTTGGCGAGCAGGATCGCCTGCGGGAACGGGTTCGAGGGCCCGTAGGCGAAGTGCCGGCCGAAGAAGCCGCCGAGCAGCGGCGAATGGATCTTCACCTGCTCGGGGGCGATCCCGGCGGTCTTGGCGGCGATCGCCTGGAACAGCTCCGGCATCTGGTTCGGGACCCAGAGGTCGAGCGCGCCGTCGGGGTTGAAGCGGGCGATGCTCGACGGCGGCTCGAGCTGCGCGTGGGCGAGATAGGGCGCGTCGTACTCAGCCTCGATCACCTTGGCGGCCTTGGCGAAGGCGGCGTCGGCGTCGCCTTCCGTCTCGGACGGCAGTCCCTTCTCCTTCGCGCCCTTCAGCGTGGCGAGCAGGCCCTCGGACGAGAAGCTCGAGGACATGGCGTCGAGCCCGTCCTTCGGCGGCTCGGACCAGCGCACCTTCAGCGCCTCGACCGCCTTGCGCGCGCGCCACCAGCTGTCGGCCGCGACCGCCACCGCGCTCGGGAGCTTGTGCACCGAATGCACGCCCGGCATCGCCTTGACCTCGGCCTCGTTGTCGAGCGCTTCAGGCTCCGTGCCGAACACCGGCGCGTGGGTCACGGCGGCGTAAAGCATGCCGTCGACCTTCTGGTCGATGGCGTAGACCGCCTTTCCGGTCGACTTGTCGCGCACGTCGAGCCGGGCGACCGGCTTGCGGATGTAGCGGAAGGTCGCCGGGTCGCGGAGGGGGACCTCCTCCTTCGGCTGCAGCAGCAGCGCCTCGGCGGCGAGCTCGCCGTAGCTCAGCGAGCGGCCGGAGGCGGCGTGCACCACCTTGCCGTCCTCGGTCGTAAGCTCGCTGTCCTGAACCTTGAGGCGGCCGGCCGCGGCGCGGATCAGCATCTCGCGCGCGGTGGCGCCGAGCCGGCGCATGGCCGCGTAGCTCGACCGGACCGAGAAGCTGCCGCCCGTCATCCGGAGACCGTTGACCAGCGCGTAATCGGGGCCGGGCGGCGCGCATTCCACCTCGAAGCGCGCGGGATCGACGTCGAGCTCCTCGCCGACGATCTGGGCCATGGCGGTGTTGATGCCCTGCCCGCCCTCGATGAAGGCGCTGAGCAGCTTCACCGAGCCGTCGGGGCGGAGTTCGAGGAAGGCGGGCACCCGCGTGCCGGGCTTGGGCGCGATCGCCCCCGCCCCTTCGGCCTGCGCCAGGGCGCGGCGATGGGGCAGCGCGACCGCCAGCACCAGCGCGCCGGAGGCGACGCCGAGGAAGCGACGGCGAGAGAGGTTCGCGACGCCCTCGTCCGGAACGAGAGGCGCGGCGGACGAGACGTCGAGCGGCGAGAGATCGTTCATCGAAGCCTCCCGATCAGGCCGCGGCGCGCCGGACGGCGCTCGCGATGTGATTGTAGGTGCCGCAGCGGCAGAGGTTGGTCATCGCGTCGGCGATGTCCTGGTCGGAGGGCTTGGGCGTCTCCTTCAGCAGCGCCGTCGCGGCCATCACCTGGCCGGACTGGCAGTAGCCGCATTGCGGCACCTGCGCCTCGACCCAGGCCTCCACCACCTTGCGGCCGACCTCGTCCTGCTCGATCGCCTCGATGGTCGTGACCTTGGAGTCGCCGACGGCTTCGACCGGGAACTGGCAGGAGCGCATCGCGGCGCCGTCCACTATGACCGTGCAGGCGCCGCACTGGGCGATGCCGCAGCCGTATTTCGTGCCCGTCATGCCGAGCGTGTCGCGCAGCACCCAGAGCAGCGGCGTGCCGGCCTCGACATCCGCCTGACGCTTCTCACCGTTGACGTCGATCTCGTACATGGCTCCCTCCATCTGAGGATCAGATCGAAGGCGCGCCGGCGCCAGAGAGACGGCCTTCATCAAGGACGCGCCCACGCCGACGACCGCCATGACGCCGCCTTCGTCGCCCTGGTTGACCGCCTCAGTTTAGAAGCGTAGCAAAATGGCCCAAATGTCATTTTTCCGGCTTTTCCAGACATGAACCGCAGGATCGGCGTCGTCATCTTTCCGGGCTTTCAGGCCCTCGACCTCGCGGTCGGGACCGTGTTCGAGCTCGCCAACGAGGCCGTGGACGCTCCGGTCTACGCCATCGAGGTCGTCTCGGAGCGCGGCGGCCTGGTCCGGAGCTCCTTCGGAGCGAAGGTGGACAGCCGGCCGTTCGGCGCGGCGGATTTCGACACCCTGTTCGTCTGCGGGACGAGCGCCGTGTTCGAGGACTCGCCCGGGTTGGTCGCCTTCGTGCGGCGCGCGGCGAAGGTCAGCCGCCGGGTGGCGGCGATCTGCACCGGGGCCTTCGTCGCGGCCGAAGCCGGCCTGCTCGACGGCCGTCGCGCGACCACGCATTGGGCCAAGGCGCGCGAGCTGCAGCGCCGCTTTCCCGCCGTGCGGGTGGAGGAGGACCGCATCTTCATCGAGGACCACGGCGTCTGGACGTCCGCCGGCATGACCGCCTGCATCGACCTCGCGCTCGCGATCGTCGAGGTGGACCTCGGCGCCGAGGTCGCCCGCGACATCGCCAGGCGCATGGTGATGTACCACCTGCGCACCGGCGGGCAGTCGCAGTATTCGGCGATGCTGGAGATGCGGCCCTCCTCCGACCGCATCCAGCGCGCGCTGGCCTTCGCGCGGGAGAACCTGCGGCTGGAGCTCTCCGTCGAGCGGCTGGCCGAGACGGCGAACCTCAGTCCGCGTCAGTTCAGCCGGGCGTTCCGCGCGGAGACCGGGCAGTCGCCGGCCAAGGCGATCGAGACGCTGCGGGTCGAGGCGGCGCGGCGGCTGATCGAGGAAGGCCGGCTGCCCAACGACGAGATCGCGCGTGAGACCGGCTTCGCCGACCCCGACCGCATGCGGCGCGCCTTCCTGCGAACGCTCGGCCAGCCTCCCCAGGCCGTCCGCCGGAGCGCGCGACTGGCGGCCGCGTGAGCCCTCGTAGCGAGGACGCAGCGGCGCTTCGCCAGCGCGCCGGCGGCGGAGGTCAGGCGGCACGAAGCGATCAAACGCCCGCCTGCAAAGGTCCGCTCATTCAGAACGAAAAAGCCCGCCTGTGAAGGCGGGCTTTCGTGATCTGGACGATTGCGGTCAGCCGATCATCTCGATGATGATCTCGCGCATTTCCGCGCGTGAGATCGCGCTTGGCTCGGGCTTCCAGGCTTTGGTCGCCCTGGAGGTCGTCGGCGTGCGAATCTGATGGGGCGCCGGCCGCGCTGCTGCGGGCCGGGCGATGGCGTGCTTCTTCATATTTTCCTTGTGGCCTCACGGGATTTCGCAGTCGCAAGACTGCGCGCGTGAGCCGTCGATGTAAAAGTGTCGGGAACCAAACGGCCATGGCGCGCTCGATATCGGCGCTGTCGCAGGCCTTTCGGTGACCGTCATATAGATAGCCATCAAGGCTGTTTGAAGGCCTGCGCCAGACGGCGACGCCGCGCGGCCTGTCGCCGACAGGTCGACGAAGCGGCCGGTCGCCATCATCGCCGCCGTTCTACCCGACATCACTACGTCAATCAGCGGCGGGCATGGCCGCCGGCGACGGGATGCTCGCCCGCGCCAGCTCACGAGCACGTGACTCAAATATCCGCATGGTTGTCGACGTTCCCGCGTGTCAGTCGTCGAACGTCGTGATCAAGGATTGAAGCAGATCATGAATGACCATTCATGTCGACGTTCGTACTTTCGCCTTTGAACGCCCCCGCTGCTCAACGCGAACTTCGTGCGTCTTTCCTGGAGTACTAGAATTGCGCAAAACCGCTCTCGCCATCGCTTTCGTCACCGCCTCGGCCGCCGCGACAAGCGTGTTCGCGCTGACCGCGGCGTCGCAGGCGCAGCCCGCGCCGGCCCAAAGCGCCCAGATCCAGCCGCCGGCGCCGCATCAGGCGGAACGGGACGGCAGGGGCGAACGCCACGCCCATGGCCCCCGCCATGGCCACGGCCCCATGCACAAGGCCCGCCGGAAGGGCGAGGACTTCGCCCTCAAGCTCGCCGGCCGGCTCGCGGCCGCGGAGGTCGCGATCGGGGTCCGCGGCGACCAGCTCGACACCTGGCGCGCCTTCACCGCCGCGGCGGTCGACTTCGTCAAGCCGCCGCGTCCCGCCGGCCCGCGTCCCGGCCCGGACGGCGACGAGCGGGGTCCCGACCGTCCGCGCGGCGTGCTCGACTTCGCCGACCGCATGGCCGACCGGACCATCGAACGCGCCGAGAAGGCCAAGACGCTGAAGGCGGCTGCCGAGGCCCTGCGCCAGAAGCTCACCCCGGAGCAGATCGCCCAGCTCGACAGCATGCCGCTCGGCCCGCGCCATGGCGAGCGCGGCCGGCACGGCCCTGACCGTCACGGCCCCGGCCCGCACGGCGATCGCCACGGTCCGCGCTGACGCATCGCAGGGAGGCGTCCCGTCGCCTCCCTGCCCGCTTCGACAGAGGTTAGTCTCGCGATCCCAGAAAGGCGCCGCCGCGGCCAGCGTCGGCGCCCAACGCGCATTGTGAGGGATCTGCGACCGATGGCGACGCGACAACTGAAGCTCGGCGCCTTCATGCGTCCGGTGAGCCTGCACACCGGCGCGTGGCGCTATCCCGGCTCCTATGCCGACGCGAACTTCAACTTCGGCCACATGAAGCGCTTCGCGCAGCGGCTCGAGGAGGCGACCTTCGACGCCTTCTTCATGGCCGACCATCTCGCCGTGCTGAACATGCCGCCGGACGCGCTGAAGCGAAGCCACACGGTGACCTCGTTCGAGCCCTTCACGCTGCTGTCGGCGCTCGCCGCCGTGACCGAGCGCATCGGCCTCGTCGCGACCGGCTCCACCACCTTCGACCTGCCCTACCATGTCGCCCGGCGCTTCGCCTCGCTCGACCACATCTCGGACGGCCGGGCGGGCTGGAACGTGGTGACCACCTCCAACCCGGACGCGGCGCTCAACTTCGGGCTCGAGGAGCACATGGAGCACGACGCCCGCTACGCCCGGGCGCGGGAGTTCTACGACGTGGTCGTCGGGCTCTGGGATTCCTTCGCCGACGACGCCTTCGTGCGCGACGTCGAGGCCGGCGTCTACGTGAACCCCGACCGGATGCGCCGGCTCGACCACAAGGGCCCGCATTTCTCGGTGCGCGGACCGCTCAACATCGCGCGCTCGCCGCAGGGACGTCCGGTCGTGGTGCAGGCGGGCGCATCGGAGCCGGGACGCCAGCTCGCCGCCGAGACCGCCGACGCCGTGTTCTGCGCGCCGACGAAGCTTGGCGAGGCGCAGGCGTTCTACGCCGACGTGAAGCGCCGGGCCGCCGCCGCGGGCCGCGACCCTGACCACATCAAGATCCTGCCCGGCGCCTTCATCGTCGTCGGCGACAGCGTCGACGAGGCGCGGGCGAAGCGCGCGACGCTGGATTCGCTGGTGCATGTGGACAGCGGCTTCGGCTCGCTCTCCACCATGCTCGGACACGACGTCTCCGGCTTCGACCCCGACGCGCCGCTTCCCGAACTGCCGCCGACCAACGCCAGCCGCAGCAGCCAGGACAAGATCATGGGCTTCGCGCGCCGGGAGAATCTGACGGTGCGGCAGCTCGCGCAGCGCGTCGGCGGCTATTCCGGGCTCGCCTTCGTGGGCACGCCCGAAACGGTCGCCGACCAGATGCAGGAATGGCTGGAAGCGGAAGGCTGCGACGGCTTCAACGTCATGTTCCCCTATCTGCCGCAGGGGCTCGACGACGTCGTCGACCGCGTGGTTCCGGAGCTCAGGCGGCGCGGGATCTTCCGCACCGCCTACGAGGGCCGCACCCTGCGGGAGCATCTCGGCCTGCCGCGGCCGGAGAACCGCTTCTTCCCGGACTGAGGCGCCTCACGTGCCGCAGAAGGTGCGGTAGGGCCCGGCGTCCTTCGGCGGCGGCGCGGCGTAGACGCTGTCGTCGGCCGAGCGCGCGTAAGGGTCGGCGAGGGCCGCCGCGAGGGCCTCGAACGGCGCGAAATCGTCGTCCTCGACCGCGGCCTGCAGCGCGGCCTCCACATTGTGGTTGCGCGGGATGATCGCGGGATTGACCCGCTCCATGCTCTCCCGCCGCGCGGCCGGATCGCCCGGCTCCTGGCCGAGCCGCGCCACGTAGCGGACCGCCCACGCGTCGTAGAGCGCCGGATCGTCGAACAGGTCGCGCGGCCCCGCCTCCGCGTCGCCGCCCGCGACGGCGGAGAGACGGCGGAAGGTCAGCGTGTGGTCGGCCCGGCCCTCGGCCATGCGGTCGAGCAGGTCCTGCACGAGCTCGCCGTCGTCCTCGCGGTCTCCGGTCAGGCCGAGCTTGCGGCGGTAGCCGTCGAGCCGCGCCGTCTCGAAGGCCGGCGCGAAGGCGCTCAGCGCCAGGGTGACCTCAGCGACGGCGGCGTCCTGGTCCTCCGACAGCAGCGGCAGCAGGCACTCCGCCAGCCGCGCCAGATTCCACTGCGCGATGCCGGGCTGGTTCGCGAAGGCGTAGCGCCCGTGCTGGTCGATGGAGCTGAACACCGCCCGCGGGTCGTAGGCGTCGAGGAAGGCGCAGGGGCCGTAATCGATCGTCTCGCCGGCGATCGAGCAGTTGTCGGTGTTCATCACGCCGTGGACGAAGCCCACATGCATCCACTGCGCGACCAGCGCCGCCTGCCGCGCGACCACCCGCTCGTACATGGCGAGAGCGCGGTCGGGGCGTTCGGCGACCTCAGGATAGTGCCGGGCGACCACATGGTCGACGAGATCCTTCAGCGCGGCGACGTTCCCGCGCGCGGCGAAGAACTGGAAGGTGCCGACCCGGATGTGGCTGGAGGCCACCCGCGTCAGCACCGCGCCGGGCAGCGGTCGCTCGCGGAGCACCGCCTCGCCGGTCGTGGCGGCGGCGAGCGCGCGCGTGGTCGGCACGCCGAGCGCGGCCATCGCCTCGCTCACGAGATATTCTCGCAGCACCGGCCCGAGGGCCGCGCGACCGTCGCCGCGCCGGGAGAACGGCGTCAGCCCGGCGCCCTTGAGCTGAATGTCGCGGCGGGCGCCGGCGTGGTCCACCACCTCGCCCAGCAGGATGGCGCGCCCGTCGCCGAGCTGCGGAACGAACTGGCCGAACTGATGTCCGGCATAGGCGGTCGCGATCGGCTCGGAGCCCGCGGCGACCACGTTGCCGGCGAAGACCGCCGCTCCCTCGGCCTCCGCCAGAGCCGCGGCGTCGAGACCGAGCTCGGCCGCGAGCGGCCGGTTGAACGCCACCAGACGGGGCGAGGCCACCGGCGTCGGCGGCGTGGGGCGGTGGAACGCCTCGGGCAGCCGGGCGTAGCTGTTGTCGAAGGGTATGAGCATCATCACCTCGCGGGATCGCTCCCCGACCGCGCGGCGTCATCGCCGCCTCCCCCGCTATATGGGCGCAAGGCGCGCCGACGGAAGCGCCCCCTCCCCGGCCTTGACGCCGCGACGGGACGCGGGCGACGGTCCGGCCCCCTCCGAAGCGCGCCGCCCGCCGCGCCTCCGCTTGGCTCCCTCATGGAACGACGCCGATGTCCGTGCTGCACGATGGCTACTTCACGCAGGGTCTCGACGCGGACCCTGACCTTGCGGCCGCGCTGCGCGGCGAACTGGAGCGGCAGCGGGACGGGATCGAACTGATCGCCTCGGAGAACATCGTCTCCCGGTTGGTGCTGGAGGCGCAGGGCTCGGTGCTCACCAACAAGACCGTCGAGGGTCCCGCCTATGCCCGCTACTACGGCGGCGCGGAGTTCGCGGACGCGGTCGAGGCGCTCGCGATCGAGCGGGCGACCAGGCTGTTCGGCTGCCGCTTCGCCAACGTGCAGGCCCATTCCGGCTCCAACGCCAACAACGGCGTGTTCCTCGGGCTGCTGGCTCCCGGCGACACGATCCTGTCGATGAAGACCGCCGCCGGCGGGCACATCAGCCACGGCCACCCCGCGACCCTGACCGGGCGCGACTATCGCGTGGCGCACTATGGCGTCAGCCGCCAGACCGAGCGCGTCGATCTCGACGAGGTGCGCGCGCTCGCGCTGGAGAGCCGCCCGCGGATCATCGTGGCCGGCGGCTCGGCCTACGCCTGGACGCTCGACTTCGCCGGCTTCCGGGCGATCGCCGACGAGGTCGGTGCCTGGCTGATGGTGGACATGGCGCATTTCGCGGGCCTCGTGGCCGCCGGCGTCTATCCGCACCCGTTTCCCCACGCCCATGTGGTGACGACCACGACCAACAAGTCGCTGCGCGGCGCCCGCGGCGCGATCGTGCTGTGGAACGACGCGGCGCTGTCGGACCGGATCAACCACGGCGTGTTTCCCGGCGTGCAGGGCTCGGTGATGCTCCATGAGGTGGCGGCGAAGGCCGCCTGCTTCGGAGAGGCGCTCCGGCCCGAATTCCGCGCCTACAACGAGGCGGCGGTCGCGAACGCCCGCGCGCTGGCGGAGACGCTCGCCGCCGCGAACGTGAGGCTTGTGGGCGGCGGCACGGACACCAGCATGGCGCTGGTCGATCTCGTGAACCAGGGCGTCGACGGCGACGTCGCCGCGAAGGCCTTGGAGAAGGCCGGCCTCGCCGCCAACAAGAACCTGATCCCGTTCGACGAACGCCCGGCCGAGGCGCCGTCCGGCCTGCGCCTGTCCAGCAACGCCGGCACGACGCGCGGCTTCGGCGTCGACGAGTTCCGCCGCATCGGCGGCTGGATCGCCCGGATCGCGCACGCGCCCTCGGACACGGCCCTGATCGCGGGCGTCCGCGACGAGGTGCGCGCGCTTTGCCGCGCCCATCCGATCTATCCCGACATGTGATGTCCGCCCGCGGGAACCGTTCCTACCCGTCCTGCGTATCGGTACGGCGCGCCGGGAGGCGGCCGCGACAGGCGCTCCGACGTGCGCTGTTTGCGAAAACATTTCGTGGCCCGCCGCCGGAAAGCGGCTATTTTCCGGAAGCTCGCGACCCCGCCTGCAATGCCCTTCAGCACCGTTCCGGAAACCGCATGCCGATCGTCCTCGCCTCCTTCGGCTCTTCGACCCGGCCGGGGCGTCGGCCATGAGCCCGGACGACATCGCGAAACTTCTGGACCGGACGCGCGCGCTTGAAGCCGAGAACGCGCGGCTGCGCGAGCAGGTGGGCGCGGAACGGCGCCGGGGGGAGACCGCGGTCAACGTGCAGGAGCAGCGCTACCGCGCGCTGTTCGACGCGATGGACGAGGGCTTCTGCGTCATCGAGTTCTTCGACGGCCCCCACGGCCCGTTGAGCGACTACATCCATGTGGAGGCCAACGCCGCCTACGCCGCCCATGCGGGCATTCCGAACGTCGTCGGGCAGAAGCTGCGCGAGATGGTCGCGGAGGAGGCCGACGGCTGGGTCGAGCTTTATGGCGGCGTGCTGCGGACCGGGAAGCCAATCCGCTTCCAGCGCGAACTGGTCGCCACCGGCCGTCACCTGGAGCTCGCGGCGTTCCGGCTGGAGCCGCCGAGCCTCCGCCAGGTCGCCGTGCTGTTCCAGGACATCACCGCCCGGAAACGCGCCGAAGCCGAGCTGCAGCGCCTCAACGAGACGCTGGAGACGCGGATCGCGGAGACGCTCGCCGAACGCAAGCTCCTGGCCGACGTCTTCGAGGCCACCACCGCCTACATCCATGTCGTCGACAAGGACTTCGTCTGGCGCGCGATCAACCGCTCCGGCGCGCAGGAGTTCGAGCGCTTGTTTGGCGTGCGCCCGAAGGTCGGCGACAACATGCTCGAGCTGCTGGAGGGGCAGCCGGAGCAGCGCGAGGCCGTCCGAGCCATCTGGGCCAGGGCGCTCGCCGGCGAGGAGTTCGTCGAGATCGCGGCGTTCAGCGATCCGGGCGGCGAGGTCCGGCACTACGAGATGCGCTTCAGCACGCTGCGCGACGCCGACGGCGCGCCGATCGGCGCGTACCAGTTCGTCTACGACGTCACCGACCGGCTCGCCGAGCAGGACCGGCTGCGCGAGACCGAGGCCGCGCTGCGGCAGGCGCAGAAGATGGAGGCGATCGGCCAGCTCACGGGCGGCATTGCGCACGACTTCAACAACCTGCTCGCGGGCGTCTCCGGCAGCCTGGAGCTGATGCAGACGCGCCTCAGCCAGGGCCGCGTCCACGACGTCGAGCGCTACATCAACGTCGCGCAGGGCGCGGCTCGGCGCGCCGCCGCCCTGACCCATCGCCTGCTCGCGTTCTCGCGCCGCCAGACGCTGGCGCCGAAGCCCACAAACGTGAACCGGCTGATCCACGGCATGGAGGATCTGATCCGGCGCACGGTCGGCCCGTCCGTGAACTTCGAGGTCATCGGCGCGTCGGGGCTCTGGCCCGCGCTGGTCGATCCCTCCCAGCTCGAGAACGCGCTGCTGAACCTCTGCATCAACGCGCGCGACGCCATGCCCGACGGCGGCCGGATGGTGGTCGAGACCGCGAACCGCTGGCTCGACGAACGCGCCGCGCGCACCCACGACGTGCCCATCGGGCAGTACCTCTCCCTCTGCGTCTCCGACACCGGGTCCGGCATGACGCCGGAGGTGATGGCGAAGGCGTTCGATCCGTTCTTCACGACCAAGCCGATCGGCGCGGGCACCGGCCTCGGGCTCAGCATGATCTATGGCTTCGCGAAGCAGTCCGGCGGACAGGTGCGGATCTACTCCGAGGTCGGGCAAGGCACGACGGTGTGCCTCTACCTGCCGCGCTACATCGGCGAACTGGAGGAGGCCGACCCGCTCGGCGGCGCGATCATCGCCCCCCGCGCGGAGCAGGGCGAGACGGTGCTGGTGGTGGACGACGAGCCCACCGTGCGGATGCTCGTGACCGAGGTTCTCGAGGACCTCGGCTACGCCGCGATCGAGGCGGCGGACAGCGTCGCCGGCCTGCGGATCCTGCAGTCGGACGTGCGGATCGACCTGCTGGTGACGGACGTCGGCCTGCCCGGCGGCATGAACGGCCGCCAGATGGCGGACGCGGGCCGCGCCGCCCGGCCCGGCCTGAAGGTCCTGTTCATCACCGGCTACGCCGAGAACGCGGCCCTGAACTCCGGCCATCTGGAGCCGGGCATGGCGGTGCTGACCAAGCCGTTCGTGGTCGACGCCCTCGGCGCCCGCATCCGCGAGATGATCACCTCCGGATGATCATCTCCGGCTGACGAGCCAGGTCATTCGGCGGGCGCGGGCGCCGCCCCATGCGGCGCCGCCGAGGGCTTCGGCTCGCGCGAGAGCGCGCGGCAGACGACATAGAACACCGGCGTGAAGATCAGCCCGAAGATCGTGACGCCGATCATGCCGTAGAACACCGACGTCCCGAGCGACTGCCGCATCTCGGCGCCCGCGCCGGTGGCGAGCGCCAGCGGCAGCACGCCGAGAATGAAGGCGAGCGACGTCATCAGGATCGGCCGCAGGCGGGTCTTGGCGGCGGCGATCGCGGCCTTGGCGCGGCTCTGGCCCGCCTCCTCGTTCTGCTTGGCGAACTCGACGATCAGGATGGCGTTCTTCGCCGCGAGTCCGATCAGCACCACGAATCCCGCCTGCGCCAGAATGTCGACCGGCATGCCGCGTATGTTGAGGCCCGTCACCGCCGCGAGTAGGCACATCGGCACGATCAGCACGATCGCGAGCGGCAGCGTCCAGCTCTCGTACTGGGCGGCGAGCAGCAGGAACACCAGCGCCACGGAGGCGAGGAAGACCAGCATTCCGGAGTTGCCGGCGAGCTTCTCCTGCAGCGACAGCTCGGTCCACTGGAAGCCGAAGCCCGGCGGCAGCGTCGCGGCCGCGACCCGCTCCATGGTCGCCATGGCGTCGCCGGACGAGAAGCCCGGAGCGGCGGAGCCCTGGATTTCGGCCGCCTGGTAGAGGTTGTAGCGCGGCACGCGGTAGGCGCCGGTCATCTCGCTGAACGAGGCGACGGAGCTCAGCGGCACCATCTCGCCGCTGTCGCTGCGGGTCCGGTAGCGGCCGATCGCCTCCACGTCCTGCCGGAAGGAGCTGTCCGCCTGCGCGGCGACGCGGTAGGTGCGGCCGAGCAGGTTGAAGTCGTTGACGTAGGCGGAGCCCAGATAGACCTCGAGCGCCTCGAACACGCGGTCGGCGGGCACGCCGATCATCTCGGACTTCACGCGGTCGATGTCGGCGAAGATCTTCGGCGTGCCGGTGTCGAAGGGCGTGAAGACGCGCGACAGCGAGGGCTCCCGGTTGGCGGCGGCGACGACGTCGTTCGCGACCTTCGCGATCTCCTCGGCCGAGGCGCCCATCTGGCTCGTCACCATCAGCTTGAAGCCGCCGGTCGTGCCGATGCCGCGCACCGAAGGCGGCAGCACGGTCACGATCTGCGCGTCCTGGATGCCGGCGAGCGCGGCGTTCACCTTGGCCTGCATCGTCCGGAGATTGAGCGCCCGGCCGCGCTCCTCATGCGGCTTCAGCACGGTGAAGACGCGGCCGACATTCGACGCGTTGACGCCGGTGGCGCCGTCGATGCCGCTGCTCGACACCGCGACCTGCACGCCCTCGATCGCCTTCAGCCGCTCCGCGATCTGGACCATCGTGGCGTCCGTCCGTTCGAGCGACGATCCGGGCGGCAGCTTGACGATGGTGACGAGCAGCGACTGGTCCTGATCGGGGATGAAGCCGGTCGGCGCGCGCATGAGCTGCCAGCCGGCGAGGCCGACGAAGCCGAGATAGACGACGAGCGCGAGGGTGGAGATGCGCAGGAGCCGGGCGGTCAGGCGGCCGTAGCGGTCCGACATCCAGTCGAAGCCGCGGTTGAACCAGCCGAAGAACCAGTGGAGCGCGCGCGTTCCCCAGAAGCGCGGCCGGGCGTGGGTCTCGTGCGTGTGGGGCTTCAGCAGCACCGCGCACAAGGCTGGGCTGAGCGTCAGCGACACGAACACCGAGATCAGCGTCGCGACCGAGATCGTTATGGCGAACTGCTCGAAGAACTGGCCGGGAATGCCGGGCATGAACGCCGCCGGCGCGAACACCGCCATCAGCACGAGGCCGATCGCGACCAGCGCGACGCCGACCTCGTCCATGGTGACGTGGGCGGCCTCTCTCGGCGTCATCCCCTTCTCGAGGTTTCGCTCGACGTTCTCGACCACGATGATGGCGTCGTCGACCACGATGCCGATCGCGAGCACGAGCCCGAGCAGCGAGATAGTGTTGAGCGAATAGCCGAAGGCCCCGAGCACGGCGAAGGTCCCGATCAGCGACACCGGGATGGCGGCGATCGGCACGATCGCGGCGCGCCAGCGCTGCAGGAACAGGATCACCACCAGCGCCACCAGGATCACCGCCTCGATGATGGTGGCGTAGACGGCGTAGACGGAGGCCGAGACGAAGCGCGTCGGGTCGAAGTTGATCTGGTACTCGACGCCGGCAGGGAAGTTCTTCGAAAGCTCCGCCATCGTGGCGCGCACCTCGTCCGCCGTGGCGAGCGCGTTGCCGCCCGGCAGCTGGAACACGCCGATGCCGACGCCGGGCGACTCGTTGATGTAGGTGCGGTCGGTGACCGTCTGGCTCGCGACCTCCACGCGGGCGACGTCGCGGACGCGCGTCACCCTGCCCTCCTCGCTCTTGATGACGATGTTCGCGAACTGCTCCGGCTGCGTCAGCCGGCCGAGCGCCTCGACGTTGAGCTGGTAGGCGCGCGACGTCGCGGTCGGCGGCTGGTTCACGACGCCCGCCGAGATCTGCACGTTCTGCGCCCTGAGCGCGGACACGATCTCGCCGGCCGTGAGGTTGCGCGCCGCCGCCTTGTCGGGGTCGAGCCAGACCACCATCGACAGGTCCTGCGCGCCGAGCATGCGCACGTCGCCGACGCCCTCGATGCGCGCCAGCACGTCGCGGATCGTCAGGTTCACGTAGTTCGAGATGTAGAGCTGGTCGCGGCTGTTGTCGGGCGAGCGCATATGCACCGCGAGCAGCAGGTCCGGCGAGGATTTTCGGACCGTCAGCCCCTGTCGGCTCACCGATTCCGGCAGCCGGGGCAGCGCGAGCGACAGCCGATTCTGGACGAGCACCTGCGCCTTGTCGAGGTCGGTGCCGAGCTGGAACGTGATCGTGGTGGTGAGCTGGCCGTCGCCGGTCGCCTGACTGGACATGTAGAGCATGTCCTCGACGCCGTTGATCTGCTGCTCGATCGGCGTCGCCACCGTGTCGCTGACCACCTGCGCCGAGGCGCCGGGATAGTTCGCGCGGATCACCACCGTCGGCGGCACGATCTCAGGATACTGCGACAGCGGCAGCGAGAAGAAGCTCGCGGCGCCCAGCATCGTGATCAGGATCGAGAGCACCGCGGCGAAGATCGGCCGGTCGATGCAGAAGTGAGCGAGCCGCATGGGACCGTCCTCGAATTTTTACGCGCCGGGGCCGGCGTCAGCGTCAGCTCTGCGGCGCGGCGGCGGCTTCGATCGCCGCGGGCTGCGGGCGCACCGGCGCGCCGACGCGCGCCTGCATCAGCCCGTTGACGATCACCCGGTCGTCCCTGTTCAGGCCCGAACGCACGATCATCAGGCCGCCGGGCTGGATCGGCCCCGGCCGGACCTTGCGCTGGCGGACCACGTTCTCGCCGTCGACCACGCGCACGACCTTCTCGATCTGGTCGGAGAGGATCGCGGTCTCGGGCACGAGCAGCGCGTCGTAGGGCTCGCCCCGGGGCACGCGGATGCGGCCGAACTGGCCGGGCGTCAGGGCGGCATCGACGTTGGCGAAGGTCGCCCGGGCCCGGATGGTGCCAGAGCCGACCTGCAGGCGGTTGTCGAGGAAGTCGAGCACGCCTTCGCGCGGCCAGCCCTCCTCGCCGTCGCGCCGCGCCTGAACCTTGACGCCCTGCGTGGCGCGCGCGGTCCCGCCGACCTGCTGCTGCCGGGCGAGCAGGTCGCCTTCGGAGATGTCGAACACGAAGTAGAGCTCGTCCTCGGCGAGGACGGTGGTCAGCACGGTCGAGGCGCCGTCGCCGACGACGAGGTTGCCGATGTCGACGCGCCGGTTCGAGGCGCGGCCGCGCACAGGCGAACGCACCTCGGTGAATTCGAGGTCGAGCCGCGCGCGGGCCACCGCCGCCTCCGCGGTCTTCAGCGCGGCGTCGGCGGCCTGGCGCTGCTGGATGCGCTGCTCGTGGGTCGCGACGGCGATGTTGGAGGTGCGGACCAGCTCCTGGCTGCGCTTGGCGTCGGCCTCGGCGAAGGCGAGCTGCGCCTTCGCGCCCGCGAGCTGCGCTTCGGCCTGGGCGAGCGCGGTCTGATACGGCCGCTTGTCGATGACGAACAGAAGCTGGCCGGCCTCGACGACCTGACCGTCCCTGAAATTGATCTCGGTGAGATAGCCGGACACGCGCGGGCGCACCTCGACGGTGGCCGTCGGCTCGAACCGGCCGGTGAACTCGTCATAGTCCGTGACCTGCCGCACCAGCGGGCTCGCGACCGTGACGGCGGGCGGCGGGGGCGCGGCGGTCTGCGCGGTCGAGGGGGTGACCCGCGCCCATCCGTAGAAGCCGGCCGCTGTGGCGATCGCGACGACGCATGTGAGGCCGATGACGCGGACCACCCGCATGTTGTGTTCTCCGAACCGAGGAGGCGTTTGCTGCAGCGCAACTAAAGTAGAGCACCGGCCGCCGACGAGCGATCACGATGTCGTCGGCGGCCGGTCGAGCGCAAGAGGATCCGCGTCCTGCGGGGGACGCTGCTGAAGACGCAGGTCCTCTCGGCGCTACGGGCGGGGACGCGGCGCGAGGGGAAACCCCGCGCCCCCGCCAATCCGCCTGCGGCCCGCCCCGTCGGGAAGGCCGCCACGGGGGCGCGGCGGATTAGCCTTCGTTGTCGTTGCCGGTCCACTCGACCGACGCGCGATAGGCGTCGTCGGGCGTCTGGCGGCCGGAACGCTCGCCGTGGTTCCGCTCCAGCGACACGGGCATGCGCTCGCCGTAGCGGGCGTCGAGGTCATGCTGGGACGTGGCGGGACGATTCGCGCCGCGATCGTCGGCCTGGGCGGCCGCGGTGGCGAGAAGCGTCGCGGCGATGGCGGTCATGATGGTCTTCATCGGAGTTCTCCCGTGACTTGCGTCAGGAACCTCTGGAGACGCTCAGTTCGTCTCCGGCGATGAGGACGTTCTACCGGCCGTCTGTCGCAGAGTTCTGCCGGCCGACGGGCGTTTTGGTCGCGAGATGTCGCGGTTCATGGAGCCGTTACATTCCGATACATTTTTCTCCGCCGGACGATCGTCGGCGTCGGTATGATGGGATGGACATAGAGAGCTGAAGACGAATGGACGCCCAACCGCACATCGCCGTAGTCGACGACCATCGCGACATTCGCGACCTGGTCGGGAAATACCTGGCGAAGCATGGATTTCGCGTCAGTCAGGCCGAGAGCGCGTCCGCGTTCCGCCGGCTGATGGAGAAGAACGGCCTGGACCTCGTGGTGCTCGACGTGATGATGCCGGGCGAGGACGGGCTGTCGCTGTGCCGCGAGCTGCGCTCGACCACGGAGCTTCCGGTCATCCTGCTGACCGCCATGGCGGAGGAGACCGACCGCATCGTCGGCCTCGAGATCGGCGCCGACGACTATCTGACCAAGCCGTTCAACCCGCGCGAGCTGTTGGCGCGGATCAAGGCCGTGCTCCGGCGGGTCCAGAGCCTGCCGCCTCAGCGCGCCACGCCGAAGGCGCGGGAGATCCGCTTCGACCGCTGGCAGCTCCATGTCGGCCGCCGCGAGCTGGTGGACGACAACGGCCTCGCCGTCCCGCTCAGCACCGCCGAGTTCCGGCTGCTGTCGGTCTTCCTCGACCATTCGGGCCTCGTGCTGAGCCGCGACCAGTTGCTCGACCTGACGGTCGGGCGCGCGGCCGACCCGTTCGACCGCAGCATCGACAATCAGGTCAGCCGCCTGCGGAAGAAGATCGAGACCGATCCTAAATCGCCCTCGCTGATCAAGACGCACTGGGGCGGCGGCTACAGCTTCGTCGCGGAGGTGGAGGCGCCATGACCCGGCTCTGGACCCGAAGCCTGACGATCCAGTTCATCGGCCTGATGCTGCTCGCGCTCGCCGTTTCGCAGGGCCTCGGCGCGGTCCTGTTCCTCGGCGAGCGCAGCGAGGCGCTGCACAAGGCGGCCAAGGCCGAGTTCCTCAGCCGCTGCGCCTCGATCGCCCAGGTGGTGGAGAGCACGCCGCCGAACCTGCGCGACGACATCCTCAACGCGAGCGGCACCACCTATTCGCGCTTCTGGTACACCCCCGACGCTCCCGGCGACGCGGTCGCCTGGCGCGGCGAGGCCTTTTCCCAGCTCGGCCGGCCTCTCCCGAGCTTCGCCAGTCTCGGAAGCCCGGCGAAGCTTTCGTCCGGAAGCAGCTTCACACCCTCCACCGAACCGCCGCCGGAATCGAGCTGGCGGGACTTGCCGCCCCAGGCCTGGCCGTTGTCCCGGCCGGCCAAGTTTCAGTACATCAACAACTCCAATGGCATGGGCCTCGCCGTCCAGCTCAAGGACGGCGGCTGGCTGAACACGGCGCTCGCCAAGCCCGCGCCGGCGGGCTTCTGGACCATGCAGTCGACGGTTTCGATGGGGCTCGCGGCCGTCCTGCTCTGCGGCATCGCCGCCTTCATCGCGCGCGGCATCACCCGGCCGATGCGCCAGATGGCGCTCGCCTCCGAGGCGGTCGGCCGCGGCGAGCAGCGCACCCTGCCCGAGACCGGCCCCGACGATATCCGCCAGACGGCGGAAGCGTTCAACCTGATGCAGGCGCGGCTGCAGCGCTTCATCGACGACCGCACGCGCATGCTGGCCGCGATCGGCCATGACCTGCGCACGCCGATCACCTCGCTCAGGCTGCGGGCCGAATTCGTGCAGGACGAGGAGACGCGCGAGAAGATGCTCGCGACGATCGACGAACTGCGCGCCATGACCGAGGCCGGGCTCGCCTTCGCGCGCGAGGAGTCGGTGATCGAGGAGACGCGCGCGGTCGACGTCCGCTCGCTGGTCGAGAGCATGTGCGACGACCTCGCCGAGATCGGCCATGACGTCAGCTTCGTGGAGGGTCCGCGCGTCAAGCTGCGCTGCCGGCCGGACTCCCTGCGCCGCGCCGCGCGCAACCTCGTGGAGAACGCGGTGCGCTATGGCGGGCGCGCCCGGGTCAGCGTCGTCGAGACGTCCCAGACGGTCGAGATCGTGGTCGAGGACGACGGGCCGGGCATTCCGGCCGAGGCAATGGAGAAGGTGTTCGCGCCGTTCTTCCGGCTGGAGGAATCGCGCAACCGCGAAACCGGCGGCATGGGCCTCGGGCTCGCGATCTCCCGCACGATCGTCCGCCGCCATGGCGGCGACGTCACGCTCACAAATCGGGACAGCGGCCTGCGCGCCGTCATCACGCTGCCGGCGTTCGAGGCCGGCGCCGAAGCCGAGTCGCGGTCCCTGCGGCGGCTGTTCCGGACGCCGGCGGCGCCCTACGGCCCGACCAAACAAGCGGTCTCGCCCAGCTCCTGAGCCCCGCGCCGGGCACGGTCGCCCGCCACGACCGCCATTGACAGCGGAGGACGGAGCGCAGATACCCTCAACCCATTGGATTCAAACACAATTTAACTGGAATAGTTCTGATATGGCCACGCGGGCGCACGATGGACCGTCGATCATCCCGACCCGCCGCGCGGCGCTGCTGTCGGGGCTTGCGGCGGCCGCGACGCCGCTGTGGTCGCCGACGGTTTTCGCCAAGGCCGGCGGCGATCGGGTCCTGACGCTCGGCGGCGGCGTCACCGAGATCGTCTATGCGCTCGGCTGCGGCGACCGCGTGGTCGGCGTCGACCTGACGTCGACCTACCCTCCCGCCGCGCGCGGCAAGCCCAATGTCGGATACTACCGGCGGCTCTCCGCGGAGGGCGTGCTCGGCCTGTCGCCCACAACGATCGTCGCGGCGGAAGGCTCCGGGCCAAAGGAGACCATGGACGTGCTCGCCGCGGCGTCCGTCCGTTTGGTGTCGCTCCGCGAGATCGAGCGGCCGGACGACATCGTCGCGCGCATCGGCGCGGTCGCCGCCGCGCTCGGCGAAGAGGAGCGCGGGCGCGAGCTCGCGGACGCCGTCGCGGCCGATCTTGCGACGCTCGCCGAAGACATCGCCCGGATCGAGAATCGGCGGCGCGCGCTGATCCTGCTCGGCCCCTCCAGCGGCGGTCCGCTGACGGCCGCCGGCGTCCGCTCGACGGGGGCGCTCGCGCTGGAGCTGGTCGGCTGCGACAACGCCGCGACGGCGATGACGGGCTGGAAGGCGCTGGTCGACGAAGCGGCGCTCGCCATCGACCCGGACGCCGTCATCGTCATGGCGACCGGCGCGCCGGTCTCGGTCGAGGCGGTGTCCCGGCACCCGGCGCTCGCCCAGTCCTCCGCCGTAAGGGACAACCGCATCGTCGTCGCGGACGCCCTCGGCCTAGTGGGGTTCGGTCCGCGGGTCGCCCACATCGCCCGCGCGGTCGCGCGACAAGTCTATCCCGAACATACGTTCCGCGCATTGCCGGAGCGCCCCTGGACCGCGAGCCAAGCCGCCTCCCGGTGACGAAGTCTCAGGGCCTTACGGCGGCCGGCCTTCTGCTGGCCGTCGCCATGATCGCGTCGCTGTCGGTCGGCCCCGTCACGATCGGGCCGGCGCGGCTGCTGGACGTGGCTCAGGCCGTGCTCGCGAACGGCGGGCGCGAGGGGCTGCCCCCGGCGCTCGCGCGCGACGCCACCATTCTCGCCGACATCCGGGCGCCGCGCACCGTCATCGGCGCGCTCGTCGGCGCCGCGATGGCGCTCGCCGGGGCCGTGATGCAGGGCGTGTTCCGCAACCCGCTGGCTGATCCAGGCCTCGTCGGCGTCTCGTCCGGCGCGGCCTTCGCCGCGGTCGCCTGGATCGTGCTCGGCGAGAGCGTGGCGCATCTGCTGCCGCCGACGCTCGCGAACCTCGCCCTGCCGCTCGCCGCTTTCGCGGGCGGGCTCGCCACCACGCTGCTGCTCGCCCGCATCGCCTCGCGCGACGGCCGCACCGAGATCGCGGTGATGCTGCTCGCGGGCGTCGCGCTCGGGGCGCTGTCGGCGGCCGGAACCGGCGTGCTGGTGTTCATGGCGCGGGACGACCAGCTCCGCGCCTTCCTGTTCTGGACGCTCGGCAGCCTCGGAGGCGCGACCTGGCTGAAGATCACGCTGGCGCTTCCCTTCATCGTGGCGCTCGGCCTCGCCGCGCCGCTTCTGGCGCGCGGGCTCGACGCCGTCGCGCTCGGCGAACGCGCCGCGTTCCACGTGGGCGTCGACGTCGAGCGGGTGAAGCGCATCGCCGTGATCGGGGTGGCGGCGGCGGTGGCGGCGGCGGTGGCGAGCGCGGGCGCGATCGGCTTCATCGGGCTCGCGGCCCCTCATCTCGTCCGGCTTGCGATCGGCCCCGGCCACCGCGCGCTGCTGCCGGCCTCGGCGCTGCTTGGCGCCGCGCTGCTGCTGCTGTCGGACGTCGCCGCGCGCACGCTCGCGGCCCCCGCCGAACTGCCGATCGGCGTCGTGACGGCGGCGTTCGGCGCGCCGTTCTTCCTGTGGCTGCTCATGCGCCGCCGTGGACGGATCATCGGATGAGCGGGCTTGTCGCCGACGCCGTCACGGTCAGGCTGGGCGGGCGCGTCGCGCTCGATCGCGCCAGCGTGCGGGTCCGGCCCGGCCGCGTCGTCGCGATCATCGGGCCGAACGGCGCCGGCAAGTCGACGCTGCTGTCCGCGCTTGCGGGCGACCTGCGGCCAGCCGCCGGCTCCGTCCGCCTCGACGGCGTCGACCTCGACGCCTTCACTCCGGCCGAGCTGGCGCGCCGGCGCGCCGTGCTCGCGCAATCGAACGAGCTCGCCTTCCCCTTCACCGTCGGCGAGACGGGGCGGCTGGGCCTGCCGCCCGGACTGCCCCGGATGGAGGGAGACGCCATCGTGGCGCGCAACCTCGCGGTCGTCGGCCTCGAAGGCGCCGACGACCGGCCGTGCCCGGAGCTTTCCGGCGGCGAACGCCAGCGCGTCCATCTCGCGCGCGTGCTGGCCCAGCTCGACGCCGCACCGGCCGGTCCCGCGCGCTACCTCCTGCTCGACGAGCCGACCGCGAGCCTCGACCTCGAGCACCAGCTCGCGACGCTCGCGCTCGCGCGCCGTCATGCGCGAAGCGGCGGCGGCGTGCTCGCCGTGCTGCACGACGTCAACCTCGCCGCCATGGCCGCCGACGAGATCGTCGCGCTGAAAGCCGGCGCGGTGGCGGCGAGCGGTCCGCCCGCCGAGGTTTTGACTGACGCTCTGGTCCGCACGCTCTACGGGGTGGAGGCGCGCGTCCGCGGGGTGCCGGACGGCCCGTTCCTGCTGCCCCAGACCGTCGTTCAGGTTGATGCTCAGGCGTAGGCGCCATCGAGCGCGAGTTCGAGGGCCGCGACCGTCGGCAGGGCGTCGAATACGCCGGGCGCGGCGGCGGTGAGCGCGCCGTTCGCGGCCGCGCGGCGCATGGCCTCCGGCCAGGCGCGGCCTTCCGCCAGCGCGACGGCGAGCGCGGCGGCGAAGGCGTCGCCGCAGCCGAGGGTGTCGACCGCCCGCGTCGGGAAGGCCGGCTCCACATGCGGCGGTCCGTCCGCTTGGTGCACGGTCGCGCCCTCCCCGCCCCGGGTGACGACGAGCGCCTCCAGCCCCAGCCCGAACAGCCGCCGCGCAAGACCCGCGGCGCCGTCCGCGCCCGGCGTGACCGTCTCGCCGAGGGACGCGGCCAGCTCCGCCGCCTCGACCGCGTTGACGCACAGGATCGAGGTCGCGGCGAGCACGCCGTCGCTCAGCGCGCGGTAGGGCGACGGGTTCAGCAGCGTCGGACGTCCGGCCGCGCGGGCGATCGCGAAGGCTTCGGCGATCGGCCCGTCGGCGATCTCGAACTGGGCGAGGCAAAGATCGGCCGCGCCGATCGCGTTCTCCAGCGGCCGCACGTCCTCCGCGCCGAGCGCCTCGTTCGCGCCTGGCGCGACCGCGAGGCAGTTTTCGCCGTTCGCGGCGATGAAGCCGACGCCGCCGCCGGTCGGGGCAGATTTCCGGCGCAGCATGGCGAGATCGAGTCCTGCGCGGCGGAAGGCCGGTTCGGCGAGGTCCCCCAGCAGGTCGGCGCCGACCGCGAACAGACCGTCGACCTCTGCGCCGAGCCGGTGGGCGGCGAGCGCGAGGTTGAACCCCTTGCCGCCGGGCTCCATCAGGAAGGCGCCGGCGCGCAGGGATTCGCCCGGCTGGGGCAGTTCCTCGACCGTCACCGTGCAGGCGGCCACGAAGCTGCCCAGCACGAAAATCCTGGGCCGGCCCCTGGCCGGCGAACCCGCAATCGCATCCATCGTCTTGGCCCCCGCGGAGCGGACGATAGAACACCCGTCCGGCGCGGCCAATCGCGCGACGACGGGCCGTCAGCCCGTCTTCGCGCCCTGCGGCAGCGACATCAGGATCTGCCGGTCGGCGATGCTCGCGACCCTGCTGTTGTGCGTCACCACCACGCGCGTCATCGGCAGGCGCTTCAACGCGTCGAGCACCACGTCGATGGCGCGCTCGTCGAGATGGTTCGTGGGCTCGTCGAGCAGGAACAGGCTCGGCCTGCGATAGAGCGCGCGGGCGATGAAGATGCGCTGCTTCTGCCCGCCCGAGAGCGTCGAGCCCATGTCGCCGACCAGCGTCTCGTAGCCCATGGCCATACGCATGACGTCGTTGTCGATGCCGGCCGCGGCGGCGCACTGGCGCACCCAGCGCATGTCCACGGCGGGATCGAAGCAGGCGATGTTCTCGGCGATCGAGCCGGCGAACAGGCGATCGTCCTGCAGCACGCAGCCGATGCGCTCGCGGTAGGACGCGAGCGAGCCTTCGTTGAGCGGAGAGCCGTCGATCTCGATCGCGCCCGCGGTCGGCGGCAGCAGGCCGGCGAGCATCTTGAGCAGGGTGGTCTTGCCGCAGCCGGAGGGCCCGAGCAGGGCGACGCATTCGCCCGGCGCGATCGCGAGGTCGAAATCGCGCACGATCGGCTGCTCGCCGCCGCCATAGGCGAACCCCACGCCGCGCATGTCGATCCGCGTCGGGGGCGCCCCGCCCTGCACGGGCGCTATGGAGCCTTGGCCGGTCGCCTCGCGGGGCGACAGGGCGATGTCGGCGAGCCGCTCCGCCTGCAGGTTGAGCATCCGCATCTTGAAGCCGGCGGCGACGAGGCTCTCGATGCGCGTCGAGAACTGGTCCTTGTAGGACAGGAACGCGATCAGCATGCCGAGAGTGATTGAACGGTCGATCACCGCGACCGCGCCGAGATAGAGGATCAGCACCCGGTCGAGCCCGAACAGCAGCTTGGTGGCGGCCCCGAACAGCACGTCGAGCTTCTGGGTGTGGAGCTTGGCGTTGAAGCGGTCGACCAGCAGGTTGAGCCAGGTGGCGGTGCGCCGCTCCTCCAGCCCGAACAGCTTGACCGTGGTCGCGCCCCTCAGCGTCTCGAGGAAATGCGTGTTCTCACGCGCCGCCTGGACGATGGTCTCTTCCGAGGCCTGCCGGTACGGCCCGTAGGCGGCGATCCTGAGCGCCACGTAGAGCAGCGTGGTGACGACCGCGACCACGGCGAGCCAGCCGCCGAACAGCGCCATCATCACCACGAGCCCGATCGCCATGACGCCGTCGACCACGCTCAGCACCGAGGTGGTGGACAGCGTGTCCTGCACGGTCTCGAGCGATCGGAAGCGGGAGGTGACGTCGCCGACGTGGCGCTTCTCGAAGTAATCGAGCGGCAGGCGCACGAGATGCGAGAACAGGCCGCTCGCCCACTGCACGTTGAGCGCCGCCGACAGCGCCATGATGCCCCAGGACCGGGCCGCCCAGATCACCGTCTGCAGCAGCACCAGCAGCCCGAGCCCGAGCGCCACCAGCGTGGCGAGGTCGGTGTCGCCGGCCACGATCGCCTGATCGATCACGATCTGGGTGCCGAACGGCAGTGCGAGCGTGAAGATCTCGAAGGCGATCGACAGCGCGAGCAGCTGCAGCACGGCCTTGGGCAGGCCTGCCACGTTGCGGAACAGGTCGAGCAGCCGGATGGTCTGGCGTTCGTCGGCCGGCGCGAAATCCTGCGTCGGCGTCAGCTCCAGCGCGACGCCGGTGAAGGACTTCGACACCTCCTCGAGCGGCAGCGTGCGCCGGCCGATCGCCGGATCGCAGATGCGGGCGGTGCGGGCGCCGACGCTTTCGAGCACGACGAAATGGTTGAAGCCCCAATGCAGCACGCACGGGGTCGAGAGCTGCGGCAGCGCCGACATCTCGACGCGCAGAGCCCGCGCCGCAAGGTCCATGCGGCCCGCGATCGCGACCATCTGCTTGAGCGTCAGGCCGCCGAGCGAGGTCGAGAACCGCCGCCGCAGGGTCGCGAGATCGACCAGCCGGCCGTGGAAGCCCGCCACCATCGCGAGGCAGGCGAGCCCGCATTCCGCGGCCTCCGTCTGCAGCACCGCCGGCGTGCGCGGCCGGCCGAAGCCGAACGACAGCCGACCGAGCAGCGCGCGCGCCGGACCGGCGGCGTCGCGCCCGGCGTCGTCCTGCGCCGTCACGCTCATCGCCCCGCCTCCTCAGGCCCGCCGTGAAGCGGCTTGAGGCTGTAGAGCGGGTTGAGGATCCACTGCCAGATCGGGCGGGTGTCGAGGAAGATGTCGGCCTCCACCTGCATGCCCGCCTGCAACGGCTCGCGCTTGCCATAGGCGACGATGTCGGACGATTCGGGCTTGATCGTCAGACGGTAGAGGCCGCCCCGGCTTTCGCTGTCGGGCGGGGCCGCGACGCCGTTCTCGATCTCCTCGGGCCTCAGCGCGGCGCGCGAGATCGATGTGACCACGCCCGGATGCTGGCCGAACTTCTGGTAGGGAAAGGCGGCGTAGCGCAGCATCACCGGCGCGCCCTCGCGGATGAAGCCGATCGCGCTCGATTCGGCGTAGAGATTGGCCTGCAGCGCGCTGTCCTCCGGCACGATCGTGAGCAGCGGCGCGCCGTTCGGCACCGCCTGGCCCGCATGGGCGACGACGGCCGTGACCCGCCCCGCCTCCGGCGCGACGATCTGGATCTGCCGCTGCGCCTCGGTCTCGGCGATGGTGCGGTCGGCCTCGGCGATCTGGCGGCGGATTTCGGAGAGCTTCGAACCGCCTTCGTGATCGATCTGGGAAATCTCGGCCTTGGCGGCGCTGGTCTCGGATTCGAGCCGCACGCCGTCGCGGCGGAGCTGTTCGAGCTGGGTCTTCTCGGCCATCAGCCGCGAGCGGCGGTCGGCGACGTCGCGCTGGATGGTGATGCCGCGCTTCAGATAGTCCTGGTAGCTCTCGAGCTCCTCGGTCAGCACCCGGACGTAATCCTCGCCGGTCGCGATCTGCCGATCGACCTGCGCGCTCTCGCGGCCGAGATCCCCGAGCTTCACGCGCAGCGCCTCCTGCCGGTCCTTGTCCGCGGCCGAGCGGCGGAGCAGCTCCTTCTGAAGCTCGTCGCGTTGGCTCTTCAGCGCCGCGAGCACCGTCTCGCTCGCGGCGCCGAACTCGGTGCGGCGGTCGAGGTCGAGCACATAGAGCGGCTGGCCCTTCGCGACCGTGTCGCCGTCCGCGACCTTGAGCGCGAGGATGCGCGCCTCCTGCGGCGCGGCGAGCTTGATGAGGCCGGAGCTCGGCGTCAGCACGCCGTGCACGCGGGCCCGCTGCGTGTACTGGCCGAAGACGAGGAAGGCGACGAGCGCGAGGGCGAGGACGGCGCCGACCGGCGCCACCACCGTGAGCGGCCAGGGCTGCACCGCGCGCGTGGCGCCGAGCCACTGGTCGGCGCGGGCGGAGACGGCCGCGGCGCGGAACAGCGGCGTCGCCTTCTGAGCAGGCGCCGCGGCCGGCGGCGCCGCAGGCGGGCGCTGATCCGGAGCCGCGGGGTCCGACGCGACCGCCGCGGCGTCCACGCTTGGCCCCGCCGTCATCCGGCGCTCCAGCCCGCCGGCGCCGCCCCTCCGCGGGCCTGCGTCAAAACGCCGCCAACAGCGGGGGCCATGTCGAGAGACTCCGAGTCCGATCCGCCGTCGGTCGGCGTTCGCCGGCCTTTACGCCCCCGCGCCGGATCACCGCCCGGCGCCGCGCGTTCAAATTTAATGATCGGCCTATAACCATATGATGAGCAATAATTTTTCACTATCCGCACCATGTTCGATCGTCTATCGATCCGACTTGATAGTCCTTTTGTCTAATCCGGCCCCATCCCGATCGCGGGGTTGAAGACATGGAACAGTGATGATCAATTCTATCGCGAAGCGCAAATGGGCGCTTCTTCAAACGATGGTGGATGCACAATAGCGCGTCACGTCCAAAGGGAGAATGATCGCATGAGCAATGCATTCGAAGCTGTTCGTGAACTTAACGCAGCTGAACTCGACGAGGTGTCTGGCGGCCTGTCGCTGGGCCTCTCGCTCGACCTCGGCGACGAACTCGCAGCGGTGTCCGGAACGCTCGATCAGGTCGGCGGTCTGGTCGGCGGCCTTCTCGACACGGTGATCGGCGCCCTGCCGCCTCTCCCCATCTGACGCGTCGGGGCGGCGGTTCGAACCGCCGCCCCCTTGCCGTTCATTCCGGCTCGGCCGGCTCGGCGTCGCGGGCGCCCTGGAGGAAGCCCTCCTCCCACAGCCGGTGCTCCTCGCTCCCGGCCTCGTAGCGATTGTCGTTCAACGAACCGCCATTGGCCGCTGCGATCAGGCCTTGTTCGAACGGGTCGATATCCATCGGGCGTCTCCCTCTTGCTCGAGGAGAGAAGCTAGGGCGCGGGCCGCCGAAGGCGCATACCCTCTTTCAGATCATCGGCAGATGGCGCGGCTTCGGTCCGCGCGGGAACGCGGCGTCGATGCGCGCGAGCTGCTCGTCGGTGAGTTCGAGATCGCCCGCGGCGGCGTTGTCGAGCGCATGGGCCTTCCGCCCGGCTTTCGGGATCGCTAGGACCGAGGGGCGACGCGTCAGCGCCGCGAGCGCCGTCTGGCGCGGCGAGGCGCCGGCCTCGGCGGCGACCTCCGCGAGCACGGCGCCGGACTTCGAACGCGGATCGGGAAAGGCGCCGCTGCCGAACGGGCTGTAGGCCACGACCGTCACGTCATGCGCCTCGCACCAGGGAATGACGGCGTGCTCGATCGCCCGCTCCTCGAGGTGGTAGAGCACCTGATTGCAGGCGATGGCGCCCGCGCCGGCGATGCCGAGCGCCTCCTCCAGATCGTCGACGTCGAAGTTGCTGACGCCCCAGGACAGGATCTTGCCCTGCCGCTTCAGGGTCTCGAACGCGTCGATGGTGTCCTCGAGCGGCGTCGCGCCGCGCCAGTGCAGGAGATAGCAGTCGAGGCGGTCGGTCTTCAGCCGCCGCAGGCTACGCTCGCACGCGTCGAGCACCCGCGCCCTGGCCGCGTTCTGCGGCAGGACCTTCGACACCAGAAAGACGTCGTCCCGCCGTCCGGCGATGGCTTCGGCCGCGAGCGGCTCCGCCTCTCCGTACATCTCCGCCGTGTCGACATGGGTCATGCCGGCGTCGAGGCCCGCGCGCAGCGCCTCGAGCGCCATGGCCCGCGCGTCGTCGTCCAGCCGCCATGTGCCCTGCCCGATGACCGGGACCGGACGTCGGTCGGGACCGAAGGTGGACTGGCGCATGGGAATCTCCTGCCTGGCCGCCGCCGTCGCGGCGCATGGACCAAGCTTAGCCGGCGCGGCGACGTTGCGCGCCCATGGACGACGCGACGGACGCGCCCGAAGTCAGATCATCCTTTTGACCGATATCGAAACCATGCAACCAATAATGGCCGTTAAGATCCATTAACAGGTCTTGAAGAAACCAGATTCGTCGGCCAGGAAAGCGATAGAAGCTACAAATCGGGAAATTCAGGCCGGCGTTCGGCGCCTCATCGGAGCTGTCAGGTGATCACGATGTCCTTCCGACCCCGATCGATCGCTATCGCCGTCTTGGCCGCAGCTTTGGGCGCGCCGACCTTCGCGAGCGCGCAGCTTGTCAACCCTGCGCAGCGCGCCCAGGCCGCGCCGAACGCGCCGCGGCAGGCGCAACCGGCGCAGCGCACGGCCCCGGCCGCGACCCAGCCGAACAGGCGGTCGGCTCAACGCCCCGCCGCTCCCCCGCCGCCAGCCGCGGCGACCGCGCCCCCCGGCGTGGCCGCCTCCCCGACCCAGTCTTCGAACTGGTGGCGCACCGCCGCCGATCGGTCGCTGTCGCGAAGCAGGGCCGCGCCGAACGCGCCGGCGCAGAACGCGCGGCGCGTCGTCGCTGCGGAAACCGCGCCCGCCGAGCGGCGCAGCCTGCGGCGCTCCTCCGCCCGCCGTTCCGCCGCGGCCCGACGGGACGTCGCGCGCGTGACGCCGCTGCCGCCGGAACGCGGCGGCCTCGCGATCGCCGTGAGCGCGGCCGGTGCGGCCGCAGGCCCGGGCGCCGAGGTCGTCAAAGCGCTCGGCGACGACGCGAGGCTGATCGACGCTCAGCTCGGCGGCGGGACGGCCGACCTCGCCGTTTCTCCGAGCCTCGACGGCGCGGCCGAACCGGACGTCCAGCGCGTGGCCCGCCTGTTCGACGCCGTCGTCGTGATCGTCGCGCGCCGCGATGTGGCCGGCGCGGGCGACCTCGCCGGCAAGCCGATCGAGATCGGCGCCGCGGAGGACGACGCCGCGGTGGCGCGCAAGGCGCTGGCGCTGCTGCGCCTGGAAGGGGAGGAGCGCCGTTCGGGCCGCGAGGAGGCGCTCGACGCCGTCTCCCGCGGCGAGGCCGCCGGCGCTGTGCTGATCGCGGTGAAGGGCGACGCCGACCTCGGCGCCTTGATCGCCGCCCATGGCGACCTGCATGTCGTCTCGGTCGCGCCGGACGTCGACCCCGCCCGCTCGCGCCGGCTCACGCCCGCGGACCTGCCCTCGGCGCCGCTGGTCGCGGACGCCCGCGCCCTCACGGCGGAGATCTCGCTGTTCGCCAAACGCGGCGCGGACCTCGACAAGGAGGCCGCCGAGGCCGTCCAGACTCTCTACGCGCGCATTCCCGACATGCTCGCGGGCGGCGCCGGGCCGTGGTGGCGCGATGTGCCGCTGGCGGCGGAGATCAGCGAGGCGGCGCTGTGGACGCCAGTCCGCCCCGACCTCGCCTCCGCCGAGCGTGGCCACCTGGCGCAGGGGCTCGAGCGCGCCGGCGCCGAACGCGCCCGCGAGGTCGCCGCGCGGCCGGGCGCGCGGCGCTGGATCGTGGCTCCTTAAGAGCGGTCAGCCGACGTCGACGAAACCGGCGAGCGGCCCGAGGCCGCCGCCCTCCACCAGCGCGTTCACCCTCGACCGGCCCAGCGCCGCGAGTTCGCCCGGCAGCCGGCCGAGCTCCTGGGCGTAGGCGACGAGCGTCAACCGCCGCGTCAGACGCGGGCCCGGCAGCGCTGCGTAGGTCAGCGCTCCTGCAGGCGGGGCGGCCTCCGCCACGCAAAGCGGCGTCACGATCGCGAAGCGCCCCCCTTCCGCGACCGCCGCGGCCACGCCCTGCGGCGTGTCGAACGAGAGCCGCCGCGGAAGGTCCAGCCCGATGCGCCGGAGATGGCGTTCGATCTCGACGCCGGTCGAAGAGCGCGCGCTGAACCGCACGAGGTCGTGCGTCCCCGCCAGCCGCCCGAGATCCGCGAGGTCGGAGACGGGGCCTGCGTCCGCCGGCAACATCAGCACATGCGTCTCGGCGACGATCGGCCAGCGTTCGAGCCCGGCGACATCGCCGAGATCGTCCACGCCGATCATGACGTCGAGGTTGCGCGACAGCAGCGCGCTGGCGTGCGCGGCCGTCAGGCCCGACAGGATCGCGACCTCGTCGGCCCGCGCCGCGATCGCGTCCGCAAGCGCGGGGCCGAGCGTGCGCGACAGCGAGTCGACGAGCCCGAGCCGCACCAACGGAAACCGCGCCCGCCCCGCCTCCCGCAGCATCGGGGCGATCTGGCGCGCTTCGGAGACCAGCGCCGAGGCGCGCTGGCGCAGCAGCACGCCCGCAGGCGTCGGCGCGATCGGCCGGATCGCCCGGTTGAACAGCCCGGCGCCGACGCGGGCCTCGAGCTCCGCCACCGCGAGTGACACCGCCGGCTGCGTCAGCCCGAGCCGCCGCGCCGCCGCCGCCATCGAGCCGGCGTCGCAGACCGCGAGGAAGATCGTGAGTTGGCGGAGATCGAAGGGAAGGTCGTCGGCGCGGGGCTGCATCGCGGGGCTCGCACTATAAGTCCGATTTATATCTCATAGCGCCGTTCCGTTCGCCATACTCCGGCTTGTCCTTGCTTCGCCATCACCCAGGCGCGCTCATGTCGACCGACCGGTATTCGATCTTTTCCGTGCTCCGCGAGGCGCTTCGCGGCCACACCGGCTGGAAGCCGGCCTGGCGCGAGCCCGAGCCGAAGGCGGAGTACGACATCGTCATCGTCGGCGGCGGCGGCCACGGCCTCGCGACCGCGCACTACCTCGGCAGGGTCCACGGCATCACCAACGTCGCGGTGGTGGAGAAGGGCTGGGTCGGCGGCGGCAATGTGGGCCGCAACACCACGATCGTGCGCTCGAACTACCTGCTGCCGGGCAACACGCCGTTCTACGAACACTCGATGAAGCTCTGGGAGGATCTGGAGCAGGACCTGAACTACAACGCGATGGTGAGCCAGCGCGGCGTCGTGAACCTGTTCCATTCCGACGGCCAGCGCGACGCCTACGCCCGCCGCGGCAACGCCATGCGCCTGCACGGCGTCGACGCCGAGCTGCTGGACGCGGCCGAGCTCAAGCGCATCCTGCCGATGCTTGACTTCGACAACGCGCGCTTCCCCATCAAGGGCGGCCTGCGCCAGCGCCGCGGCGGCACGGTGCGGCACGACGCGGTCGCCTGGGGCTACGCCCGCGCCGCCGACGGCCGCGGCGTCGACATCATCCAGAACTGCGAGGTCACCGGCTTCCGGATCGAGGCCGGCCGCATCCTCGGCGTCGAGACCACCCGCGGCTTCATCGGCGCGAAGAAGGTCGGCCTCGCCTGCGCCGGCAACTCCTCGCGCGTCGCCGCCATGGCGGGGCTCAGGCTGCCGATCGAGAGCCACGTGCTGCAGGCCTTCGTATCGGAGGGGATCAAGCCCTTCATCGACACGGTCTGCACCTTCGGCGCCGGCCACTTCTACATCTCGCAGTCGGACAAGGGCGGCCTCGTCTTCGGCGGCGACATCGACGGCTACAACTCCTACGCCCAGCGCGGAAACCTGCCGACGATCGAGGACGTGGCGGAAGGCGGTATGGCGCTGATGCCCGCGATCGGCCGCGTGAAGCTTCTCCGGCACTGGGGCGGGATCATGGACATGTCGATGGACGGCTCGCCGATCATCGACCGCACGCCGGTCGAGGGCCTCTACCTCAACGCCGGCTGGTGCTACGGCGGCTTCAAGGCGACGCCGGCCTCGGGCTGGTGCTTCGCGCACCTGCTCGCGACCGACGCGCCGCACGAGGTCGCGGCCGCCTACCGGCTCGACCGCTTCGCCACCGGCCATCTGATCGACGAAAAGGGCGTCGGCGCCCAGCCGAACCTGCACTGAGGCTCGACCCATGCGCATTCCCTGCCCCTATTGCGGCGTCCGCGGCGTGGACGAGTTCTCCTATCTCGGCGACGCCAGCCTGACCCGTCCCGACCCGGCCGCGCCCGGCGCGGAGGTCGCGTTCCACGACTACGTCTATCTCCGCGACAACCCGGCCGGTCCGCACCGCGAGCTGTGGCAGCACGCCAGCGGCTGCCAGTCCTGGCTGGTGGTGACCCGCGACACCCGCACCCACGCCATCGAGCTGGTCGAAGCCGCCCGCGACGTGGCGGCGGCGCGTGGCTCCGGAGCCGAATGATGTCCCAGCCGAACCGCCTCGCCTCCGGCGGCCTGATCGACCGGACGCGCCCGCTCGCCTTCACCTTCGACGGCCGGACCTATTCCGGCCACCCCGGCGACACCCTCGCCTCGGCGCTGCTCGCGAACGGCGTCACGCTCGTCGGGCGGTCGTTCAAGTACCACCGCCCCCGCGGCGTGCTGACGGCTGGCTCCGAGGAGCCGAACGCGCTCGTGGAGCTCCGGACCGGCGCGCGGCGCGAGCCGAACGTGAAGGCGACGGTGGCCGAGCTCTACGCCGGGCTCGAGGCCAGCAGCCAGAACCGCTTTCCGTCGCTCGCCTTCGATCTGCTGGCGGTGAACCAGCTGGCCTCGCCGGTGTTCGTGGCGGGGTTCTACTACAAGACCTTCATGTGGCCGGCGAAGCTGTGGGAGAGGCTCTACGAGCCTCTGATCCGCCGCGCCGCGGGTCTCGGCCGCGCGGCGGAAGCCGCCGATCCCGACGCCTATGAGAAGACCACCGCCCATTGCGACGTGCTGGTGATCGGAGGCGGCCCGGCCGGCCTCGCCGCGGCGCTCGCCGCGGGACGCTCAGGCGCGCGGGTGATCCTCGCCGACGAGGACTTCGCGCTCGGCGGACGGCTGATCGCCGAGCGGCGGGAACTCGGCGGCCAAAGCGCGGCGCGCTGGGCCGAGGAGGCCGAGGCGGAGCTCGCGAGCTTACCCGAGGTGACCGTGCTCAGGCGCACCTCCGTGCTCGGGGCCTATGACGGCGGCGTCTACGGCGCGGTCGAGCGGGTCTCCGACCACCTGCGCGAGCCGGCGCAGCATCAGCCGCGTCAGCGCTTCTGGCGCATCGTCGCGAAGCGCGCCGTGCTCGCCGCCGGCGCGCTGGAGCGGCCGATCGCCTTCGGCGGCAACGACACCCCGGGCGTGATGTTCGCCGGCGCGGTCCGCGCCTACCTCAACCGCTACGGCGTCGCGCCGGGCCGGCGCGCGGTGGTCTACGCCAACAACGACGACGCCGCCCGCACCGTGGCGGACCTGAACGCCGCCGGCTGCGAGGTCGTGGCGGTGGTCGACGCGCGCGGCGACAGCCCAGCGCTGCATGCGGCGGCGCGGGCCGCCGGCGCCCTGCTGGTCTTCGGCGGCGCGGTGGCGCGGGCCTATGGCGGCCAGAGCGTCAAGGGCTGCGAGATCGTCGACGCCCGCGGCGGAAGCTTCAACGTCGCCTGCGATCTCGTCGCGGTGTCGGGCGGCTGGAACCCCACGATCCACCTCACCACCCATCTCGGCGGACGGCCGCAGTGGCGGGACGACCTCGCCGCGTTCGCGCCGGGCGGGACGCCTCCCGGCATGACGGTCGTCGGCGCGGCCGCCGGCGCCTTCGGCCTCGGCGAGGCGCTCGCCGCCGGCGGACGGGCGGGCGCGGAGGCCGCGAACGACTGCGGCTTCTCGGGCGGGACCTTCGATCCGCCGCGCGCCGACGACGATTCCGGCGAGACCCGCGGGCTCGGGCCGTGGCGCGTTCCGGCGAAGCGCGGCAAGGCCTTCGTCGACTTCCAGAACGACGTCACGGTCAAGGACGTCGAGCTCGCGGCCCGCGAGGGCTTCCGTTCGGTCGAGCACCTGAAGCGCTACACCACGCTCGGCATGGCGACCGACCAGGGCAAGACCGCGAACGTCGTCGGCCTCGCGCTGATGGCGGAGATCACCGGCAGGTCGATCCCCGCGACGGGCCTCACGCTGACGCGGCCGCCCTTCACCCCGGTCGCGCTCGGAGCGCTCGGCGGCGCGCACCGGGGCAAGGAGTTCAAGCCGACTCGCCTGCCGCCCTCGCATTTCTGGGCCGAGGAGCAGGGCGCCGTGTTCGTCGAGACGGGGCTCTGGATGCGCGCGGCCTACTTCCCGCGGGCCGGCGAGACCGACTGGCTCGAGACGACCATCCGGGAGGTGAACACCGTCCGCAACAAGGTCGGCGTCTACGACGCCTCGACGCTAGGCAAGATCGACGTGCAAGGCGCGGACGCCGGCGCTTTCCTCGACCATGTGTACATCAACACCTTCTCCACGATGCCGATCGGCAAGGCGCGGTACGGGCTGATGCTGCGCGAGGACGGGATCGCGATGGACGACGGCACCGTCGCCCGCCTCGGCGAGACGCACTACTACGTCACCACCTCGACGGCGCACGCCGCGAGCGCGATGCGGCATCTCGAATATTGCCGGCAGTGGCTGTTCCCGCATCTCGACGTCCACCTGTCGTCGATCACCGACCAGTGGGCGAAATACGCGATCGCGGGGCCCCGCTCGCGCGACGTGGTGGCGGCGCTGGCGGACGACGGCTTCGACGTTTCCGACGCCGGCCTGCCCTATCTCGGCGTCAAGGAGCTGACGGTGTGCGGCGGGACCAGGGCCCGGCTGTTCCGGCTCTCCTTCTCCGGCGAGATGGCGTTCGAGCTCGCGGTCCCCGCGCGCTACGGCGACGCGCTGATCCGGGCGATCATGGCGGCGGGCGAGCCCTTCGGCATCTGCCCCTACGGCGCCGAGGCGCTGTCGGTCATGCGCATCGAGAAGGGCCACGCCGCGGCGGCCGAGCTGAACGGCCAGACCACGGCGGCCGATCTCGGCCTCGGCGGCATGATGTCGAAGAAGAAGGACTGCATCGGCAAGGTGCTGAGCCAGCGCGAGGGCCTCGCCGATCCGGCGCGGCCGCGGCTCGTCGGCTTCAAGCCGGTCGACCGCTCCCAGCGGCTCCGGGGCGGCGCGCACTTCGTCGCGCGCGGCGCGGCCGTCACCGCCGCCAACGACGAGGGCTACATGACCTCCGTCGCCTATTCTCCCTCGAACGGCTGCTGGGTCGGCCTCGGTTTCCTCGCGCGCGGCCAGGAGCGGATCGGCGAGATCGTCCGCGCCGTGGACCCGGTGCGCGACGGCGACGTCGAGGTCGAGGTGGTCGCTCCCGTCTTCGTCGATCCGGAAGGAGTCCGCGTCCGTGGCTGAGCCCCTCGTCGCCCGTTCGGCGCTCCGGCCGCACGTCGCCCCTAACGTCTCCGCCGCCGGAGCGCCCGGCGTCACGCTGCGGGAGGTCGAGAACCTGACCCTCGCCTCCGTCGCGGCCCTGAGGGGGCGCGAGGCGGAGCTCGTCCAGGCGGTGCGCGCCGCCTACGGCCTCGATCTCCCGACCGGACCGGCGCGGGTGGCTTCGGGCGAGGTCGCCTTCGTCGGCGCAGGACCCGGCAAATGGCTGGCCGTGTCATCCGCTCCGACCGACTTCTCCACGCTGCCGGCGGCGGTCGCCGACCAGTCGGACGGCCGAACGGTGCTGCGCGTCTCCGGCCCGAAGGCGCGGGAGACGCTCGCCACGCTGATCCAGCTCGACCTGCATCCGAGGACGTTCGGGCCCGGCGACGCCGCCATGACCCACGCCGCCTCGATCGCGGTCCACCTCTGGCAGGTCGACGACGCGCCGACCTACGAGATCGCGACGTTCCGCACCTTCGCAGCCACGCTTTGGCGCTGGATCGTCGAGGCGGGGCAGGCCCGCGGGCTCGACGCCCGAGCGGAGGACTGAGCGCGCAGGCTCAGCCCGCGATCTTCAGCCCGACGACGCCGGCCAGGATCAGCCCGATGCAGCCGATCCGCGCCGCCGTCGCGGGCTCGCCGAACACCGCCATGCCGAAGATGGTCGTGCCCACCACGCCGATTCCGGTCCACGCCGCATAGCCGATCCCGATCGGCAGCGTCCTCAGCGCCAGCCCGAGCAGCGTGAGGCTGCAGGCGATCGAGATCACGGTGACGACGGTCGGGACGAGCTTCGTGAAGCCTTCGGAATATTTCAGCCCCATCGCCCAGACGATCTCCATGAGGCCCGCCGCCAGCAGGTAGACCCATCCCATCACGCTACTCCTCATGCTTAGAACCGCTCCCCGGCGCGCGGAGGTTGCGGCGTCGGCGCGCTTGTCGAAGCCCTGCGCCTTTCGCTAGCCTTTGCGGAAAGTTTCCTGAGAGGAAAGCGCCATGGTTCGCAAGTCCACATCCGCGGCGGCGGCCGTTCCCGCGGACGAGGCCGCGCCGGGCGCGGAGGACGTCTACGTCACCGGCTCCGGCGCGCCTGCGGCCATGGAGCGGCGCACGCTGGAGCAGGCGATCGGCCTGCAGATCCGGCACCACCGCAAGCTGATGGGGCTGACGGTCGCGGAGCTCGCCGCGGCGGCGAGCGTCTCCACCGGCATGCTGTCGAAGATCGAGAACGGCCAGATCTCGCCGTCGCTCGGCACGCTCCAGACGCTGGCTTCGGCGCTCAACATGCCGATAAGCCTGCTGTTTTCGGAGTTCGAGGAGCGGCGCGACTGCTCCTATGTGCCGGCGGGCCAGGGCGTCGTGATTCAGCGGCGGGGGACCAAGGTCGGCCACCAGTACGAACTGCTGGGCCACATGCTGGGCGGGGCGATCGCCTGCGAGCCCTATCTGATCACCCTGACCGAGGACGCCGCGCCCTACACCGCCTTCCAGCACGAAGGCACAGAGCTGATCTACATGCTGAGCGGAGAAGTGATCTACGCCCACGCCGGCAACAGCTACCACCTCAAGCCCGGCGATTCGCTGCTGTTCGATTCCGGCGCCCCGCACGGGCCAGAGCGGCTGCTGGTGAAGCCGATGACCTATCTATCGGTCATCATGTACGAAAAGGACTGACGCGCGGCCTGCTTCGAAGCCGCCAGCGAGTTTCCTCACAAGAATTATTTTTTCATATCGATTGACGCGCCCGCGACGCCCGGATAGCGTCCGTTCTCGAAAGCCAAGTGAGCCTCGAGCAAACGGAGCGCGCCGAAATCATGTGCGGCATCGTCGGACTTTTTCTGAAGGACAAGGCGCTTGAGCCGAAGCTTGGCGAACTGCTGAGCGGCATGCTCGAGATCATGACCGACCGCGGCCCGGATTCGGCCGGTTTCGCGGTCTACGGCGCCGGCGCGCCGGACGAGGTGAAGCTGACCCTGCGCGCGGCCGAGGGCTACGACTTCGCCGGCCTCGCGGCGAAGCTCGGCGACGGCGTCGGCCTCAGCGCGCGCGCCACCCACGCCGTCCTGACGCTGCCGGCCGGCCGCGAGGCCGAAGTCCGCGCGGCGCTCGCCAAGGTCGCGCCCGAGGTCACGGTCGTCGGCGCCGGGTCGCGCATGGAGCTCTACAAGGAGGTCGGCCTGCCGAGCGACGTCGCCGTCCGGTTCAAGCTCGCCGAGATGTCGGGCACCCACGGCATCGGCCACACCCGCATGGCGACCGAGAGCGCCGTGACCACGAACGGCGCGCATCCGTTCTCGACCGGGGCCGACCAGTGCCTCGTGCACAACGGCTCGCTGTCGAACCACCGCACCGTGCGCCGCGACCTCGAGCGCGCGGGCGTCGCGATCCAGACCGACAACGACAGCGAAGTCGCCGCCGGCTACCTGTCGTGGCGCATGCGCGAAGGGCGCTCGCTCGGCGAGGCGCTCGAGGACAGCCTCGGCGATCTCGACGGCTTCTACACCTTCGTCGTCGGCACGGAGTCCGGCTTCGGCGTGCTGCGCGACCCGATCGCCTGCAAGCCCGCGGTGATGGCCGAGACCGACCAGTACGTCGCCTTCGGCTCGGAATACCGCGCGCTCGCCGGCCTGCCCGGCATCGAGAACGCCAAGGTCTGGGAGCCCGAGCCCGCCAAGGTCTATTTCTGGGACCGCGCCGCGGCCTGAGCCCAACTCAGAACAGGGGGAAGCCGCGCATGAACGCGAGCACCAAGAGTCACAGCTTCGATCTGGCGACGGCGAGCGTCCGCGAGCTCAACGCGGCGCTGCACGCGCTGAAGGACGGGACCAACGCCTCGCTGTGGCAGGTCGCCAATCCGCGCGGCCTGCACGCCATCGCCGCTGGCCTCGACGCGCCGGTGACGGTCGAGGTCGACGGTCCCGTCGGCTACTACTGCGGCGGCATGAACAAGCAGGCGACGATCATCGTCCGCGGCGCCGCAGGTGTCGGCGTCGCCGAGAACATGATGTCGGGCCGGGTCGAGGTCGCGGGCGACGTCAGCCAGGCGGCCGGCGCCACCGCCCATGGCGGCGCGCTGATCATCGGCGGCGACGCGGGCGCGCGCTGCGGCATCTCCATGAAGGGCGTCGACATCGTCGTGAAGGGCTCGGTCGGCCACATGTCCGCCTTCATGGCGCAGGCTGGCACCCTGACCGTGTTCGGCGACGCCGGCGAGGCGCTTGGCGACTCGATCTACGAGGCACGGCTCTACGTCCGCGGCAGCGTGAAGAGCCTCGGAGCCGACTGCGTCGAGAAGGAGATGCGCGACGAGCACCGCCAGGAGCTCTACGAGCGCTTCAAGCTCGCGGGCGTGGAGGGCGAGATCGATCCGTCCGACTTCAAGCGTTACGGCTCGGCCCGCACGCTCTACCACTTCCACGTCGACAACGCGTCCGCGTACTGAGGGACAGACGACGATGAACGAGCACGTCAAGGCGCCCGCAGCGCCCCGCACCCTCCCCCGCGAGAGCGCGACCTTCGACGCCTACACCCTGTCGGAGATCCGCCGCGCGGCGGCGACCGGCATCTACGACATCCGCGGCGCCGGCGCGAAGCGCAAGCTGCCCCATTTCGACGACCTGCTGTTCCTCGGCGCCTCGATGTCGCGCTATCCGCTCGAGGGCTACCGCGAGCGCTGCGGCACGGACGTCGTGCTCGGCACACGCTTCGCCAAGAAGCCGATCGAACTGAAGATCCCGATCACCATCGCCGGCATGAGCTTCGGCTCGCTGTCGGGACCGGCCAAGGAGGCGCTCGGCCGCGGCGCCTCGGCCATAGGCACGTCCACGACGACCGGCGACGGCGGCATGACGCAGGAAGAGCGCGGGCATTCGACCAAGCTCGTCTACCAGTATCTGCCGTCGCGCTACGGCATGAATCCGGACGACATCCGCAAGGCGGACGCGATCGAGGTGGTGGTCGGCCAGGGCGCCAAGCCCGGCGGCGGCGGCATGCTGCTCGGCCAGAAGATCAGCCCCCGCGTCGCAAAAATGCGGACGCTGCCCGAAGGCATCGACCAGCGCTCGGCCTGCCGCCATCCCGACTGGACCGGCCCGGACGATCTCGAGATCAAGATCGAGGAGCTGCGCGAGATCACCGACTGGGAGAAGCCGATCTATGTGAAGGTCGGCGCCGCGCGGCCCTATTACGACACGGCGCTTTCGGTGAAGGCCGGCGCGGACGTGGTCGTGGTGGACGGCATGCAGGGCGGCACCGCCGCCACGCAGGAGGTCTTCATCGAGAACGTCGGCATTCCGACGCTCGCGGCGGTGCGTCAGGCGGTCAAGGCGCTGCAGGACCTCGGCATGCATCGCAAGGTGCAGCTCGTCGTCTCCGGGGGCATCCGCAACGGCGCCGACGTGGCCAAGGCGCTGGCGCTCGGCGCCGACGCGGTCGCGATCGGCACGGCGGCGCTGGTCGCGCTCGGCGACAACGATCCGAAGTGGGAGGCCGAGTACCAGGCCCTCGGCACGACCGCCGGCGCCTATGACGACTGGCACGAGGGCCGCGATCCGGCCGGCATCACGACCCAGGACGCGGAGCTGATGAAGCGCCTCGACCCGGTGATCGCCGGACGCCGCCTGGCCAACTACCTGTCCGTGATGACGCTGGAAGCCCAGACCATCGCGCGCGCCTGCGGCAAGAGCCACGTCCACAATCTCGAGCCGGAAGACCTCGTCGCGCTGACGATCGAGGCGGCGGCGATGGCGAACGTGCCGCTCGCCGGCACCAGCTGGATCCCCGGCCAGTCCGGAGGGTTCTGACGCAAACGATAAGGAAGGCCCGCCGACGTCCCCCGGAGGGCCTTCCTCCGGCTCTTCGGAAGGCGCCTCCCACAGGCGGGGAACCCGCAAGCAAGGCCGTAATATTTCAGGTTAGACCCCAAAAAGGGGCGATCGAGGGGACTTCAGTGGCGATTGATCTTTCGGAGGCCGCGCGAGATCGCGGCATCAAATACTTCCTCATTTCCTATACGGACCTGTTCGGCGCGCAGCGCGCCAAACTGGTTCCCGCCGCCGCGATCGGCGACATGCAGAAGGCGGGCGCCGGCTTCGCCGGCTTCGCCACCTGGCTCGACATGAGCCCGTCGGATTCCGACCTGTTCGCAAAGCCCGACCCGGACAGCCTGATCCAGCTGCCGTGGAAACCGGAGGTGGGCTGGCTCGCGGCCGACCTCTGGATGGACGGCAAGGAGGTCGAGCAGGCTCCGCGCAACCTTCTGAAGCGCCTGATCGCCCGGTCCGGCTACCAGATGAAGTCGGGCATCGAGCCCGAGATGTTCCTGGTGAACGCCGACGGCACCCGGATCTCGGATCCGTCCGACACCGCCGAAAAGCCCTGCTACGACCAGCAGGCCCTGATGCGCCGCTACGACGTGATCACCGAAATCTGCGACGCGATGCTCCAGCTCGGCTGGGCCCCCTACCAGAACGACCACGAGGACGCGAACGGCCAGTTCGAGATGAACTGGAACTACGGCCCGGCGCTGCAGACCGCCGACCAGCACGCCTTCTACAAGTTCATGGCGAAATCGATCGCCGAGAAGCATTGCCTGCGCGCCACCTTCATGCCGAAGCCGTTCTTGAACCTCACGGGCTCGGGCTGCCACGCCCATGTGTCGCTGTGGGACGGGAAGAAGAACCTGTTCGAGGACCCGAACGGGGAGCTCGGCGTCAGCCAGCTCGGCTACCACTTCATCGGCGGCCTGATGCACAACACCGACGCGATCTGCGCGCTGACCAACCCGACCGTGAACTCCTACAAGCGCATCAACGCGCCCCGGACGACGTCGGGCGCGACCTGGGCGCCGAACTCGATCACTTACACGGGCAACAACCGCACCCACATGATCCGGATCCCGGACGCGGGCCGGTTCGAGTTCCGTCTCGGCGACGGCGCGGCCAACCCCTATCTGCTGCAGGCCGCGATCCTCGCCGCCGGCCTCGACGGGATCGAGAACAAGCGCGATCCGGGCAAGCGTCTCGACATCAACATGTACACGGACGGCCACTCGGTCACGGACTGCAAAAAGCTGCCGCTCAACCTGCTCGACGCGATCCGGACGTTCGAGTCCTCGCCCGCCACGAAAACGATGTTCGGCGAGGAATTCGTCACGGCCTACGCCAAGCTGAAGAACCAGGAGTGGAACAACTACACGCGCCACCTGACCCAGTGGGAGCGCGACAACACGCTCGACTGCTGAGCCGGCGGCGGCGGAGCGCGAAGGCGCTCCGGACGCGCTGCGTCGCATGTGGATTGGCCCCGCCGGCGCGCCGTGCGGGGCCAATTTGTTTCTTCTTGAGAAAAAGTTTTGACTTAAAGTCCAAGACCTGCATGATCGTCGCCGAGGTCGCGCGACGTCGCGCGAAGGTCGTCCGCAACGACGGATGGGGACCCTCGATGCTCGCAGTCATCCCTGCCGAACGCAGAACGGCGAAGACCGGAGCGCGTCGCTCCGGCCTTCGCCGCGCGACCTCATCGGCCCGCTCCAGCACAGAACCAAACGCCGCTCCGGGCTCGTCCCCGGCGACGGCCGGCACGGAGCGCGCCTGAACGCCCGGCCGACCGGCCGCGCGGTTTCTGGAACGGGGAACAACGATGACGATCGCTCTCACGGATACCGCGGCCTCGGCCGACGGCTCGCATCAGCTAAGACGCAGCATTTCCTGGACAGGCGCCTTCTGGGTCGCGAGCGGTGTGCCGCCGCTGGTCCTGTTTTCGATCGGCGGCATCGCCGGCACCACCGGAACGCCCGCCTTCGCCATCTGGGCGGCGTCCATGATGATGGGCTTCCTGCAGTCCTTCGTTTACGCCGAGATCGCGGGGCTGTTCCCGAACAAGTCCGGCGGCGCCTCGATCTACGGCGCGGCCGCCTGGGTGCGCTACGCCAAGCCGATCGCGCCGCTCTCGGTGTGGTGCAACTGGTTCGCCTGGTCGCCGGTGCTGTCCCTCGGCTGCTCGATCGCCGCGGGCTACATCCTGACCGCGATCGCGCCGGACGCGACCTCCGCGATCCGCACCTTCACGCTCTTCTCCGGTTCTCTCGGGCCGGTGTCGTTCTCGCTCAACTCCGCCTTCTTCATCGGCGCGGCGCTGATGCTCGGCACCTTCGCCGTGCAGCACCGCGGCATCCTGGGCACCGCCCGGGTGCAGAAGGTCGTCGGCGTGCTGGTGATCGTGCCGCTTGTCATCGTCGGCGTCGCGCCGCTGCTGCAGCATGGCGTGAACTGGTCAAACTTCCAGCCCTTCGTGCCACTGGCGGAAGCCTACAAGCCGGAGCCCGGCGCGTGGAACATCCCGGGCTGGACGCTGGTGCTCGGCGGCATGTTCATCGCCGCCTGGTCGACCTACGGCTTCGAGACCGCAATCTGCTACACGAGCGAATTCAAGGATCCCGCCCGCGACACGTTCAAGGCGATCTTCTTCTCGGGGCTGCTCTGCATCGCGATCTTCGTGATCGTGCCCTTCACCTTCCAGAGCGAGTTGGGCCTCGCCGGCATGCTCGAGACCCCGATCGTCGACGGCTCCGGCGTCGCGGCGGCGCTCGCGCACATGGTCGGCGGCGGCCCGATCATCGAGAACGCGCTGGTCATGCTCATGATCCTCGCGCTGATGCTGTGCCTGATGACCGCGATGGCGGGCTCGTCGCGCACGCTCTACCAGGGCTCGGTCGACGGCTGGCTGCCGAAGTACCTGTCCTACGTCAACCACCACGGCGCGCCGACCAACGCCATGTGGACCGACCTCGGCGTCAATCTGGTCCTGCTCGCGATCGCCTGCGCCGACGCGACGTCGTTCTTCTTCATCCTCGCGGTGTCGAACTGCGGCTACATCATCTTCAACTTCCTGAACCTGAACGCGGGCTGGATCCACCGCATCGACAGCGGCCACATCGCGCGGCCGTACCGGGCGCCAACCTTTATCATCGCGCTCGGCGGAGTGTTCGCCTTCGTCAACGCCGTCTTCATGGGGGCGGGCGCGAAGGTCTGGAATCCGAACGCGCTCTGGGCCGGGCTGATCACCGCGGCGCTCATCGTCCCGGTGTTCTTCTTCCGGCACTACGTGCAGGACAAGGGCAGGTTCCCGGCGAAAATGCTGGAGGATCTCCAGATCGGCGACACCGGCGGCGTCATGCCGAAGAAGGCCGGCATGCTGCCCTATCTGACGCTCGCGGCCGGCGTCGCCGTGGTGCTGATCGCCAACGCCGTGTTCCAGTTCTAACGCTCCTCCCGCCGGCGCGGCGCCGAGCCGCGCCGGCGGGGCTTCCTTCGAACGCCGGAGAGTTCCGCCTGATGTCAGCCGCCACCATCAAGAGCAGACCCATCTATCCGGGCCTGTCCCTCGACGGGAAAGCCCGCCGCCACCTCATCGCCGCCGAGGGCGAAGGCGCGCTCGCCGTGCTCGACGTCTTCGCGGACCAGCCCGACGAGGTCGCCCGCGCCACCCTGCTCTACACGCCCGGCGGCTCGGCGGGCGAGGAGCACGGCGCGAAGCTCTCGGCGCTCGGCTTCGACGGCTTTCACCTCATGCCAACGCAGCCGACGCTGCTGATCCGCCTCGAGGTCATCCTGCAGACCGCGACCATGGGAACCCGCATCTACGTCGCGGGCGTCGAGGGCTTCATAGGCAAGGTGATCGCCTCGGCGCAAACCTATGGCGTCGATCCACAATCCGTCCGCGCCGAGCACCGCGGCTCGCTCGCGCGACGCGTCCAGTGCGTCCATTGCAAGGGGATGACCGAGAACGTGACCGCAACCCCCTTCGTCTGCTCCCATTGCGGGCTGAACCTGTTCGTGCGCGACCATTTCTCCCGCCGGCTCGGCGCCTTCCAGGGCGTCTGCGTCGACGCCGAGGCTCCCGGCGAGCTGCCGGCGCGCGAGGAGCTCTACCTGTGAGCGGCGGCGTCGAGATTCCCGTCCGCGTCGTCGACATCGAGCAGGCGACCCAGACCGTCCGGCGCTTCCGGCTGGCCCCGATCGACGGCGCGCCGCTGCCGCCGTTTTCGGCCGGCGCGCATGTGGTGACGCTGATGCCGGCGGCGGACCGCGTCATCCGCAACGCCTATTCGCTGATCGACCGCGCCGCGGACGGCTCCAGCTACCGCATCGGCGTGCTGCGCGTCGCGCAGTCGCGCGGCGGCTCCGCCTTCATGCATGACGAGGTCACGGTCGGAACCGAACTCCGGATCACCATGCCGGTGAACCTGTTCCCGCTGGCGCATGCCGGGCGCAAGCACCTGCTGATCGCGGGCGGCATCGGGATCACGCCGATCTTCGCCATGGCGGAGGAGCTGAGGCGCACCGACGCGCACTACGAGATCCACTACGCCATGCGCAACGCCGCGAGCGGCGCCTTCGTCGACGAGCTGCGCGCCCGCCACGGCGACAAGCTCAAGCTCTACCGCGACGACTGCCAGGAGGTTCTGGCGGTGGACGCGATCCTCCCGAACCAGCCTCTCGGCACGCATCTCTACGTCTGCGGCCCGGAGGGCATGATCGAGGCGGTCCTCGAGGGCGCCCGGGAGGCCGGCTGGCCGGAGGAGAACCTGCACTCCGAGCGCTTTCAGGCGCCGCCGACCGGCGAGCCGTTCTCGGTCAGGCTCGCGAAGGCCGGCATCACCTGCGAGGTGCGAGGCGACCAGAGCCTGCTTGAGGCGCTTGAGGAAGCGGGCGTCGACGCGCCGTTCCTGTGCCGGGGCGGCGCCTGCGGCCAGTGCGAGGCGACCGTCGTCGAGGCGGACGGCGAGCTCGTCCACAACGACCATTACCTGACCGAGGCCGACAAGGCCTCGGGATCGAAGATCATGCTCTGCGTCTCGCGCCTCAAGGGCCGCGAACTGGTGCTGGACCTGTGAGCGCGGCGATGACGACCGGCTCTTCTCGCTCCCTCGAAAACCAAGATTGAACGGAGACGCCCGATGACGATCCAGTTCAAGCAGGAAACCTTCCGCGACGACTTCACCTTCTCGAACAGCCCGGAGGCGATCCGCCGCTTTCCGTTCCCGTTCGACAAGGACGAGTACATGTATGCGGTCAACATTGAGCAGCATATGCCGGGACCGGCGAAGTCGCCGTTCGAGTTCCCGATCGACATCGACGAGCATTACGTCGCCGAGATGCAGGATCGGGCGCTGGTGCTGAAGGAAGACCCGCTGCGCTGCCAGTCCCTGCCGCACATGATCACCGCGGAATGGGACCTGCTGGAGCTCCTGATGGAGTCCATGGCGAAGAACTACCCGGAGCACTTCACGCTGACGAAGGACGGGGACCGCTGGCGTTGGGTCAACCGGCCGCTCGGCATCGACCAGAGCTTCACCTTCGGCGACGTCTCGACCCTGCCCTACCCGCCGATGGAGTACGTCACCCGCCAGTGCCAGGGCGATTTCTGCTTGCTCGACCAGCGGCACGACAATCTCTGGATGGACTCCGGCATCGTCACGACCCAGGCGGACTGGTCGCTCGATTTCGACATCGGCATGAACTTCATGGAATGGCACGCGCCGGTGCCGCTCGCCCATGATCTCGGCGTGTTCGAGCGGGCGCTGAAATTCCTGCTCAACCTGCAGCAGGGCCGCCCCGTGCGCCGGCTGAACTGGACCATGACCATCAATCCGCGGCTCGACACCAGCCCGGAGAACTACCACAAGTGGGGCAAGGACCGGACCACCGTGACGCCTGAGAACGTGGGCGACAAGGTGCATCTGCGCGTGGAGCTGCAGGCCCTGTGGCGCCTGCCGCGCTCCAACGCCATCGTGTTTTCGATCCGCGCCTACATGATCAAGATGGAGGAGCTGGTCACCGTCCCGAAATGGGGACGGCGCCTCCACCGCGTGCTGCGCGGCCTCAAGCCCGAACTCGTCGAGTACAAGGGCCTGTCGCGCTACCACGGGATGACCGTGGACTGGCTGTCCAAGCACGACGACGGCGCCCCGACCTCGCCGGGCTTCTTCCCGGACTGAAAGCCGGCGCCGCGCCTCCTTGATCCCCTTCGCCTCTCGCGCCGGACGTTTCCGTCCGGCGCGCCCAAAGGGCCGTTCGAGCCCGATCGCCGCACGTCCAACGTCTCCCCTGGAAGGAACGCCACGATGGCCACCACCGCCGAAGACTTCCCGCGCAAGAACGCCCTGTTCGCCAAGCACAGGGCGCTGGGCTCCGCGCTCGACAGCGACTGGAACGGCATGCCGATCCCGCAGAACTACTCCACCGACCCCTATGAGGAGACGACGATCGTCCGTTCGAAGGCCGGCCTGTTCGACGTCTCGGGCCTGCGCATCATCGACGTGTCCGGCCCCGAGGTCGTCAAGGTCCTCAACCGCATGCTGACCACGGACGTGGACAAGCTGAAGCCCGGCCAGTCCGCCATCTCCAACATCGTCGACGAGAACGGCGCCCTGATCGACGACGTGCTGGTCTATCGCGACGGCCCGACCACGTTCCGCCTCAGCCATGGCGGCGGCAGCCTCGAGGACGTGATCGACGGCTTCTTCCAGGGCGCGGACGCGACCTGGGCCAAGGACGACGACGTGCACATCCTGTCGCTGCAGGGGCCGCTCGCGCTCGATATTCTTGCGCCGCATACGCCGTTCGATCTCAAGACGCTGAAATACTTCGAGCACGCCCGCACCGAACTGTTCGGCAAGCCGGTCTCCCTCGCCCGCGGCGGCTACTCGGCGGAACGCGGCTACGAGGCGTTCTGCACGGCCGAGGACGCGCCGTTCCTGTGGGACGCCATCCTCGAGGCCGGCAAGCCGTTCGGCGCGGTTCCCGCCTCGTGGTCCTGCCTCGACATCGTCCGCGTGGAAGGCGCGCTGCTGTTCTTCCCCTTCGACATGCCGCAGGGCGACACGACGCCATGGGAGGTCGGCGCCGACTGGACGGTGGACATGAGCAAGCCCGATTTTCACGGAAAAGCCGCACTTGCCTCAAAAAAAGGCAAAGAGCGTGTGGCGCAGGTCGGAATCGAAATCGACACCCATGAGGCGATCGAGCCCGGCGCCAAAATCTACAAAGACGGCAAAGATGTGGGCGTCGTGAACAGCACGACCTACAGCCGCCATCTCATGAAATCGATCGCCCTCGCACATGTTGAGCCGGCGTTGAAGACGATAGGAACGCCGCTTGAGGTGAGGTCCGCGGCCGGAACATTTTCGGCTCATGTGGTTCGGACGCCGTTTTACGATCCGCACCGGCTGCGAACGCATCCGCTGGACGAGCGCTGAACGCTAAACAACAAGCGCGACGCAAAACTGTTGCGAAAAAGCATCTAACTTTGACAACGGGTGCGTCGCACAAAAATCAGGCTAGACTTAACAGGGTCGTTCCGTGATTTTGACTAGCAACCGCCTGACGTTTCACGGGATTCGGGGAATTAAGAGATGATTAAAGCAACGGGGTTTGCATTCGGGACGCTGGTTTCCGCCGCGGCCATCGTGTCGGCAGCTGGCGTCGCGTCCGCGGCGGACCTGGCTGCGCCTGAGGCCGCCATCATTGAGGCGGCTCCCTCGCCGATCGACGTCGCTTTCGGCGTCAAGTTCACGACCGACTACGTGTTCCGTGGCGTGACGCAGAGCAAGGGCGATCCGGCCGTTCAGGGCTACGCCGAGTTCCAGGCCTATGACTGGTTCTACGCCGGCATCTGGTCGTCGAGCGTCAACGGCTTCGTGACCGATCCGTCGGCCGAGGTCGACCTCTACGCCGGCCTGCGCCACACCTGGGACGCCTTCACCCTCGACGTCGGCGGCCTGTACTACTACTACCCGGGCGAAGAAGGCCCGAAGCGCTTCCAGCTTGACTACTGGGAGATCTACGCCAAGCCGAGCTACGCGTTCGGCGACCTCGGGTCGATCACCGGTAACATCTACTGGACCAGCGACTTCGTGAACACGGGCGCTGACGCGACCTACCTGTCCGCGATCGCCAAGGTCAACATCCCGGTCGACGTGCTGCCGGAGACCTCGTTCTACGTGTCGGGCGAGCTCGGCAAGCAGTGGATCGGCAAGACCGCCGCCAAGTACGGCCGCGTCCAGCTCGAGGACTACCTGACCTGGAACGTCGGCGTCGGCGCCACCTACAAGGCCGCCACCGTCGAGTTCCGCTACTCCGACAGCGACCTGTCCCGGACCGAGTGCGCCATCAACAACGGCGCCCGCTGGGTCTGCGGCGACCGCTACATGCTCAGCCTCTCGTTCGACACCGCCTTCAGCAAGCTGAAGTAAGTCCGAACGTCCGGCCAAGCGCCGAACTGCTTGAACCCCGCGCCGCAAGGCGCGGGGTTTTTGCTGCGTGAATGACGCCGGCGTTCGGGGGCGCCAGGCCGCGAGGGCGTCGATGACGCAGCCGTCATGACGGGGGCGCGGTTTAGCCCTATACTGACCGTGAAAAGCGCGCGTGGCGCGCCTTCCACCTCCCTCCGGAAACTTCATGCCCATCTTCGAAATCGCCGTTCTCGTGGGACTCGTCCTCCTGAACGGCTTCTTCGCCATGTCCGAGCTCGCGATCGTGTCGTCGCGACGCCCCCGCCTCAAGATGCTCGCCGACGGCGGCAGCAAGGGCGCGGCGCGGGCCATCGTGCTTTCCGACGACCCCGGCAGCTTCCTGTCGTCGGTCCAGATCGGCATCACCCTTATCGCGATCCTGACCGGCGTGGTCGGCGAGGCGGCGCTCGCCGAGCCGCTCGCGCAGCTGCTCGCGGCCACGACGCCGCTCGACGACTATGTGCGCCCGGTCGCGAGCGGCGTCGTGGTGTTCGGCATCGGCTACCTCTCGCTGATCCTGGGCGAGCTCGTGCCGAAGCGGATCGCGCTCGCCGACCCCGAGGCGATCGCCTCGTTCGTATCCGGGCCGCTCTCTCTGCTGGCCATCGTCGGCAAGCCCTTCGTCGTCGTTCTCGGCGCGTCCTCGACGCTGATCCTCAAGCTGCTGCGCATCAAGGAGCAGGACGGCAGCAACGTCACAGAGGAGGAGGTCCGCAGCGTGATCGCCGAAGGCGTCGCAGCGGGGTCGATCGAGCCGGTCGAGCGCAAGATGATCGAAGGCGTGCTCGGCCTCGCCGACCGCCCGGTGCGCTCGATCATGACGCCCCGGCGCGACGTGTTCTGGGTCGACATCACCGACGATCTCGAGACCATCAAGACCGAGCTTGCGGAAAGCCCGTTCTCCCGCGTCGTCGTCGGCAAGGACGGCTCGATCGACGATCCCGTCGGCATCTTGCACAAGAAGGACGTGCTCTCGACGCTGATCTCCGGCGCGACGTTCGAGGTCGCCTCCGCGATCCGGGACCCGCTCTATGTGCCGGAGGGCGCCTCGGCGCTCAGCCTGCTCGAGCTGTTCAAGAGCCAGCCCTCCTCGACCGCCTTCGTGGTCGACGAGTTCGGCGGCTTCGAAGGCATCGTCACCTCGCACGACGTGCTGGGCGCGATCGCCGGCGTGCTGCCGGAGGAGCACGAGACCGCCGAGGACCAGGACATCCGCCGCCGTGAGGACGGCAGCTACATGGTCGACGGCCGGGCGCCGCTCGACGCCGTCACTGACACCTTCGCCTTCACCATTCCCGCCGAGGATCAGGGCGAGTTCCACACTGCGGCCGGTCTGGTGATCGCCGAACTCGGCCGCATCCCGGTCGAGGGCGACACCGTCGAGATGGGCGGCTGGATCATCGAAGTCATCGATATGGACGGCCCGCGCGTGGACAAGCTGATGTTCCGGCCGCGCGGCGGCGCCGAGGCGGGCTCGTCGCCCGCCGGCGTCGGCGTCTGAGTCCGAAGACCCCCGAAGCGCCGTGTTCGACCGGCCCCAGCGTCCGGAGCTGTCGCCCACGGCGCTCGACGAGGCTCTCGCCCTCGTCGCGAGCGAAATGCGGCGGCGCGTCGCCGGGCGGTCGGACGAACCCGTCCGACGGGACAGGTCGCAGGATCTGATCGCGCGGCTCGCCGGCGGCGGCCTGCCCGCGACGGGACAGTCGCTCGGCGAGGCCGCCGCCGACCTCGTCGCCCTGCTCGACCAGCGCGCGCGCACCGATCACCCCCGCTTCTTCGCCTTCATCCCGAGCCCGGTGTCGCCGGCTTCCTGGATCGGCGAGGCCCTGACCGCGATCGCGAACCCCCATGCCGGCGCCTGGCCGCAGGCCGAAGGCCCCGCGGCCGTCGAGGCGGCGCTGGTGCGCTGGTTCGCGGACGCCGCCGGCCTGCCGGACGACGCGGGCGGGCTGTTCGTCTCCGGCGGCTCCATGGCCAACCTCACCGCGTTGGTCGCGGCGCGCGACGCCACGCTTGGCGACGACGACCGCCATTTGGGCGTGGCCTACATCTCCTCGGAGACCCATTCGTCCGTCGCCAAGGCGCTGCGGATCAGCGGCGTCGCGGGCTCGCGCATCCGGCGAGCGCCGGTCGACGCGGACCTGCGCATGGACGCCGGCGCGCTCGTCGGCATGATCGCGGCCGACCGGCGGGCGGGCCTGAAGCCGTTCGCCGTGGTCGCGACGGCCGGCTCGACCAACTGCGGCGCGATCGACCCGCTGCACGACATCGCCGACGTCTGCGCCGCGGAGCGCCTGTGGCTGCATGTGGACGGCGCCTATGGCGCGTCGATCGCGCTCTGTCCCGAACGGCGCGCCCTGCTTGCGGGGCTGGAGCGCGCGGACAGCCTGTCCTGGGACGCCCACAAATGGCTGTTCCAGACCTATGGCTGCGGCCTGGTGCTCGTGCGCGACCGCGCGCGCCTGTTCGACAGCTTCCACGCCGGCCCGGACTACCTGCGCGACGCCACGCCGGACGACGGCGCGACCAATTTTTGGGATCTCGGCCCCGAACTCACGCGGCCGGCGCGGGCGCTGAAGCTCTGGATGACGCTGCGGGTCATGGGGCTCGACGCGGTCGCCGGAGCGATCGGCCACGGCTTCCGTCTCGCGGAGGCGGCCGAGCGCGCTCTGCGCGCGACGCCAGACTGGATGGTCGCGACGCCGGCGCAATGCGCCATCGTGACCTTCCGCTTCGCTCCGGCGGGCCTGGACGACGCGGGGGCGGACGCCGTCACCGAGGCGGCCGCGCGGCGGCTTCTGGCCGAGGGCTACGCCGCCGTGGGAGCCACGCGGATCGGCGGCCGCGTCGCGCTCCGCATCTGCGCGATCCACCCTGAAACCACGGTCGCCGACATCGAGGAGACGGTGCGGCGACTGGACGCCTGCGCGCGTCAGGAGCTCGCCGCGCTACGCCCATGAAAAAAGCCGGGCGGACCCGGCTTTCGTCAGTTCCAGCGATGAGGGCCGGCCGTCAGCCTTCGACCGCCTTGACCTGCAGCAGGTGCGACAGGCGGAGCTGCGCCTTCAACGCCGCCTCGTCGGAGGTCGCCTCGGCGACATCTTCCCGGGCGTCCTTGATCAGGTCGTCGATGTGGGAGACGTCGAGCTGCTCCAGCGGAATCGCGTCGTCGGCGAGGATCGTCAGCCCCTTCGGGTTGACGTCCGCGAAGCCGCCGCGGACGAACAGCTTCTGCGGCTCGCCGCCTTCGGTCTTGTAGACCTTCACGACGCCCGGCTTCAGCACCGACATGAACGGCGCGTGATGCGCCAGCACGCCGAACTCGCCCTCGACGCCCGGCACCACCACATGCTGCACCTCCTCGGAGATGAGGAGCTTTTCCGGCGACACCAGTTCGAAGGGGAAGCTGTCCATCGTTCCGTTCTCTCAAACCTTTCGGCGGTCACCCGCGGCGGCGGTCGGCGACGAAGCCTATGCCGAAACCGAGCAGCGCGCCGATCACGGCGCTCACGCCCACATGCTGCGCCTGACCGGACGTCAGCGTCCGGTCGTCGGGCGCGGCCGCCTGATCGCCCTGCACCTCGACCTTGAGGCCGAGGAAGCTCACTTCCGCCGCCTGCGGCCGGGTCAGCCAGCCGGCGAGACCGCCGACCACGAGACCGATCAGAAGAAACACGACCTTGCCGTTCATGGAACCCTACCTCGCTTGAGCCGGCCCTCGGGGCCGCATCCCGCGATATAGGGCCCGCCCCTTCGCCGGGCAGCCCGGCGAAGGGAGAAGCCTGTGGGGATCAGCCCTCGGCGAGCTTCTTGGCCTTCTCGACCGCTTCCTCGATCGTGCCGACCATGTAGAAGGCCGCCTCCGGCAGGTCGTCGTACTTGCCTTCGACCAGTCCCTTGAAGCCCTTGATGGTGTCCGCGAGCTCGACGAACTTGCCGGGGAAGCCGGTGAACACCTCGGCGACGTGGAACGGCTGGCTGAGGAAGCGCTCGATCTTGCGGGCGCGCGCGACCGTCAGCTTGTCCTCTTCCGAGAGCTCGTCCATGCCCAGGATCGCGATGATGTCCTGCAGCGACTTGTAGCGCTGCAGCGTCTCCTGGACGCGGCGGGCGGTCGAGTAGTGCTCGTCGCCGATGATCTGCGCCGACAGGATGCGCGAGGTCGAGTCGAGCGGGTCCACCGCCGGGTAGATGCCCTTTTCGGCGATCGAGCGGTTCAGAACCGTCGTGGCGTCGAGATGGGCGAAGGACGCGGCCGGGGCCGGGTCGGTCAGGTCGTCCGCCGGCACGTAGATCGCCTGCACCGAGGTGATCGAGCCCTTGGTGGTGGTGGTGATGCGCTCCTGCAGCGCGCCCATGTCGGTGGCGAGCGTCGGCTGATAGCCCACCGCCGAGGGGATGCGGCCGAGCAGCGCCGACACTTCCGAGCCCGCCTGCGTGAAGCGGAAGATGTTGTCGACGAAGAACAGCACGTCCTGGCCCTGGTCGCGGAAGTGCTCCGCGATGGTCAGGCCCGAGAGCGCGACGCGGGCGCGGGCGCCGGGCGGCTCGTTCATCTGGCCGAACACGAGGGCGCACTTAGAGCCTTCGCCGCCGCCCTGCTTGTTCACGCCGGACTCGATGAACTCGTGGTAGAGGTCGTTGCCCTCGCGGGTGCGCTCGCCGACGCCGGCGAACACCGAGTAGCCGCCGTGGGCCTTCGCGACGTTGTTGATCAGCTCCTGGATCAGCACGGTCTTGCCGACGCCCGCGCCGCCGAACAGGCCGACCTTGCCGCCCTTGGAATAAGGCGCGAGCAGGTCGACGACCTTGATGCCGGTGACGAGGATCTCGGTTTCGGTCGACTGCTCGGCGTAGGACGGAGCCGGCGCGTGGATCGGGCGGGTGCCCTCGTTGGCGACAGGGCCGGCCTCGTCGATCGGCTCGCCGATGACGTTCAGGATGCGGCCGAGCGTGCCGGCGCCGACCGGCACCGCGATCGGCTCGCCGGTGTCGGTCACCTGCTGCCCGCGGACGAGACCTTCGGTCGAGTCCATCGCGATGGTGCGGACCGTCGACTCGCCGAGATGCTGGGCGACTTCGAGCACGAGACGCGCGTCGTTGTTCTTGGTCTCGAGCGCGTTCAGGATTTCGGGCAGATGGCCGTCGAAGCGGACGTCGACGACGGCGCCGATGACCTGGGTGATGCGGCCGACTTGAGCGGTCATGGTGTCAATCCTCGTCGGAAATTCTTCAGAGCGCTTCAGCGCCGGAGATGATCTCGATCAGCTCCTTCGTGATCTGCGCCTGGCGGGTCCGGTTGTAGTTCAGCGTCAGCTTCTTGATCATCTCGCCGGCGTTACGGGTCGCCGAGTCCATGGCGGACATCCGGGCGCCCTGCTCCGAGGCGGCGTTCTCCAGAAGCCCCTTGAAGATCTGGATCGCGACGTTCTTCGGGAGCAGCTCCTCGAGGATTTCCTCTTCGGACGGCTCGTACTCGTAGATCGCGCCGCCGGCCACCGCGGCGGCCTCGTCGCTCGCCGGGATTTCGGCGGGAACGATCTGCTGGGCGGTCGGAATCTGGCTGATCACCGAGCGGAACTGCGAGTAGAACAGCGTCGCGACGTCGAACTCGCCGGCCTGGTAAAGGTCCAGCACCTTCTTCGCGATCTCATCCGCGGACGCGAAAGACGGAGCCTTGTTCGCCGGAAACTCGATGCGCTCGCGGATCAGACCACCGTAGTTGCGGCGCAGCAGCTCCGCGCCCTTCTTGCCGATGGTGAGGAACTGGACCTCTTTGCCCTCGGCCAGCAGCTTCTCCGCCTTGAGACGGGCCAGACGGACGATCGAGCCGTTGAAGCCGCCGCAGAGGCCGCGCTCGGCGGTCGCCACCACGAACAGGTGGCGCTTGTCGGAGCCCGTGCCCGACAGCAGCAGCGGCGCCTCGGGAGAGTTCTTGAGGCTTTCGCCGAGATTGGCGAGCACACGCTCCATGCGCTCGGCATAGGGACGCGCCGCCTCGGCCGCGCTCTGGGCGCGGCGGAGCTTGGCCGCCGCGACCATCTGCATGGCCTTGGTGATCTTCTGCGTCGCCTTCACCGAGGCGATGCGATTGCGTAGCTCCTTGAGGCTCGCCATGACGTGGCCCGGACTCCTCTGGCGATCCGCTTACGAGTAGGAGGCCGCGAACGCGTCGAGCGCGCTCTTCAGCTTCTCGGTCGTCTCCTTGGAAAGCTCCCTGGAGGTGCGGATCGTCTCGAGGATGTCCTTGTGCTTGCCCTCGAACAGCTCGAGCAGGCCGGTCTCGAAGCCGCGCACCTTGTCGATCGGGAGCTTGTCCAGATAGCCGTTGGTGCCGGCGTAGATCACCACCACCTGCTGCTCCACGCGCAGCGGCGAGAATTGCGGCTGCTTCAGGAGCTCGGTCAGGCGCGCGCCGCGGTTCAGCAGGCGCTGGGTCGAGGCGTCGAGGTCGGAGCCGAACTGCGCGAAGGCCGCCATCTCGCGGTACTGCGCGAGCTCGCCTTTGATCTTGCCGGCGACCTGCTTCATCGCCTTGATCTGGGCCGACGAGCCGACGCGCGACACCGAGATGCCGACGTTCACCGCCGGGCGCACGCCCTGGTAGAACAGGTCGGATTCGAGGAAGATCTGGCCGTCGGTGATCGAGATGACGTTGGTCGGGATGTAGGCCGACACGTCGTTCGCCTGCGTCTCGATGACCGGAAGCGCGGTCAGCGAGCCGGCGCCGTTGTCGTCGTTGAGCTTCGCGGCGCGCTCGAGCAGACGGGAGTGCAGGTAGAACACGTCGCCCGGGTAGGCCTCGCGGCCGGGCGGACGACGCAGCAGCAGCGACATCTGGCGGTAGGCCACGGCCTGCTTGGACAGATCGTCATAGACGATCAGCGCGTGCATGCCGTTGTCACGGAAGTACTCGCCCATGGCGCAGCCGGCGAACGGGGCCAGGAACTGCATCGGGGCCGGATCGGAGGCGGTCGCCGCGATAATGATCGAGTACTCGAGAGCGCCCTGCTCCTCGAGCACCTTCACGAACTGCGCGACGGTGGAGCGCTTCTGGCCGACGGCCACATATACGCAGTAGAGCTTCTGCTTCTCATCGCCCGAGGCGTTGATCGGCTTCTGGTTCAGGATCGTGTCGAGCGCGATCGCGGTCTTGCCGGTCTGGCGGTCGCCGATGATCAGCTCGCGCTGGCCGCGGCCGACCGGGATGAGCGCGTCGATCGACTTGATGCCGGTCTGCATCGGCTCGTGCACGGACTTGCGCGGGATGATGCCCGGCGCCTTCACGTCGACGCGGGCGCGCTGCTCGGAAACGATCGGGCCCTTGCCGTCGATCGGGTTGCCGAGCGCGTCGACCACGCGGCCGAGCAGGCCCTTGCCGACCGGTACGTCCACGATCGCGCCGGTGCGCTTGACGGTGTCGCCCTCGGCGATGCCGCGGTCGGAGCCGAACACGACCACGCCGACGCTGTCGTTCTCGAGGTTGAGCGCCATGCCGCGGACGCCGCCCGGGAACTCGACCATCTCGCCGTACTGGACGTTGTCGAGGCCGTAGACGCGGGCGATGCCGTCGCCGATGGAGAGAACCTGGCCCACCTCGGAAACTTCAGCTTCCTGGCCGAAGTTCTGGATCTGATCCTTCAGGATCGCGGTGATTTCGGCGGCGCGAATGTCCATCAGCCGACCTCTTTCATGGCGAGTTTAATGGCGTTGAGCTTGGTCTTGAGCGACGCGTCGACCATGCGGCTGCCGAGCCGCACGATCAGACCGCCGAGAATCTTGGGGTCGACCTTGACGTCGAAATCGACCGTCTTGCCGGTCACGGCCGCGAGCGCCTGCGACAGCGACGCCCGGCGCGAGTCGCTCAGCGGCTCGGCCACGGTGACTTCGGCTGTGACGGCGCCGCGCGCGGCGGCGGCGAGGGCGTGGAAGCCCTTGATCATCGCCTCGATGGCGAACAGGCGACGGTTGCGCGCCACGAGCCGGACGAAGTTGGCGACCAAGCCGCCGACGCCGGCCCGCGCCAGCACCGCGGCGATCGCCTTCTCCTGCTCGTCGGCGGAGAACACCGGGCTGCGGACGAGGCGGCGCAGATCCTCGCTCTCGTCGAGCAGCGCGCTCACCGTCTTGAGATCGGACGCCACGGCGTCGATCTGGCCCGCCTCCTGGGCGAGGTCAAACAAGGCGGACGCGTAGCGCCCCGCCATTCCGGACACGATGGTGTCTTTACCTGCCACCGAGCGTTCTCTCGCTGGTTGGAGCCTAGGGCTGAAACCGGAGCGAACGCTCCGTACCTCCCGGAAAAGCCGATGTTTTTTCTCGGCTCGACACGACACGTCTGCGGGGTGTTGACCCCACGAAACGGCGGTTGACTAACACGGCTGCACCGACCGCGCAACATCGTGGCGCCCATGTGGCGACGGAGAGAAACCCCTTTTGTTTCAAAGCCTTGCCTGGCCACTTCGCGAGCGCTGTCACGCCTTAAGCATAAGTCTCGGAGTCGACACGATGTCACACCGCCGATCACGCGTCCGAGAGGCCGACGCGGCCGCCGCCTCAGACGAAGCTCTGGGGGTCGATGTCGACGGCCACCCGGACCTGCCCTTTCGGCCTCGGGGCCGCGCCGAGCCAGCTCCGGACATAGGCGGGCACGTCCGCGGCCCGGTCGGCCTGGACGAGCAGGCGCATGCGGTGACGCCCCCGCACCATGGCGAGCGGCGCCTCGGCGGGGCCCAGCACTCTTAGCCCGTCTGCCTTCGGAGCGGCGCGCGCCAACGCTCGGGCGTGGGCGTCCGCCTCCTCCCGGGTCGGCGCGGAGACGATCAGGGCGGCGAGCCGGCCGAACGGCGGCATGCCGGCCGCCTTCCGCGCTTTGGTCTCGAGCGCGTAGAAGCCTTCCCGGTCGCCGGCGACCAGCGCGCGGATGACGGGATGCTCCGGCTCGTGCGTCTGGAGCAGCGCCCTCCCCGGCCGCTCGCCGCGACCGGCGCGGCCCGCGACCTGCTCCAGCGTCTGGAAGGTGCGCTCCGCCGAGCGCGGGTCGGCCGCGCCGAGCGCGAAGTCGGCGTCGACGATTCCGACCAGCGTGAGCTTTGGGAAATTGTGCCCCTTCGTGACCATCTGGGTGCCGACGACGATGTCGACCTCGCCCCGCTCGATCGCGTCGAGCTCGGCGCGCAGGGCCTCCGGGCCGCCGACGACGTCGCTCGACAGCACGCTGACGCGGGCGTCGGGGAAGCGGGCGACCGCCTCGTCGCGGATGCGCTCCACCCCCGGCCCGCAGGCGACGAGCGAATCCGTCGCGCCGCAGGAGGGGCAGGACTCCGGCGTCGGCCCGGTGTGGCCGCAATGGTGGCAGACGAGCCGCGCCCGGAAGCGGTGCTCCACCATCCAGGCCGAACAGTTCGGGCATTTCAGCCGGTGGCCGCATTTGCGGCACACCGTCAGCGGGGCGTAGCCCCGGCGGTTGAGGAACAGCAGCGTCTGGTCGCCGGCCCGAAGCGTCTCCGCCATGGCGTGGACCAGCCTGGGGCTCAGCCAGTCGCCGCGGTCGGGACCGGCGGAGCGCATGTCGATCGCGGACACCTCGGGCAGGGTCCGGCCGCCGAATCGATCCGGCAGCGCGAGGCGGGCGTAGCGACCGCGTTCGGCGTTGGCGCGGCTTTCGAGCGAGGGGGTGGCGGAGGCCAGAATCACCGGCGCCTGCTCGAACCGCCCGCGCAGCACCGCCATGTCGCGGGCGTTGTAGAGGACGCCGTCCTCCTGCTTGTAGGCGGCGTCGTGCTCCTCGTCGACGACGATCAGGCCGAGATCCGCGAACGGCAGGAAGAGCCCGGAGCGCGCCGCCACCACGGCGGGAATCTCCCCGCTCGCGACCCCGCGGCGGATCGCGCCGCGCGCCTTCTCGCCGACGCTCGCGTGCCACACCGCCGGGCGCACGCCGAAACGGGCGCTGAAGCGGTCTATGAAGGCGCCCGTCAGCGCGATCTCCGGCGCCATCACGAGCGCCTGACGGCCGGCCTTCAGCGCGGCGGCCACAGCTTCGAGATAGACCTCGGTCTTGCCGGAGCCCGTGACGCCGTCGAGCAGGGCGACGTGGAACCGGCGCGCGAGCGTCAGCGCCGCGAGCGCCTCGGCCGCCGACGCCTGTCCCGTCGAGAGCTTCGGCCCTGGGCGATACGGGTCCGGCCGCGGCGGAGGCGGCGGAGGCGGCAGCTCGGCCGCGACCAGCGCGCCGTCGGCGAGCAGGCCGTCGATCACGCTGGCCGAGACGCCCGCCTCCTCCGCCAGGGCGGACTTCGCGCGGGGAACGCCGTCGGCCGCGACGTCGAGCACCCGCAGGCGCGCAGGCGTCGGGCGGGCCGGAGCGCGGCCGGCCGCGCGCACGCCCATCTTCGGCGCGGCGGCGGGCGTGTCGACGCCTAAACCCCGGAGCGCCATCCGCAGCACCTGGCCGCGGGGGCTGACCGTGTAGTCCGCGATCCAGTCCACGAAGCGGCGCATCGGCTCGCGCATCGGCGCCGCCGCGACGACGCCCTGCAGGCGCTTCAGCCGCGCGGGATCGAAAGCCGCGGGCGCGCCGTCCCACACCACGCCGATCTCGATCCGGCTGCCGAGCGGGGCCAGCACGACGTCGCCGGGCGCGACGACGAGCCCCTCCGGCACGGCGTAGGTCAGCGCGCGGTCGAGAGCGACCGGCAGCAGCACCTCGACGGCGGAAGGCGGCGACATCGCGGGAGCGGTCTCACGGAGCGTTACGGGTCAGCCCCCGCCTCTTCGGCGCATCGACCCGCGAACGTCAAGCCGCGCGCTCCGCCGCATGCGCCGGACGCGCAGGTCTCTCCCTCCGATACGGCTTGCGTCTCCTCGCCTGCTGCTCCACTTGAGGGACGACAGCTTCGCGCCGCGCCCCGCGCGCCTTATTCGCCAGAGGGTTTTCACAATGAAGTTCTTCGTCGACACCGCGGACATCAACGAAATCCGCGACCTCGCCGCCACCGGCCTGCTCGACGGCGTCACCACCAATCCGTCGCTGGTGCTGAAGGCGAACCGCCCGTTCAAGGAGATCATCGCCGACATCTGCGAGGTGGTCGACGGCCCGGTTTCCGCCGAAGTGGCCTCGACCGATTACGAGGGCATGATGCGCGAGGGCCGCATTCTCGCGGAGATCGCCGAGAACGTCACGGTGAAGGTGCCGCTCACGTGGGACGGCCTGCGCGCTTGCAAGACGCTGAGCGACGAGGGCACGATGGTCAATGTCACGCTGTGCTTCAGCGCGGCGCAGGCGCTGCTGGCGGCGAAGGCCGGCGCGACCTTCATCTCGCCCTTCGTCGGCCGGCTCGACGACATCGGCCTCGACGGCATGGAGCTGATCCAGGAAATCCGCACGATCTACGACAACTTCCCGGAGCTCGGCACCGAGATCCTGGCGGCCTCGCTCCGCAACGGCAATCACGTGAAGCTCGCCGCCATGGCCGGCGCTGACGTCGCCACCATTCCGCCGGCGGTGATCAAGGGCCTCGTGAAGCACCCGCTGACCGACAAGGGGCTGGAGCAGTTCGTGGCGGACTGGAAGCAGACCGGCCAGACCATAGAGTGACGCGGTTCACGCGAACCGAAGCCCGATCCGGAAAGGCGCGGCGGCTTCGGCCCCGCGCCCTTTTTCTTTCAGTAGGCCACGGCGTAGCAGGCCGCCGCGTTCTCCGCCTGCGGGCCGTGCGCGACCTCCACGATCCGGCGTTCGCCAGAATAGGGATCGACCGCCGAGACGGCCACCTCGACGTCGGCCACGCCAAGCGGAATGTCGATCGCGTCGACCCAGGTGCTCAGCACCAGCCGCTCCGGCTCGCGGCGCACGAGCACGGGCGTCGCGCGCGAAAGAATCTCCTCCGGCCCGCCCGCGGCGTGATTGAGCAGCGCCCATGAGGCCGATCCCGCGAACGGCGCGGCCGTCTCCGGCTTCGGGGCCGCGCTGAGCGCCACGTCGAAAGGCTCGCCGCCGGCCGTGACGCGCAGGACGCCGACCAGGGCGTCGCCGGTCGCGACCTGCAGGACGGCGTCGCCGTCGAGCCGGACCGTCTCCCCGACCTGCTCGACCTGCGGCGGCAGCGAGACGCCGATGTCCGTGTTTCCCAGCATGAAGGACGACTTCGCGGTCCCGCTCGGCCGGTGGATGATCTGGATCAGATAGCGTCCGGCGCGTTCGGCCGAGAACACGACGGTCACGACCGCGCGGCGCTGCTCGTCGACCCTGACCGACGCGAGCGCCCGGACGCCGTCCTTCAGGGCTTCGGCCGAGTTCGACAGGTCGAGGTTGAGATCGCATTCCGCATAGATGTTGCGGTCGAGCTCCGAGACGATGCGCAGACGGATGTCCGACCGGCCCTCGCCGGCGATGCGGAACGCCCGCAGGGCCTGCTCGCCCGAAGCGAGGCTGACGTCGGCGATCTGGAAGCGGTGCAGGCCGTGTCCGCCGGACTCGAGCAGCAGGACGCCTCCGTCGGGCTCGGGCTGCGCCTCGAGATTTTCAAGGTTCTGAGCGGCGGCTCCCGACAGCGCGCTGGTCTCGCCCGGAGGCGCGCTTCCGGTGGGCTCGCCCGACGGCCGGACGATCGCGGCCGCCTTCCAGCGCCCGGAGGCGGCCCTGTCGTCGCCGAACAGGCCGACCACATGCTTGTTGTCCCGCACGTTGGCGCGGACGACCTCCTCGATGTGCTCGCGGCGCGGCCCGAGGAAATAGGCCGGCGGCGGCGCGACGAGCACGCAGGAGGTCAGCGTCCCGACCATGCGCGACACCGTGTCGAGCACCGTGGAGCCGAACGAGACGAGGATGCGGGGCGCGATCCTGTCGCGGGCGATCGCGGATTCGATGCCGTCGGTCTCGCGGATCTGCGCGCCGACGATGAAGCCCATCTTGCGGACCTTGACCGGGTCCTCGCGGCGATGGGGCAGGTAGACGCAGCGCAGCTCGGGCGCGAGCTTCCGGGCGGCGATGCAGAGCTCAAGATACCGCTCCTCGCTCGCGATGTCGTTCTCGACATGGCTGCAGCCGGCGATCCAGAGCTCGTCCAGCAGCGTCGGCTCGCCGCCCTCCAGGAAGCGGTCGTAGTGATCGTTCGGGACGATCGTGTCGCCGTCGGCGAGGCGTCCGCGATAGATGGTGAAATAGGTGAGCTGGGAGGGATCGGGATAGGACAGCGGATCGGTCGCCCGCAGCGCCGTCCCCTTGAACGGAGACGCGCGGAACACCTCCTTCGCGTTCTTCTTGTTTTCGCGAAACCCCATGACGGCCTGCGAGACCGAGCCGTCGTCCAGCAGCACGCATTCGGCCTTGTTCAGGTCCACATGCGCCAGGAACTGCCGGTAGGAGACGGGACGGTAGTCGCCGAGCACGACACGGTCGAACGCGACGTCCAGCCCGGCGAAATACTGGTTCACCCGATCCCGGAACGACCGGCGGCTGTCGAAGTCGGCGAACTCGCGGATCGCGAGCGCGTGCTCCTTGCCGTCCTTCGTGAAGGGCGGGATGCCGGCGCGCACCAGCGGCTCGAACTCGCGCACGCGCTCGAAGCCGATGCGTCGGAGGATGGCGCGGGTGCGGTCGTTGTCGCTTTCAAGCCGACTCTTCACGAAGGCGACCCAGCACTGGTCGGGGTCGATCCGCGCATAGGCGAGGTACTGCTCGGCGTGGGTGGCCTGCAGCGGCGACGTCAGGATGATCAGGGTCGCGGTCATCGCGCGGTCTCGCGCGCCGCGAGATAGAACCGTTCGTACTGCCGGGCGATGGCGAGCACGCTATAGTCCTCCGCGCTCGCCATCGCCTCCCGGCGCAGCGCCCCGTATCCGGCCGCGTCGACCTCGCTGCCGCGGCGCAGCGCGTCGGTGAGCGAGGGCACGGTCGGGTCGAACAGCCAGCCCGTCCGACCCTCGCGAATGATCTCGGAGCCGCCGCCGCGGCTCGACCCGATCACGGGGACGCCATGGTGCAGGCTCTCGATGAAGATGCGGCCGAAGGGCTCGAACCAGATCGACGGCACGACGCAGTAGCGCGTCTGCTCGAAGAACTCGGCCGGCGTCACGTAGCCGACGAAACGGGTGTGTTCGTCCTCGTAGCGGTTCCGCAGCTTCCACTCGAAGCCCGGCTCGCCCGAGCCCGCGATGAGCGCGGGGTGCGGACGTCCGGTCTCGGCCCTGAGCGTGGCCAGCGCTTCGAGGAACAGCTCCACGCCCTTGGTGTGATGCAGGCGGCCGATGTAGCCGAACTCGTAGGGCTTCGCGAAACCGGCCTGCGACGCCTCGACGCCCTCCGCCATCTCGTAGCTGTTGGCGATGACGTTGCGCTGGGGCGTGTCGCGGAACCAGCCGGAGCGCAGGTGGATCTTGAGGATGTGCGAGCTGATGCCGACGACGCCGTCGACCACGTTCGAGCGCTCGCGGCCGGCGACGCGGGTCGCTGCGCAGTCGCGGCACTGCCTCAGGCACGGGTCGTGCTCGATGATCATCCGCCGGTGGCAGAGCGCGGTGTAGCTGCGCAGCGTGTGGACGCAGGTGGCGCCGCTCTTCTTGATCACGCTCCACAGCGAGGTGACGCGGCCCATCACCGCCGTGTTCACCACATCGGGGCGAAACTGTTTGAGCGTCTCGGCGAGCTGCTTGTCGAGCGGATAGGCCTTCTGCGTCGCGGCGGCGAGGCGCTGATAGTGCGGCTCGGCGTAGACGTTGGGCTCGCTGCCGCGCTTGGTCTGGACGCGGATGACGTGAACGCCGTCCTTGTCCTCCACGATCGTCTCGTCGTGGACGTTCTGGCTGAAGACCCAGACCTCGTGCCCGAGTTGCTGCAACCCGCGCGCGAGGTAGTAGGTGGACTGTTCCGATCCGCCGATGCCGAGGTCGGGAAACAAAGAGTTGGCGAGGAGGATTCTCATTCGCCCCCGCGAATTCGGTTTCCGGCCGAAGACGAGTTACTCACGTCCGATCCGCCCCCCAAAATTCCGTCGACTGCGCTGGCGCAAGCTGCGGGCAGCAGATTCAACCATGCCGCAAGTAAGCCACAAATATCGATACGTCCGATGCGTGATGAAACCAATTTGGGTGTCGTCCGATCACCACCGGCACCGGAACTCATTGTTGATACACGGCGTCGCGAAGGTAGAGCAAGCGACGTGAGGCCGCGCGCATCTGGCGCCGGGCCGCGCCGAAGACCCTTCCGCGGCGGGGCCGTCTGGCCGGGGCGGCTCCGGAGGCTCCGCCGCGGCTGGGTCGGACGCCTCGAAAGCGAGGCCGCCGCGCCACAGCGGGGCCGCTGCGCGCCTGTCGCGGTTCACACCATCGCGCTTTGCAATTGTGCTTTCGCTCCGCAGCCCCTATCTCCCTGCTCACCACAGACAATCCAGAAGGTCCTTTCGCCACATGCCGAACGACGACAGCCTCGAGACCCGCCGCAACAGCTCCCTCGAGGCGAAGAAGCAGCTTCTAGCCAAGTTCCGTTCGGCGGCGGACGATCCAGCGGCGGCAAAGCGCGCCGCCGAGCGCAAGGCCATCCTCGAAGCCCGCGCCGAGCGCGAGCGCATCAAGGAGGCCGCGCGGCAGAAGGTGCTCGAGGAAGAGCGCCGCGTCGCGGCCGAGGAAGCTGCGAAGCGGGCCGAGGAGGAGCGCATCCGCGCCGCCAAGGCCGAAGAGGAAGCCGCTCGCTTCAGGAATTCGTCCACCGCCATGGCGGCCCGGGCGCTCGCGGATATGGCGCGCGGCGCCGGCTATCCTGCGCGCAAGAGCGCCCGCCGCGCGTAATACCGCGCGTCACTGCTGAAACACGCGAAAGCCCGCCTCACGGCGGGCTTTCTTCATTTCGGGGCGGGATCGCCGGCCTCAGGCGGCCTTGCGGTTGATCTCGCCGAGCGCGACGGCGTTGAGCTTGTCGTCGGCGGCCTTCTCCTCGCGGAGAGTCTGCTCGAGCACGGCCGCGCAGTCGGCCCGGCCGAGCTCCTTCGCCCAGGCGATCAGGGTTCCGTAGCGGGCGATCTCGTAATGCTCGACCGCCTGGGCGGCGGCGATGATCGCCGCATCCAACACCTGCTTGTCGTCCACGTCGCCGACGATGTCGTCGGCCTCTTCGATGATGCCGTTGATGGCCGGGCACTTGATCGCCTTCGCCTCGGCGCCGTGCATCTCAAACACCTGCTTCAGGCGCTCCACATGCGTCTCGGTCTCGCGTCGGTGGCTTTCGAGCCCCTGCTTCAAGGTTGGGCTGGTCGCCTTCTCGATCATTTTCGGCAACGACGCCAGAATCTGCTGTTCGGCGTAATACACGTCGCGGAGCTGATGGACGAAAAGGTCGTCCATGGTTTTGATGTCCTTCGAGAACAGGCCCATCTTGCGCCTCCTGCTTTGTTGTCCGTACGTTCGAACCGCCGCAGCGGCCGAACCTCACTGTGACAACACGCCAGCAGCGGAGATGTTCCGAACTTTTGCGGGATGCGGCCTCCATCGGCAGCGTCGCCGCGGCCCCGCCGCAATCGACGGCATGGATGAGGCGCGCGCCGAACCGCGGGCGCGCGCGATTCCGGAACAGTGATCCGCGGACAGGAGCTTCACATGCGCGCCGCCAGCCTTTTCGCCGCCGCCATCGCAGCCGCCGTCGCAGCAGGAGCCGCGCGCGCCGAACCGGCGCACGGCCCGCACGCGCGGCCCGCGACGATCAGCGTGACGGGCGAAGGCTCGGTCTCCGTCGCCCCCGACCTCGCCGTCGTGACGAGCGGCGTCGTCACCCGCGCCCCGACCGCGGCGGCGGCGCTGAAGGCCAACGCCGCCGCGATGACGAAGGTGATCGCGGCCCTGAAGGCCGCCAAGATCGAGGATCGCGACGTCGGGACGTCGGGCGTCTCCGTGCAGCCCCAGTACGACTACGGCGAGAACCGCGCGCCGAAGCTGTCGGGCTACGAGGTGCGCAACACCGTGACGATCCGCGCCCGCGATCTCGACGCGCTCGGCGGACTGCTCGATTCGCTGGTCGAATCCGGTTCGAACCAGATCGAAGGGCTCGCCTTTGACGTCAGCGACAAGGACAAGCGTCTCGACGAAGCCCGCCGCGCCGCCGTCAAGGACGCCCGACGCAAGGCGGAGCTTTACGCCGAAGGGCTTCAGGTGACGCTGGGCGAGCCGCTCACGGTCGAAGAGCGCGGGTCGCCCGAAGCCGCGCCTCCTGCGCCCGTGTTCATGCGCGCCAAGGCGATGGATTCCGCGCAAAGCACCCCGATCGCCCGCGGCGAACAGGAGCTGCGCGCGGTGGTCAGCGTGCGGTGGTCGATCGCGCGCTGACCACGGGCGGGGTGACGACGCGTTAACGAGGTCAGGAGCATTCTCGCGCATGGCGCGGCCGCAAGGCGAAGCGCCCAACGATAAGCTGCGAGGATCCTGTTCGATGTCGTTCGGTTTTGGTCGGTTCGTCACGTCCGCGAAGCCCGCGCCCGACCTCACGCCGGCGGCGTCCGCCGGCGTGATCGATCACTCGGCGCTCGTCTCCGCGCTCGACTCGATGAAACGCGGCGCGCCCGTGTCGGAATGGCCGGACGGCGAACTGGGCGCCGCGCTGCAGGCCTTCGCCGCCGAGCTGACGCGGCGGGGCCGCGGTGATCTCGACGCCATCGTCGGCTTCGCCGCCAACGCCGCCGACAGCGGCGGCTACGTCGGCTGGGTCACCCACGACATCCGCCAGGTCGCCGAAAGCACCTCCACCATCGCCGGCGCGGTGGAGGAGCTCGCAAGCTCCATCGCCGAGCTCTCGTCCACCAGCCGCACCGGCGCCGACGACGCGCTCGCCGTGCGCGACGAGACCCGGCTCTGCGTCGACGAGATGCGCGAAGCCGCCGGCTCGATGGAGACGATCCACGATCGGGTCGCGGGCATCGCCATGCGCATGAGCGTGCTCGAGGACGCCGTGCGCCAGATCGCGGAGATGGCCGGCACGATCGAAGCCATCTCGAGCCAGACCAACCTGCTGGCGCTGAACGCCACCATCGAGGCGGCGCGCGCGGGCGAAGCCGGCCGCGGCTTCGCCGTGGTCGCGAACGAGGTGAAGTCGCTGTCCGGCCAGACCGCGAAGGCGACGGAGCAGATCCGGGCCCGCATCGCGACGCTGATGGAGGAGACCGAAGCGATCAAGCTCGCGACCACCGAGAGCGCCGACGCCGTCTCCGCCGGCGACGCCCGCATCCGCGCCACCGGCGGCAAGGTGGAGCTGGTCGGCGACCGGGTCTCGATCATCACAAATCACATGAACGCTCTCGCCGAAGTGCTTGGCCAGCAACGCGCCGCGACCAACGAGATTTCCGAGAACGTCACCCGCATCGCCGAAACCGCCCGCAAGACGCGCGGCGAGATCGATGAGGCGCTGAACCGTCTGATCGCCTCGGAAGCGGCCGCGCTCGCGAGCGTCGACGCCGCGGCGGCGAAGGGCATTCCGGCCTACGAGATCATCCGCATCCCCGCCGACGCCGCCACGATGCGCCGCCAGCTCGCCGCGACCCTGGTCGGCCTCGCGCCCGCGACCGTCGACGCCGCGGGCTTCGGCGCGCGCCTCGACCTCGCGAAGGACGACGGCTCGCTCTCCGAGCTTCGCCGTCTCCGCGACGCCGTGCGGCGCGACGCCGAGCGCATGATGTCGGCGATCCGCGCGCAGGACTGGAACGCGGCGACCGACGCCTTCCAGAAGTGCGAAGCCGCGCTCGGCGCCATCACCAAGGCCGCGCAAGCGCGCGCCGCCTGACGGCCTCCGGCCGTGCGCGGACTCGGCGTCCGCGCACGGCTTTCAGCTCACTTCTCGAACGCGGCGACGATCGTCACGGTGACGTCGTCCGACACGGCCGGGACATAGGCGCCGAGGCCGAAATCGCTGCGCTTGATCTTGGCCGTCGCGGAAAAGCCGACCGTCTCGGCCTTGTTCATCGGATTGACGCCCGCCCCATGGAACGACGCGTCGAGCCGCACCGGCTTCGTCACGCCGCGCACGGTCAGGTCGCCCTCGATCACGGCCTTTTCGCCCGAAACCGTCACGCTGCGGGACTTGAACGTCGCCGAAGGGAACTTCGCGGCGTCGAAGAAATCGCCGCCCGCGAGATGCGCCGCGAACTTGTCGGACGTGACCGACAGGCCGGAGATCGGGAAGGTCACCTCGACGGTCGCCTTGGCGGGCTCCTTGGGGTCGATCGTGAGCGAGCCCGTCGGCTGGCCGAACAGGCCGAACAGCGTCGAGAAACCGAAATGATCCACCGACCAGGCGACCTGGGTGTGGTTCGGATCGACCTTGTAGGTCCCGGCCGTCACGCGCGCGACGTCGGCTTTGCCGGGAACCTCCTGTGCGAAAGCGGGCGCGGCGGCGAACGCCAGCGTGGCGGCGAGCAGGGCGGATGAGAGGAGCTTCATGGGCGGCTTCCTTGTGAGGTCGACCCCGTTCTTGATCCATCCACCCGCCAAGATGAAGGCGCAGGGGTTCACGCCTTCGTTTGCACGGGCGCCAGACAGGGAAACGTCACCTCGCCTGCCGGCTGTGGCGGACACGAAGGATGGTGACGGTCCCCTGCCCCCGTTCCACCCGGTAGTCGAGCAGATAGGCCGCCCGTCCGAAGGGAATGGCGAGGCGACGGTCGCCGCGGCGATTCACAGCCACGCCTCGGTCGGACAGCTCTCGAAGTCCAACGAACGCTTCCGCGATCAGGTCTGCGGCCCGTAGCGCCAGGGCATGGTCTTCCTGCCGCAGGAAACCGACGACGCGCTCGATGTCGGCGCGGGCCACGCGCGAGACAACGACCCTCAATATTTGCGAAGCTTCGGGAACGGAGCGTCCCGTCCCACCACGCTGGCTCTCAGCCAGTCGGCGACGTCATCGGCGTCGTAGCCCAGCCGATCGCGCTCCCACTCGCGCGCTCGCTCTTCGAGCTCGGCGAGATCTTCGGGCGAAACGTCGACGTCGGGGGCCAGATAGTCGGCGGCGAGCATGTCGCTGACTGACATCGCTCCTTCGGCCGCGCGCCTTTCCAGCGCGACGGCCACGTCCTCGTCCACCTCGATCGTGCGCCTGCGGCCTTCCATGGGCCTCAGCCTAGCGCAAGCTCAGTTGTCGAGGAAGCTCCGGAGCTTCCGCGAGCGGCTCGGGTGCTTGAGCTTCCTGAGCGCCTTCGCCTCGATCTGGCGGATGCGCTCGCGCGTCACCGAGAACTGCTGGCCGACCTCTTCGAGGGTGTGGTCGGTGTTCATGCCGATGCCGAAGCGCATGCGCAGCACGCGCTCCTCGCGCGGCGTGAGCGAGGCGAGCACGCGCGTCGTCGTCTCGCGCAGATTGCTCTGGATCGCGGCGTCGATCGGCAGGATCGCGTTCTTGTCCTCGATGAAATCGCCGAGGTGGGAATCCTCCTCGTCGCCGATCGGGGTTTCCAGCGAGATCGGCTCCTTGGCGATCTTCAGGACCTTGCGCACCTTCTCCAGCGGCATGGCCAGCTTCTCGGCCAGCTCCTCCGGGGTCGGCTCGCGGCCGATCTCGTGCAGCATCTGGCGCGAGGTGCGGACGATCTTGTTGATCGTCTCGATCATGTGCACCGGGATGCGGATGGTGCGGGCCTGGTCGGCGATCGAACGGGTGATCGCCTGCCGGATCCACCAGGTGGCGTAGGTCGAGAACTTGTAGCCGCGGCGGTACTCGAACTTGTCCACGGCCTTCATCAGGCCGATGTTGCCCTCCTGGATCAGGTCCAGGAACTGCAGGCCGCGGTTCGTGTACTTTTTGGCGATGGAGATCACGAGGCGCAGGTTCGCCTCCACCATCTCCTTCTTGGCCTGACGGGCCTCGCGCTCGCCCTTCTGCACCATCTGGACGATGCGGCGGAACTCCTGGATCTCCAGGCCGGTCTCGGTCGCGAGGTTATGGATGTCGCCGCGGATGTCCTTGACGAGGTCCTTCTCGGCCGCGACGAAGCCCTTCCATCCCTTCGTGCCGAGCATGGCGACGCGGCGGATCCAGTTGGGGTCGAGTTCGTAGCCCTGGTACTGCTTCAGGAAGTCCATGCGGTCGACGCCGAAGCTCTCGGCGAGCCGCATCAGCCGGCCCTCGAGCGCGACGAGCCGCTTGTTGATGTCGTAGAGCTGCTCCACCAGCGCGTCGATGCGGTGCTGGTTCAGCGACAGCGACTTCACGTTGAGGACGATGTCGTCCTTCAGCTTCTTGTACTTGCGGTCCTGGGCCGGCGAGAGCGTCTTGTTCTGGAGCCGGTTCTCGACGTTCTGGTCCTGAAGGCGGCGCAGCTTCTTGTAGTCGTCGGCGACGGCGTCGAACGTCTCCAGCACGCGCGGCTTGAGCTCGGCCTCCATGGCGGAGAGCGAGACGTTGTTCTCCATGTCGTCGTCGTCGAGCTCGCCCTCGGGGGCGGGCGTCTCGGACTCGCCGTCCTCGTTCTCCTCGCCGTCCTGCTCCCCCGCCGCGGCGCCGTTCTTGGCGTCCGGCCCGGCGTAGGTCGCCTCGAGATCGATGACCTCGCGGAGTAGGATCTTCCCCTCGTTCAGCTCGTCGCGCCAGATGATGATGGCCTGGAAGGTCAGCGGGCTCTCGCAGAGCCCCGCGATCATCGCCTCGCGGCCGGCCTCGATGCGCTTGGCGATGGCGATCTCGCCCTCGCGCGACAGCAGCTCGACCGAACCCATCTCCCGCAGATACATGCGCACGGGATCGTCGGTGCGATCGGTCGGCTCGGCCTTCTGGACCACGGCGACGGGCGCGGGCCGGGAGGTCTCGACCAGATCGCCGCCCTCGACCTCGTCGTCCTCGGCGGCGGCGCCGTCCTCGCGCTCGGTCTTGTCCTCGGCGTCCTCCGACTCGACCACGTTGATGCCCATGTCATTGAGCATCGCCATGATGTCTTCGATCTGGTCGGTCGTGTTCTGATCCGAGGGCAGGACCTCGTTCAGCTCGTCATAGGTCACATAGCCGCGCTTCTTCGCCGCCTTGATCATGCGGCGCACGGCCTGATCGCTGAGATCGAGCAGGGGACCGGCTTCGGTCTCCGGCGCGCTCGTCTCCGCTTCGTCTTTCGCCTGCAATTTCGTCGCCATATCTTTCCAGTCTCCGCGCCGGCGCGTCCGCCGGCAACGCAACCGATCTCGGGCCGCGGCTCACGCCGTCAACCCGCCGACCGCAGCGAATCACCTGACATGTAGGTAAAGCCGCGACGCTTTACGTCCATGTTAACCCTGCGCTAGCCCTTGCGGATCAAGGGTCGCGCCGCGCCGTAATCCCGGCCTTCGAAACTCGCGTCACATCGCCCTGACCGACCGGCCGGACGCGCCGCCAAAATTCTCAATCGAAGCCTCGGAGCCCTCGGCCGCGGACAGTTGCCTCTGAATTTCGACGATCCGACGGAAGTTGTCGTCCGTGAAATCACGGCCAAAGTCCTGCTCCGCCGAGCGGAGCTCCTTATGTAACGCGCGCACCTTGTTGTGCAAGGCAGCCGCATGGCGCCAAGCGACCGCCGCGTCAACAGGATCGGCGCCTTCGCCCACCCACCAGTTGCTCGAAAGCAACGCCGCGTCCGCCCGGTCGAGCAGCGCTCCGCAGTCCGCCGCCCGCAGCGCCTCACGCATCTCGTCGCGGTTGGACGCGCCATGGGCGTAGGCGTCGAGCGTCGCGCGCCGCAGCCGGTCCAGGTCGCGGGTCGACAGTTCGAGCTCGGCGAAGGCCTCCGCGAGGCTGTCGAGCAGGCTCGGATGGTTGATCGGCGCGAGCAGCAGCGCGACCTCGCGGGCCGGCAGGCGGCCTGAAGCCGCGCCGAGCAGCGGGCTCTGCCGGAGCGACGCCGAGGCAGCGATCTGGACCGGCTCAGGCGAAGCCCCGGCGCGCGACCGGCCCCCGGCGCCCGGACGACGCGCCGCCGCCGGCCCGCGACGCGACGGCTGCGCCGGCCGCCCGAACGCCTGCAGCCGGGACTGGATCGCCGTCTGGTAGTGGCGCTTCACCGTCTCGTCGCGGATCGCGGCGAGCGCCGCCCTCAGCCGATGCTCGAAGGCGGCCGCGCGCTCCGGCGTGTCGGTCGGGCCAGCCTCGAGCTCCTTGGCCCAGAGCACGTCGATCATCGGGCTCGCGCGGGCCAGCACCGCCTCCACCGCCGCGCGACCCTCGGCGCGCACGAGATCGTCGGGGTCCCTCCCCTCGGGCAGGAAGGCGAAGCGCAGCGACCGGCCGGGCTGAAGCAGCGGCAGCGCGGTCTCGATCGCCCGGAAACCCGCGCGCCGCCCGGCCTTGTCGCCGTCGAAGCACAGGATCGGCTCCGGCGCCATCCGCCAGGCGAGCTCGAGCTGCTCCGGCGTGAACGCCGTGCCGTTGGTCGCGACCACATGGGCGATGCCCGCGCCCGACAGCGCGATGACGTCCACATAGCCCTCGACCGCGATCACCGTTCCGGCGGGATGCGCGGCCACCCGGGCGCGGTGATGGTTGAAGAGCGTCGCGCCCTTGTGGAACAGCGGCGTCTCCGGCGAGTTCAGGTACTTCGCCGGCGCGTCGGCGCTCATGGCGCGGCCGCCGAAGGCGATCACCTTGCCGCGCGCGTCCTGGATCGGGAACATGACGCGGTCGCGGAACCGGTCGAACGGCTCCGCGATGTCCGGCCCGGAGACGAGAAGCCCCGCCTCGACCATGTCGGCGACGGGCACGTTCTTCGCGCGCAGATGGTTGCGCAGCGCGAAACGGTCGTTCGGCGCGTAGCCCATGCGGAACGCCGCCTGAAGCTGCGGCGACAGCGCCCGGCTGGCGAGGTAGCCCCGCGCCGCCGCGCCGACCCGGTCCTGAAGCTGCGCCTCGAAGAAGAGCGCGGCCATCTCCATGATCTCGACGAGGCCGGCCCGCGTCTCGGCCCGCCGCGCCTCCTCCGGGCTTTCCTTCGGCAGAGGCACGCCCGCGAGCTCCGCGACCCGCTCCACCGCCTCGGGGAACGAGACCCCGTCGGTCTCCATCAGGAACTTGAACACGTCGCCGTGCCGGCCCGAGGAGAAGCAGTGGTAGAAGCCCTTCTGGTCGTTGACGAAGAAGGACGGCGTCTTCTCGGCGTTGAACGGCGAGAGCCCGGCGTACTCGCGGCCCTGCCGCTTCAGCTTCACGCGCTGGCCAACGATCTCCGACACCGGCACCCGGTCGCGAAGCTCGTCGAGAAAGGCGGGCGTGAAGCGCATGGGGCGAGCGACTCAGAAAGGCGACGGGTCCAGCCGGAACGATCGACCTTTATATAATAGCCCGGAACGCGAGCCGCCGCGGCGCCCGCTATTCACAAGGGACAGGCCGTGTTTTCCGTCGAGGCGGCAGGGCTGGCCCTCACACCTCGGGCAGATCGTCCAGCCTCAGCGCGAAAGCCGCCGGCGCACGTTCCGGGAGCAGCCGCTCCGTCGCCGCGGAGCCGGAGCGCCGGCCGTAGCCGTCCGGCCCCGGCTCGGCGAAACGGTGGATCTCCCGCCGGGCGGCGTCGATCACCCACAGCTCGACCACGCCGAATGCGGCGTAGATCAGCGGCTTGCGGTTGAGATCGTAGTCGAGCGAGGCATCCGCGACCTCAACGGCGAGCAGCACGTCGGGCCCCTTCAGGTCCGCCTTGCGCACCGATCGCGGGAACACGACGAAATCGGGCTCGAGATAGGTGCGGTCCGAGAGATAGAGGCCGGTCTCGGGCGCGACGGTGTGGGTGTCCGGGCAGGCGCGGCCCCAGACCATGTTGAGCGCGACCTTGATCCCCTCGTGCCGGTTTCCCTTGGGCGACATCGGCACGATCTCCCCGTCGAGAATCTCCAGCCGCTCGTCGGGATCGATCAGCCCGACCTCCACCATGCGCACCACGTCGGCCACCGTGAAGCGGCGACGCAGCAGGCCTTCGGCGAGGCTTCGGACGGGCGCGTTCATGGATTTCATGCTACCGCAAGGCGGCGTCCCCGGCGAGTTCGTTGACACGCAGGCGGTCTTTCTCTACAGAGCCGCCACGTCGCGCGGGGCCGATGAGGCTCCGCGTCGGCGTTTTGCGCACCCGTGGTCCGGCGTACTCGCGACGACCGGGCCTGTCGTCCCCGCACCGGGGAAGCAGGAGGGCGCGTTCCTCAATTCAGTCCAAGGAGGACGCGATGTCGAAGCGACACGCTTCTAAGTACAAGATCGACCGCCGTCTCGGCGAGAACATCTGGGGCCGCCCGAAGAGCCCGGTCAACCGCCGCGACTACGGCCCGGGCCAGCACGGCCAGCGCCGCAAGGGCAAGCTGTCCGACTTCGGCGTGCAGCTCCGCGCCAAGCAGAAGCTCAAGGGCTATTACGGCTCGATCTCCGAGAAGCAGTTCCGCCGCGTCTACGCGGAGGCCACCCGCCTCAAGGGCGACACCTCGGCCAACCTGATCGGCCTGCTGGAGCGCCGCCTCGACGCGGTCGTCTACCGCGCCAAGTTCGTGCCGACCGTGTTCGCCGCGCGCCAGTTCGTGAACCACGGCCACGTCAAGGTGAACGGCCGCCGCGTCAACATCCCGAGCTACCTCGTGAAGGTCGGCGACGTGATCGAGGTCAAGGAGAGCTCCAAGCAGCTCGCCATCGTGATCGAGGCTGCGGCCTCCGGCGAGCGCGACGTGCCGGACTACCTCGAGGTCGACCACAACAAGATGACCGCCAGCTATGTGCGCGTACCGTCTCTGACCGAGGTGCCCTACCCGGTCCACATGGAGCCAAACCTGGTCGTCGAGTACTACTCGCGCTGATCAGGACCTCCGGGCCCACGGAATTACGAAAGGCCGCCCTTCGGGGCGGCCTTTTTCGTTGGGAAGCGAAGCGTCGTCGGGCCGCCGCCACATGCGTGCCGGCTCACGGAGCGCCCATCCTGCCCGGACGATTCCGACCAGTGGTCGAGCTCAACGTAAAAATCGCGGACTCCGCGCGAAAACGCGCGTGTCACGGTCGCGGTCTCAGGAATGCGCTGGCGACCCCGGCAGGATTTGAACCTGCGACCATCGGCTTAGAAGGCCGGTGCTCTATCCAGCTGAGCTACGGGGCCTGACGCGGCGTTCGGGCGTCGTCAGTGCGTCCAGGGCTCGGGCAGGCCGGCCCGGAAGTTGTCGGAATAGGCGGCCGTGCGAGGCGTCGCGGGCTTCGGCTCCTGCACGCGATAGGCCAGCCCCTCGCGTTCCGCGTAGGCCACCGCCTCCTCGCGCGTCGCGAAGTACAGGCGGACCTGCTGGCGGGTGTCGCCGGAGGACGTCCAACCCATCAGCGGCTCGACGCGACGCGCCTCCGCCGGCTCATGCTCCAGCACCCAGCGCCGGGCTCTGGCGGCGCCGGACTGCATGGCGTTGCGCGCAGGCTTGAAGATGCGTGCGGTCATCCGCTGGTCCCCAAGATGTGAAGGCGCTGGTCGGGGCGACACGATTCGAACATGCGACCCCCTGCTCCCAAAGCAGGCGCTCTACCAGGCTGAGCTACGCCCCGAACACTGCCATTCGGAGGGGTTTTAGCCTTTTACTGCGCTCTCCGGCAACCGGTACAGAGCAGGGAAAAGCACGCCGTCCCGCCTTCCCTTCTCAGCCGGATCCCGACCGGCTTCCGGCCAGCTCTGGTCAGGGCGCGCCAGCGACCGCGCGGGTGACGAGAACGCCGGCGGTCGCGGAGACGCCCGTCAGGAACATACCCCAGGCGATGTCGACGAAGGTCATCGCCACCGGCCAGCCCTTCAGGGTCGCGAAGTTCGTCAGGTCGTAGGTCGCGTAGCAGAAGCCGCCGAACAGCGCGCCCCACAGGAACGCGCCCGCCCAGGACCCGCCGAGCGACGGCATGACCGCGAAGATGACGACGCCGACCACGTACATCGCGTAGAAGGCGCCCGCGGCGACAAGGTTCGGGCGCTCCAGCATCAGCGCGCCAAGCTGGGCGCGGTAGAAATCGCGCGCGATCACCCCGAGCCACAGCATATCGAGCGCGAAGAACACAATCGCAGTCGCGACATAGGCGACGATCCAGGACTTCATCGGGACGCCTTCTGTTGGATGACCGGATGGATCGCCCGGTCGCCCGGCTTCAACCCGATACGGTCGGCCTCGCCGGCGGCGATCTCGACCACGAAACGCACCGGCCCCCCGGATTCGATCACCTCGAGCGAGAGCGGCTCCGTGCCCTTGGCGATCCGCTGCACGGCCCCGTCGGCGCGCACGAACACCATGTCGAGCGAGACGTAGGTGTTCTTCATCCACATCGCGACCGGCTCGACCTTGCCGAAGTCGAACAGCATGCCGTGCTCGGGGGCGAGAGAGCGCCGGTACATCAGCCCGGTCTGGCGCTGCTCGGGGGTGGCGGCGATCTCGACGGTGAAGGCGTGCGATCCGCTCGCGGTCTCGAAGGTCAGTCGCTCGGCCGCGGCGCGGACGGCCCCGCCCGCCGCGACGACGACGAGCAAGGCGACGAGGGCGACGGCGCGGAAAACGCGGATCGGGAGCGGCATGGTCCGGTTGTCGGGCGTCGCCCCCCGGACGTCAATGGGCCCGGATCAATGGGAGGCGGGACCGCCGCCGACCTCGTCGGCGCGCACTTCGGCCGCCATCAGCCCCTTGGGGCCGGGTCCGTAGCGCACATAGACCGTCTGGCCCGGCTTCAGCTCCATGATGCCGTAGCGGCGCAGCGTCTCCATATGGACGAAGATGTCCGGGGAGCCGTCGCCGCGGGTGAGGAAGCCGAAACCGCGCAGCCGGTTGAACCACTTGACCTCGACCGCCTCGAGCCCGCTCGTCGGCGTCACGTTCACGTGCGTCCGCGCCGGCGGCATCTCGCCGGGGTGCCGGGCGGTGCTGTCGTCGATCGACAGCACGCGGAAAGCCTGCGCGCCCTTCGGCCGGCGCTGCGCCTCGCACACGATGCGCGCGCCCTCGTTCGCGGTGTTGAAACCGTCGCGGCGCATGCAGGTGACGTGGAGCAGGATGTCCGCGCCGCCGCCGTCCGGCACGATGAAGCCGTAGCCCTTGGCGACGTCGAACCACTTGATGACGCCGGAAACCTCGAAAAGGTCGAGCGGCGCTTCGTCCGCCAGAACGCCCGGCCCCTCGTGATCGTTCGGGGCGACGCCCCGCGGCCTGTCAGCACTCATACGAACCGCCCGCCCAAACACCCGGAACGCCGTCGAAGCCTCGACTCGACTGGGCACACGATAGCATCAGCTTTCGCCGGGGAAAGCAGAAAATGGCTCAATCAAGGCGATCCTCGCGCAAAGCTGAGGCGGACGCGGTCGAAATGACGGGATCGAAGGGCTGCAGCAGATCAACCAGATCGCAGCGCAAGACCAGATCGGCCCACGGATCGAGGTCGGTCGGCTCGCGATTGACGATCGCCAGCGTCGCGCCTGCGCGCTTGGCGATCAGCGGAAGGCCGGCGGCCGGATAGACCACGAGCGACGAGCCGAATGCGAGGAACAGATCCGCCTCCGCCGCCGCCTGTTCGGCGGCGCGCATCGCCGCCTGCGGCATCGCCTGGCCGAACGATATGGTCGCGCTTTTCAGCAGCCCGCCGCAGGTCCGGCACGGCGGCGGGTCGCCGGTCGCCTCGAAGGTCCGGCGGATGTCGTCGAGTTCGTGCCGGAGGCCGCACGACAGGCACTTGGCGTAGGTCCCGTTGCCGTGCAGCTCGACCAGCCGATGCTCGGGCACGCCGGACCGGCGGTGCAGATCGTCGATGTTCTGCGTGACGACGAGCGCGATCACGCCGTCGGCCACGAGGCGCGCGATCGCCCGGTGGGCGGCGTTCGGCTCCGCGCCGCGGGTGGCGTCGTCCATCACGAACTTGCGGCGCCAGGCCTCGCGCCGCATCTCGGCCGAGCCGACGAAGGCGTCGAAGGCGATCGGCCGGTTGCGCGACCAGAGCCCGCCGGGCGAACGGAAGTCGGGGATGCCGGAGGCGGTCGACAGGCCAGCCCCGGTGAAGGCGACCGCCTGGCGCGAGGTCGCGATCAGCGCGCGCAGCTCCTCGGCCTTGCGGATGTCGTTCCGGTCCATAGCTACCCCGCGGAACCGACCGGCTGGAGAACGCCCATGCGATATCTGCACACCATGGTCCGCGTGACGGACATCGACGCCTCGCTCGACTTCTATTGCGGCAAGCTCGGCCTCGAGGAGGTGCGGCGCACGGAGAACGAACAGGGGCGCTACACCCTCGTCTTCCTCGCCCCGCCCGGCCAGCCCGACGCTCAGGTCGAGCTCACCTACAACTGGGACCCGGAGGCCTATGGGGAAGGCCGCAACTTCGGCCATCTCGCCTACGAGGTCGACGACATCTACGCGCTGTGCGAGAGGCTCCAGAAGGCGGGCGTCACCATCAACCGGCCGCCCCGCGATGGGCGCATGGCCTTCGTGCGCTCGCCGGACAACATCTCGATCGAACTGCTGCAGAAGGGCGCGGCCTTGCCGAAGGCGGAGCCTTGGGCGTCGATGCCGAACACCGGAGCCTGGTGACCGGCGCCGCCGCTGGCGTGGCGCGTCGAGGAGAAAGCGGTGAGGCCCGCGGCGGATCGCGGATCAGGATCCGGTCGCGGGCCTCGCCTTATCGCCCCTGGACTGCGCCGCGGTAGCCCCCGCTCCCCGGCGCATCGACAGTGGCGATTTTCTAGGCCTCGCCGAGCGTCGCGAAGCCGTAAGCCATTTTCGACGCAACGAAGCGCCGGTGCGTGGAAATTACGGCGGAGAAGGGGCGGAAAGCAAGCGTGAGCGTGGCGAGGCCTGCTCACGCCCGCGTTATCAGGGCGCTTTGCGCACCGGGCTCGCCGCGGTGATCCGACCCGCCTTGCGCCATGGGCTGCGGCCGAGGCCGAGCTTTTCGAGCCCGTCCAGCAGCCGCCAGAAGATCGGCGCCTGCCGGCCGCGCAGCAGCGACAGCGACCACGGATCGAGGCCGACCCAGGGCAGGAACGGGTTGCGGCGGGAATAGGCCCAGATCTCGACGCGGACCGACGGCCGCGCGCTCGCGCCGCGCGCGTGGAAGCCGCTGGTGTCGGCGGCGACCAGGGTGTTCGCGGGAACGGCGAACTTCTTGGGCTCCGGCAGGCGCATTCGCTTCAGGTCGCCCGGCCGCACGCGGAACGAGCCCCGCGCGGACAGGCGGTCGAGCGACGACGCCAGCACGCTCATGCGCTTTTCCCAGGCGAGACGGCGCGGCGTCTGCCGCTGCGAGCCCGGCACGTAGACGAACGGCCCCGCGTCCTCCTCGACGTCGTGCAAGAACAACCACGCCTTCAGGCTCGGGTGAAAACAGTCGGCGTGCAGCGCGGTCTGCGGATCGGCTTTGGACGAATCCACCTGCGCGAACACCGTCTGCACATAGATGATCGGCTCCGCGTCGAAGCTCGCGATGTAGCGCATCAGGTTCTGGAACGCGGGCAGCCGCGCCATGGCGGCGCAGGCCGGCAGCGCTTTCAGCGCATCGGGATCGAGCGCGATCCGGCGGGTGACGGCGTCGCCCTGCTTCATCTCGCGCGCGGGCGCCGTGAAGCTCTCGAGCTCCGCGACGACGGCGCGAAACAGCTCCGGCGGCAGGAAGTCGCGCTTGAGCACGAAGCCATCGCGGAAGAACGCGGCACGGTCCTCCTCCGGCACCAGATGCTCGAGCCTGCGCCGACGGGAGTCGGCCATGCGCTGCGCCAGCGCGACGCGCCAGGCGTGCAGCCCGCGCCGGTTCAACCGCTCACTGCCGAGGACGCCGTTGTCCGCGAACGACTTGGCGCCGGAGAAGATCTGCGCCGCCCACAACGGCGCCAGCAGCCATCTCAGTCCCTTCGCCGCCATACGCCGTCTCCTCGTTCACGTCAGCGCGAACAAACCCGGTTCGACGCCGCGGCGCAAGGCGAGCCGCGGCGCCGGTTTCCGGACCGCCCTCATGCGGCGAGGCGCCGCGCCCGATCGAGCTAAACGGCATGCCGCGCAAAGTATGCAGGACGGGCCCGTCAGGCGTGTGCTTGCACGGATATGTATTTCTACGGCCTCACGCCGCTTTCCTGCGGCCCGCGCGCGCCGTCCTGAGACGAAAGCTGGCGAAATCGGCGACGGCTGCCGCTGATCGCGCCGCGGCGCGCGGCGCGCGGCTGGATGATCTAGCGCCTCGCGGGAACTTGAACGTCTTTTATAGTTCAATCCCAGAATGACACACTCGAATATCCTTGCTCCCATCCAGACGGGAAGCACGCCCGGCGACGTCGACAAAAGATCGTCGCCATCGACCGATCTTGAAGAACCTATCAATTGGTAAATAATGAGTTAATCTCTTTCTTGTCCGGTGGCGCACCCATCAGTTGTAGGCCTGAGATGGCAATTCCGATCAGTTTGTCCGGTTATCGGCCTTTTTTTGGATTGGAGCGCGCACGCGCCCGATTGCTCGCGGCCAGGGAGGCGCGCGCTGTCGCGGATCATCGGGGCGCGCCGGCGCGCCTCGGACCCACGGAGCCTTCGGCGTCCTCGCCCTCTCCGGCGACCTATGAGGAGATCGATTTCAGCTTCGACGACGCGGACGGCGCGTACTGGTGCTGGATGAACCCGAAGGGCGCTCCGAGCTTCACGCCCGGCATGCTCGGGGAACTCGCCTCCTACACCGCGACGATCCGCGCCCATTGCGCGCGCGCCGAGACCGACGCCGACGTTCCCGCCCCGAAGCAGGCGGTGTTGGCGTCGCGAATCCCCGGCGTCTACAATCTGGGCGGAGACCTCGAGCGGTTCTCGCGCTGGATCGTGGCGCGGGACAGGGAAGCGCTCACCGAGTACGCCTATTCCTGCATTCATGTCCTCCACGACAACGCGATCGGGTTCGGCAACCCCATCCTTACGATCGCGCTGGTGCAGGGGGACGCGCTCGGCGGCGGCTTCGAGACCGCGCTGTCCTGCCATATGATCGTGGCCGAGCGGGGCGTGAAGTTCGGGTTCCCGGAAATCCTGTTCAACCTGTTTCCCGGCATGGGCGCGTCGAGCCTGCTCACCCGACGCGTGGGCCTCGCCCGGGCCGAGAACATGATCGCGAGCGGGCGAATCTTCACCGCCGAGGAGCTCTACGAGATGGGGCTCATCCAGGTGCTGGCGGAGCCCGGTGACGGCGTTGACGCCACGCGCCGGCTCATTCGCCAGAACCAGAAGCGCCACAACGGGCTGACCGCGATGCTCCGCGCCAGCGCGCGCGTCTCCCCGATGCCGTACGAGGAGCTGCGCGACGTCACCGACATCTGGGTCGAGGCCGCGCTCAAGCTGCACCCGGCCGATCTCAGAAAGATGCAGCGGCTGGTCACGGCGCAGGACCGGCGGATGGCCGCGGCAGGCGCCCAAAGCCCCGCCCCCGAGGCGGAGATCGCCTGAACGGCCGCGTTTGGCGTCCGGCGGAGCGTCAGCGGGGCGTGTCGCCCGTGCGGCTGGCGCGTTCGTGTTGCAGCGTCTTGCGGACCCGCTCGAACTCGGCCTCCAGGCGCTGCACGTGCTCCGCTCCGGTCGCGGCCAGCGTCTGGGCGTCCAGGTTGCGGTAGGAGAGACAGAGTTCATACATGCCGCGCGCGCCGATGTTCGCGGCCCCGCTCCGCAGCGCGTGCGCGTGCTCCCGGAAATCGCCCGCCCGCCGCTGCGCGACGGCGTCGCGCAGCCCGCTCAGGACGGCGGCGGCGTCTCCGATGAACTCGTCGATGAGGTCGGCGACGAACTCGCGGCCGCCCAGTTCCTCAAGCTCGTCGAGGGCGCTGCGGTCGACCACCGCGCCGCGCGTCGCCCGGTACCTCGGGTGGTTCGCGATGTTCGCGACGATCTCGTCGTCGACCTCGGCCGCCGCAGCCGGCGTCTCCGATTGACCTTCGGCCGCCTCGGTGGCCGCCCCGCGGCCGCCGCCGGCCAGTTCGTCGATGGTGGCGAGCAGATACGCCGGCTCGATCGGCTTTGTGAGGCACGCGTCCATCCCGGCGTCGAGGCAGCGCACGCGCGCGTCGGAGGTGGCGTCCGCGGTCAGGGCGACGATCGGAATCCGTGGCTTCCCGAGGGAGGCGAAGCGATAGAGCTTGGTGCACTCCAGCCCGTCGAGCACGGGCATGTTGACGTCCATCAGCACGAGGTCGAACGAGCGCTCGGTCAGGGCGTCCAGCGCGAGTTCGCCGTTGTCGGCGATCCGGACCTCATGCCCCGCCCGCTCCAGCACCTTGCGGATGACCTTCTGGTTCGTCCGGTTATCTTCGGCGACGAGGATGGACAGGCGCCGGAGGCCAGCGATCGCGGCCGGCGCGGGACGCGCCGCAGGGACGACAGGCGCGCTGGCCGTCGCGACCCTAAGCATCGCGCGAAGCTGGTCGGGGTCGAGCGACGCCCCGGACGCGGACGCGCAGGCCATGCGAATCTCGAGACTGGGCAAGCCCGCGCCAAGATCCGGATCGATCAGCGCGATCGCACCGTTGTCGCTCTGAGCGGCGCGCAGGGCTTCGATCAGCGCCTGACCGTCGACTTCGGATCCTTCGGCGTCCACGACGATCGCGGCAGGGCCGCGCTCTTCGACCGACCGCGCCCGGAGCAGGCGGAGCGCCTCGCGCAACCCGACGGCGGGCTCCGACGGCCATCCGGCGGCGGCGACGGCGGCGGCGAGAGCCTGCGCGCGGGCGTCGCTGACCGCCATGGCGATGACGGGCGAGCGCGGACGCTCGTCCAGTCCGGCGAGGGGCGCGCCGCGCTCGAGGTCAAGCTCGAACCAGAACGTGCTCCCGAACCCGACTTCGCTCTCCACATCGATCTCGCCGCCGTTCAGTTCGACGAGCTGCTTGCAGATCGCGAGCCCCAGCCCCGTGCCGCCATGGGTGTTGATCACCGTCTCGTCGGCTTGGGCGAAGGTCTCGAAGATGCGCTTCCGCGCGGCCTCCGCGATGCCGATGCCGGTATCGCTCACCTCGAAGCGCAGACGCAGACGCTGCTCGGTCGCGACGACGGCGTCGACCGCGACCACGACGCCGCCGGTTTCCGTGAACTTGACCGCGTTGCCGACGAGGTTGACGAGGATGTCCTTGATCTGCCGGGCTTCGCCCTTCAGCCAGTAGGGCGTGCGCGGCGTGACGTGGACGCCGAGCCTGAGGCCTTTGGCGCGCGCCTGCGCCGTAAGCAGCCCGCGCGCTTCGGCGAGGACGGCGTGCAGATCGAAATCGACGTGGCGGACCGGCATCCGCCCGGCCTCGATCCGGCTGAAGTTCAGCAGTTCGTCGATCTGCGCAAGAAGCTCCCGCCCGCTGTTCCGGGCGGTCCGCGCCATGTCGCGCTGGTCGTCGTCGAGATCGGTGCTCTCCAGCAGCTCGGTCATGCCGATGACGGAGTTCAGCGGAGTCCGGAGCTCATGGCTCATGCTCGCCAGGAAGAGGCTTTTCGCCCGGCTCGCCTCCTCGGCGGCGACCTTGGCCTGCGACAGCTTGCGGATCAGGGTCGACGCATAGGCCGGGAGCACGAGCAGAGCGAGCAGGAGCCCGAGCGACAGACTGTAGTTCTCCCGCCAGTATGGCGTGAACGCCACGGCGAGCGCGAAGCCCACGACCGCGATCGCCGCCGAGACGCGCAGCGCGGGTATCCCGAAGCGGAAGCCGTTGCCGAAGACGATCCAGAGATACAGCGGATAGAGCACCGCCGTGGTCTGGCCGCCCACATGCATGGAGTAGGACAGAAGGCCGAGGTCGAAGAAGCGCGCGAGCTTCTGGCGCATCGCGGCTTTGCGTGGCCGCGCCAGCAGATGGCCGAAGAACAGGACGCCGCCGGCGCCGTAGGTCGCGGCGAGAAGAAACACCTCCCCCGAGGGGTCCGCGAACGTGAAGTAGCTGACCAGCAGCAGGCCCGCCGCGAGACGGTTCAGCGCCATCTCGTGCTCGCCGTTCGGGCTCTCGCGCAGCCGTAGGCGCACGGCGGCCGCGAGTTCGGACACCCGCCGGAACCGCGAGCCGGCCGTGGTGAGCGGTCTCATGCCGTCTGCGCGAGCAGCGACTCGCGCCGGACGAGGTCGACGAAGTCGGGCGCCGGCATCGGCAGGCCGAAGTAGAAGCCCTGCACCTCGTCGCATCCTTCGGCCCTGAGATGCGCCACCTGCGCGGCGTTCTCGACGCCCTCGGCGATGACGTCGAGGTCGAGGCTGTGGCCGAGGTTGACGATGGCGCGCACGATCGCGGCGTCGTTCGCGTCGGTCTTGAGGTTGTGGATGAATGACTTGTCGATCTTCAGCCGGTCGACGGGGAAGCTCTTCACATAGGCGAGCGACGAATAGCCGGTGCCGAAATCGTCGATGGAGAAGGTCACGCCGCGGCTCTGAAGCGCTTTCAGGGTCGCGACCACGCGCTCGGTGTCCTGCAGAAGGATGGTCTCGGTCAGCTCCAGCTCGAGCCGGGCCGGATCGAGGCCGGAGGCGGCCAGAGCCGCGAGCACGACCTCCTCGACGTTCTGGCGGCGGAACTGGCTGGCCGACAGGTTGACCGCAATGCGCAGCGGCGGCAGCCCGGACTGCGGCCACGACGCCGCCTGCGCGCAGGCCTCGTTCAGCACCCATTCGCTGATCGGAGCGATCAGGCCGCACTCCTCGGCGAGCGGAAGAAAATCGCCCGGCGAAACGAGGTCGCCGTTCTCCCGGCGCCACCGCACCAGCGCCTCGGCGCCGACGATGCTGCCCGACGCCAGCGCCACCTGCGGCTGGTAGTGCAGCACGAACTCGTCGCGCGCGAGCGCCTTGCGGAGATCGCTTTCGAGCACGGTGACGGCGCGGGCGCTGGTGTCCATGTCGGACGCGAAGGCGCGGTACCCGTCGCGCCCGCTCGCCTTGGCCCGGTACATGGCGAGGTCGGCGTTCTTCAGCAGCTCGTCGAAATCGAACCCGTGGTCCGGGAACATCGCGATGCCGATGCTGGCGGAGGTGGTGATCTCCTCGCCGTCGAGGCGGAACGGCTCGCTCAGCGCCTCCCGGACCCGGCGCGCGAGCTCGGTCGTGTCCTCGATCGAGGTCACGTCGGACTGCAGGATCGCGAACTCGTCGCCGCCAAGCCGCGACGCCGTGTCGGTCTCCCGCAGCGTGACGCGGAGGCGTTCGGCCACCGCCTTCAGCAGGCGGTCGCCGATGTGGTGGCCGAGGACGTCGTTGATGCCCTTGAAGCGGTCGAGATCGAACAGCAGCAGGGCGAACTTGCGGCCGTTGCGGCGCGCATGCGCGATCTCGTGGCGCACGCGCTCGTGCAGCAGCGCGCGGTTCGGCAGGTCCGTCAGCGCGTCGTGATGGGCGAGATGCCGGAGATGGCCTTCCGCGCGCTTGCGGTCGCTGATGTCGAGCGACGTGGTCAGCACCGCCACGATCTCGCCGGCTCCATCCCGCAGCGGCGCCTTGGTCGTCAGGAAATGCCGCCGCTCGCCCGCCCGCGTGAAGATCTCCTCCTCGAAGCTCGGCAGCGCCGCGCCGCTTTCGAAGATCAGCCGGTCGAGCGCCGCGCTGCGGCCGCCGTGCTCGGAGCCGAACATCTCGACCGCCGTGCGGCCGAGCAGCGCCTGCGGTTCGACGCCCTTGATGCGCGCCTGGTAGGCGTTGACGAAAATGCAGCGGCCGGATCGGTCGATCGCGCTGATCATCGCCGGCACGGTGTCGATGACCTGACCGAGCCGTTCGGAGCTGTCGCGCAGCGCCTCCTCGCGCGAACGCTCGCTCGACTGGAGCTTGCGTTCGAGCTGCATGGCGCGGCTCGCGATCAGCACCTGCTGGCGACGCATCTTCAGCAGGTTGCGCGCGCGCGTCAGGAATTCGTGGTGGTCGACCGGGCTCTGCAGGAAGTCGGTGGCGCCGGCTTCGAGCGCGCTCAGGCGGAAGCTGCGCTCCTCATAGACCGTGAGCACGACGACCGGCACATCCGCGCAGTTCGGCAGCTCGCGGAAGCGGCGGGTGAACTCCCCGCCGTCCATATCCGGCATCTTGAAGTCCGTGACGACGAGGTCGGGCGTGTTCTCCGACAGCCAGTCGAGCGCTTCCAGGGGCCCTGCGAACGTCCGCACCTCCACGTCCGGCTCGATCGACGCGGCGAGCTTCGCGAAGATGTTCCGGTTCGTGACCCGGTCGTCCAGAATGACAACGAGCGCCATATTCCGCCGCTACCGCCTCCGCCGACCGCTGTTCAGGGTTTCAGGCCGCTTAGTGCTGGGCCGGCTGATGGCTTCCGTCTATCAACAGCGGCTTAAGGAAAAGAGAATCAGATCGCCCGTAGACGGTTAACCTCCCGGCCGATCGCGGCCGAGGACGTCGATGACCTTTCAATCCGCTTCCGAAGTCGGGCTCTCCACGCCGCCTGTCGTCTGCGTCGTCGGCGGCGGGCCCGCGGGGCTTATGGCGGCGGAGCGGCTCGCGAGCCTCGGATTCCGGCCGACGCTGTTCGAGCGCATGCCTTCGGTCGCAAGAAAGTTCCTGCTGGCCGGCCGCGGCGGCCTGAACCTCACCCATTCCGAGCCGACCGAGGCCTTCCTCGGCCGCTACGGCGCGGCGCGCGCCGCGCTCGAACCGGCGCTCGCGCGCTTCTCCGCCGCCGACCTGATCGCCTGGTGCGAAGGCCTCGGCGTCGAGACCTTCGTGGGCTCCAGCGGCCGCGTGTTTCCACGCTCGTTCAAGGCGTCGCCGCTGCTGCGGGCGTGGCTGCGCCGGCTCGACGGCCTGGGCGTTCAACTCCGGGCGGGCCGGCGCTGGACCGGATGGACGGACGACGGCGCGCTCGCCTTCGAGGGACCGGACGGCGTCGAGACGGTCCATGCCGACGCGGTCGTGTTCGCGCTCGGCGGCGCGAGCTGGCCGCGGCTCGGCGGCGACGGCTCCTGGGTCGCTCCCTTCGCGCAGGCCGGCGTTCCCTCCGCCCCGCTCCGGCCGTCGAACTGCGGCTTCCTGGCGCGCTGGTCGCCCGTCCTCGTCGAGCGCTTCGAGGGCGAGCCGCTGAAGCGCATCGCCCTGAGCTTCGAGGGCGCCACGGTCCGCGGCGAAGCCATCCTGACCTCAGACGGAATTGAGGGCGGCGCGGTCTACGCGCTCTCCGCCCGTCTGCGCGACGCGATCGACCGCGACGGCGCGGCGCGGCCCATGCTCGATCTCAGGCCGGACCTCGCCGAGGAGGAGCTGGTCCGACGCCTTTCCGCGCCGCGCGGCGGGCGCTCGCTTTCCACCCATCTCCGCAAGGCCGCGGGCCTCGCGCCGATCGCCGCCGCCCTGCTGCGCGAAGGCCTGCCGTCGCTCCCGTCGGAGCCGCCGGCGCTCGCGCGGAGGATCAAGGCTCTGCCGCTCGAACTCGTCGGGACGAAGGGCCTCGAGCGCGCCATCTCCACCGCCGGCGGCGTGCCCTTCGGTGAGATCGACGACCGCTTCATGCTGACGCGCCGGCCGGGATGCTTCGTCGCCGGCGAGATGCTGGACTGGGAGGCCCCGACCGGCGGCTACCTGCTGCAGGCGACCTTCGCCACCGCCGTCGCCGCGGCGGACGGCGCGGCGAGCTGGCTCGCCGGGCGTTCGGGGACTTAAGCCGACAGCCGCTCCGCCGCCCGCGCGCGGCCGATGAACGGCAGCAGCTTCGCGAGCTCCGGGCCGTGCGGCTCGCCGGTCAGCGCGACTCTCAGCGGCGCGAACAGCGCGCGGCCTTTGGCGCCCGTGGCGGCGGAGACCGCGGAGGTCCACGCCTTCCAGGTCGCCTCGTCCCACGGCTCGGCCGGCAGCAGCGCCAGGGCTTCGGCGACGAGACCGGCGTCCTCCGGCGCGGGCCGCGGGGCGTCGGGCTTAAGCGGACGGGTCGCGATGCGCCACCAGTCGGCCGCCTCCCCGAGCGTGGCGAGGTTGCCGCGCACCGCCTCCCAGAACGCGGGCCCGCCTTCGACGCCGAGGGCGTCAAGACGATCGGCGACGGCGTCATACGGCAAGGCGTGCAGCGTCTTGGCGGACAGCGCCGCTAGCTCCTCCATGTCGACGCGGGCCGGAGCGCGCGACAGCCGCGAAAGCTCGACCAGGCCCGCCAGTTCGTCGAGCGAGGAGACCGGCCGCACCGCCTCCGCCGAGCCGATCAGCACGGCGTAGGCCGCGACCGCGAGCGGCTCGATTCCCTGCTCCCGCAGCGCTCGGAGCGACAGGCTGCCCTCGCGCTTCGACAGTCCGGCCCCATCGGCGGAGGTCAGCAGGTTGTGATGGGCGAAGGCCGGCGGCGGGGCGCCGAGCGCCGCGAACATGTCGATCTGCGCCGCGGTGTTGGCCACATGGTCCTCGCCGCGGACCACAGCGGTCACGCCCATGCCGGCGTCGTCGACGACGCTCGTGAAGACGTAGAGGAACGAGCCGTCGTCGCGTCGGACGACCGGGTCCGACAGGCTGGAGAGGTCGAAGCCCTGCAGCCCGCGCACGCCGTCCGGCCATTCGACGCGGCCGCCCGACAGACGGAAGCGCCAGTGCGGGCGCCGCCCCTCGGCCTCGAGCGCGGCGCGGCGCTCGTCGGTCAAACGGAGCGCGGCGCGGTCGTAGACCGGCGGGCGGCCGGAGGCGCGAGCGAGCTTGCGGGCGAGTTCGAGCTCCGGCTCGCTCTCATAGGCGGGATAGACCCTGCCCTCCGCGACCAGCCGGTCGAACGCCGCGACATAGGCGTCGCCGCGATCAGACTGCCGGACCTCGTCGTCCGGCGCCAGGCCGAGCCAGGCGAGATCCTCGCGGATGCCCTCGACATACTCCTCACGCACACGGGCGCGGTCGGTGTCGTCGAGCCGGAGCACGAAGCGCGCGGCCTGCTTGCGCGCCATCAGCGCGTTCAGCAGCAGCGTGCGGGCGTTGCCGAGATGGAGGAAGCCGGTCGGCGACGGCGCGAAGCGGTAGACGGCCATGCCGGCGCTCACCGGCCGCAGTCGCGGAGCCACATGCCGCCGGTCGGCGTCAGCTCCGGGTCGGGATTGCCGCTCCAGTAGGCGAAGGCGCGCTGCAGCTCGGGGAGGAACACCGCCGCCGGCGCGGGGGCGTCGAGCCCGGCGGGCTCCGCGCGCCGGAAGCGCTCGTCGAAGAAGTGGATCGGCGAGGCTGGGGCGTCGTCGTCCTGCGCCTCGGCCTCGGACCGGGCGCCGATGCGCCCGCCGGGCGTCGTCGGCGTCTTCGAGGCGCGGCGCTGATCGAGGACGAGCTCGGCGTAGCTTTCGCCCGTGCCGGTGGCGGCGGCGAGCCGGAAGCGGTACTGCGCGCCGGAGCCGAGCGACATGGCGAAACCGAACGGGCTCTCGGCGCTGGCGCGGCTGATTGGCGCGAAGCGGAGCGCCGCCGTCTCGCCTTCCGCCGGCCGGTAGGTGGCGGCGCCCAGCGTGCAGCCGGCGGCGTCGGCCTGTCCCGACAGCGCCGCGAGCATGGCGAGGGCCGCGGCCGCCTTCACCTCGCCGCTCCGGGATCGCGGAAGCGGTTGACGATGGGATAGCGGCGATCGCGCCCGAAGTTGCGCGCCGTCACCTTCACGCCGGGCGCGGCCTGCCGGCGCTTGTATTCGGCGAGATAGAGCAGCCGCTCGACCTTGCGCACGGTCTCCTCGTCGAAGCCGTCCGCCACCAGGTCGGCGACGCGCCGCTCGTCCTCGACAAGTCCGATCAGGATCGCGTCGAGCACGTCGTAGGGCGGCAGGCTGTCGGCGTCCTTCTGGTTCTCACGCAGCTCGGCGGTCGGCGGCTTGTCGATGATCGCGACCGGGATCACCTCGCCGTCCGGCCCGAGCGCGTCCTCCGGCTTCCAGCCGTTCCGGAGCGCCGAGAGACGGAACACCTGCGTCTTGTAGAGGTCCTTGATCGGGTTGAAGCCGCCGTTCATGTCGCCGTAGAGCGTGGCGTAGCCGACGGACATCTCGGACTTGTTGCCGGTGGTCACGACCATCGGCCCGAACTTGTTGGAGATCGACATCAGCAGCATGCCGCGGGCGCGGCTCTGCAGGTTTTCCTCGGTGACGTCGCGGTCGCGGCCTTCGAACAGCGGCGCCAGCACGGCCTCGAAGCCCTCGACCGCGGGCGCGATCGGCAGTGTGTCGTACCGGACGCCGAGCGCGCGGGCGCAAGCGTCCGCGTCCCGCAGGCTGTCGTCGGACGTGAAACGGTAGGGCAGCATCACGCAGCGCACGCGCTCGGGCCCCAGCGCGTCGACCGCCATCGCGGCGCAGAGCGCCGAGTCGATCCCGCCGGACAGGCCGAGCACCACGCCGGGAAAGCCCGACTTGTTCACATAGTCGCGGAGGCCCAGCACGCAGGCGCGATAGTCGGCCCGGTCGCCCTCCTCCAGCGTCGCCTTCGGCCCGCCCTCGCAAGCCCAGCGGCCGTCCGCGCCCTTACGCCAGACCGTGGTGACGACCTCGTCCACGAAGCCGCGCATCTGGAAGGCGAGCGAGCAGTCGGCGTTGAGCGCGAAGGAGCCGCCGTCGAAGACAAGCTCGTCCTGGCCGCCGATCTGGTTGAGGTAGACGAGCGGCAGCCCGCTTTCGACCACGCGGGCGGCGACAACGTTCAGTCGCGTCTCCGCCTTGCCGCGCCAGTACGGCGAACCGTTCGGCACGAGCAGGATCTCGGCGCCGGTCTCGACGAGGCAGTCGACCACCTCGTCGCCCCAGATGTCCTCGCAGACAGGCACGCCGACGCGCACGCCCCGCACCGCGATCGGCCCCGGCAGGGGACCGGCCGCGAACACGCGCTTCTCGTCGAACACGCCGTAATTGGGCAGGTCGACCTTGTAGCGCACGCCCGCCACCGCGCCGCCGGCGAGGTGGGCGTAGGCGTTGTAGAGCCCGCGTTCGTCCTTCCATGGCAGGCCGATCAGCACGTCCGGCCCGCCGTCGGCGGTGTCGGCGGCGAGTTCGTCGAGCGCGGCGCGGCAGGCCTCCTGGAAGGACGGCTTCAGCACCAGGTCCTCCGGCGGATAGCCGGCGAGGAACAGCTCCGAGAACATCACCACGTCCGCGCCCTGCCCCGCGGCCTCGGCGCGGAGACGGCGGGCGAGCGCGAGGTTGCCGCGCACGTCGCCCATGACCGGATTCGCCTGGGCGAGCGCGATGCGGAGCGTGTCGGGCGTGTGGGCTGCGGCCATGCCGCCCGTCTAGCGCCAAGCCGCCCCCGCCGCAATCGCGGCGAGGACGGTGAAGCGCGCCGTCCTCAGTTCAAGCGGATTTCGGCGCGCACCGGCCGGAAATCGGCCGGGCCGATCAGCGCCTTGTGCCCGACGCGCACGGAATGAAGCATCCCCTCGATCTCGCGCCGCCACCAGTCGAGGAAGGAGCGCAGGACCGGGTAGTCCGGCGCCCGGTCGTACTCCTGCCAGACATAGGCCTGCAGCAGCGCCGGATGGTCCGGCAACCGATAGAGAATCTCGGCGGTCGTCAGGCCGAAGCCGTCGAGCTGGCGGGCGAACTCGCCCGTCGGCCGCGTCAAGGCCGGTTTCGTCGTTTCGTCGGGGGTTGAGGAGATTCCGCGTCCGCTCATTTCGAACTCCCTCGCTGGCGGGCGCGGTCGCCAGCGCGCCCTAACCTCATGTTGAGACGTCGACACCGATCATGACAATTCTCTAAAGTTAAAAATCTATTGATATCATGTTGTTAGCAGCATTCCACGGCGAGTGCCAGCAGGGGCGCAAGCATTCGTCGATCCGTAAGGGAGCCGCCGCCGTATGTCGTCTTGGCTCCCGCGCCGACAACAACAAGAGACGGTCCCGATGCGCTCCGCCGCCCTCGCCTTCGCCTTCATGGCCGCCGCCTTGGCTACGGCTGCGCCCGAGGCGCGCGCCGGCTGCTTCAACGACTGCTTCGGCTCGAAGATGCAGGGCGACACCGACGACATCGCCGCGAAGGACTTCGCCCGCGAATGCCGCGCGACCTGCGACGCCCAGTCCGCCGACCGGATGGCGAGCGCCGGCGTAGACCCCGCCCGCCTGCAGACGTGCAAGGCCGAGCGGCTCAGCCTCGAGCAGTTTCGCGACGTGCGCGCCGCAAGCCCGTCCTACCGGGTGCAGTCGAACATCTTCCTGTGGGACGTGGTGAACCCCTACCCCGACAAGGCGCTGACCCGGATCGAGGTCTCGACCCAGACCCTGGAGCTGCAGGAGCTGACCCTGACCGGCACGGGCCTCGCGCCGCCCTCCTCGACCGCGACCTTCGTGATACCCGAGTTCTATGAGGGCTATCCCGCCGTGCGCTTCACCGCCAAGATCCGCGCGATCTGGGCGTGCGAGGTGAAATGAGCGAACTGTTCACGATCGGCTACGAGGGCGCGACGCCTTCGGCGCTCGCCGACGCGCTGGTGGAGGCCGGCGTCGAGGTGCTGGTGGACGTGCGGGCGGTGGCGAACTCCCGCCGGCCGGGCTTCTCCAAGCGCGCCCTCGCGGCGGGACTGGACGAGCGCGGCGTCGGCTATCTGCACCTGCGCGCCCTCGGCACGCCGGCGGACGGGCGGGCCGCGGCCCGCGCCGGGCGTCACGCCGAGATGCGGGCGATCTTCGAGGAGCACCTGCGCACCGAAGGCGCTCAAGGTGAACTGCGCGACCTGAAGGAGCTCGTGCGAAACGGCCGCCGGCTGTGCCTGCTCTGCTTCGAGCGCGAGCCGGAGCACTGCCACCGGCAGATGATCGCCGAACGCGTCGACGCGACGCTCGACGACGTCACGATCGCGCATCTGCACCCGCTGCCGGCGAGCTTCGTTCCGGGTTGACCCTTTGCTCTCCTCTCGAGAGCGCCTGCCGTCGACGACTTCTCGACCGCCCCTCAGGCCGCCGAGCGCGCGGTTCCGGCGGAGATCGCGGCGATGGCGGAGGCGGAATCGGACACCCAGCCGAAGATGCCGCCCTGCGCCTTGATCATCTTCAGCCCGTATTCGTGGAACTCCGCGAAGTAGGAGGCGCAGCAGTCGCCGAGGACCACGCAGCGGTAGCCGCGGTCGTTCGCCTCGCGCACCGTGGTGTTGACGCAGACCTCGGTGGTGACGCCGCAGACGAGCAGCGTGTCGATCCCGCGGTTCCGCAGCATCAGCTCCAGATCGGTCTGGTAGAACGCGCCCTTGCCCGGCTTGTCGATCACCGGCTCTCCGGGAGCCGGCGCAAGGTCGGCGATGATGTCGTGGCCGGCCTCGCCGCGGATCAGGATGCGGCCCATCGGGCCGGGCGCGCCGATGCGCAGCGACGGGTCCCCGCGCTCGACCTTGGCCTTCGGCGCGTCGGAGAGGTCCGGCCGGTGGCCTTCGCGGGTGTGGACCACCAGCAGGCCCGCGCCGCGCGCCGCCGCGAGGATCGCCTGGCACGGCCCCACCGCGGCGGCGAGGCGGCCGACGTCGTTTCCGAGCGTTTCGCCGAAGCCCCCCGGCTCCAAAAAATCGCGCTGCATGTCGATGATGATGAGCGCCGTCCTCGCGAGATCGACGAGGATGGGCTGCGGCTCTGCTGCGATTTCGATCACGGCGCACTCCTCGTCCGGGAATGAGGCGGTCAGGCCTCGTCGATCACGCTCACATGGGCCGCGACGACCTTCCATCCGTCGGGAAAGCGGACCCAGGTCTGGCTCTGCCGGCCGATCCGGCCCGGCGCGCCGTCGCGGCGGAACAGCGTGTTGGCGACCGCGAAATCGCGGCCGTAGGTGGTGATCAGCGTGCGTTCTAGCGCGCGCGCGAGGCCCTGCGGCGAGCGCGCCCGCCGGAACGCGCGGATCGCGTCCATGCCGTAGAGGTTCTCGCCGCCGCCGTAGCGCAGCGTCAGCGGATCGTCGCGGAACAGCGCCTCGAGCGTCGGCACGTCGTTGCCGACGAGCGCGGCTTCGTAGGCCGCGAACACGGCCTCGACCTCGGCCTTCACCTCGGGAATGTCGATCTCCAACGTCGCCTCCTAAAACGCCGGGGCGCGAACGCCGGCGACGCCGTCGCGCTCCAGCGCGCGGGCGACCCGCAGGGCGTCCGCCTCCCGCCACGGCGGCGCGATGATCTGCACGCCGAGCGGCAGGCCGTCGTCGAGCCAGACGGGCGCGGCCGCGACCGGCAGGCCGATGAACGAGATCGGCTGGGTGAACAGGCCGAGGTTCGGGCGCACCGGCATGGTCTCGCCGTCGAGCGTGAAGGTGGTCTGGCCGAGCTTCGGCGCGCGGCAGGGCGTCGCCGGCGCGATCAGGATGTCGACGTCCTCGAACGCCTTCGCGACGGCGCCGGCGAACCAGCGGCGGAAGCGCTGCGCCTGCGCGACGAAGGCGGCCGGCACCGTCGCTCCCGCGATCAGGCGGTCGCGCACCGCGGGGTCGAAGTCGTCCGGCCGCGTCCTTAGCCGGTCGAGATGCAGCGCCGCTCCCTCGGTCGCGGAGATCACATAGGCCGCCGCGCGGGCGCGCGCCGCCTCGGGCAAGGTGACGACCCGGTCCGCGCCGAGGCTGTTCGCGACGCGCGCCACCGCCTCGAAGCAGTCGGGCTCGCCCTTCTCGGCGAAATAGCCGCCGAGCGTCGCGATCCGCAGGCCAGCGACGCCGTCCTCCAGCGACGCGGTCGCGGGCTCCGGATCGCGCGTGGTCGTCGCGGCGTCGGCTGAGTCCGGCCCCTGCATCGCGTCATAGGCAAGCGACAGCAGCCACACGGAGCGGGCCAGCGGCCCGACATGGTCGAAGCTGTGGACGAAGGGAAAGGTCCCGGCGCGGGTCAGCCGGCCGTAGGTCGGCTTCAGGCCGAAGCAGCCGCACAGGGCCGACGGCACGCGGATCGAGCCGTTGGTGTCCGAGCCCAGCGCCACGTCGACGAAGCCGGCCGCGACCGCGGCGCCCGAGCCGCCGGAGGAGCCGCCGGTCATGCGGGTCAGGTCGTGCGGGTTGCGCGACGGGCCGTCATGGACGTTCTCGCCGGTGAAGTCATAGGCGTACTCGCCCATGTTCAGCCCGCCGAGCAGGACCGCGCCGGCCGCCTCCATGCGGCGGACGAGCTCCGCGTCGCGCTCCGCCGGGGCGCGTTCGCGGTTGATCTTCGATCCGGCGCGGGTCGGCAGGCCGGCGATGTCGAACAGGTTCTTCGCCGCGAAGGTGACGCCCGCGAGCGGTCCGTCGGCGCCGGAGGCGTCCTGCGCGCGCGCCGCCGCCACCGCACGGTCGGCGGTGACGTCGGTGAAGGCGCCGACACGGCCGTCATGCGCCGCGATTCTCGCGAGCGCCGCGGAAACCGTCTGCTCCATGGCGCCGGACGATGGGGATTTGACGGATGCGGACGCGGTCATGGACGGAACACCGGGGCAGGCTCCAGCTCGTCGTCGAACGCGAAGCGGGACACGAGACGCGCCGCGGCCATCGTCGCGGCGAGATGGGCGAGGGTCGAGGCGCGGGACTCCGGCGCGACGGTCAGGCCGAGCAGCGCGGTCGCCGCGTCGAGATGCGCCTCGAGTTCGGCCGGCGAGAGCGGCGGGACGGCGCTCATGCCGCGGCCCTCTCGCGCATGTAGGCGCGCCAGCCGCCGAAGCGGGTGATGTCGTCCGCGCCCTCCACGCCCTTGGGCTCGACCAGGAAGCCGAGCGCGGTCGAGCCGTCGGCGAGGACGAGCGTGCCGAAGCCGAGCGGTGACGGGACGCCGGCGATGAAAGGCCCGACCGCAGAAGCCGGCAGGGCCCAGACTTCGGTCGCGATCGCGGAGCCGCCCTCCCCGACCCGCAGCAATCCTGGCCGGGCGACCTTGCCGGGCAGCGCGAACAGGCGATAGAGCGGCGCGGTGTCGACCGCGCGCAGGAAGCGGCCGCCGTGGCGGGTCAGCTCGCCGTTGAGCGCCATGCCCGACAGATGGGCGCCGACGACCACCATCTCGATCTCGTCCGGCGCCGGCGCCGGCGCATGCTCCGGAGCGGAGGGCGCAGGCAGGCCGAGCGCGCCGATCGACGTGCCGCCCATGGCGTGCAGCCGCTCGCCGACCGCGGCGATCCGCGCGTCCGCGCCGGCCTCCGCGATCAGGGTCACGCCCGCCGGCAACCCGTCGGCGCGAGGGCGGCCGGGGACCGCCAGCGCGCAGAGATCGAGCAGATTGACGAAGTTGGTGTAGGTGCCGAACTCGCTGTTCAGGCCGACCGGATGCTCGGTCACCTCGGCGACGGTGCGCGGGCGCGGGAAGGTCGGCACCAGCAGCATGTCGACCGCGCCGAGGCTTGGCGCGAGCGTCCTCCGCATGGCGGCGAGCTCGTAGAGCCCGCCGAAGGCGCTCGCGGCGTCGAAGCGGCGCGCGCTCTCGATGATCTTGCGCGTCACCGGGTGCAGGGCTTCCGGTCGGCTCTCGATGAAGCTGCGGATGGCCTCGTAGCGTTCGGCCACGAACGGGCCGTTGTAGAGCAGGCTCGCCACCGCGAAGAACGGCTCGAAGTCGAGCTCGACGATCTCGCCGCCGAGCGCGCGGACATCCTCGAGCGTGGCGACGAAGGCGGCTTCGGCGCCGGCGTCGCCCCCGAAGCTGCGGCTCGCGGGCGTCGGGACGCCGACGCGGAAGCGCGCCGGAGCCGGGCCGACGGCCGCAGTCGGAACGGAGCGCGAGAACGGATCGGACGGCTCCAACCCCGCCATCGCCGCGAACGCGCGGTAGGCGTCGTCGACCGACTGCGCGAACACCGACACGCAGTCGAGCGTCCGGCAGGCCGGCAGCACGCCCTTGGTCGGCACGGCCCCGACCGTGGGCTTGAGGCCCACGATGTTGTTGAGGCCCGCGGGCACGCGGCCGGAGCCGGCGGTGTCGGTGCCGAGCGCGAAGCTGACGAGACCGCGGGCCACCGCGACCGCGGAGCCGGAGCTCGACCCGCCCGGCACGAGCGCGGGATCGACTGCGTTCAGCGGCGGCTGGTAGGGCGAGCGCAGGCCGACGAGGCCGGTCGCGAACTGGTCGAGATTGGTCTTGCCGACCGGGATCGCCCCCGCCGCCTTCAGCCGCGCCACGGCGACCGCGTCCTCCGCCGCCTCATGGGCGAAGTCCGGACAGGCGGCGGTCGTCGGCGCGCCCGCGACGTCGATGTTGTCCTTCACCGCGAACGGAACGCCCCAGAGCGGGCGCCCGTCCGGCGCGCTCCCAAGCGCCGCCGCCGCCGCGCGGGCGGTCGCGCGGTCCGGGATCGAGATGAAGATGCCTGCGTCGCCGCAGGCCTCGATGCGGGCGAACACCTCGTCGACCACGTCGACCGGCGACAGGCCGCCGGCGTAGGCGGCCGCCAGCGAGGCGAGATCGAACCGGAGTTCCCCAAGCGGCGTCGTCATTTCAATGCCCTGCCATGTGTTCGCCGATGACATGCACGTCGGCCTGCGCGATCGGCGTTTCGTAGACGAGCGCGCCGTCCGACATCACGAAGATGCGGTCCGACAGCTCGAGGAGTTCGTCGAGGTCCTCGGACATCAGCAGCACCGCGGCGCCGCCGTTCCGGGCCTTCATGATGCGCGCGCGGATTTCCGCCACCGCCGCGAAATCGAGCCCGAAGCACGGGTTCGACACCACCAGCAGGTCGACCTGGCCGGTGAGTTCGCGGGCGAGCACGGCGCGCTGCACATTGCCGCCGGAGAGCGACTGGATCGGCGACGACAGCGAGGCGGTCTTGACCTTGAACTGCTCGATCAGCCGCGTCGCGTAGGCGCGGATCGCGCGCGCGCTGATCCAGGCGACCGGCTTGCCGTCCGCGTTGAGGTCGAAGGTGCGGAAGGCGATGTTCTCCGCCACCGTCATCCGGGGGGCGCAGGCGTTGCGAAGCGGCTCCTCCGGGATGAAGCGGACGTTGAGCGCGCGCGACTGGGCGCGGCTTGCGTCATAGACCGTGTCCTTGACCACCACGGCGCCGCCCTCGCGCGCCCGCTGCCCGGCGATGGTCTCCAGGAACTCCTTCTGGCCGTTGCCGGAGATGCCGGCGATCCCGACGATCTCGCCGGCCCGCACCTCGAGCCCGTCGATCGCGATCGACTTCAGCCCCGTGCGGTCCTTGGCCTTGAGCTGCTTCACCGTCAGCACGGGCGTCGCGTCCGCCGGCGTCTCGGACCGGCTGTCGAGGGCGACGATCGGCTGGTCGCCGATCATCATCGCCGCCATCTGCTTGCGGTCGAGATCGGCGATGCGCCCGCCGCCGGTGCGGCGGCCCTTGCGCAGCACCGTGACGTCGTCGCAGAACGACGTCACCTCGTGGAACTTGTGGCTGATCATCAGCACGGTCAGCGCGCCGGCCTGGGTCATGCCGCGCACGAGGCCCAGCATCTCCTCCGCCTCGTTCGGCGTCAGCACCGAGGTCGGCTCGTCGAGCACGATGAAGCGGCGGCCGAGATAGAGCTGCTTGACGATCTCGAGCTTCTGCTTCTCGCCAGCCGCGAGCGCCGAGACCGGCTGGTCCAGAGGAATCTTGAACGGCATCGTCTCCATGAAGGCGGCGAGCGCCTTGCGCTCCTTGCGCCAGTCGATCACCCGCGGCGCGTCCTCGCGCGAGATGACGAGGTTCTCGGCGCCGGTCAGCGACGGGACCAGCGTGAAGTGCTGGTAGACCATGCCGAGCCCGAAACTGGCGGCGTCCTTAGGGTTGCGGATCAACGCTTCCTTGGAATCCACCAGCATCTGCCCGGAGGTCGGCGTGTAGAAGCCCATCATGCATTTGACGAGCGTCGACTTACCCGCGCCGTTCTCGCCGAGCAGCGCGTGGAACGAGCCGGCCGGGACCTTGATGGAGACATCGTCGAGCGCCGTGAAGGCCCCGAACCGCATCGTCATGCCGACCGCTTCGACGGCGACAGCGTCGCTCATGAACCGCTCCTGTCGAGGATGATGGCGACCGGGCCGCCGCCGGGCGGCCCCTGATGTTCGGCGCCGCCGGAGACGTAGATCTCGGTCTCGCCCAAGAGCCCCGCGAGCGCGCCGCCGACGAAGGCGCGGGCGTGGCGGGTCGAGGCGATGTCGGAATCGTCGAGCATGGTGTGGCGGCGCCCGCGGACCAGCCCCGAGGGATCGGCCTCCGCTTTCGCCAGCGCCGCGACCAGCGCGCCCGGCCCCATCCGCTCGCGAACCGCGGCGACCGAGCGGACGTCGATCGCGTCGCGCATCACGGCGTGGTCGATTGCGAGCGGCCCGGACCACGCCGCGCTCATGCCGAGCACCACGATCTCGTTGTCCAGCAGCTCCACCCCGGACGAGGCGGACGCGCAGGAGGAGAACAGGCCGTAGTCGCCGCAGACGTCGTCGTCGGACAGCCGGTCCAGCTCGATCTCGCCGAGCGCGGCCGCGACGCCGAGCGCCGACGCCCCGCGCGAAAGCCCCATGGACTTGAGCGTGTCCCGCGTCGCAGTCGTCGCGCCGCGCGCCTCGGCCGCTTCGGCGCGCGCCATGGTCAGCAGCGGGCACTTCACCTGCACGAAATGGACGTCGGCCGCGTCCGTCACGCCGGCGTCGGCCATGGCGCGGCGCACGCCGTCCGCGACCATCTCGGCGTGCGCGCGCCGGCCGAGGGCCTCGGCGGCGACCGCCGCGGTGCGGGCGACGCCGATCGCGAGCGCGCCCTCGGGCTCGTCGTCCACCTCCTCGCGGGCGAACACCGTCCAGTGCGGCGAGAGCGCGCCCTCGGTGCCGCCGGACATCACGATCGCCGCGCCGCCCGCGCCGTGGCGGGCGAACAGGTCTTCGAAGCAGCGCGTGGCGTACCCCCGCGTGAAGTCGTTGACGCAGCCGTTGCCTTCCGTCTTGCCGAGCACCGCCACGACGGAGGCCGGATCGAGCCCCTGCCCGAACAGCGCCTCGACGCCGGAGACGTCGTCCGGCCCGGAGGCGGGCACGCGACGCACGACGGCGCGCCTCGACGCCATCAGGAGATCGCCTCGATCAGGCTCGCCGAGGTCGCGACCGCGCCGAACACGCCGCCCTGCATCTTGATCATCTTGAGCGCGGCCTCGTGGTTGCCCCGGTCGGTCGCGGCGCAGCAGTCCTCCAGCATCACGCACTCGAAGCCGCGGTCGTTGGCCTCGCGCATGGTGGTGTGGACGCAGACGTCGGTGGTCACGCCGGTCAGCACGATGTTGTCGATGCGGCGCTGCTTCAGGATGAGCTCGAGGTCGGTGGCGCAGAACGAGCCCTTGCCGGGCTTGTCGATGACCGGCTCGCCTTTGAGCGGCGCTAGCTCCGGAATGATCTCCCAGCCCGGCTCGCCGCGCACGAGGATGCGCCCGCAGGGGCCGGCGTCGCCGATGCCGGCGCCGAACTGGCGCGACCGCCAGCGCTTGTTCTCGGGCAGGTCCGCGAGGTCCGGCCGGTGCCCCTCGCGGGTGTGGAAGATGTGGTAGCCGCCGGCTCGCATCGCCGTGAGCACGCGCTTGATCGGCTCGATCGGCGCGCGGGTGAGGCTGAGGTCGTAGCCCATGCCGTCGACATAGCCCCCGGGGGCGCAGAAGTCGGTCTGCATGTCGATGACGATGAGCGCGGTGTTTTCGGGCCGCAAATCGCCGTTGTAGGGCCATCGGTAGGGGTCGGCCTCCACGAAGCGCTGCTGGTCGAGGCGAGCGTGCATGTTCATGGCGCTGGCTCCGGCTTTCACTTGGTGATCGACAGCTCGCCCGGCGCGCCGGCGAGCTGCCGGCCCGGCGAGGAGGTGGCGATCATGATGACGAGGGTGAGGATGTAAGGCGCGGCGTAGAACAGGTAGTAGCCTTGGGTGACGCCGACCGACTGCAGAGCCGGCCCGAGCGCGCCCGCGCCGCCGAACAGCAGCGCCGCCGCGAAGCAGCCGAGCGGGTTCCAGCGCGCGAAGATGACGAGCGCGACCGCCATCAGGCCCTGGCCCGACGAGATGCGCTCGTTCCAGCTTCCGGGGTAGTAGAGCGAGAGGTAGGCGCCGCCGACCGCCGCGAGCGCGCTGCCGGCGGCGGTCGCGAACAGGCGCACCGTCGTCGGCGACAGGCCCATGGCGCGGGCCGAGTCGGCGCTGTCGCCGATCACCCGCACGATCAGGCCGAGCTTCGTGTTCTTGAACGCCCACCACAGGAACAGCGCCAGCGCGGCGCCGATGACGAACAGCGCGTTGACGTTGAGCGCCGCGCGCACCTGCGGGATCGACGACCAGTCGCCGAGCGGGATCGCAGGCAGGTGTGGGGCGGAGGGCTGGATGTACGGTTTGCCGAAGAAGAAGGCGAGGCCCATCCCGAACAGCATCAGCGCGATGCCGACCGCGATGTCGTTGACGCGCGGGAACGAGCAGATCCAGCCGTGCAGCAGGCCGAAGCCCGAGCCCGCGACCATCGCCGCGAGCACGCCGAGCCAGGGCGAGCCGGTCTCGACCGCGACGGCGTAGGCCGCCATGGCGCCGAAGACGAGCGTGCCCTCGAGGCCCAGATTGATGCGGCCCGAGCGCTCGGTGATCGCCTCGCCGAGGCTCACGAAGATGAACGGGGTCGAGACCCGGATCGCGCCGCCGAGCACGGCGAGGGGCACGCCCCAGAGGCCGATGTCGTTCTCCATCACGCCCTCGCCCAGCGGTCGGGGTTGAAGATCTTGAAGCGGCCGTAGAGCGTGTCGCTCATCAGCACGACGATGAAGAGCATGCCCTGCAGCACCAGGATGGTGGCGTCGGGCAGGCCCATGCGGCGCTGGATCAGGCCGCCCGCCGCGGCGATGCCGCCGAGCAGGAACGCGACCGGAATGCAGCCGAGCGGGCTCTGCCGGGCGAGGAAGGCGACCAGGATGCCGGCGTAGCCGTAGCCGGCGGCGAGCGAGGCGTTGGCGGAGCCCTGCACCGCCGCGACCTCGAACATGCCGGCGAGGCCTGCGAGCGCGCCGGCGAGCGCGCAGAAGCCGACGATCAGCGGCCCGACCGCAAGGCCCTGGATCTGCGCGGCGCGGACGTTGCCGCCCGCCACCCGCGCGGCGAAGCCCCAGCGCGTCTTGTCGATCAGCACCCAGCAGGCGACGCAGGCGACGACGCCGACCGCGAGCCCCCAGTGCACGTCCATGCCCGGCATCGGCCCGATGCGGTAGGCGGCGTCGAGCGGATGGGTCGACGGCTTGTTGAGCGACGCCGGGTCGCGCAGCGGGCCCTCGACGAGCTGGTTCATCAGCGCGATGGCGATGTAGGCCATCAGCAGGCTGGAGATGGTCTCGTTGACCGCGCGGTAGTGGCGCAGCGCGCCGACGGCGCCGATCCACAGGCCGCCGGCCGCCATGGCGGCGAGGCCCATCCCGAGAATGACGACCGGGTACGGCAGGCCCGAGAGCGCGTGGCCGAAGGCGGCCGCCGCGACGCCGCCCAGCACGATCGCGCCCTCGCCGCCGATGACGGTGAGGCCGAGCCGCGCCGGCAGCGCGACGCACAGCGCCGCGAGCAGCAGAGGCGTCGCCCTGAGCAGCGCGTTCTGGATCGAGAACCAGCTTCCGAAGCCGCCGCGCCACATCAGCTCGAAGAACTGGGCGGGGGATTTGCCGAGCAGCAGCAGGAACACGCTGAACGCGGCCATGCCGGCGACGAGCGCGCCGAGCGGGATCACGATCCCCTCGGCGCGGCGCGCCGTGAAGGCGAGCGCCGCCGCGAGGCGGGGCGGCGCCAGGACGTCAGAGGCGGTCACGTCGGCCATCCCCGCTCCCCCGGCTCAGGACGTGGAGCCCTGCACGCCCTCGACGAGAAAGCCCGTGCTCTCGAGCTCGATCGCGGTCTCCGGGAAGGCCTTGCCCGCGGCCGCGATCTCCTTGCCCTTGTTGTCCTTGAGCGGCCCCTTGATGACGGCGTAGCCGCCCTTCTTGATCTCGGCGAGCGTCGCCTCGAACTGGTTGCGGCCGGCGTCGGAGACGCCCGGCCCGAGCGGGCTCATCTTGACGAAGCCGTCGGCGAGCCCGCCGCGGGTGAAATTCGGCAGCGGCTCGCCGGCGAGGAGATGCTTGGCGTACATCTCGTAGACCGTCGCCCAGTTCCACTCGGCGCCGGTCAGGTATTTCTCCGGCGCGAGCAGCGCCTGGCTGGCGTGGTAGCCGCAGACGAAGGCGCCGCGGTTGGCGGCGGTCTGCACGACCACTTTCGGGCCGTCGACATGGCAGGTGATCACGTCGGCGCCCTGATCCACCAGCGCGTTGGTGGCCTCAGCCTCCTTGACCGCGAGCGACCACTCGCCGGTGAAGATCACCTGGCAGGTGATCGACGGGTCGACGGAGCGCGCGCCGAGCAGGAACGAGTTGACGTTGTTCAGCACCTGCGGGATCGGCTTGGCGGCGACGAAGCCGATCTTCTTCGTCTTGGTCGCATGGCCGGCGACGACGCCGTTCAGGTACTGGCCCATGGCGATGTAGCCGAAGTAGGAGCCGGCGTTGGCGGGATGCTTGTCCTTGTCCCAGAGGCCGCCGCAGTGGCGGAACTGAACGTCGGGGAACTTCTTGCACATGGCCAGCATGTGCGGGTCGAAGTAGCCGAACGAGGTCGGGAACACGAGCGTCGCGCCGTCGAGGTTGATCATCGACTCCATGGTCTTCTGGACGTCGACCGACTCCGGAACGTTCTCCTCCTCGACGACCGTGACGCCCTCCATGCCCTTCAGCATCTTGGCGCCCTCGGCGTGGGCCTGGTTGTAGCCGTAGTCGTCCTTCGGCCCGACATAGATGAAGCCGATGGTCGCCGACGCCGCGCGCGCGGGGCGGAGCGAGAATGGCAGACCCGCCATGCCGAACGCCGCGCCGGCGGCCGAGGTCTTGAGCAGGGTGCGGCGGGAAATCAGCGGATGGGACATGGGCGACGCCTCTCGGTGCGGAACGCGCGGACCCTCGGCCCACGCCAGCGGTATGCACGAGTTCCCGCGCCGGAGAGCGGCGCGGATCATTCAGCGGGAATGCAATGTCGGGGCCGGTTTCCGGTCGCGTTTTCCGCGGCGGCCAAGCCGGCGTGAAGCCATGCGCATCACGATCTTACGGCTCCAAAGTTGCATGCAATCGTGATATTTTGCATGCGCAAATGGTTGTCATGAATGCACAAAGAATGGAGCCGGGACGCGTGGGCCGCGAATGGCGGCTTGTCGCGCGGAGCCGGTTCGAAATGCAGGCGCGTTTCGCCGGCGGCGCGTCGAGCCACGCGCGCATCACGAGGGCGCCGGTCCCGGATGTGCTCGCGGCTTAGGCGCCCGCCCCGCGCCGGCGCGTTCGGAGGGCCGGCGCGCGCTGGATTTTGCGGGCGGCATCGGCCATTTCATTTGGGAGCGGAGCGGACGCGTTTCGAATCGCGCGGCCGCGCCGACCCGACAGCCTGCGAGACGAGATGAGCCTCGTTGAGTCCCCCACCCGCACCGACCAGCTCATAAGCGACCTGTCGGACGCGATCATCGCCGGCGAGTTCACCCCCGGCGAGCGGCTCGACGAACATTCGCTGGCCGAGCGGTTCGGGGTGTCGCGGACGCCGGTGCGGGAAGCGCTGCGGCAGCTCGCGACGACCGGCCTCGTCGACGTCCGGCCCCGGCGCGGCGCCGTGGTGGCGAGCCTGACGCCGGAGCGGCTCGGCGAACTGTTCGGCGCCATGGCGGAGCTCGAGGCGACCTGTTCTCGGCTCGCGGCCATCGGCATGTCGCCGGTGGAGCGGCGCAGGCTCGAGGCGCGGCACGACTCCATGGCCGCGCTGGTGGAGGCGAACGACGCCGAAGGCTTCGCCGCCGCGAACGTCGACTTCCATTCTCTGATCTACGCCGGCGCGCACAACGCGCCGCTCGCCGACATCGCGCGCGGTCTGCGCGAGCGGCTCTCGCCCTACCGCCGCGCGCAGTTCCACACCCCCGGCCGGTTGCCGCGCTCGCACGCCGAGCACGGAGCCGTGGTGACGGCGATCCTGAACGCGGACGCGGCCTCCGCCCACGCCGCGATGCTGCGCCATGTCAGCCTGGTCGAGGACTCGTTCGAACGCCTCGCCGCCACCTACGCCGCCTCCCCCCGCCGCGCCAGAAACAAGGGCTGAAAGCCCCTGGAGTTGCCCGGTCAGCGCAGGCTGTCGAGCCAGGCGCGCAGCGTGTCGCGCTCGTCCTGGGTCATCTCCGTGACGTTGCCGGGCGGCATCGAATGGGTCAGCACGGCGACCGTGCGTAGGCCCGCGGCGTGGGTCTCGATCTCGGCGAAGGTCTCGAGCTTGACGCCCTTCGGCGCGACGCCGACGCCGGGCCATGCGGGCTGTTCCGCGTGGCACATGGCGCAGCGGCTCTGGATCACGATCTCGGCGTTCTCGGCGAGCTCCGTCGTCGGGCCGGCGGAGGCCGCGGCGGCGCGGACCGGCTTGGGGCCGAAGCTCGACAGCGCCATGATCGCGAGGCCGCAGAGCGCGGTCACGCCCCAGGTCCACCACGGCGCCGGGCCGCCCTTGTGCTGGGTGTTGAAGAAGTGGCGGATCGCGACGCCCATCACGATCACCAGCGCGAGGATGATCCACGAGTAGCGGGTGGCGAAGGCGAGCGGGTAGTGGTTGCCGATCATCACGAACACGACCGGCAGCGTCAGGTAGTTGTTGTGCAGCGAGCGCTGCTTGCCCTTGGCGCCGAGCGTCGGGTCCGGCGTCTCGCCGGCCTTCAGCGCGGCGACCACCTTCCGCTGGTTCGGGATGATCACCATGAAGACGTTCGCGGCCATGATCGTGCCCATGATCGCGCCGACCTGCATGAAGGCGCCGCGGCCGGAGAACACGAACGAATAGATCAGCGCGAAGGCGACGATCATCGCGAAGCCGGCGAGCGCGAGCTTGAGGTCGCTGCGGGCGAGGTCGGATTCGCAGAAGACGTTGTAGATGAACCAGCCGAGGAACAGTCCGCCGAGGCTCGCGGCCACCGCCGTGGCCGGATTGATGTCGAGCACGGCCGGATCGATCATGTAGAGCCGCGCGCCGAGGTAATAGACGATCACGAGCAGCGCGAAGCCCGACAGCCAGGTGGCGTAGGCCTCCCATTTGAACCAGGTGACGTGCTCGGGAAGCTGCGGCGGCGCCACGAGATACTTGACCATGTGGTAGAAACCGCCGCCGTGCACCTGCCACTCGTCGCCATAGGCCTGCGGCGGCAGGCTCGCCCTCCGCTTCAGGCTGAGGTCGAGATGCACGAAGTAGAACGAGCTTCCGATCCACGCGACGCCGGCCATCACATGCGTCCAGCGCACGAAGAAGCTCAGCCATTCCCAGAAGATCACGTCCATGGGCTCAGGCTCCGAGAGGCAGGCGTCGTCACAGCGCAGATCATCGTCGTCATGCCCGGCGAAGCCGGGCGTCCACGACTTGAGCGTCGAGCGCTTCCCGCCGAAGGCGGTCGTGGACGCCCGCAAGTGCGGGCATGACGGCGGCGGGTCGGATCAGCGCTCGGCACTGGCCTGGTCCCGATCGTAGAGCTTCTCGCCCGCGACATAGGTCGCGCGCACCGCGCGGTCGTCGGCGAGGATCATCTGCACGAACAGCGCGTCGGACAGGGTCTCGACCGTGCGCATGCGCCGGCGGATCAGCGGCGTCGATTCGAGGTCGAGCACCACCACGTCCGCCTCGTAGCCGGCGGCGAGGTTGCCGATCCTGTCGTCCATCCGCAGCGCGCCGGCGCTGCCGAGCGTCGCGAGCCAGAACGCCTTGACCGGATGCAGGCTGTAGCCGCGGAGCTGCGCGACCTCGTAGGCCGCCTTCATGGTGTCGAACATCGACAGCGAGGAGCCGCCGCCGATGTCGGTCGCGAGCCCGACCCGGATCGGCGCCGCGCAGTCGCGCAGGCCCTTCATGTCGAACAGCCCTGACCCGATGAAGGCGTTGGAGGTCGGGCAGTGGGAGACGGCCGAGCCGCTCTCCGTCAGCCGCGCGATCTCGCGCTCGGTCAGATGGATGCAGTGGCCGAAGTTCGTCCCCTCCCCGATCAGCCCGAAGCTCTCATAGACGCCAAGGTAGTCCGGCGCGTCCGGATAGAGCTCGCGGACCCACGCGATCTCGGCGAGGTTCTCCGACATGTGGGTCTGCATCAGCGTGGTCGGATGCTCGCGCCACAGCGCGCCCGCGGCCTCGAGCTGCTCCGGCGTGGAGGTGATGGCGAAGCGCGGCGTCACCGCGTAGACGAGCCGCCCGCGGCCGTGCCAGGCCTCGATCAGCGCCTTCGACTGGTCGTAGCCGCTCGCGGCGGTGTCGCAGAGCGCGGCCGGCGCATGCCGGTCCATCATGTTCTTGCCCGTCGCGATCCGCATGCCGCGGGCGAGCGCGGCCTCGAACAGCGCGTCGACAGAGCCCGGATAGGTGGCGGCGAACACGCAGGCCGAGGTGATCCCGTTCGACAGGCAGCCGTCGAGATAGGCTTCGGCGCCGGCACGGGCGTACTGGTAGTCGGCGTACTTGGTCTCGGTCGGAAACGTGTACTTCTCCAGCCACTCCAGCAGTTGCTCGCCGTAGGAGCCGATGATCTCCATCTGCGGGTAATGGGCGTGGCTGTCGACGAAGCCCGCCATGATCAGCCCGCCGTCGTAGGCCTCGACCGCGACGCCGGGATGGCGCGCGAGCACCTCGGCCGCCGGCCCGACCTCGACGATCCTGCCGGCGGCGATCACCACCGCGCCGTCCTCTTCCGTCGCGATCGTCTGATCCGGCGGGACGCGGAACGGATCGTCGCGGAACGCGAGCGTGCGGCCGCGGAGGGCGAAGGTCGCAGAAGTGTTCATCAGCCGACGTCCGGCTCCGCGGTTTCCGTCGCGCCACGCGCCAGCCGCGGCGCGACGACGGTTCTTGAAGGAAGCGTCACTTCGGCAGCGAGCCTTCGACGCCCTGGACGAAGAAGTTCATCGAGAGCAGGTCCTTGTCGGAGGCCTTTTCGCCCTCCTTCAGCCAGGGCGAGCCGTCCTGCTTGTTGATCGGGCCGGTGAACGGATGCAGCTCGCCCGAGATGATCTTCGCCTTGGTGGCGTCCGCGAGCGTCCTGACGTCCTCGGGCACGGCCGGGCCGTAGGGCGCGAGCTCGACCATCTTCTCCTTGAGGCCGTCCCAGGTGTCCTTGGTCGCCCAGGTCCCGTCCATCACCGCCTTCACGCGGTCGATGTAGTAGTAGTTCCAGTCGTCGATGATCGAGGTGAGCTGCGCCTTCGGGCCGAAGGCCGCCATGTCGGAGGCCTGGCCGAAGGCGTGGATGCCGCGCTCCTCGGCGAACTTCATCGCGGCGGGGCTGTCGGTGTGCTGCATCAGCACGTCCGCGCCCTGGTCGGCGAGCGCCTTGGCGGCGTCGCTCTCCTTGCCCGGATCGAACCAGCTCGACACCCAGATCGTCTTGATCTTGATGTCCGGATTGACGGTCTTGGCGCCGAGATAGGCCGCGTTGATGCCCATCACCACTTCCGGGATCGGGAAGGAGGCGATGTAGCCGATCGTCCCGGTCTTGCTCAGCTTCGCGGAGATGATGCCGGCGATGTAGCGGCCCTCGTAGAACCGCGCGTTGTAGATCGAGACGTTCTTCGCGGTCTTGAAGCCGGTGGCGTGCTCGAACTTCACCTTGGGAAAGCGCGAGGCGACCTTAAGGGTCGGGTTCATGAAGCCGAACGAGGTGGTGAAGATCAGGTCGGCGCCGCCCTGCGCGAGCTGCGCGATCACGCGCTCGGCGTCCGGCCCCTCGGAGACGTTCTCCACGTAGGAGACCTTCACCTTGTCGCCGAACTCCTTCTCCACCGCCTTGCGGCCGACGTCGTGCTGATAGGACCAGCCGTGGTCGCCGATCGGGCCGACATAGACGAAGGCGACCTTCAGCGGGTCCGCGGCCTGCGCCGCGGCCGTCGCCCCGAGCGCCAGCGTCAGCGCCGCGCCAAGCGCGGCGAACATGCGGAAAGCGCGTTTCATCTCATGTCTCCCCAGAAAAAAAGGATGCGCAGGGCGTCGCTGCGGCGGCCTCAGCTCGTGGCGTAGAACACCTTGCCGAGGCAGGACGGCGCGTTGAGCTTCATCTTCACGCGGTCGCGCGAGATCACGACCAGGACCACGATCGTCGCGATGTAAGGCAGCATCGACAGGATCTGGGCGTCGATCTTCAGGCCGAGCGCCTGGCTGTGGAGCTGCATGATGGTGATGCCGCCGAAGAGGTAGGCGCCGCCCAGCACGCGCAGCGGCCGCCACGAGGCGAACACCACCAGCGCCAGCGCGATCCAGCCGCGGCCGGCGGTCATCTTCTCGACCCAGAGCGGGGTCTGGACCAGCGAGAGATAGGCCCCGCCGAGCCCGGCGCAGGCCCCGCCGAACATCACCGCGAGGTAGCGGATCGCGATCACGGGGTAGCCGATGCCGTGGGCGGCGTCGTGGTTCTCGCCGACCGCGCGCAGCACGAGGCCGGCGCGGGTCCTGGTCAGGAACCACGCCACGGCCGCGACGAGCGCGAAAGACAGGTAGACCAGCGCGTCCTGCCCGAAGATCAGCGGGCCGACGAAGGGGATCTCGCTCAGGACGGGGATGTCGAGCCGCGGGAACTGGGGCAGCGAGACGCCGGAATAGGCCTGCCCGATCAGCGCCGACAGGCCGAGGCCGAACAGCGTCAGCGCGAGGCCGCAGGCGACCTGGTTCGACATCAGCGTCAGCGTCAGCACGCCGAACAGCGCGGCCATGGCGGCGCCGGCGAGCGCGCCGGTCAGGATGCCGACGACGTAGCTGCCGGACGCGACCGTTCCCGCGAAGGCCGCGATCGCGCCGACGATCATCATGCCCTCCACGCCGAGGTTGAGGACGCCGGACTTCTCCGCCACCAGCTCGCCGATCGAGGCGAACACCAGCGGGGTGGCTGCGACGACGACGCCGAGCATCACGTTGAGCAGCAGGTCCATCGGCTCCGTCTCCTCACTCGGCGGGGGTCGGCGCCGCTGGCCGGGCGGCCGCGGCTGCGGGTTTGCCTGCGCGGGCGAGGCGGAAGTTCACCAGCACGTCGGTCGCGAGCAGGAAGAACAGCAGCATTCCCTGGAACACGCTCGTGGTCGCGCTCGGCAGGCTCATCTCGATCTGCGCGGTCTCGCCGCCGATGTAGGTGAGCGCCATCAGCAGCGCCGCGAACAGGATGCCGACCGGATGCAGGCGGCCGAGGAAGGCCACGATGATCGCGGTGAAGCCGTAGCCGACGGGCAGCGACGGCACGAGCTGGCCGACCGGCCCGGCGGCCTCGAACAGGCCGGCGAGGCCTGCGAGCCCGCCCGAGATCATGAAGCAGGTCCAGACGATCTTCTTCTCGGAGTAGCCGGCGAAGCGGGCGGCGCGCGGCGCCTGGCCCAGCACCTTGACCTGGAAGCCGAGCAGCATGCGCTCGAGGTAGACATAGGCCGCGACGACCGCGAACAGCCCGACGACGAAGCCCCAGTGCGCCCGCGTGTCGGGGATCAGCGCCGGCAGCAGCGCGTCATCCTGGAACAGGCGGCTCTCGGGGAAATTGAAGCCGTCGGGATCGCGCAAGGGGCCGTGGACCAGCAGGCTCAGCAGCAGCGTCGCGACATAGACCAGCATGAGCGAGACGAGGATCTCGCTGGCGTTGAACCGGGTGCGGAGAAAGGCCGGGATCGCCGCCCAGGCCATGCCGCCGAGCGCGCCCGCGAGCGCCATCGCCGGCAGCAGCAGCGGCCCGCCCTCGGGATAGGCCGCGAGCGCGACGCTGCCTCCGATGATGGCGCCGATCGTGAACTGGCCTTCCGCGCCGATGTTCCAGACGCCCGCCCGGAAGCCGATCGCGAGCCCGACGCCGATCAGCACCAGCGGCGTCGCCTTCACCAGCATCTCGGCGACGCTGTTGAAGTCGGTCAGCGGCTTGACGAAGATCAGGTACATCGCGTGCAGCGGGTCCTTGCCGAGCAGCGTGAACAGCAGGAAGCCCGCGACGAGCGTCATCAGCACCGCCAGGAACGGCGTGGCGTAGAGCATCGCCCGGTTGGGCTCCTTGCGCGGGACGAGCTTAAACACCGGCCGGCTCCGCGTTCGCGGCGTGCTTCGCCGCCTCGATCTCCTTGGCGCGGCCGCCCATGGCGAGGCCGAGCTTCTCGACCGTCAGCTCTTCGGTCGGCTGCGACGGGAACAGGTAGCCGCCGGCGATCACCGAGATGCGGGTCGAGATCGTGAACAGCTCGTCGAGGTCCTGGCTGATGATCACGACCGCCGCCCCGCTCTTGGCGAGGTCGATCAGGATGCCGTGGATCGCCGCCGCGGCGCCGGCGTCGACGCCCCATGTGGGCTGCGAGGCGATCAGCACCTTCGGGCTCTGCATGATCTCGCGGCCCATGATGAACTTCTGGAGGTTGCCGCCGGAGAGCGAGCGGGCGGCGGACTTCACGCTCGCGGTCTTCACCTTCAGGTCGTCGACCACCTTGGTCGCGAAGCGGTTGGCGTTGAAGAGGCTGATCAGGCCGCCGCGGGCGAGGTCGTTGGTCTTTCCGGCGGAGAGCAGCGTGTTCTCCCACAGCGCCATGCCTGGCACCGCGGCGTGGCCGAGCCGTTCCTCCGGCGCGAAGCACATGCCCATGGCGCGGCGCTCGCGCGGACCCGCCATTCCGATGTCGGCGCCGTCGAGCTGGATCTGGCGGCCGAACCGGCATGCGCGCTCGCCGATCAGCGCCTCCATCAGCTCGGTCTGGCCGTTGCCGGCGACGCCGGCGATGCCGAGGATCTCGCCCGCCCGCACCGCCATGGTGATGTTCTCGAGATCGACGCCGAACTGCTCCTCGCTCTCCATGAAGAGCTCCTGCACCTTCAGGCGGATCTCCCCCGGCTCCGGCAGTTCGCGCTCCGGCTTGTTCAGCGTCGCGCCGATCATCATCTCGGCGAGCGACTTCGCGGTCTCCTGCCGCGGGTCGCAGGAGCCGACCAGCTTGCCGCCCCGCAGCACCGTGGCCTTGGAGCAGAGGGCGCGGATCTCCTCGAGCTTGTGGGAGATGTAGAGGATCGAACAGCCTTCGGACGCCAGCCGCCGCAGCGTCTGGAACAGCACGGAGACCTCCTGCGGCGTCAGCACCGAGGTCGGCTCGTCCATGATCAGCAGCTTCGGCTCCGACAGCAGGCAGCGCACGATCTCGATGCGCTGCCGCTCGCCGACCGACAGCGTGCCCACCAGCCGGTCGGGATCGACCTTCAGGCCGTAGGTGGTCGAGACGTCGATGATGCGCTGGCGCAGGTCGCCGGTCTTCGCCTCCGCCGCGCTCAGGCCGAGCACGATGTTCTCGTAGACGGTGAGCGCCTCGAACAGCAGGAAATGCTGGAACACCATGCCGATGCCCTTGGCGCGGGCCTCGGACGGCTTCGAGGGCGCGAACGGCTCGCCCATGAAGCTCATCTCGCCAGAGTCCGGCTTCTGGACGCCGTAGATCATCTTGACCAGCGTCGACTTGCCGGCGCCGTTCTCCCCGAGCAGCGCGTGGATCTCGCCCTGCCCGACCTCGAACGAGACGTTTTCGTTGGCGACGACGCCCGGAAAGGTCTTAGTGATGCGGTCGAGCTTCAGGATCGGGACGCCGGTCATGGCCTCAGCTCCCCCGATAGGTCGCGTAGCCGAAGCTCTGCAGCAGCAGCGGCACGTGGAAATGCTCCTCCGCCGCGGCGACCCCGAAGCGGATCACCACGACGTCGAGAAAGGCCGGCGAGGTCGGCGACCGGCCCGACGCCGCCAGATAGGGGCCGACGTGGAAGCGCAGCTCGTAGACGCCGGCCGTGAAGGCCGCCCCTTCCAGCAACGGGCCGTCGGTCCGCCCGTCCGCGTTGGTGACGGCCTCGGCCGCCTTCTCGGCGGCGTCGCCCGCGATCCGGAACGCCTCGATCGTCACGCCGGCCGCCGGGCGGCCGCGTTCGGTGTCGAGGATATGCGTGCTGAGGCGTCCCATCGTCAGGTCGCAACCCGTGCGGCGGCCATTTGAACGATCGGTAAAATCAGGTCCCGGAAGCGAATGCGATCGAACACGCGGCCTCTCGTCGATTGTCTGGATGCGAGGCGCCCCGGCCCGCAGACGAAAGCTGCCACCAAAACGGGAAACTGCGCAATGCGTACGCAGGAATAAAAGTTCGGCGCCCCAAGGCGATCGGCGCCGCCGAAATCGGCGCCCGCCGCGCTGGCCCCGCCGCGGCTGCCGCGGCTACAACGATGTTTCCCGCCACCCCAAGGCCCGCGCGACCCCATGGACAACCCTGCCCTTACGCCCTCGTCCATGTCCGAAGCCGCGTTCGTCGCCGCTTATGGCGGGGTCTACGAACACTCGCCCTGGGTCGCGGAAGCGATCGCGGCGCAAGGGCTCACGGCCGCGGACGACGATCCCGCGCAGCTCGCCGCGCGCATGGCGGCCCTCGTCGAAGCCGCCGGCCGCGACCGCCAGCTCGCGCTGCTGCGGTTGCATCCGGAGCTCGTCGGCAAGCTCGGGGTCGGCGAGCGGCTGACGCCGGAATCGCAGCGCGAGCAGGCCTCCGCCCGGCTCGGGGAGTGCACGCCGGACGAGTTCGCCCGCTTTCACGCTCTCAACGACGCCTACAGCGCCCGCTTCGGCTTCCCCTTCATCGTCGCCGTCACCGGGCTGACGCGGAGCGACATCCTCGCCGTGTTCGAGGCGCGCGTCGCCAACGCGCCGGAGGCCGAGTTCCGCACCGCGCTCGATCAGGTGCACCGTATCGCGGGCCTGCGGCTGGAGGCTCTCGCCAAGGCCTGACCGATCGGTCAAATCTGGCATGCGGTTTGCCACGGCCGTTTGCAGGCGGCCGACAAGCGCCGGGGGAGCTCAAGGTTTGGACATCAACACCATCACCGACGTGGTGACGCGCCCCGACCGGAGCGCGCTCGCCGGCTGGCGCGCCGGCGACGCCTGGCTCGGCGGCGGCACTTGGCTCTATTCGGAGCCCCAGCCCGGCCTCGACCGGCTGATCGATCTCGCCGGCTTCGGCTGGGCGCCGATCGAGCTGACCGAGGACGCGCTGACGGTCGCGGCGACCTGCACGATCCGCGCGCTCCACGATTTCGCGGCGCCGGCGGACTGGGCGTCCGCGCGGCTGATTCCGCAGTGCTGCGGCGCGCTGCTGGGCTCGTTCAAGATCTGGAACATGGCGACGGTCGGCGGCAACATGTGCCTCGCGCTTCCCGCGGGACCGATGACCTCGCTCGCCGCCGCGACCGACGCCACCTGCCTGATCTGGACGCCGGAGGGGGATGAGCGCCGCGTCAAGGCGGCCGACTTCGTCACCGGCGACCGCACGAACGCGCTCCGGCCGGGCGAACTGCTGCGGGCGATCGCCTTTCCCGTCGCGAGCTTCCGGGCGCGGTCTGCCTTCCGGCAGATCTCGCTCACGCCGCGCGGACGCTCGGCCGCGCTGCTGATCGGACTGCGTGACGGCCGAGGCGGGCTCGCGCTGACGATCACCGCCTCGACCCGGCGGCCGGTGCGGCTCGTCTTCGCGGAGAGGCCGGACGCGGACGCCCTCGCCGGGGCGATCCAGAGCGCGGTCCCGCCCGCGCTCTGGCACGACGACGTCCACGGCCGCCCCGACTGGCGCCGGGCGCTGACCTTCCACCTCGCCGAAGACATCCGGGCCGAACTCGCGGCATGAGCTTCACCGTCAACGGACAACACCTCGACGCGGTGCCCCGTCCGGGCCAGTGCCTGCGCACCTACCTGCGCGAGCAGGGCTTCTTCGGCGTCAAGAAGGGCTGCGACGCGGGCGACTGCGGCGCCTGCACCGTGCATGTGGACGACGCGCCGGTGCACAGCTGCATCTTCCCCGCCCACCGGGCCGAAGGGCGCGCCGTCACTACGATCGAGGGCCTCGCCTCCTCCGACGGCGCGCTGTCGCCGACGCAGGAGCGCTTCGTCGCGGCGCAGGGCTTCCAGTGCGGCTTCTGCACCGCCGGCATGATCATGACCGCGTCGCGGCTGACCCCCGCGCAGCTCGACGATCTCCCCGGCGCGCTCAAGGGCAATCTCTGCCGCTGCACCGGCTACCGCGCGATCGAGGACGCGGTGCGCGGCGTCGCCCATGTGGAGGCCCCTCCCCCCGGCGCCGCGCCCGGCCGCAACGCGCCGGCCCCGGCGAGCCGGCGGATCGTGACCGGATCGGAGCCCTACACCTTTGACCTCGCGATGGAGGGCATGCTGCACATGAAGCTGCTGCGCTCCCCGCACCCGCACGCGCGAATCCTGTCGATCGACGCGTCGGAGGCCCTGGCCGTGCCCGGCGTGCGGCTGGTCCTGACCCACGAGGACGCGCCGGCGACGCTGATGTCGACCGGGCTGCACGAGCTCGACGCCGACGATCCGGCCGACATGCGCGTGCTCGACGACGTCGTGCGTTTCGTCGGCCAGCGGGTCGCGGCGGTGGTCGCGGACAGCGAGGCCGCGGCGGAGGCCGGCTGCCGCGCGATCCGCGTGACCTACGAGCTCTTGGCCCCCGTGTTCGACGCCGAGGCCGCGCTGCGCCCCGGCGCGCCGCTCGTCCATGACCGCCCCGGCCGCACGGACAACGTGGTCGCCGAGGTGCACGGCGACCTCGGCGACGCCGACGCCGGCTTCGCGGCGGCCACGGCGATCTATGAGGGCGTGTTCGAGAGCCACCGCATCCAGCACGTCCATCTTGAGACCCACGGCTCGCTGGCCTGGATCGGCGCGGACGGGCGGCTGAACGTGCGCACCAGCAGCCAAGTGCCGTTCCTCGCGCGCCGGCGCCTCGCATCCGTGCTCGGCCTGCCCGAGTCGCAGGTGCGGGTGATGTGCGCTCGCGTCGGCGGCGGTTTCGGCGGCAAGCAGGAGCTGCTGACCGAGGACGTCGTCGCGCTGGCGGCGCTGAAGCTCAACCGGCCGGTGAAGCTCGAATTCACGCGCGAGGAACAGTTCACCGGCGCGACCGTCCGGCATCCCATGCGGGTGCGGGTGAAGCTCGGCGCCGCCGCGGACGGCGCGCTGACCGCGATCGAGATGGAGGTGCTGTCGAACACGGGCGCCTATGGCAATCACGGCGTCGGCGTGTTTTTCCACGGCTGCAACGAGAGCGTGGCGCTCTACCGCTGCGCCGCCAAGCGCGTCGAAGGCCACGTGGTCTACGCCAATGTCGTGCCGTCGGGCGCCTTCCGCGGCTACGGCCTGAGCCAGACCAACTTCGCGATCGAGTCCGCTATGGACGAGCTGGCGCGCACGCTCGGGATCAGCCCCTACGAGATGCGCCGCATCAACGCGATCCGGCCGGGCGACGCCATGGTCGCCTTCGACGACCACCCGCACGACGTCGAATACGGCTCCTACGGCCTCGACCAGTGCCTCGACCTCGTCGAGGCGGCGATGGCGGAGGACCGCGGCGCGGCCGGCGCGCCGTCGCCCGACTGGCTGGTGGGCGAAGGCATGGCGATCGGCATGCTCGACACGATTCCGCCGCGCGGCCACTACGCCAACGCCGAAGCGCGGCTGACGGCGGCCGGCGCCTACGAGCTCGCGGTGGGCACCGCCGAGTTCGGCAACGGCTCGACCACCGTGCACGCGCAGCTCGCGGCCGCGGCGCTCAACACCACGCCCGACCGGATCGCGATCGTGCAGTCCGACACCGACACCTCGGGTTATGACACCGGCGCGTTCGGATCGACCGGAACGGTCGTCGCCGGCAAGGCCGCGCACATCGCCGCGATCGGGCTGCGCGCGGCGATCCAGAACGTCGCGGCGGAGCGTCTCGGCGTGACGCCGGAAGGATGTGAGCTTGTCGAGGACGGGGTGGCGGCCGGCAACGCCCGGCTGTCGCTGTCCGAGATCGGGTCGCCGGGCGGGCTGTCAGCCACTGGCTTTTCAGATGGCAGCCCGCGATCCGTGGCCTTCAACGTCCAGGCGTTCCGGGTCGCGGTGCACCGCGTCACGGGCGCGATCCGCATCCTGCGGAGCGTCCACGGCGCGGACGCTGGCGTGGTGATCAATCCGTTGCAGTGCCGCGGACAGGTCGAGGGCGGGGTCGCGCAGGCGGTCGGCGCCGCCCTCTACGAGCATGTGGACATCGGCCCTGGCGGAGAGGTCGTCACGCGCACATTGCGCAACTACCACATCCCCGCCTTCGCCGACGCGCCGCGCACCGAGGTGCTGTTCGCCGACACAAGCGACGCGCTTGGGCCGCTTGGCGCGAAGTCGATGAGCGAAAGCCCGTTCAACCCCGTCGCGGCGGCCCTCGCCAACGCGGTGAGGGACGCGACCGGCGAGCGGTTCTGCGCCCTGCCGCTGGCGGCCGACCGGATTTTTGATCGGCTGTCGCGGCAGGACGGAGAAGCTTAACCCGCGCGGTGGTCCGCGGTGGTCTTCTGCTCGAAGCAGCGCTGCACGATGCCGCTGCGGGCGTAACCGGTCACTCCGTAGGAATCGGCCACCGCGTTGCACGCCGCGATGTTGCGCTGCTGGGTCGAAAGGCTGTCGGTCGCCGCGAAAGCCGGGGCCGCGAAGGGGATCGCCGTTAAAGCGAGGATGAGTGCTGTCTTGCGCATTGCGCTTCTCCTAATCGTCTTGTGAGACGTTCGGCTGCACAATGCGCGGAGGCGCGGGGTGGTTCCCCTCTGAGACCGCAGAGGCGGCATGGAAGGCGCGCGTCCGGCGCATGGCGCGCCGGGCTTGCGGCTCAGCCCACGGGCGCGGCGGGGAACACGCCGGACATGGTGACGAAGCCCGGCGTGCGGCGGAATCGCTCCGACCAGCGACGGATGGCCGGGTAGTCCCTGCGGTCGACGCCGCCCTCCTCCGACAGCATGACGGCCGGGAACGGCGCGAGGTCGGCGAGCGTCGGGTGGGGACCGTCGATCAGCCAGTCCTGCCCGGCCTGCTCCTGGAACCAGAGATGCTCGTCCATCTGGCGCATCAGCCGGTGCGCGCGCTCCTGCGCCAGCGGCAGGTCGGCGTCGACGAACATCGCGAGATGGCGCCGGGCGAGGCCGGAACTGTCCTCCAGTTCGCGCCCCACGGCCATCCACTGCGCGATCGCGCCGGCCCGCGCCGGATTCTGCGGCAGCCAGCGACGGCTTTCGTCGTAGGTCGCCGCGAGATGGATCAGGATCGCCTGCCAGTCCCAGAGCGCGAGGCCTCCGTCCTCCAGCACCGGCACGCGGCCGAGCGGGCTCAGCCGCCGGAACGCCGGCGCCTCGTTGGCCGCGCCGGGATAGACGTCGACGGGCCGCGACTCATGCGCCAGGCCGAGGAACCCCAGCATCAGCCGCGCCGCATAGGCCTCGGACGAGAGTTCGTAATCGTGGAGGATCAGCACGGGCGGCTCCGCCAGTCAGGACGTCGCGTCGAATGAGCGGGCATCTCAGAGGTCCAGCACGAGGCGCGGGGTGAGCGAGCGCGAGGTGCAGGGCGTCATGCAGGTGTCGCTGGCGCGCTCGGCCTTGGAGAGGAACACGTCTTGATGATCCGGTTTGCCCTCGAGCACCGTGGTGATGCACGTGCCGCAGGCGCCCTGCTCGCAGGAGGTCGGAACCGAGACGCCGTGCTCGCGCAGGACGTCGGTGATGGTGCGCCCTGCGGGGATCGCGACCGTGATCGCCGAACGCGCCAGCGCCACCTCGAAAGACGTGCTGTCGTCGACCGCCTTGGCGTTGCCGAAATGCTCGAAATGCACCGCGGAATCCGGCCAGCCGGCCTGCTCAGCGCGCGCGACCGCGGCCTCGATCATCGGCGCCGGCCCGCAGACATAGACATGCGCGTCGTCGGCGCGGTTGGCGAGGATGGAGGCGATACGGTCGCCCGTCGAGGCCGGATCGAGCGCTATGTGCATCTGCACGGACGCGCCCAGCCCGCCGAGATCGTCCGCGAAGGGAGCGTGCTCGGCGGAACGCGCGAACAGGTGCAGCTCGAACGGCCGCCCCGACGCCGCCAGCGCCTTCGCCATGGCGAGCAGCGGCGTGACGCCGATGCCGCCCGCGAGCAGCACATGACGGCCGCCGCCGCGCGCGAGGCGGAAATTGTCGTGCGGCGGGCTTACGGCCAGCAGGTCGCCCTCGCGCACCGCGTCATGGACCGCCGCCGAGCCGCCGAGGGATTGCGGCTCGCGCTTCACGGCGACGACATAGGCGTCGCGCTCGGCCGGGCCGTTGGTCAGCGAATACTGCCGCACCAGACCGTTCGGCAGATGCAGGTCCACATGCGCGCCGGGCGCTGGGGGCGGCAGCGCGCCGGAGACCGGCTCCAGCCGCAGCGCGACGACGTCGGCCGCCACCCGCCATTTGCGCGCGACCCGCACCCGGATGGCCTCGCCGCTTGCGGCGCGCTCGCCGCCTGCGACGGTCGTGACCCGAGGCGAAAGCGGGATCTCGGCCTCTTCGACCGCGGCTGCCGCGTCGGGCTCCCGCGCGTCGGCGGCCTCCGCCTCCTCGCGCAAAGCGGTCAGCGCGGCGTTGTGCGCCTTGAGCGTCGCGACGCGCTCCGCCTCCGCGACGTCGCCGAGCAGAAGGCCGCGGATCACGCAGGCGCGCGCGGCGGTCGGCTGCACGAAGAACGCCGCGGTCTCCACCTCGCTGTCCCGTCGCCAGGACGCGCGCAGGGCGAACGCGCCGTCGGGCCGCAGATCGGTCGCCGGCTCCACGGCCTCGGCGCCGAGACGCGCGGCGTAGCTCCGGAGCGCCTCGACGACGCGCGACGCCGGCGCCGCGACCGGCATCGGCCGCAGCGCGAGAGGCTCAGCCGTTTCGAGCTCCGGGATGACCGGCGGTTCGGCCAGCGGCTCGATCGCGGACCAGATCAGCCCGTAGCGCTCGACCGAGCGGTAGACCCGGTTGCGGATCGTCCGCGCCGGGGCGTTGGCGGGATGCGCCGGGATGTAGAGGCAGCTCGCGTCGCCATTGGCGTAGCGCCAGCCGTGGTACTGGCACTTGAGCTCGGAGCCGAGATTGAGCCCGATCGACAGCCGCACCCCGCGGTGCAGGCAGCGGTTCTCCCAAACGTTGACCGCGCCGTCGTCGGCGCGCCAGACCGCGAATTCGAGCCCGAGAAGCTGTCCCTGGTAGACATGGCGGAAGGGAAGATCCCCGCTCGAGGCGACCGGGAACCAGAGCGCGCGAAGATCCTGCTGCATGATCGATCCGCTCACCCGCGCGCCGGGATGACGCCGTAGCCGACGCCCTTGGCCGAGAGCCAGCGCCGGTAGGCGATCGCGGACTTGTCGGCGCGGATCGGCGTCTCGGCCCGCGGGTCGAGCGGCAGCCGCTTCGGCACCTGGTTCTCGAGGATCGGCTTGTCCTGCGCGAAGATGGTCTGCTGGAAGTTGCGGAGATCGGCGTCGCTGCTGACGTCGTCGATCAGCGACAGCAGCATGTGCGCCCTGACCTGCTCCTCGCCGACCGGCTGCAGGAACAGCGCGATCACGTCCTGCCGTCCCGGCGCGGCCGGGCTGGACTTGTAGAGCACCGAGCAGAACGGATGCGGCACCCGGTAGACATACTCGACCTCGATGCCAGCCTTGGCGCTTGCGGCCGCCATCGGCTGGTAGAACAGGCAGCCGGTCGCCAGCACCTCGTCGCGCTCGGCCGAGACCTCGACGTCGTAGTCCTTCACTTCGGTGTGCGGCTCCTCGCCGAGGATGCCGGTGTGCACGAAGGGGAAGTGGCCCATGTCGAGGAAATTCTCGATCGCGCGCGGCGCCGAGACCCTGACGCCGATGGTGGCGCCGTGCAGGTTGCGGCGGTCGGGCTCGGCGAACTCCGGCAGCGGGAACAGGTCGCCCTCGGGCGCGCCGACGCTGGCCCAGACATAGCCGTAGCGCTCGATCGTGGGCATCGCCGCCCCGTCCGCGCGCCGCGCGACCGCGGCGCCGTCTTCGCGCGCGACGGTGATCGGCTCGCCGAACAGGACCGTGGCGACCCTGCGGCTCGCGGCGATCTCGTCGAGCGAGGACACCACCTGCCAGGCGTTCCGTTCGGCGGCGGACAGTGAAGAGGATTCGGTCATTGCGATCTTATCCAGATGCGTCGCGGAAGCCGGCTCAGGCCGGGATCGCGCCATAAGTGACGCCGAGTTCGCTCAGCCAGCGGCGGTAGGCGATCGAGGACTTGTCGGCGCGGATCGGCGTCTCGGCCCGCGGGTCGAGCGGCAGCCGCTTCGGGACATGGTTCTCGAGGATCGGCTTGTCCTGCGCGAAGATGAGCTGCATGAACGCCCGCACTCCGGCGGCCGTCAGCCCGTCCTCGACATAGGCGAGCAGCGAGTGCGCGACGCAGCGCTCCTCGTCCACCGGCTGCACGAACAGCGCGATGAAGTCGCGCCGGTCGGGCTGCTTCGGGTTGGTCTTGTAGAGCCCGACCGTGAACGGCCGGAACACCCGGTAGGCGTAGTCCGCCATGATGCCGCCGGACGCGCTCGGCGAGGCGACCGGCTGGAAGAAGCGGCAGTTCGTGACGAGGATGCCGCCGTCTTCGGCGCGCGCGACGTCGTAGTTCTCGACCTCGGTGTGGGCTTCGTCACCGAGAATGTCGGTGTGCACGAAGGGCAGATGGCCGAGATCGAGGAAGTTCTCGACCGCCCGAAGCCCGGAGACGCCGACGCCGATCGAGCCGCCGGTCACGACCAGGCGGTCGCTTTCCCGCGCCTCGGGGATGTCGACCACGTCCCGAGCCGGACGGCCGACGGAGGCGAACACCAGCCCGTAGCGTTCCACCGAGGGCAAGACCGCGCCGGTCGCGGAGAGGCTGACCCTCGCCCGTCCGTCGACGTCGAGGGAAATCTGCAGCGCTGCGCCGAAGAGCTTCGTTCGATACAGTTGGCCGAACTTCAGCCAGGACCGATCCACAACGACGTGCCAATCATCGACCAGCGCCCTGTCGGGAGCGCGTCCGGTCATTTGAAAGCTCGCGTTCTTGTACTGGCGAGGACTTAGCCGGCGCGCGCGAACTTTGCCAAGCACATAATTGCGGCCAGTTCTGCATTCTTTTTAATCGTGGCGAGAGATTGATCGAAAGGCGCGGCGTCCGCTAGCGTAACGAACGCGCATGTCCGCGAGGAAGCGCAGCCGCCCGCCGCGGCGGCTTCAACTCCTGTCATCGGACATCCGAGATGCGCTCCTTCGATCCAAAAGTCCTCGACCGCCGCCAGATGCTCGCCGGCCTCGGCGCCGCGGGCGCAGGCCTCGCCGCCGCGTCGCTCGCCGGCTCGCCCGCCCGCGCGGCGGCGCCGCTCAAGATCGCCGTCGCCTATGTGTCCCCGATCTCCGACATCGGCTGGACCAAGCAGCATTCGCTCGGCGTCGAGGCGATCAAATCGACCTTCGGCGACAAGGTCACCGTGACCGTGCTCGAGAACATCGCGAATCCGCAGGACGCGGACCGCACCTTCCGCGACCTCGCCGCCGGCGGCCACCAGCTCATCTTCGGCACCAGCTTCTCGCACGGCACGCCCTTGCAGAAGGTCGCGCGCCAGTTCCCCAAGGTGAAGTTCGAGCACTGCTCCGGCATCGTGCACCTGCCGAATCTTGGCACCTTCGAGGCCAAGTACTACGAGGGCACCTATCTCGCCGGCGTCGCCGCGGGCAAGATGTCGAAGACCGGCAAGATCGGCTTCGTCGGCGGCTTCCCGATCCCGGACATCGTGGGCCCCGCCAACGCGCTGCTGCTCGGCGCGCAGAGCGTCAATCCGGCAGCGACCTGCTCGACGATCTTCCTCAACTCCTGGTTCGACCCCGGCAAGGAGAAGGACGCGGCCGCCGCGCTGATCGCGCAGGGCTGCGACGTGATCTGCGGCATGACCGACACGCCGTCGAGCGTGCAGGCGGCGGAATCCGCCGGCGTCTGGGGCATCGGCTACGCCAGCGACATGTCGAAATTCGCGCCGACCAAGCACCTCACCGCCTTCACGCTCGACTGGACCAGCGAATATGTCGGCGCGACGCGCAAGGTGCTGGAGGGAACCTGGACCTCGGAGGAGCGCTGGGACGGCCTCAAGGAGGGCGTCGTGAAGATGTCGCCCTACAACGCGGCGATCCCGGACGACGTGAAGGCCATGCTCGCCGCCAAGGAGGAAGAGATCAAGGCCGGGACGCTCCACCCCTTCGGCGGCGAGATCAAGGACCAGAAGGGCGAGACCCGCGTCGCCGCGGGCGGCGTGCTCGACGCCAAGGGCATCCGCAGCATCAACTGGTTCGTGAAGGGCATGACCGGCAATCTCGGCTGACGCTTTCGGGCGGCCAAGGGGCGACCGAGGCCGCCTCGCCGTCATGCCCGCGCTTTTGCGCGGGTATCCAGGACTTGGGCGTCGAGCGCCGGCGCTGGCAGGAAGTCGTGGATGCCCGCAAAGGCGGGCATGACGGTCGATCCGATCCGAAGTCCTGGCGGCCTCTCCTCGCCGCGAGCGCTCAGTCCCGCGCCAGCGCGCCGCCGAGGGCGACGGCGGTGATGGTGTCGAGCGCGCTGTCGTAGTCGGCGGGCTCGAGCTTGGCTTTGCCGAGCAGGATCTGCATCTGCGCCGCGAAATCGGCGTAGGCCTGGGTCGAGGCCCACAGCATGAAGATCAGGAAGGTCGGGTTCACCGCAGGGCTGATCCGGCCTTCCTCGATCCAGCGCGCGATCAGGGCCGCCTTCTCCTCGAGCAGCGGGCGCGTGGCCGCGGCGATCTGGTCGCCGATGTGCGGCGCGCCGCTGATGATCTCGTTCGCGAAGATGCGCGAGAGCTGCGGCCGCGCGCGCGAAAACTCCATCTTCCTGCGCAGATAGAGCCGGATGCAGTCCTCCGGCGACTTGTCCTCGTCGATCAGCCGCAGCGTGTCGGCCCAGACCTTCAGGATGCCGTTGAGCAGCGCCCGGTAGAGCGCCTCCTTGCTGCGGTGGTAGTAGTAGATGTTGGACTTCGTCACGCCCGCCCGCTCGGCGATCATCGCCGTGGTGGCGCCGCGGAAGCCGTATTGCGCGAAGACCTGCTCGGCGGCGTCGAGGATCTTGGCCTCGGCGTTGGTAGCCCTCTCGCGCCCGCCCGCCTCGGCCGGCTCCTCGCCGTGATCGCGTCCGGGCCTCGCCTGATCCAACTGCGCCTCGACCTCTCGAAACGGCGGCGTCGCCGTCGAGGGCCTCCATACCCCATGCGGCCGGCCCGGCGCCAGTGCGTCCGTCCGGTCACGAAAAAACGGCCGGCGCGTGGAAAGCGCCGGCCGCCAGTTCGGGAGGAAGCGATAAGGGTCAGGACGCCCGGATCAGAAGCGCACCACCGCGAGCGCCTGGAACGCGCTCTCGTCGACGTCCTTGACGCCGAGCTTGTTGATCCAGAACTGGTATTCGGTGCCGAGGAAGAACACGTCCTTCTTGCCGGTGAAGGCGTAGCCCGCGTCCCAGCGAAGCTGCGGCTGGCCGAGGATCCAGTCGCTCTGCTTGGTGCCGAAAGTCTTGTTTCGCGAGTTGGCCGTGTATTCGACGTGGCCTTCGAAGCTGAAGAACTGGCCGGCGAGCTCGAACGGAGCGACGAACGACCAGTCCGCCTGCCAGCCGTCCTTCTGCTCGGACGGGGCATCGCTGTTATCGATCACGGCGGTGAACTGGGTGCGGAAGTGCACGAAGCCGGGCACCTTCCAGTCGACATAGACGCCCGGCAGATAGCCGAGATAGTTCGAATCCGCGCCGGCGTTCACGCCGGCGACCACGCCGACATCCTTGATCGGCCCGCCATACTGCATGCCGAGCAGCTTGGCGGAGCTGAAATAAGCGTAGAACTCGCCGTAGAATTCCTTGTCGTTGAAGTTGGAGACGTCGGTGCGGCGGTCGTCGAGATAGTCGACGAAGAAGAACACGTCGCCGAACACCCAGCTCGAGGCGTGCTGAAGCGTGACGATCGGCGTCCAGCTCTTGGTGTCGTTGAACGGGTTGTCGAGCTTGCCGAGCTGGAACTGGATCTCGGTGACGCTGAACGAGAACGGCGCAGGCGCCGCGGGCGCGGCCGGGTCAGCGAGATCGGCGGCGGAGGCGGCCGTGGCGCCGAACGCGAGCGCCGCCGCGGTCACAAGGCCAGCGCTCCAGCTCCGGCAGGTATTCAAGGCAGACGTCATTGTTAAGCGCCCCCGATCTGGTCGCAGATTCATGATTTCGCGCAGCATTCATGCGCGAATCTGTGTTTCGGATACATCAATCCCCGATGCGAAACGAAAGGTCACACGCCCTGACCGAACGGTCAATATGACTGGATTGCGGCTTCGCGTGTAATCCATAAGTGTAACCGGACAAACACAATGCCCATATGCGAGGCTGATCGCGCCGTTACTGGTCACAAAATGGTCAAGAGCTCGCCCAGGGTTGCGCTCTAGTGGTGCCGGGCGCCTCAAAGCGCGGCGCCGATCAGCGCCTTGGCCAGATCGGCGTGCCGCCGGAGGGCGCGCTCGCGGTCGACCGTGACGCATCGCCCGCCTTCGACCACCACCCGCCCGTTGACGACGGTGAGGTCCGCGCGCGCCGGTCCGCAGAACACGAGCGCCGCGACCGGGTCCCATTGCGCACCCGCGAAGGCGACGGCGCCCATGTCGAAGGCGGCGAGGTCCGCCGCCATGCCGGGCGCCAGCGCGCCGATGTCCGGACGGCCGAGCGTCTTCGCGCCGCCGAGCGTCGCGAGCTCCAGCGCCTCCCGCGCCGACAGCGCCGAGCCGCCGCGCGCGACCCGCTGCAGCAGCAGCGCCTGACGGGCCTCGTTCAGCATGTGGGCGGAGTCGTTCGAGGCCGAACCGTCGACGCCGAGCCCGACCGTCACGCCAGCGTCGAGCATGGCCCGGACCGGCGCGACGCCGCTGCCGAGCCGCATGTTCGAGCACGGACAATGCGCGACGCCGGTCCCGCTGCGAGCGAACAGGGAGATCTCGCCGGGATCGAGCTGCACGCAGTGGGCGTGCCAGACGTCGTGGCCGCACCAGCCCAGCTCCTCCGCATAGGCGCCCGGCCGAACGCCGAACTGCTCGAGCGAATAGGCGACGTCCTCCACGTTCTCGGCGAGATGGGTGTGCAGCCCGACGCCGTAGCTGCGGGCGAGCTCGGCCGAAGCCCGCATCAGGTCGCGGCTGACCGAGAACGGCGAGCAGGGCGCGACGCCGACGCGCACCATCGCGAACGGCGCGGGGTCGTTGAACGCCTCGATGACGCGGCGGCAGTCGGCGAGGATGGCGTCCTCCCGCTCCACCAGCGCGTCCGGCGGCAGGCCGCCCTGGGACTCGCCGATGCTCATCGAGCCGCGCGTGGGATGGAACCGAACGCCGATCTCGACCGCCGCCTCGATCGAGTCGTCGAGGCGCGCGCCGTTCGGATACATGTAGAGGTGGTCGGAGCTGGTGGTGCAACCGGTCTCCGCGAGCTCCATCAACCCGACCAGCGTCGAGACATGGATGTGCTCCGGCCCCATCCGCGCCCAGATCGGGTAGAGCGTCCTGAGCCAGCCGAACAGCAGCGCGTCCTGCGCCGCCGGCACGACGCGGGTGAGGTTCTGGTAGAGGTGGTGGTGGGTGTTGACGAGGCCGGGCGTCACCACGCGGCCCGTCATGTCGATCACCCGGTCCGCCTCCGCCGGCAGCTCCGCCGTCGGCCCCACTTGCTCGATGACGCCGTCGCGGGCGAACAGGCCGCCGTCGGGGATCTCGCGGCGCGCGCCGTCCATGGTCACGAGCACGTCGGCGTGGCGGATCAGAAGCGTGGGCACGGGCGGATCACCTGTGTCGGGAGGCCGGAGGCGGCGGGCCGCGACGATCCGGCCCGCGCGCCGCCAATTCAAGCGCCGTGCCAGCGGGGCCCACGCCGTTCGAGCGAACCCGCGGGGAAAACTAGGGCTCCCGGCTAGGTCCCCGCGCGTCACCGGCCTATGACGGGTGCGCGGCGCGCCGTCTGCGGGGCGCCAGCGCGGACGACACAAGGAGGCGGCGTGAGCGCGGAAGACAGACTGAAGGAGCTCGGACTGGAGCTCCCGGCGACCTACACCCCGGTCGCGACCTACGTGCCGGCGAAGCGCGTCGGCGACCTGCTGTTCCTCTCGGGCCAGGGCCCCCGCCTCGCCGACGGCTCGCACCATGTCGGCAAGGTCGGCGCCGAGGTCACGGTCGCGGAAGCCTACGAGCACGCGAAGATGGTCGGGCTCGGCCTGCTCGCCGCCATCAAGGCCGCGGTCGGCGACCTCGACAAGGTCGAGATCGTCAAGCTGCTCGGCATGGTCAACGCGGCGCCGGACTTCACGCAGCAGCCGGAGGTGATCAACGGCTGCTCGGACCTGCTGGTCGCGGTGCTGGGCGAGCGCGGACGCCACGCCCGCTCCGCGGTCGGCATGGGCTCGCTGCCGAACGGCATGACGGTCGAGATCGAGGCGATCGTCCGGATCCTGCCGTGACGACGCCGCTTGGCGCCGAAATCGCCCGAACCTTCGGGACTCCCGCGGTGGTGGTCGATCTCGACGTGGTGGAGGCCAACGTCGCGCGCGTGCAAGGCTTGTGCGACGCCGCCGGCCTCGCCAACCGCCCGCACGTGAAGACCCACAAGTCGCCGGAGTTGGCGAAGCTGCAGGTCGCGGCTGGCGCGAAGGGGATCACCTGCCAGAAGCTGGGCGAGGCCGAGGCTATGGCCGACGGCGGGCTCGACGACATCCTGATCAGCTACAATCTGCTGGGCGAACGCAATGTCGGCCGCCTCGGCGCGCTGCTGAAGCGGGCGCGGGTGACGGTCGCCGCCGACAGCCCCGTCACCGTGGACGGCCTGCGGCCCGCGGCGGCGATCGCCGGCCGCCCGCTCGACGTCGTCGTGGAATGCGACACAGGCCTGAAGCGCGCGGGCGTCGAGACGCCGGCGGAGGCGGTCGCGCTCGCGAAACGGATCGCGGCGACGCCCGGGCTCACCTTCGCAGGCCTGCTGCTCTACCCGCCGCCGGACCGCTGGCCGGAGACGCAAGGCTTCCTCGACACGGCCGCCGCGGGCCTCGCCGCGGAGGGGCTGAAGCCTCGCATCGTGTCGACCGGCGGCTCGCCGAACCTGAAGAACCTCGGCGCGCTGAACGGCGCGACCGAGCACCGTCCCGGCACCTATATCTTCAACGACCGCATGCAGATGGCGGCGGGGGTGGCGACGCTCCGGGACTGCGCCGCCCATGTCTACGCCACGGTCGTGAGCCGCGCGGGGCCTGAGCGCGGCATCGTCGACGCCGGCTCCAAGACGCTGACCAGCGACCCCGGCGGCCTCGACGGCCACGGCCTCATCCTCGAACACCCCGACGCCCGCATCGGCGCGCTCTCGGAGGAGCACGGGTTCCTCGACCTCCGGGCCTGCGCGGCGAAGCCCGCCGTCGGCGACGTGGTGCGGATCGTGCCGAACCATGTCTGCGTGGTGGTGAACATGGTCGACCGCCTCGTCGCCGTGCGCGGGGCTACGATCGTCGGCGAGATCCCGGTCGTCGCCCGCGGCCTGAGCGTGTGAGGCGCGGCGTTTCGCGCGGCCGCCATCCTCGCCGTCATGCCGCCTTTGCGGGCATCCACGACTTGGGGGGTCCGTCACAGCCCCCTCACCCGGAGGGCTGACGCCCTCCGGCCTCTCCCCGGCGGGGAGAGGTCGGCCCGTAGGGCCGGGTGAGGGGGAATAACGACCGCGCCCTACCCCGCCAGCACGCTCCGCGCGGCCTCGAACAGCACCTCGACCCCGAGCGCGAGGTCCTCTTCCTTGGTGTCCTCCGACCAGTGGTGGCTGATCCCGCCGATCGAGGGCGTGAACAGCATCGCGGCCGGCATGATGCGCGCGAGGTTCTGGGCGTCGTGGCCCGCGCCGCTCGGCATGCGCCGCCACGCGCCCGGCGCGAGGCGCTCGGCGGCCGCCGACAGCGCGTCCATCAGGCCGGGATCGCAGACGGCGGGGACGGCGCGGCTCAGGACCTCAATTGTGGTGTGGCAGCGCTCGCGGCGGTTGCTCTCCTGAACGAGGCGGCGAAGGCAGTCCTCCATCCGCTCCAGAACCGCGATCTCGACGTCGCGGAACTGGAACAGCACGTCGGCGGTCCCCGGAATGATGCTGGGCGCGCCGGGGTCGAGCGCGATGCAGCCCGTGGTCCAGGTGCTGCGCTCTCCGCAGACGCGCGGGAACTCGGCGTCGATCGCGGCGAGCAGCCGGACGGCGGTGAGGCCGGCGTCCCGGCGCTCGGCCATGGTGGTTCCGCCGGCGTGGTCCTGCGCGCCCTCGACGATCAGCCGGAACTGCCAGATCGCGACGATGCCGGTGACGACGCCGACGCGCTCGCCGGCGTTCTCCAGCGTCGTGCCCTGCTCGATGTGCATTTCGAGATAGCCGCGGTAGCGGGCAGGATCGAGCGTCAGGCGCGGGCGGCCTTCGAGCCCCGCCGCCTTCAGCGCGGCGCGCAGCGGCGTGCCGTCGGTGCGGTTGCGGGAGCCGTCGATCTCGGCTTCCGTCAGGTCGCCGATCGCCGAGCGGCTGCCGAGGAAGCCGACGTCGAAATGCCCCTCCTCGTCCGCGAAGGCGATCGGATCGACCGCGAGCCCCGAGCGCGCGAGCGCGAGCGCCGCGACCACGCCGAGCGCTCCGTCGAGCCAGCCGGCCTCGTTCTGGCTCTCGATATGGCTGCCGGCGAGCAGGCGGGGGCCGGCGCCCTCCCCGCGGCCGATCACCGTGCCGACGCCGTCCATCTCGGGGGCAAGTCCGATCTCCGCCATCTTCCGCATCAGCCATTCGCGGGACTCCATGTCCTGCGGCGAATAGGTCGGACGATGGACGCCGGTCTTGAACCGGCCGATCTGGCGCAGTTCGTGGAGGTCGGCGAGGAAGCGGGCCGTGTCGACGGTCGGGGCGGTCATTGCATGTCCTTGGAGATCAGGCGTCAGGCGGGTTGAGCGCGGCGCGCGGCCGCTCGAAGCTCCGCCGCCCGCGCTTCAGGCCCCAGAGCGGGGCCGCGATGTCGGCGAAGGCCTCTCCGGCGTCCGCCGCGTCGAGCACGACGAGATCGGCCGCGGCGCCGACGCGCAGGCCGTAGTCGTCGAGGTTCATCAGCCGCGCCGGCCCGTCGGTGACGAGGTCGAGGCAGGCGTCGAAACCGTCGGGGCCGACTTGCGCCACGTTGGCGTAGAGGTTCGCCATCCGCATCAGCGACAGGTCGCCGAACGGCGTGAACGGGTTCTGCACGTTGTTGGTGGCGATCGAGGCGGTGACGCCGCGGCGCGCGAGCTCGTGCGCGGGCGTCACGCCGCGGGGCCGGTCGGCGAAGCGGTCGCGCCCCATCAGGTAGAGGTCGGTGGCGGGCAGCGCCGTCAGCGCAACGCCGGCGCCCGCGAGCCGGGCCGCGGCGCGCTCGAAGGCGCTCGGCGTCATGGCGGAGAGTTTGGTCACATGGCCGACCGCGACCCGGCCGCCGCGGCCGAACGCCTCCGTCCGCCGGCAGACGTCCTCCAGATGGCCGGTGGAGGCGTCAAGATCGAAGTCGAGATGGAGATCGAGCGCGACGTCATAATCCGCGGCGAGCTCGAACAGGCGGTCGAGCTGGGCGATCGGGTCCGTGTCGGTGTAGGGGCAGCCGCCGAGAACATCGGCGCCCTCCTCCAGCGCCGCGACCAGCAGCTCCTCGCAGCCGGGATCGTTGGTCAGCCCCTCCTGCGGGAACACGCAGAGCTCGAGGTCGATCCCCCAGGCGTAGTCGCTGCGCGCCCGCTTCAGCGCGCGGAAGCTGCGCAGGCCGGCGCGCGGGTCGACCTCCACATGGGTCCGCATCCGTGTCGTGCCGTGGGCGATCGCGCGGTCGAGGCAGCGGCCGGCGCGGGCGAGCACGTCCTCTTCGGTGAAGTCCGCCTTCAGCCGCGCGACGGTCGCGATCGCGGCCTTCAGGTCGCCATGGGCGTGGCCGCAGCGCCCGAGCAGGCAGGCCTTGTCGAGATGGACGTGGGTGTCGACGAAGCCCGGAAGTCCCAATCGCCCGCCGGCGTCGATCACGGGCGCGTCGCACACGATCTCGCGTTCGATCGCCGCGATCCGTCCTCCGGCGATCCCTATCGCGACGGGCGCCGGGGCGTCACGCGTGTTGAGATTGGTGACGACGAGATCGAGGGTCATGCGCAGCGTCCGCGGAACATGCCCACAAAACTAGCGCCGGGGGCGCAAAATGCATGAACTAATTGCATGCACTTTGCCTCGCATTCTGCTTAAAGCTTGGACGTCCCGCAGCCGTGAGGATGAATCCGATGTCCGACGCCCTGTCCCCTGACGCCGCGCTGGTGCGCGATTTCCTCGAAGCCTCGATGGTCCCGGATCCCGAGCGGGCCGCGAGCTACATGGCCGACGACGTGCGGATCACCTTCACCGGCGGCCGTCCCTTCACGCATCCGAGCGGCCCCACCGCCTTCAACGCCATGCGCTACGCCTGGGTGAAGAAGCGGATGGAGCGGTTCGACGTGGCCCCGGGCGACGGCGAGACGGTGGTCTACAGCGTCGGCACGCTCTACGGCGCGTGGCCGGACGGCGAGCCGTTCGAAGGCAACCGCTACGTCGACCGCTTCCTGGTGCGCGGCGGCAAGATCGTCACCATGGACGTCTGGAACGACAGCGCCGAACGCATTCTTACGCGGCTCGGCGTCGAGGCCTGAACGGCCTCAGGCTCGTCGTCATGCCCGCCTTCGCGGGCATCCACGACTTCCTTTTGACCCGTAGCGCCAGACGTAAAAGTCGTGGATACCCGGCTTCGCCGGGCATGACAGGCGCTTGGGTCGCGCGCCCCGTACATTTTGCAAACGCAGTCACCGCCCTCCGCGCCCGCCCTTCGGCGGCGCGGCGTCGTGCGCGTAAGGGGCCAGCACGTCCATGATGTTACGCGGCTTCGACGTCGACTCGGACACCAGCGCGCGGCCGGCGACGGCTTCGAGGTGGTGGTCCATCAGGGCCGTCGCCCGTTCCGCGTCGCCGCCGGCGAGCGCCGCCACGATCTCGAGGTGCTCGCTGACCGCGCAGTCCGAGGAGTGCGGCCGGGCGAACAGCGCGAGCGTCAGGCAGCAGCGATAGGCGATCTCGCTGACGTAGCGGATGAGCACCGGGCTGCCGGTCATCTCGGCGAGGCGGATGTGGAACTCGGTCGCGAGCCGGATCGAGATCGGCTCCGGGCCGCCCTTCGCCTGCCGCTCGCGCTCGATGCCCTCTTCCAGCTCCGCCACCTGAGCGCGGGTCAGCCGGCCCGCGAGCCGCTTCACCACCAGCCGTTCGAGGCCGGCGCGCACGTCGAACAGATCGCGCGCCTCATCCCAGCTCGGGGTCGCGACCACGGCGATGCGGTTGCGGCGAAGCTCCACCAGCCCCTCGGAGCCGAGCTGGCCGAGCGCGTGGCGGGCGATGGTGCGGCTGACGCCGAAGCGCTCGCCGAGCGCGTCTTCGGGCAGCCGGTCGCCCGGCATGAGCGCCCGCTCGATGATCGCGCGGCGCAGCGCCTGACAGATGACGCCGACCCGGTCCGGCGCGGTCTTCGAAGCAGCGTCCACGTCCGCCTTCATCGCGCGAGTCCCTCCCGAGGCCGCTGAGCCCCTCGCGTGATAGCGCCGGGCGGCGGGACTGCGCAAGGCGATCTGGGGCCACGCTTGCATGCACTTTCGCCATGGAGGCGCATGCATGATGTCCGGAACACACCGTCACGACCCTGGCGCGGAGCGCGTCGCGATCGCCCTGTCCGGCGCAGCCGTCACCTTTGGCCGCGGCGCGCGGAAGACCGCGGCGCTCAGCCCGACCACGCTGAAGATCGCCGAGGGCGAGTTCGTCGCGCTGGTCGGCCCGTCCGGCTGCGGCAAGTCCACCATCCTCAAGCTCGCGAGCGGCCTGCTGCAGCCGAGCGAGGGCACCGTCATCGTGGGCGGCCGCGAGACCGCCGCCAAGGCGATGCGCATCGGCATGGCGTTCCAGAACCCGACGATGCTGCCCTGGCTCACCGTCGAGCGGAACATCATGCTGCCGCTCAAGATCGTGCGGCCGTTTCGCGGCGAGTACCGCGCCAAGCGGCGGACGGAGTTCCGCGACCGCGCCCACGCGCTGCTCGATCAGGTCGGGCTGAAGGGCTTCGCCGAAAAGTATCCGTGGCAGCTCTCGGGCGGCATGCAGCAACGGGCGAACCTCTGCCGCGCGCTGATCCACGAACCGCGGCTGCTGCTGCTCGACGAGCCGTTCGGCGCGCTCGACCAGTTCACCCGCGAGGAGCTCTGGGGCGTACTGCAGGACCTGTGGCTCGCGCGCAAGCCGACCGTGCTGCTCGTCACACACGACCTCAAGGAGGCCGGGTACCTCGCGAGCCGCATCTGCGTGATGAGCGCCCGCCCCGGCCGCATCCTCGACGACAGCCCGGTGGATTTCCCGCGCCCGCGCACCGTCGCCATGACGTTCGACCCGGATTTCGTCGCCCTCAACCAGCGCCTCAGGGCGCGCATCGTGGAGGCCCGCGGCGGCGCGGAGCAGAGCTGATGACCGATTTCGCCGCCGTACGCCGCAAGCTCTGGGCTGTCGCCCTGATCGTCGGCTTCTTCCTCCTCTGGGAGGCGCTCTGCCTCGCCCTCGACGTCTCGGACCTGGTGCTGCCGCGCCCGAGCCAGGTGTTCGCCACCCTGTTCGCGCGGCTGCCGATCCTGTGGCCGCACATCCTGCAGACGCTGATGACGACCATGATCGGCTTCGTCGGCGGCGTGGTGATCGGCGTCGCCATCGGCGCGCTGATCGGCGTCTCGAAGGTCGCCTACGACACCGCCTATCCGCTGCTCATCGGCTTCTCGTCGATCCCGAAGGTCGCCGTGGTGCCGATCTTCGTGCTGTGGTTCGGCTCCGGCACGGTTCCGGCCGTCCTGACCTCGCTCGTGATCTGCTTCTTCCCGATCGTCGTGAACGTCGCGACGGGCCTCGCCACCACCGAGCCCGAGCTCGAGGACGTGCTCAAGGCGCTCGGCGCCTCGAAGGCCGACATCCTCTGGAACGTCGGCCTGCCGCGCGTGACGCCGTTCTTCTTCGCGGCGCTGAAGGTTTCAATCACCTACGCCTTCGTCGGCACCGTGCTGGCCGAGACCGTCGCGTCGAACCGCGGCGTCGGCAACGTGATGATGAGCGCGTCGTCGAACTTCGACGTGCCGCTGGTCTTCGCCGGGCTGTTCGTGCTCGCGGGCCTCGGCGTCGCCCTCTACGTCGCCTTCTCCCTCATCGAGCGCCGCGTCACCGGCTGGGCCTCCCGCCGCGACGACTTCGCGGCCGCCTGACCATTCCCAAGCAGGAAGGATCCCCGAGATGCTCAAACCGCTCCTCGCCGCGCTCGCGCTCGGCGCCCTCGTCTCGGCGCCCGCCGCGGCGGCCGACACCAAGATCAAGTTCACGCTCGGCTGGAAGACCCAAGGCTCCGACGCCGCCTTCATGCTCGCCAAGGACAAGGGCTACTTCAAGGAGGAAGGGCTCGACGTCCAGATCGACCAGGGCGAGGGCTCGGGCGCGACCGTCACCCGCATCATGTCGGGCGCATGGGACGCGGGCTTCGGCGACGTCAACGCCATCATCCAGAACGCCGCCCAGCGCCCGGACGCCGCGCCGGTGATGGTCTACCAGATGTGGAACCGCCCGCCCTTCGCGGTCGTGACCAAGGCGGAGGCCGGCGTGAAGTCCCCGAAGGACCTCGAGGGCAAGACGCTCGGCGGCGCGCAGGGCACGCCGACCACGCGCCTGATCTCCGTCTTCGCCAAGACCAACGGCGTCGACATGGAAAAGGTCAAGCTCTCCAACATGGCCCCGAACCTTCAGGAGCCGATGCTGATCCGCGGCGACATCGACGGCGCGATGGTGTTCACCCTCACGAGCTACTTCAACCTCGTGCTGAACCGGCAGGACCCGGACAAGGACTACCGCTGGCTGAACTTCGGCGACTATGGCCTCGACCTCTACTCGAACGGCATGATGGTCTCGCGCAAGCTGCTGAAGGAGAATCCGAAGGCGGTGGCGGGGCTGGTCAAGGCCGTCAACCGCGCGGCGATCGAGATCGGCAAGGACCAGGAGGCGGGCATGAAGGCGATCGAGGCCTATGACAACCTCGTCAACCTCGCGGTCGAGAAGCGCCGCCTGCAGTTCGCCTACGAGAAGCTGATGGTCTCGCCCGAAGCCGCCGAGATCGGCCTCGGCGACATCAAGGACGACCGCATGAAGAAGGCGATCGACATCGTGGTTGCGGGCTACGGCCTGCCCCGCGCGCCGGAGCCGGCCGAGATCTTCTCGCGGGAGTTCCTGCCGGCCCGCGCCGAGCGCGAACTCGTCTACACGGCGAACTGACCATGGCCGGAGCCGTCGCCGCCGCGGCGCTGTTCGACGGCGAACGCCTTCGCCACGACGTCGCCCTCGCGCATGAGGGCGGCGGCGTCGCGGCGATCGAGCGGCTTGGCGAGCCGCCTCGCGGGCCGCGACGCCTGGTGACGCCGGCGCTCGTCAACGCGCACGACCATGCGCGGCCGCTGTCGACGACCTCGTTCGGGTCGGCCTTCCTGCCGCTCGAAGCCTGGCTGCCGCGCAACGTGTTCGTGACGCCGCCGGACCCCTATCTCGCGGCGATCGCCCCGCTCGCCCGCGCCGCGCGGGCCGGCTGCGGCGCGGTGATGGTCCATTACACCCGGCCGAGCGGGACGCTGTCTCCGGTCGACGAGGCCCGCTCCATCGCCCGCGCCGCGAACGACATCGGCGTGCGCATCGCCTTCGCGCCCGCCGTGCGCGACATGAACCCGCTGGTCTATGGCGACGAGACCGAGATGCTGGCGCGCCTGCCCCCGGCGACCGAGGCGCTGTTCCGCGAGGCCTTCGTCCGCGAGCCCACGACGCCGCAGGCCTATCTCGACCTCGTCGACGAGATCGCGGACGCGATCGCGGGGCCGCTTGTCGACGTGCAGTACGGGCCGGCGGGCCCGCAATGGTGCTCGCGCCCGATGCTGGAGGCGATCGCGGACGCTTCCGCCCGCACCGGGCGGCGCGTGCACATGCATCTGCTGGAGACCGAGCGCCAGCGCGCCTGGGCGGACCGGGCCTTCCCCGACGGCGTCGTCCGGCATCTGGAGGAGATCGGCCTGCTGTCGGAGCGGCTGACGCTCGCCCATTGCGTCCATGCGCGCCCCGACGAACTCGACCGGATCGCGGCCTCCGGCGCGCGGATCGTCACCAATTTCAGCTCGAACATGTATCTGCGCTCGGGCCTCGGCCCCATCCGCCAGGCCCACGCCCGCGGCTGCCGGGTCGCGGTCGGCGTCGACGGGCAGGCGCTCGACGAGGACGACGACCTGCTGCGCGAGATGCGGCTGGTGCACGGCGTCCACGCCGGGGCGAAGCTCGATCCCGCATGGACGCGCGCCGGCTTTCTGTCGGCCGTGATCGCCGCCGGCCGCGCCGCCGTCGGCGCGCCCGGAGACGGAGCGCTGACGCCCGGCGCGCCGGCGGATTTCGTGACGTTCGATCTCGACGCGCTTGACCGCGACCGGATCGCACCGGTCGATCCGCTCGACCTGCTGTTCACCCGCGGCGCCGCGGCCCATGTGCGCGAGGTCGTGGTGGCGGGCCGCACGATCGTCGCCGACGGCCGCGTCACGGGCGTCGATCTCGACGCGGTCGAGGCCGAGCTTCGGACGCTGTTCCGGGCGAACGCCGGCCGCCATCGCGCGCTCGAAGCCGCATGGGGGCCGTTCGACGCCGGCTTGCGCGACTGGTTTCGGGGCTGCCTCGGCTGCGGCTGAAGCCGCGGCCCGTCGACGAAGCGTGACTTGCCGCCCTCGCCCCGCGAGGATGAACTGACCGACCAGAAGCCGAACAACGACAGAGAGGACGAGACGCCATGCCGAAGGAGATTTTCGTGTCCTACGGGATCGACGTCGACGCCGTGGCCGGCTGGCTCGGCTCCTACGGCGGCGAGGACAGCCCCTGCGACATCTCCCGCGGCGTGTTCGCCGGCCGCGTCGGCTCGCCCCGCCTGCTGCGCCTGTTCGACAAGTGGGGGATCAAGACCACCTGGTTCATCCCCGGCCACTCGATCGAGACCTTTCCGGAGGAGATGAAGGCGGTCGCCTCCGCCGGCCACGAGATCGGCATGCACGGCTACAGCCACGAGAACCCGATCGCGATGACGCCGGAGCAGGAGGAGGCGATCTTCGACAAATGCGTCGAGGTGATCGCCGAGCTGTCCGGCCAGGGCCCCCGCGGCTATGTGGCGCCGTGGTGGGAGTTCGGCGCCAAGACCAACGAACTGCTGCAGAAGAAGGGCGTCCGCTACGACCACTCGCTGATGCACAACGACCATCACCCCTATTACGTGACGGTCGGCGACCAGTGGACCAAGATCGACTACTCGCAGCACCCCTCGACCTGGATGAAGCCGTTCACCTCGGGCGCGGAGACCGACCTGATCGAGATCCCGGCCTCGTGGCATCTCGACGACCTGCCGCCGATGATGTTCATCAAGGCCGCGCCCAACAGCCACGGCTTCGTCGATCCGCACGTCATCGAACGGATGTGGCGCGACCAGTTCGACTGGGTCTACGAGAACTACGACTACGCCGTGTTCCCGCTCACCATCCACCCGGACGTCTCCGGCCGCCCGCACGTGCTGCAGATGCACCAGCGGCTCTACGACCACATGCGCGCCCATGCCGGCGTGAAGTTCGTCGCGATGGAGGAGATCGCGGAGGATTTCGCCAAGCGCTATCCGCGCTCGGGAAGCGCGCGGCCGCAGTCCTGACGGCCATGTGCGGGCTCTGCGGGTCGTTCGGATCGGAAGCGCACTGGAGCGACGGCGTCGCGGACCCTGCGCTGACGCCGACCGCCGAGCGCCACCGCCGCGCGGCGGTGGCGAACGAGACGCTGGCGCTCTACGGTCTCGGCGTCCGCGAATGGGGCGGCCGCTTCACGCTGTCGTCCCGCACCGGCAAGGTCGCGGTGGTCGACACGCTCGGCGCGGTCTGGCCCGCGGCCGAAAAGCTGATCCGCCGCGACTGCGACCCGCTCGATCCCGCCGTCATCGCGGCGCTGGAGCGGTGAGCCGCCTTCCCGTCAACATCCTGACCGGCTTCCTCGGCTCGGGGAAGACGACGCTGCTGAAGCGCCTGCTGGCGGAACCTGAGCTCGCCAACACGGCCGTGCTGGTCAACGAGTTCGGCGAGGCCGGGCTCGACCACCTGCTGCTGGAGCGGATCGCCGACGACGTGGTGCTGCTGAAGAGCGGCTGCCTCTGCTGCACCGTGCGCGGCGATCTGCGCGACGCGCTGATGGCGCTACTCGGGCGGCGCGCCCGCGGCGAGATCGCCGGCTTCGATCGGATCGTGATCGAGACCACAGGCCTTGCAGACCCCGGTCCGGTCGTTGCGACCCTCGCCGCCGACCCGGCGCTGCGCCACCAGCTCCGCACCGGCGCGATCGTGACCGTGGTGGACGCCATGTTGGGCGAGGCGACGCTCGACGCCCACGAGGAATCCGTGCGTCAGGCCGCTGTCGCCGACCGCCTGATCCTCACCAAGACCGATCTTGCGCCGGAGGCCGCGGCCGCCCGCGTCAGGACACGGCTCGCGAACCTCAATCCGGCAGCGCCGGTGATCGAACTTTTCCCCGACGACGCGCCCTCGCCCGACCTGCTGCTCGCCGACGTCCATGACGACGCGACCCGCGCCGTCGAGGTCCGGCGCTGGCTCGCCGCGGGCGCCGGCCGCCACGGCGCCGTGCGCGCCTTCGCGCTCGCTGCGGAGCAGCCGCTGGACTGGGCGCGCTTCGGCCTCTGGCTGTCGATGCTGCTGAACCGGCACGGCGACCGCATCCTGCGGCTCAAGGGTCTGGTCGCGGTCGAGGGCGTCGACACGCCCGTCGTGATCCAGGGCGTGCAGCATCTGGTGCACGCCCCCGTCCATCTCGACGCATGGCCGGACGGGCGCCCCGCCACCAAGCTGGTGGTGATCGCGCACGGGCTGGACCCGGCGCTGGTGGAGCGCTCGTTCCGGGCGTTCTGCCGCGTCGCGCCGCCCGCCGCTCACGTCGCGGCCTGATGACGGAAGACGGCGCCGGCCGTTGACACCGCCGGCCGCCGCCCCCATCGTCTCGGAACCCGAGGGGTGCCCGCGAGGGCTGAGACGGCGAGAGCCGAACCCTTTGAACCTGATCCGGGTCATGCCGGCGAAGGAACGGGGGCGCCAGACCGACGCTTTCCGCATTTCGCCGGCTCGACCCGCCACACGCGGAAGCGAGCACCCGCGCCCATGCGCGTCACCGTTCTCGGCGCCGGCGTCGCCGGCCTGACCACCGCTCTGGAGCTTGTTCGTCGCGGCGCGACCGTCACGGTCGTGGACCGCGCGGCCGCGCTCGGCGCAGGCGCCTGCTCCTGGTCCGCCGGCGGCATGCTGGCGCCGTGGTGCGAGCGGGAGAGCGCCGAGCCGGTCGTCGCCACGCGCGGCGCGGTCGCGCTCGACTGGTGGGACGAAGCGACCGGCGCCGTGACGCGCCACGGCACGCTGGTGGTCGCGCCGCCGCGGGACTCGGCCGAGCTCACGCGCTTCGCCCGCCGCACCGAGCGCTACGAGACCATCGACGGCGACCGGGTGGCGGAGCTGGAGCCCGACCTCGCCGGCCGCTTCCGCGCCGGCCTGTTCTTCCCCGACGAGGGGCATCTCGACCCGCGCGGCGCGCTCGCCTCACTGGAGCGCTCCTTGCGCGAGCGAGGCGTCACGTTCCGCTACGGCGTCGAGGCCGACCCGGCGGAGGTCGGGGACGACGCCGTGGTGGACTGCCGGGGCTTCGCCGCCCGCGACGCCCTGCCGGACCTGCGCGGCGTTCGCGGGGAAATGCTGGTGGTGCGGACCGACGAGATCCGCCTGTCGCGGCCGGTGCGGCTGCTGCACCCGCGCATTCCCTTCTACGTGGTGCCGCGGGCCGGCGGCGTGTTCATGCTCGGCGCGACCATGATCGAGAGCGCCGAGCGCCGCGGCGCGACCGCCCGCTCGGTCGTCGACCTGCTGAATGCGGCCTATGCGCTGCACCCGGCCTTCGGCGAAGCCGAGATTCTCGAAGTGCGGGCCGACGTCCGTCCCGCCTTCCCCGACAACCTGCCGCGCGTTGAAAGACGCGGCGGAACAACCTACGTCAACGGTCTCTACCGTCACGGATTTCTGTTGTCGCCCACATGCGCTCAGCAGGCCGCGGAGATCGCGACGCGACCGGAGGACACGTCCCATGAAGCTGACCGTGAACGGCGACGAGCATGATCTCGCCGCGGCCGACCTCGCCGAGGCGCTGCGCCTGCTCGAGCTCGACAGCGCGGTGGTGGCGACGGCGCTGAACGGCGCCTTCGTGCCCGCCGCCTCCCGCGCCGCCACCGCGCTCGAGGACGGCGACCGCATCGAAATCGTTTCGCCCCGGCAAGGAGGCTGACATGCTGAACTTCTACGGCGTCGAGATCGCGTCCCGCCTGCTGCTCGGCACGGCGCAGTACCCCTCGCCCGCCATCCTCGCCGACGCGGCGCGGGCCTCCGGGACCGAGATTCTGACCGTGTCGCTGCGTCGCGAATCCGGCCGGCTGCGCGAGGGCCAGGACTTCTGGGGGCTGATCGCCGAGCTCGGCGTGCGGGTGCTGCCCAACACCGCCGGCTGCCACTCCGTGAAGGAGGCCGTGACGACCGCGCAGATGGCGCGCGAGGTGTTCGGGACGTCGTGGATCAAGCTCGAAGTGATCGGCGAGGCCGACACCCTGCAGCCGGACGTCTTCGGCCTGGTCGAGGCGGCGCGCATCCTCACCTCTGAAGGCTTCGAGGTGTTTCCCTACACCACCGAGGACCTGGTCGTGGCCGAGCGCCTGCTCGACGCCGGCTGCAAGCTGCTGATGCCTTGGGGCGCCCCGATCGGCACCGGCATGGGGCTCAACAACGTCTATGGGCTGCGGTCGCTCAGGGCGCATTTCCCGGACGTGCCGCTGGTGATCGACGCCGGCATCGGCAGGCCGAGCCACGCCGCCGCCGCGATGGAGCTCGGCTACGACGCCGTGCTGCTCAACACCGCCGTCGCCAAGGCCGGCGATCCGGTGGCCATGGCCGGCGCCTTCGCCCGCGCCATCGAAGCGGGCCGAGCGGGCTTCCTCGCCGACCCGATCGAGCCCCGCGACATGGCCGCGCCCTCGACGCCGGTCTTCGGCCGCGCGAGCCTCGCATGACGGCGCGGCTCGATCCGTTCTACCCCGTCGTCGACAGCGCGGACTGGGTGGCGCGTCTCGTGGGCGTCGGCGCGCGGCTGATCCAACTTCGGGTTAAGAACAAGCCGCAAGACGTTGTTAACCATGAAATTAACCGCGCGTTGCAGCTTTGCGCGACGGCCGGTGCAACTCTTGTCGTCAACGACTACTGGCAGGCCGCCATCGATCTCGGCGCGCCCTTCCTCCATCTCGGGCAGGAGGACCTCGACGGGGCCGACCTCAAGGCGATCCGCGCCGCGGGCGTTCGCCTCGGCGTCTCGACCCACACGCCGGCTGAGCTCGACCGGGCGCTGTCGGTCGATCCGCACCATGTGGCGCTCGGGCCGATCTGGCCGACGATCCTGAAGCAAATGCCTTTTGCGCCTCAAGGGCTTGAGCGCATCGGCGAATGGAAGCGGGTCATCGGCGACCGTCCGCTGGTCGCGATCGGCGGCCTGACGCCCGAGCGCGCCGCGCAGTGCCTCGCCGCCGGCGCGGACGTCGTGGCCGTCGTCAACGACGTGGTCGGCGCCGCCGATCCGGAAGCGCGCGCCCGCGAGTGGATCGAGATCACACGCGTTCAGGCCTGAAGTCGAGAGTATGTAGGCGCGAAGCGCAACCGCTCATCCCGCGGCGTCGTCGGATTCGCTGTCGAGCTTCTCCGGATCGATCGCGCCCGGCGCGCTCTTCGGCGTCTTGCGCGCGTCCCCGGCCCTGCGTTTCACGCCGGCCGTCTCGGCGGCGTCCGGAGGGCCGTCGGGAGCGTCTCCCTTGCCGGGGCCCGCGTCCGGTCGCCGCTCGAACTTCACGGGCCGGACAGCGTCCGCCTCGGAGGCGCCCGTCGCGGCGCTGCGGTCCTTCTCAGGTGTCGGCGAGCCCGCCATGCGTCATCTCCCTTGTTCGAGGGAGAAACCCGCCGGGCCGCGGTCGGTTCCCCTAGCCCCCCGCCCGCCTGCGCGGTCAGTGCAGGATCTGGCTGAGGAACAGCTTGGTGCGCTCGTGCTGCGGGTTGGCGAAGAAGGCGTTCGGCTCGTTCGACTCCACGATCTGGCCGGCGTCCATGAAGATCACGCGGTCGGCGACCTGACGGGCGAAGCCCATCTCGTGCGTCACGCACAGCATCGTCATGCCGTCGTTGGCGAGGCCGACCATGGTGTCGAGCACCTCCTTGACCATCTCGGGGTCGAGCGCCGAGGTCGGCTCGTCGAACAGCATGATCTTCGGCTTCATGCAGAGCGCGCGGGCGATGGCGACGCGCTGCTGCTGGCCGCCCGAGAGCTGGCCCGGATACTTGTGGGCCTGATCGGGAATGCGCACCCGCTTGAGGAAGTGCATCGCGATCTCTTCGGCGTCCTTCTTGGGCATCTTGCGCACCCAGATCGGAGCCAGCGTGCAGTTCTCGAGGATCGTCAGATGCGGGAACAGGTTGAAGTGCTGGAAGCACATCCCGACCTCGCGCCGGATCTCGTCGATCTTCTTGAGATCGTTGGTGAGTTCGGTGCCCTCGACGATGATCTGGCCCTTCTGGAACTCCTCGAGCCGGTTGATGCAGCGGATCATCGTCGACTTGCCGGAGCCGGACGGCCCGCAGATGACGATGCGCTCGCCGCGCTTCACCCTGAGGTTGATGTCCTTGAGGACGTTGAACTCGCCATACCACTTGTGCATGCCGATGATCTCGACCGCGATCTCCTTCGAAGGCGGCGCCTTGTCGACGGACGGCAGTTCTGAGGCTTCGACGACGGATTCGGCCATGACGGCGGCTCCCTGTGCTTAGCGCTTGTGGCCGGTGTCGAGCCGCTCTTCGACGAACCTCGAATAGCGGGACATGCCGTAGCAGAAGATGAAGTAGACGATGCCCGCGAAGGCGAACCCGGTGTAGACCGTCATCGGCGTCGCCCAGTTGGGGTCGGCGAAGGCCGCACGGATGATGCCGAGGAAGTCGAAGATCGAGACGATCGCGACCAGCGTCGTGTCCTTGAACAGGCCGATGAAGGTGTTGACGATGCCGGGGATGACCAGCTTCAGCGCCTGCGGCAGCACGATCAGCAGCATCATCGGCCAGTAGCGCAGGCCCATCGCCATCGCGCCCTCGTACTGGCCTTTCGGGATCGCCTGCAGACCGCCGCGCACCACCTCGGCCATGTAGGCGGCGGAGAACAGCGCGACGCCCACGAGCGCGCGCAGCAGGCCGTCGATCGTCCAGCCGGACGGCAGGAACAGCGGCAGCATATAGGTGGCGAAGAACAGCACGGTGATCAGCGGCACGCCGCGCCAGAACTCGATGAAGGCGATCGAGACGAACTTGATCAGCGGCAGCTTCGACCGGCGGCCGAGCGCCAGCAGAATCCCGAGCGGCAGCGAGGCGACGATGCCGGTCGTCGCGACGACGAGCGTGACGAGCAGGCCGCCCCAGGCCCGGGTCTCGACCGTGCGGAGGCCGAAATAGCCGCCGTGCAGCATCACGAAGGCGAAGATCGGGAACGCGACGAAGAACAGGAGCGCGTTCGCCTTCTTATAGGGCGCCTTCGGGATCAGCAGCGGAACGATCAGCGCGACCGCCACGAAGAACACCGTGGCCGGGCGCCAATGCTGGTCCGCCGGATAGAACCCATACAGCAACTGCCCGAAACGGTTGGTGATGAAAGGCCAGCACGCGCCGACGCCGGGCGCGACGCAGGCTTCGCGATTCGTTCCGGTCCACACCGCGCGCAGAAACAGGAAGTCGATGAAAACCCAGGCGAGATAGACGGCGAGCGCGGCGCAGACGAGCGTCAGCAGCGCGTTCATCGGACCGGAGAAGAGGTTCTGCCGCGCCCAGCCGGAGAAGCCCGACACCGCCGCCGGCGGCGGCTGCGGCGTCAGCATCTCGGTGCGGATGAAAGGACGGTTCGGTCCCGCGATGGTCGTGTCGGTCATGCCGCCGCCCTCACCGTTCGATCAGCGCGACGCGCTTGTTGTACCAGTTCATGAAGCCCGAGGTGACGAGGCTGATCACGAGGTAGATGCCCATCGTGATCGCGATGATCTCGATGGCCTGGCCGGTCTGGTTGAGCGTGGTGCCAGCGAAGACCTGGACCAGCTCGGGATAGCCGACGAAGGCCGCGAGCGACGAGTTCTTGGTCAGGTTGAGGTACTGGCTCGTCAGCGGCGGGATCATGACCCGAAGCGCCTGCGGGATCACCACCAGCCGGGTGGCCAGGCCGGGCTTCAGCCCGAGCGAGGCGGCGGCCTCCGACTGCCCGTAGTTCACGGCCTTGATGCCGGCGCGGACGATCTCGGCGATGAAGCCGCCGGTGTAGATCGAGAGCGCGATGACAAGCGCCGCGAACTCCGGCAGCAGCCGCGAACCGCCGTTGAAGTTGAAGCCCTTCAGGACCGGGTGGTCGATCGTGACGGGGAAGCCGACGGCGAGCAGCGCGACCAGCGGCAGGCCAATCAGCAGGCCGACCGAGGTCCAGAACACCGGAAACTGCTGGCCGGTCGCGTTCCGCCGGGCCGTCGCCCACTTTTTCAGGACCACCACGCCGACGATGGCGACGGCGAAGGCGATCAGCCCGACGCCGCTGCCCTCGCCGAATACGAACCTCGGGATGTAGATTCCGCGATTGTTTATGTAGATCTCACCAAACAGCGAATAGCTGTTGCGCGCCGCCGGCATCGCCGCGAGCACGGCGAGGTACCAGAACAGGATGTGGAACAGCAGCGGCAGGTTGCGCGTCACCTCGACATAGGCGGTGCAGACCTGCCGGACCATCCAGTTTTTCGAAAGCCGGCCGACGCCGACGAGGAAGCCGAAGATCGTCGCGAAGAAGATGCCGACGCCGGCGACCAGCAGCGTGTTGATGATGGCGACGAGGAGCGCGCGGCCGTAGGTCGAGGTCTCGTTGTACTCGACCATCGTCTGGTTGATGCCGAAGCCGGCGGTCTGGTTCAGGAACCCGAAGCCCGAGGCGATGCGCTGGTTGGCGAGGTTGGTCTGGGCGTTCCAGACCATCATGCCGATCGCGAAGACCACGATCGCGGCCACGACCGCCTGCGCGACCAGGCCCCGGAAGCGCGCGTCGTTCAGGATGGACGAGCGCGAGCGGGCCGGCTCAGCGGGGGCTGGACCTTCGTGAGTGATCGCCATTCGGGGCTCCACGAATGAGACGGGCGGGCCGCTGCGGCTCCGGGCCGACTGATGCCGCGACGGGACATGCGCCCATCGACGTCCGAGCCGGTCCCCGCGCCGTCGCGGAGACCGGGCGGCCGGAGCGGGACGTAGGACGCCCGCGCTCCGGCCGAACCGTCTTCAGCGGATCGGCGGACCGTACTGCAGGCCGCCCTTGGTCCAGAGCGCGTTCTTGCCGCGCTCGATCTGGAGCGGCGAACCGGCGCCGACATTGCGGTCGAAGGCCTCGCCGTAATTGCCGACCTTGCCGACGATGCGGACGACCCAGTCCTTGGTCAGGCCGAGCTGTTCGCCGAAATTGCCCTCGACGCCGAGCATGCGGCGGACGTCGGGGTTCGGCGAGTTCAGCATCTCCTGGACGTTCTTCGACGTGATCCCGGCCTCTTCGGCGTTCAGCATCGCGTAGTGCACCCACTTCACGACGTCGAACCACTGGTCGTCGCCCTGACGGACGGCGGTGGCGAGCGGCTCCTTCGAGATCAGCTCCGGCAGCACCATGTGCTCGTCCTTATTGGCGAGCTTCAGGCGCAGCGCGTAGAGCTGGGAGGAATCCGAGGTGAACACCTCGCAACGGCCGGACTCATAGGCCTTCAGCGTCTCTTCCTGGCCTTGGAAGGCCACGACTTCGTACTGGAGGTTGTTGGTGCGGAAGAAGTCCGCGACGTTGAGCTCGGTCGTGGTGCCGGACTGGGTGCAGACGGAGGCGCCGTTGAGCTCCAGCGCCGACTTCACGCCGAGCGCCTTGCGCACCAGGAAGCCCTGGCCGTCGTAATAGTTGGTGGCGGTGAAGTTCAGGCCCTGGGTCGCGTCGCGCGACGACGTCCAGGTGGAGTTGCGCGACAGCACGTCGACTTCGCCGGACTGCAGGGCCGTGAAGCGGTCCTTCGCGGTCAGGGGCGTGAAGCGGACCTTGGTCGGATCGTCGAGGATCGCGGCGGCGACGGCGCGGCACAGGTCGACGTCGAGCCCTGTCCACTCTCCCTTTTCGTTCGGGTTCGAGAAGCCCGGAAGGCCGGTGCTGACGCCGCATTTCAGCACGCCGTCCTTCTTGACCTGGTCCAGCGTGGCGGCGCCCGCCGCGCCGGACGCGAAGACCGCCGAAGCGCCGAGCGCCAGAGCGGTAAGGATTTTTTTCATAAATCTTCTCGCCTTGTTCGCCGCTCGCTCCATTGCGACCAAAGTCGCAACACCGGCGGCTTCCTGCCTTGGCATTTTCAACGCCCGCCAGCCCGGCGCTCGAAAGCCGCCGATGACCGACGCCTTATCTTTGCGCGAACCTCCGACGGCTGCGAGATGAATTTCGCGCCAGTTGCAATTATTGGTCAAGCTTGACGCCGCCCTATGGGCGAACGCATGAACGAAGGTCGTTCACGACCACGCGAGAGGTTCGCCGATGGCGCGAAAGAGCGGTCGCTCCTACGGGCCGATGACCTACCTCGTCCTCGGCGGGCGCGACGTCGTCGACCAGCACGGCTTCGTCAACCCTCCAATCGTGCGCGGATCGACCGTGCTGTCGCCGACGGTCGCCGACCTCACGAGCGGCTCGGGCCGATACACCTACGGCCGTCGCGGCAGCCCGACCTACGAGTCGCTGACCGAAGCGCTGCAGGAGCTTGAGGGCGGAGCGCACGTGGCGCTGACCCCGTCGGGCCTCTCGGCGGTGACGACGGCGCTGCTGTCCGTGCTCGGCTCCGGGGACCATCTGCTGATGGTCGATTCCACTTATCAGCCGACGCGGCATCTCTGCGATACGCTGCTCCGCCGGCTCGGGATCGAGACCACCTATTACGACCCGCTGATCGGGGCGCAGATCGCGGACCTGATCCGGCCCGAAACCAAAGCGGTCTTCGTCGAGAGCCCGGGGTCGCTGACCTTCGAGATTCAGGACGTCCCGGCCATCGCGGGCGCGGCCCATGCGCGCGGCGCGGCCGTCGTAATGGACAACACGTGGGCGACGCCGCTGCTTTTTAAGGCGCACGATCACGGGGTCGACCTGTCGCTGACGGCCGGCACCAAATATCTCGGCGGGCATGCCGATCTGCTGATCGGCACGATCTCGGCGAATGAATCCTACGCTCCGGCGCTGAAGGCGGCGCATGGCGCGATGGGAATTCACGTCGGTCCGGAGGATATATTCCTTGCGCTTCGCGGCCTTCGCACACTGGGCGTCCGGCTCGCGCATCAGCAGGAGGCGGGGCTACGGGTCGCGCGCTGGCTGAACAGCCGGCCGGAGGTCGCGCGCGTCATGCACCCGGCGCTCGAGACCGATCCCGGCCATGCGCTCTGGAAGCGCGATTTCGAGGGCGCGTCGAGCCTGTTCGGGGTCGAGCTCGCGCCCGGATCGCGGGCTGCGGTGGCCGCGTTCCTGGATGGGCTGGAGCTGTTCGGCCTCGGCTACTCCTGGGGCGGCTTCGAAAGCCTCGCGATCCCCTACGACGCCGGCCGCATCCGCACCGCGAGCCGCTGGGCGCCGGAAGGCCCGACGATCCGCATCCATATCGGGCTGGAGGAGGTCGAGGACCTGCTCGCGGACCTGGAAGCGGGCCTCGCCCGCTACACGTCGACGGCCTGAACGCCGCTCGACAGCGTCGGGAATGGTCCCTCGCCGAGCAGATGCGATCGACCCCTGCCCGGAAACGACGAAGCCCCGCGCGGCAGGGCCGCGCGGGGCTTCGAAACTGATCGTCAGAGCTTAGAAGCTCAGAGCTCAGCCGGGCTGTACGAGGTGACCTCGAGGCCAACGGGGGTCTCTTCGACGATCGGAGCGGTCCAAACGGCCATAGTAGCCTCCTGTGTTTGCCCGCGGCGGCGTCGCCGCGTGTTCGATGATTGAAACATAGGAAGCCCGCTTTCCCGCCGCCAGTTAATTCTCTGTCATGTTTCGAGAGCGGTCCCGCGGCTGCTCCCGCGGCGCAATGCGGACGCCGGGCGGCTGCGCCCTATAACGCGGGTCGCCCGTCACCGCGCCGCGAGACCCGATGCTGACCCCCTCTCCGCCGCCCGCCGCCCTGCTCGCGCCCGGCGACACCTGCTGGCGGATCGAGCGCGCCGACCGCTTCGCGCTGATCGTCGACGCCGCCGACTACTACCGCGCCGCCAAGCAGGCGATCCTGAAGGCGCGGCGCTCGGTCATGCTGATCGGCTGGGACTTCGACAGCCGGATCGAACTCGAGCCCCACGGCGCGACGATCGAGGGGCCCAACCGGCTCGGCCCCTTCCTGAGCTTCGTCGCGGACCGGCGGCCGGAGCTCAGCATCCACCTGCTGAAATGGAACCTCGGGGTCCTGGAGACGCTCGGTCGCGGCGAGACGCCATTCTACCTCGTGCAGTGGATGCTGAAGAAGAACATCCGCATGAAGCTCGACGCCAGCCATCCGCCGCTCGCCGCCCACCACCAGAAGATCGTGGTCGTGGACGACGCGCTCGCCTTCTGCGGCGGCATCGACATGACGCTCGGCCGCTGGGACACGCGCGAGCATCGCGCCGACGACAAGGGCCGGCGCTCGCCCTGGGGCCGGCAGCTTCAGCCGTGGCACGACGCCACCACCTGCATGGACGGCGCGGCGGCGCGGGCGCTCGGCGATCTCGCCCGCGCGCGATGGCGGATCGCGACCGGCGAGGAGCTGGACGCGCCGCCGAGCGGCAGCGATCCCTGGCCCGACGACCTGCCCGCCACCGTCGCGGACGTCGACGTCGCGATCGCGCGCACCTTCGCCGAATATGGCGACCAGCCCCAGGTGGCGGAGATTGAGCGGCTCTACCTCGCCGCGATCGCGCGCGCCGAGCGCTTCCTCTACATAGAGAGCCAGTACTTCGCCTCGCGCCGCATCGCGGAGACGATCGCCGCGCGGCTTTCCGAGCCGGACGGGCCTGAGATCGTGGTGATCAACCCGGAGTCGCAGGACGGCTGGCTCGAGGAGAGCACCATGGGCGCGGCGCGGGCGAAGCTCGTGCGCCTCGCCCGCCGCGCCGACGTCCATGGACGGTTCCGAATCTACTGGCCGGCGACGCCGGACGGAACGCCGATCTACGTCCACGCCAAGGTCATGATCGTCGACGACACGTTGCTCAAGGTCGGCTCGTCGAACCTCAACAACCGCTCCATGGGCTTCGACACCGAGAGCGACGTGGCGATCGAGGCCGCGGCCGACGACGACCGGCTGCGCGGCGTGATCGCGCGCATGCGCGACGACCTCCTGGCCGAGCATCTCGGCGTGACGGCCGACGAGATCGCCGCCGAGTTGTCCCGGACCGGCTCGCTGATCGCGACGATCGAGTCGTTCCGCGGCGCCGGCCGCCGCCTCGAACCGCTGGAGGCCCGCGAGGTCGACGACGTCGAGGACGCGCTGTCGGAGACCGATCTGGTCGATCCCGAGCGTCCCCCAAGCCTGTGGCGGCGGGCGCGGAGGCGGATCGGGCTGCGGTAGAAAGCTCTCCAGCTTCGCCGCCACGCGCTTTGCGCCGGAGGCGCGCGCCTCTATCGTCGCGCACCCGCAACGGCGCGAGGCTGCGTTGGAACCCGAGTACGGCCTGCTTCTGCTGGCGCTGATCATCGTCCCGATTCTCGGCGTCGTGGGCTTCGCGCTCGCTCTCGCGTCCCGGTCGCGCATCGCCGCGCTCGAACGGCGGATCGCGACGCTGGAGGCGGAGATCGGCCGGCGCGCCGCGGGCGTGGTTCCCGCCGACGCTCGCCCCTCCGCGGCGCCGCAACCGCAGCAAAAACCCGCGCCGCAGGTCGCGCCCAGACCGGCGAACGTCGTTCCCCCGACGCCGAAGCCCGCCGCCGCGCCGCAGCCTCCGAAGCGCTCGCTGGAGGAACGGCTCGGGGCGCGCTGGTCGGTGATCGTCGGCGGACTGGCGCTCGCGCTCGGCGGCGTGTTCCTGGTGCGCTACTCCATCGAGCAGGGACTGCTCGGCCCCGCGGCGCGCACCCTGCTTGGCGCGGCCTTCGCCTCCGGCCTGCTCGCGCTCGGCGAACGCATGCGTCGCGCCGAGGCGCGCGCCGGCCGCCCGCGCCGCGCGATCGATATCCCGGCCGTCGTGACCTCCGCCGGCGCCGTCAGCGCGTTCGCGACCGTCTACGCGGCCTATGCGCTCTACGGCTTCATCGGTCCGGCGCCGGCCTTCGTGCTGCTCGGCGCAGTCGCCGTGGCGACGCTGCTCGCGGCTGCCCTGCACGGTCCGGTGCTTGGAGCGGTCGGCCTCATCGGCGCCCACGCCGCGCCGCTGCTGGTGTCGTCCACCGAGCCGAACCTCTACGCCCTCCTGACCTACCTGCTCGCGCCGACGGCCGCGGCCTTCGCGGTGGCCCGCATCCGGAACTGGCCGGCGCTCGCGCTCGCCGCGGGCCTCGCAGGCGCCGCGTGGGGCGCGCTGGCCGCGACTGGCGTCGCCGAAAGCGGCGACGGTTTCGCGCTGATAGCCTACGCCTCGGCCCTCGTGGCGCTCGCCGCCGCGCTGCGGGCGGGCGAGGCCGCTCCGCCCCGGCCCCCCGTCGTTCCGAACGCGCTGATCGCGCTGTTTGGTCTTCTCGCGCTCGCCGGCCCGGTGATCGACGGCTTCGCCGCGCTGTCGCTTGCAGGGCTCGCCCTGCTGCTCGCGGCCATGCTCGCGCTCGCCGCGCGCGTCCCGGTCTTCGCGCCCGCCGCGGTCGCGAGCGCAGCCCTCGCCGGCCTCGCCGCTCTGTCGTTCGACGACGCCGCGCTCGCGCTGCTCGCCGAGACCACGACCTATCCCATGCCTGGCGACCCTGCCGCCACGCCGGTCGGCGTGGCGCGCTTCCTCGTCTTCGCGGCCGTCCTCGGCGCCGTCCATCTGGCAGGCGGGGCCTATGCGGCCCGCCGCGCGCCGGCGACCCCGCTCTGGAGGGCGGGCTGCCTCGCGGCGGCGGCCGTTGCGGCGCCGCTGGCGCTGCTCGGCGTCGCCTACTGGCGCGTCGCGGGCTTCGCGACCGATTTCGGCTTCGCGGCGTGCGCCGCCCTGCTCGCCGCGGTCTACGTCGCGCTGAGCGAGAACGCCGTCCGCCGCGAAGCCTCGGCCTCCGGAGGCCCCGCCGCCACGGCGGCCTATGTCACCGGCGCGGCCGCCGCTCTCGGCCTCGCGCTCGCTATGGCGATGCGCGACGGAGCGCTGACCGTCGCGCTTGCCTTCCTGACGGCGGCGCTCGGCTACGCCGCGACCGCGCGGCCGATCCGGGCGCTCGGCTTCGTCGCGGTCGCGGCGGCTAGCCTCGTGGCCGCGCGGGTCGCGATCGACCCCCGGATCGTCGGCGAGGCGCTGTCGTCGACGCCGGTGTTCAACGCCCTACTCTGGGGGTACGGCGCGCCGGCGGCCGCGTTCTGGTTCGCCTCGCGCCGGTTCGACCGCGCCGGACAGCCGTGGCCGGCGCAGGTTCTGGAGGGCGCGGCGCTGCTGTTCGCGCTGCTGCTCGGCTTCGCGCAGGCGCGCCATCTCGCGCACGGCGATCTCGTCGGCGACGGGGTGCGGCTGCTCGAAGCCGGGCTCGACGCCACCGTCGCCTTCGGGCTCGCGGCGCTGGTCGGGCGGCTGCGGCTGAAGCGGGCGAGCCCGGTGCTCGCCTATGGCGCGCTCGCCGCGGGCGGGCTCGGCGTCGCGGTCGCGCTGCTCGGGCTGTTCCTGGCCGCGAATCCGCTCTTCACCGGCGAGCCGGTCGGCGACGGCGTCCTGCTCAACGCGCTGCTGCCGGGCTATCTCGTTCCAGCGCTCGCCGCCGCGGCCGCTGCCCGCTTCGCCGCTCCGGAAGCGCCGACGTGGGTCGCCCGCGTCTTCGGCGGCGTCGCGCTGGCGCTCGGCCTCGCCTGGGCCAGCCTCGTCGTGCGGCGCGCCTTCGCAGGCGCCACGCTGGACGGGCCGATCACCAGCGATCCCGAATGGTACGCCTATTCCGCGGTATGGCTCGTCTTCGGCCTCGCCACGCTTGCGGCGGGCGTCGCGCGCCGGTCGAAGGCGCTGCGCCTCGCCTCAGCCGCCGTCGTCACCGCCGTGACGCTGAAGGTGTTCCTGTTCGACATGGCCGGCCTCGGAGGGGCCCTGCGGGCTCTGTCCTTCATGGGGCTCGGCGCGGTGCTGGTCGGCATCGGCCTCGTCTACCAGCGCCTGCTAGCCCCACGTGCGAGCGCATGACAATCTTGAAATGATGCGCTAAGCGCATTGCATCGGCGCAATGGATTGGGGGGCTGCGACGACGACATGCTCGCCTGGGATGATTTTCGCCTGGTGAAGTCGATCGCTGAAAGGCGTTCGCTGGCGGGCGCGGCGACGGTGCTCGGCGTCAACGCCTCCACGGTGTTCCGCCGGCTCGGCGCGCTGGAGCAGTCGCTCGGCGCCCGGCTGTTCGAGCGCGGCCGGGCCGGCTACGCGCTCACCCCCGCCGGCGAGGAGATGGTCGGCATCGCCGCGCGCATGGGCGACGAGATCGTCGCCTTCGAGCGCCGGGTGTCGGGCCAGGACCTCGCGCCTGCGGGCGAGCTGCGCGTCACCACCAACGATTCGCTGCTGATCCACCTGCTCACCGGCATCTTCGCGGATTTCCGCCGCGCCTATCCCGACATCACGCTCGACATCGTCGTCGGAAACGCCGCGCTCAACCTGTCGAAGCGCGACGCGGACGTCGCGATCCGCGCGACGGCGAGCCCGCCGGAGACGCTGGTCGGCCGTCGCATCGCCAGCATCGGCTGGGCGATCTACGGCGCGGCGCCGCTGGAGCCGGTCGACGACATCGCCGCGCTCGACGCGTTGCCGTGGATCGGACCGGGCGAGATGCTCGGGCCGCTGCAGAAGTGGCTGCGCGACGCGGTCGGCGAGCACCGGGTGGTCTACCGGCTCTCCACCGTGCTCGGCATGGCGGAGGCGATCGCCGCCGGCATCGGCGTCGGCCCGCTGCCCTGTTTCATCGCGAGCAGCGTGCCCAACCTCGTCCGCCTCTACGACCCGCCGGCGCAGGTGCCCGCCGCGCTGTGGCTGCTGACGCATCCGGACCTGCGCTCGAGCGCAAGGGTGCGGGCGTTCATGGACCACGTCGGACAGGAGCTCGCCCGCCGGCGCCACGCCTTCGAAGGCACCCGCGAACCCGCCTGATTCAGGCCCCGACCCCCACACGACGCCAAGACGTCCAAGGAGCACCCATGTCCCTGTCCGACGGTCCGACTGGCCTCGCCTCCGCCCTCAGCGCGCTGAGCGAGGCGCGCGCGAGCGGCCGGCGCCTGACCGCCCCGCCGGAAGGAGCCGTTCTCTCAGACGAACGGGAAGCCTATGCGGCGCATTTCGCGGCGGTCGCGCTCGTGGGCCCGATCCGCGGCTGGAAGGTCGGCGCGCCGTCGCCCGAGGCGGCGCCCGGCTACGGCGCGCTGACGGCGGACACCATCTTCGACGGCCCCGTCACGCTGCCGGCCTTCGCGCTCGGCGCGGTCGAGGCCGAGATCGCGGTCCGCTTCGCGCGCGACCTGCCGGCGCGCGAAGAGCCCTACGGCAAGGACGAGGTCTTCGCCGCGATCGGAAGCTGGCACGCGGCGATCGAGATTCTCGAAAGCGCCTTCGCGGACTGGAAGGCGGCCCCGAAGCTCTGGAAGATCGCCGACCGCCAGAGCCATGGCGCGCTGGTGCTCGGCCCCGCGGTCGACGCGCCGCCCTCGCCGCCGCTCGCCGAGACGCCGGTGAAGCTGATCGTCGACGGCGAAACCGTGTTCGACCATGTGGGCGGCAACACCGCCGGCGATCCGGTGCGGCCGCTGCTGTGGCTCGTCAACGAACTCCGCGACGGACCGAACCACATCAAGGCGGGCGACGTCATCACCACCGGCTCGACGACGCCGTTCCACGTCGCCGGCGCCGGCCAGACGGTTCGGGCCGAATTCCCGGAGCTCGGCGCCGCGGAGCTGACGCTGTCCTGAGGAGGAGCGCCGTCAGCCGCGCCGGAAGAATTGGAACCAGACGAGATAGATGATGATCGGCACGCCGACGATCAGGAACGGGACGAACGCGTCGTCCCGCCAGTGATTTGGTCCATCCGTTCGGGTCAGAAGTTTGACCGTCGGCAGCTCCGCGACCGTCAGAAGCGCGTCCATCGTTATTCGCCCTCGCGGCTACCGCAGGGAATCGAACGTTCCGCCGACATTGCCGCGGACATCGTTCAGCCGGTCGCCATAGTTGCGCCGGCTGGCGGGATCCACGATCGCGATGGGGGCGGTGACGATCGCGCCGGCGGCGGAGCCCGCCGTCGCCGCGGCGCCCGCCGCCGCCTGCCCGACGCGCTCGCCGAGGCTGAGCTCGTTGGCGGAGATTTCCTGCCCGGCCACCAGCCGGCCGCCGATCGCCTTCACCACCTGCGGGCTCGCCGCGAACTTGCCGTGGGCGAGCGGATCGGCGGTGCGCAGATCCGTCAGGTCGAAGGCGTCGATCTTCTGGGTCTCGAACTCGGAGCGGTAGGGCTCCGCCTTGGGATCGATCGCGCCGAGCCGCGGCACTTGCCCCGCGATCCGGCTCGACACCCTGAGCGCGGTGTCGTCGCGCGAAACGAACACCGTGAAGCGCGGCCGCCGCCCCGGCGCGCCCATTTCACCGAGCTGCTGCTTGAACACGTCGACGTCCACGTCCGGCGCCGCGAGGATGACGTTGCGGATCTTGGGCGCGATGCGGCCGTCCCGGATCGCCATCTGGCGCAGCGACTCCATCGCGAGGAAGCTGCCCATGGAGTGCGCGAGCACCGACACGTCCTTCACCTCGGGGGCGGCGGCGAGGTTCTGCAGCACCTCCTCAAGCGCGTCGCGTGAGTAGTTGGTGCTCTCGCGGTCGTAATTGTAGGCGAACAGGCTGCCGCGCGAGGGCCAAGTGAACAGCACCGGCACCGCGTCCGTCCCGCTGTCGTGGACGATCTGCGCGAAGCGGTAGACCGCGTCCTCATAGCCGTTGTTGAAGCCATGCACGAACAGCAGCACATGCTTCTTGCGGCCGGTGGTCTCGCTGCGGAACCACGCCCGCGCCTGCTCGCGGTCCATCTGACGGGCCGCCACCGTCGAGAACTCCTTCGAGGGGTCGGCCGGAAGACGGCGGGGCCACTGGACCTCGCCGGCCTTGCGGGCGGCGTCCGGCGGTATAGACACCGAGATCTGCGTCAGCGCCAACCGCGTGCCGCGTTCGCCCGAGAACAGCACGCCCGGCTGGACGGTGCTCTTGCGCGTCGTAGCGACCATCAGGTCGACGCGCGACGCGCCGGGCGCCTCGGCGGCCGAAGGAACCAGCACGCCCTCCGCGCGGCCCGCGCAGCCGGCGAGCCCCAGCACGAGCGCCAACGCCGCCCATTTCGCCCACTTGGCGCCCGCCATCGTCCTGACCCCGTTTCGGCCGCGCCTGCGCGCGGTTCATGCTGCGTTCAGATCGTCTAGCTCAAATCTGAGCCCATGAGCAAAACCTGCAGCATTTCGACCGACGCCCTCAAATCGTGAGGGAACGTTATGGCGAGTTCGAGCGTTCGGTGGAGCTAATGTCTGCATTCGACTTTGGTCAATGGCAGTCAGATACCGTTGAGCCAAGTTTGCTCCAAGGTCGAATAGCTCGGAAGCGACGCAAAAAAGCCACCATGACGGCGCTGTCCGCCGGAACTTGACTGCATCAACTGGGGCGAACAAGGCGCGCCGCGCGCTGTGCGACGACGCCGGAAACACACAAGGCTGGTGATGAAAACGACCCGACTTCTTCTCCTTGCGGGCGCCGCGCTGCCCGCTCTGGCGCTGTCCGCGCCGACGATCGCATTCGCCGACATGCGCGGAGCGACGGATCGTCCGATCGTTCTGGCGCAGTCCGACGAAGAGGGCCCACGCCGCGGCGGCGGGCGTGAGGAACGTGGCGGCGGACGTGAAGAGCGCGGCGGAGGCCGCGAGGAGCGCGGCGGCGGACGGGAACGCGCCGAGCGTCCTGAGCGGGCCGAGCGTCCCGAACGCGCGGAGCGCCCCGAACGAGCCGAACGTCCCGAACGGGCTGAACGCCCCGAGCGTACGGAGCGGCCTGAACGCGCCGAACGGCCGGATCGCGAACAGCGCCAGCAGCAGCGTGAGCAGGCGCAGGAGCAGCGTCAGCAGGAACGCCAGCAGCAGCGTGAACAGGCCCAGGAGAAGCGCCAGCAGGAGCGACAGGAGCAGCGCGAGCAAGCTCAAGAGAAGCGCCAGCAGGAGCGTGAGCAAAAGCGCGAGCAGGCGCAGGACAAGCGCGAGGACCGGCCGGCGCGTGACGCCGAGAAGCCGGGGCTCAACCGCGCGGAACGCCTGAAGGAGTATCAGGACGAGCAGCGCGAAAAGCGGCAGGACCGCCAGCAAGACCGCGGCGAGACCGCAGGCGACAAGCGTGACGAGCGCCGGAACGACGCGCGCGACAACGCGCAGGAGCGCCGGGAGAACCGCCAGGAGCGCCGCGAGGACGCCCGCGACGATCGCCAGGACCGTCTGCGGGAGCTTCGCGAAGAGCGGCGCGAGAACGCTCAGGATCGCCGCGATGAGCCGCGCGATCGCCGCGACAACGCCCGCGACGACCGTGAGGATCGTTTGCGGGAGCTGCGCGAGGATCGGCGCGACCAGGCGCGAGACGACCGTCGCGACGACCGGCGGGACCGCCGTCAGGAAGGCCGCACGGCCGATCAGGAGCGTCGCATCGAGCGGCTCGAGCAGCGGATCCGCGAGGAGCGCCGCGAGGACCGCGCCGACCGGCGCGACGAGCGGATCGACCGGCTGCGCGACCAGCGCCGCGAACGCCGCGACGGCGACCGGATCATCATCACCGAAGGCGACCGCACGATCATTCGTGAGGGCGGGCGCACCTACATCCGCCGCGACGAGGGCCTGCGCTTCCGCGACGGCTCCCGCGACTGGCGCGAGGAGCGCCGCGGCTCGGAGACGGTGCGCATCTCGGTCCGTCCCGACGGGTCGGAGATCTACACCTACGTGGACGACGACGGCCGCCTGCTGCGCCGCAGCCGCCGCTACCGCGGCGAGGAGGTCGTGCTGATCGACAACCGTCCGCGCGGCGGCTTCCGCGGTGGGGCCTTCGTGCCGCTCGACCTGCCGCCGCCGGTGATCGAGATTCCGCGCGAGGAGTACATCGTCGACGCGGACGAGGCCTCCTACGGCCAGATCGAAAGGGCGTTCACCGCGCCGCCGGTGCGCAAGCTCGAGCGCAAGTACACGCTCGACGAGGTGCGCTACAACCCGCCGCTTCGTGAAAGCGTGCGCAGCGTCGATCTCGACTCGATCACCTTCGACACCGGCTCGTGGGAGGTCCGCGACGACCAGATCACGAAGCTCGAGAACATCGGCCTCGCCATGGAGGACGCGGTCAAGAAGGACCCGAAGACGATCTTCATGATCGAGGGCCACACCGACGCCGTGGGATCGGACGACGACAACCTGTCGCTTTCCGACCGGCGCGCGGAGTCCGTGGCCTCGGTGCTGACGAAGTACTTCAACGTGCCCGCCGAGAACCTGACGACGCAGGGCTACGGCGAGCAGTACCTCAAGGTGAAGACGGACGGCCCGGAGGAGCGCAACCGCCGCGTCGCGATCCGCAACATCACGCCGCTGCTGCAGACCAGCTCGGCGGACTGATGCGACGTCGGGGCAGCGGCCCCGACCGCAACGAGACGAGGCGCGCCGGCTTCCCCGCCGGCGCGCCTTTTTTGTCCATGCCCGCCACGCAGGCGAAATTGCGGCGAGATGACGTCCCGCCTGCTGGTTGCGCCAACATCGCGCCCTAAGCTCACGTGGTAACGCAGCCGCCGACGCAGATGTGAACGGCCGGACAAGGGGAGCTTCGAGCACGATGACCGCAAGCGACGTCGCCGCAGGCCGGGGAGCGGACGGAGAACCGACCCTCGATCGTTCCGTCACGCTGTTCCAGATAACGCTCTACGGCCTCGGCTCGATGCTGGGCGCCGGCATCTACGGCCTGATCGGGCAGGCCGCCGGCCAGCTCGGCTCCGCGGTGTGGATGGCCTTCGTGGTCTCCATGATCGCCGCCATGCTGACCGGCCTGTCCTACGCCAACGTGGTGTCGCGGCATCCGAAGGCGGGCGGCGCGGCCTATGTGACCCAGCGCGCCTACGGAATTCCGCTCCTGTCCTACGTCGTCGGCCTCGCCGTGGTGTGCTCGGGCCTGACCTCGATCGCCACCCAGTCGAACGTTGTGGCGGCGAGCGTGCAGAAGCTGCTCGGGCTCACCGCCATTCCCGTCTGGATCCTCGCCTTCGGCTTCCTGCTGCTGATCGCCGGCATCCTGCTGCGCGGGATCAAGGAGTCGATGTGGTTCAACGTGCTCTGCACCATCATCGAGGCCTCCGGCCTGCTGCTGGTGATCGCGGTCTCCGTCAGCTACTGGGGAACCAACCCGCTGATCGAGTTCCCCCCGGAGGCGAGCCACAACGGCGAGCTCGGAACCATCGCGATCCTCGTCATGCAGGGCGCGGTGCTGACCTTCTTCTCCTTCATCGGCTTCGAGGACATGCTGAACGTGTCCGAGGAGTGCAAGGACGCGAGCCGCAACGTGCCGCTGGCGATCATCCTCGCCATGATCGGCGCCACCATCATCTACATGGCGGTCGCGATCTCGGCGGTGTCCGTGATGCACTACAGCGAACTCCCCTCAGAGCTCGCGCTGGTCGAGGTGGTGAAGCGCGCGGCGCCCTGGTTCCCGCCGATCATCCTGTCGGTCGTCACCATCTTCGCGGTGTCGAACACGGCGCTCGTCAACTGGATCATGGGTTCGCGCCTGCTCTACGGCATGTCGAAGCAGGGGCTGATGCCGCCGGTCCTCGGCAAGGTGCATCCCACCCGCCGCACACCCCATGTCGCCATCCTGACCCTGCTCGTGATCTGCGCCGTGCTGTCGCTGCTCGGCGACATCAAGGCGCTGGCGCAGGCGACGGTGCTCCTGCTGCTCACCGTGTTCACCGTGGTGAACGTCGCGCTGATCGTGCTGAAGAAGCGGCCGGGCGAGAAGCCGGGCCGCTTCGAGGTGCCGATCATCGTGCCCTATCTCGGCGCGGCGGTGTGCGCGACGCTGATCGTCGTCCGCCTGTTCCAGTCGGGCGGGTTCGCGGCTCCGGCCATCGCCTTCGGCCTGATCGCCGTGATCGCGGCGCTCTACTTCGTGACGGGCGCCGGCAAGGACCAGGAACGCCTGCAGCGCTTCATCGCTCAGGAAGAAGCGGCCGAGGCGTGAGGCCCGCAGGGAAGATCGCGTGAAGGTCGCGCTCGTCGTCAACCGCTCAGCGGGCGCGCTCCTCGGCCGGGCCGATCCGGCCGAGGAGATCGCGGAAAAGCTCGCCGCGGCGGGCTTCGAGGTGGGCGCTGTCTCGGACGGCGACGCCTCGGACGTTGTAGAGCGGATGGAGCACGCGCGCGACCTGCCGGTCGACGCGATCGTCACCGCAGGCGGCGACGGCACGGTCGCCGCCGCCGCCCAGCTTCTCGCCGGCACGGACAAGGCGCTCGCCGCCCTGCCCTTCGGCACCATGAACCTGCTCGCCAAGGACCTCGGGCTGCCGCTTGAGCTCGACGCGGCGATCGCCGCGATGGCCGCCGGCGAGACGCGCGCGATCGACATCGGCGAGGTCAACGGCCACGTCTTCCTGTGCAACTCCATGCTCGGCCTGCCCTCGCGCCTCGCCGAGCGGCGCGAGAAGAGCCGCGAGCACATGGGCGCGCTTGGCTGGTGGCGGCTGTTCGCGGCCGGTCTCAAGGGGCTCTACCGCTACCCGCCGATGCGGATCGGCCTCGACCTCGGCGATGGACCGACGGCGCTCCGCTCCAAGGCGATCGTGGTCGCCAACAACGCGTATGACGAAGGCTTCGGCCACGTGCTCACGCGATCGCATCTCGACCGCGGCGAGCTCGTCCTCTACGCCACGAGGCGTCTCAGCGTCTGGCCGCTCGTGCGCCTGTCGGTGCGCATGGCGCTCGGGACATGGACGAAGGACGTCGACCTCGAAACCCACTACGTCCGCGAGCTGCAGGTGACGAGCCGCCGCCGGCTGCTGCGGGTGATGAACGACGGGGAGACCATGTTGCTCAAGCCGCCGCTCCATTACGTGATCCGTCCGCTGGCGCTCAAGGTGCTCGCGCCCCGCCTCGCCTCCGCCGCGGCGCCGGGCGACGCCGCCCTCTCCGCGCGGGAGCCGGCCGAGGGCGCGGCGTGACCCGCCTCGTCCACATGTCCGACATCCACTTCGAACGTGTCGATCCGGTCGTGGTGGAGGCGCTCCGGGCGGAGATCAACGCCGATCCGCCGGACCTGATCATCGTCTCGGGCGACCTGACCCAGCACGCCTATCGCCACGAGTACCGCGCCGCCGGCGCCTTCCTGCGCAGCCTGAACGCGCCCGTGCTCGCCGTGCCCGGCAATCACGACATCACCTACATCCACCTCGCCCAGCGCTTTCTCGACCCCTACGCCCGCTGGCGGCGCTTCATATCGCGCGAGATCGAGCCGACCTGGACGGACGACACCGTGGCGGTGGTCGGGCTCAACACCGCGCGCCGCATGGCCTGGGGCTTCGACTGGTCCAAGGGCCGGTTCGGGCTCCGCCAGCTCCACCGGCTGAACAAGCGCTTCGAGGCGCTGCCGAAGGAGCTGTTCCGGATCGTGGTGGCGCACCATCCGCTGCACGCGCCGGAACACGCGCCCGATCTCGACATCGTGGGCCGCGCGGACGAGGCGCTCGCCTGCTTCCGGAAGAACGGCGTCGGGCTGGTGCTCGCGGGCCACCTGCACCGGGGATATGTCCACGCCCACGAGATCGCGCAGGAGGGGCTGCCGCCGCTGCTGGTGATCCAGGCCTCCACCGCCACCTCGACGCGGCTGCGCGGCGAGCCCAACGCCTATCACCGGCTGGAGGTCGACAAGTCCGGCACAGTCGCGCTCGAAGTGCGCGCCTGGGACGGGCGCGCGTGGCGTCAGGTCGCCACCCGCGAGCAGGGCGCGCGCAGGCCGAAGGACGAGCCGGGCGACTTCCACCGGCCGCAGGTGGTCGAGGTCGCCGGCCGAGAGAACGCCCCGGCCGGGCTGGGGTGACGCGCCGCGGCGACGGCGGCCGCTGAGGCGGTAGCCCTACGCCGCGCCGGCCCCGCCCAGCCTGCGAAGACGAGCCACCTGCAACGTCAGGCCGACGAGCAGCGCGATGAGCAGGCCGCCCTGCGCTCCAAGCAGCAGCGGAGCATGCGGGTCCGTCACGAAAGGATGGCCGTCCGGCACGCGCCGCAGCACCTCCGTCACCGTCGGCAGAAACAGCAGGAACGCCGTCAGGCTCAGGCTGATCGTCTCGACATAGGCCTTCGCTTTCGCGGACGCCGGGAGACGGTTCGCGCCGTAGCCGACGAAAAGAAGCAGCAACGTCGCCGCGCCGAGCCCGTAGCCGACCGGATCGCGCGTGACCAGAAAGACCGTGGCGGCGCCGATGAACATCGAGACGAAGTAGACGGCGCCGAGCTTTGAATGCGGCGTGATCCTGCCATGCCGCGCAAACATGTACAGGGCGATCGGAATGGCGGGCAGGCTGCCGAGCGTATGCGCCCAGCCGAGCGGAGAGATCCCGAACATGCGTATGTCCTTCCTCTGATGATGGCGGCGACGCCGCCATGGGCGGACGCTCGCGGAAGCGCGGCGTCCTCTGTGAAACCAAGTCTACCTACTGATCGGTAGACAACGGAGACGCAGACGCCCCCTCCTGCAAGCCGGCCTCAGGCTTGAACCATGAGGCGCTCCAGTGCCGGACGGGTGACGACGCCGAACATCCCCGGGTCGCCGTAGGCGCGGGCCGAAAGCATGGCACCATGGACGAGAGCCATGAGCGCTTCGGCCTCCGCCCCGGCGGAACCGGTCAGTTTGAGCGCGCCCTGCCGCGCGCCGCGTTCCAGAACCGAGGTCAGCCACGCCGAAAGCGCCCGGAAATGCGCCCGGACCTCGCTCGCGATCTCCTCCGGCAGGATCGGAATTTCGCTGGCGAGCAGCGCGCACACGCAGAACGGCGCGCTCGCGTCGGCGATGCAGGCGTCCCAGTGGCCGACATAGGCCCGGAGCTGATCTGCCGGATCGGGAACGCTCCGCTCCAGGTCGGCGATCCCGGCCTCGACCTCGGCGCGGTAGCGGACGACGAGCGTCCGGACCAGTTCCGCCTTGCTCGGAAAGTGATGGTGAATGCTGGCGTTGCGGATGCCGACCACCTTGGCGATGTCGGCGTAGCTGAAGCCCTTGTACCCGCCCGCCAGGATCAGCGAGCGCGCGCATGTCAGGATGTCGTCGGAGGTGGTCGAAGAGCTAGCCATACGTCTTCCTACATACTAGTAGGTAGTCGGTCAAGTTGAACCTGCCGGCGGTGACCTTGAGCGGCGACATCCCCAGATCGGGGGCGACGACGGTCGACCGACGGAAACAGTCACGGGGTCCAGATGAACGTCAGGCTTTTCGCGTATGTCGCCGCCTTCCTGACGAACCTTTTGGCGGCGATGTGTATCGCGCCGTCCGTGGTCGATGTCATCGCGCGGGATCGCTGCCTCGACGCCGGGGGCGCTTGGCGGGACGGCCGCTGCGAGCATTGAACTTGCCCCGCGGCGTCTTTTCGCTCACACCGCCCGCCATGACCGACGCCGCTCTCGCCACGCCCAAGACACCGCTTGCCCGGGAAGTCGCCCGCCGGCGCACCTTCGCCATCATCTCCCATCCAGACGCGGGCAAGACCACGCTGACGGAGAAGCTGCTGATGTTCGGCGGCGCGATCCAGCTCGCCGGTCAGGTCAAGGCCAAGGGCGAGCGGCGGCGCACAAAGTCCGACTGGATGGGCATCGAGCGCGAGCGCGGAATCTCAGTCGTGACCTCGGTCATGACCTTCGAATACCGTAACTGCGTGTTCAACCTGCTGGACACGCCGGGCCACGAGGACTTCTCCGAGGACACCTACCGCACGCTCACCGCGGTCGACAGCGCCGTGATGGTGATCGACGCCGCCAAGGGCATCGAGGCGCGGACGCGGAAGCTGTTCGAGGTCTGCCGGCTGCGCGACATCCCGATCGTCACCTTCATCAACAAGATGGACCGCGAAAGCCGCGACCCATTCGAGATCCTCGACGAGATCGAGAAGACGCTCGCGCTCGACGCCACCCCGCTGACCTGGCCGATCGGGCGCGGCCGAGACTTCGCCGGCACCTACGAACTCGCGACCGGCCGCATCCGCCTCGTCGACGGCTCGGGCGAGGTTGCGGGCGAAGGCATGGAGGCGCTGGCCGGGCTCGTCGACGCGAACCGGCTGGCGGAGGTCACCGAGGAGATGGAGCTCGCGGCCGGCGCGCTGAAGCCGTTCGACCTCGCCTCGTTCCGCGAAGGCCACCTGACGCCGGTGTTCTTCGGCTCCGCGCTTCGGAACTTCGGCGTGCGCGACCTGCTCGACGGCCTCGCCGATCTCGCGCCCGCGCCGCAGGGGCTCGAGAGCGACAAGCGCGCGGTCGCCCCGGAGGAGGACCGCATGACCGCCTTCGTCTTCAAGGTGCAGGCGAACATGGACCCGAACCATCGGGATCGCATCGCGTTCGTAAGGCTTTGTTCAGGAAAGCTCTCACGCGGCATGAAGGTGCGCCAGACGCGCACCGCGAAGACGATCGGATTGCACGCTCCGCAGTTTTTCTTCGCCCAGGACAGGGCCTTGGCGGAAGAAGCTTATGCGGGCGACGTGGTGGGCATCCCCAATCACGGCCTGCTCCGGATCGGCGACACCCTCACCGAGGGCGAGGACATCTCCTTCGTCGGCGTGCCGAGCTTCGCGCCGGAAATCCTGCGCCGCGTCCGGCTCGAGGACGCCATGAAGGCGAAGAAGCTGAAGCAGGCGCTGCAGGAGATGGCCGAGGAAGGCGTGGTGCAGGTGTTCCGTCCCTTCGACGGCTCGCCGTCGCTGATCGGCGTGGTCGGCCCGCTGCAGATCGACGTGCTGGCCGACCGGCTGAAGGGCGAGTACGGGCTCGAGGTCGGCTTCGAGCAGAGCCAGTACGCCCTGGCCCGCTGGGTTTCGGCGGCGAACAAGGCCGACCTCAACGAGTTCCTGAACGCAAACCGCTCGAGCCTCGCCGAGGACCTCGACGGCGATCCCGTGCTGCTGACCGGCTCCGCCTTCCAGATGACCCGCGCGCAGGAGCGCTGGTCCAAGATCGCCTTCACCGACATCAAGGACGTGCGCAAGCAGGCGGCTTGAGGGGGCGTCTCTTGTCGCGGCTCAAGGCCGAGACAGGTAGGGCTGCGAGATCCCGTCCAGCAGCGCCGCGACCTCGTCCGCGCCGTCGGGAAAGCCGGCCGCGATCCACGCCTCCTCCGCGGCCTTGAGCGCCTGTCCGAGCGCCGGACCGGCGGAGACGCCGCGGGCTAGGAAGTCCTTCGCCGCGAAGGGCTGCGCCGGCGGCGGCCAACGCTCGGGCAGCGCGAGAAGCCCGGCCCAACCCGCATCGCCCTCCCCGGCCCCAGCCTCGGCGCGAGCGAGCGTCGCGCGGTCGCGGAACGCCGGCGCGCCGAGCCGGTAGAGCGCGACCTTCGCGGCGGCCTCCCCCATGGCCGGCGCGAGCGGCGGGCGGGCGTCGCCGATCGCCGCGAGCCGACGCGCCTCCGTCTTCGAGAGCCGCAGCCACTCCTGAAGCCGCTCCGCGTCCTCGGCGACGAACAGTCCGAGCCCGGCCAGCCGCAGAAGGGCGTCGCCGCCGGCGTCGAGCGCCGCCAGCCGCTCGAAACGGACGAGACGCGCCACGCCTCCCAGCACGGGGCCGAGCAGCCCCGCCTCCGCCATCGCCCGCACGGTCCCCGGCGCGCCGGGAGCGACCAGCAGCTTCAGCAGTTCCGCCCGGACGCGTTCCCGCGAGAGCCGCCGCAGCCCGCCGCGGTTCGCGATCGCCGCGTGAAGTCCGGCGGCGTCGATCGGTCCGCGCGCGAAACGGGCGTGGAAGCGGAAGAAGCGCAGGATGCGCAGATAGTCCTCTCGGATGCGCTCGTCCGGATCGCCGATGAACCGCACGCGCCCGGCGTGGAGGTCGCCGAGGCCGTCGACATGGTCGTGCACGCAGCCGGCGCGGTCGAGATAGAGGCCGTTCATGGTGAGGTCGCGCCGGGCCGCGTCCTCCGCCCAGTCGCGGGTGAAGGCGACCGTGGCGCGGCGGCCATCGGTCGCGACGTCGCGGCGCAGCGTCGTCACCTCGAAGGGGTGGCCGCGCGCGATCACGGTCACGGTGCCATGGTCGAGCCCGGTCGGCGCGGTCTTCCAGCCCGCGGCGGACGCGCGGCGCACGACCTCGTCCGGCGTCGCAGTGGTGGCGATGTCGATGTCGCCGCGCGGCAGGCCGAGCGCCGCGTCGCGCACCGCGCCGCCCGCGATCCGCGCCTCCTCGCCGTCCGAGTCGAGGATGGCGAGGACGTCGGAGAGCGGCCGCCTGGCGAGCCAAGGCGCGTCGATCCGCGCCGTCGCGGTCATTGTCCACCGGGCTCCACGATCCGGCCCGGCACGAACACGCCGTCCTTCATATGCGCCGGAACATACAGCGCCTTGGTCGAGCCGCCGCTCGTAAGGCCAACCGCGAACAGGCTGCCGACCGTCAGCGCGACGCCGGCCGCGACCAGCCAGGCGAGCGGCACGCCGCGCCAGCGCTCCGGGGCGCGCCAGCCGTGGCCGGCGAAATGCAGCCAGATCCCATAGGCGATGAACGGGGCCAGAAACAGCAGCGCCTGGAAGAGGATGCGGGACATCAGCCGTAGAGCCTTTCATAGAGGTTCCGCAGCAGGCCCGCGGTAACCCCCCAGATATGGCGTTCGCGCCACGGCATGTGGTGAACTTTTCGCAAGCCGCCGGCCCATTCGCGCATCTCGACGCTGTGGTTCTCCTCCCGCATCAGAAAGCCGAGCGGAACCTCGAAGGCGTCGTCGACCTCGTCCGGCGAAAGCCGCAGCACGTACAGCGGATCGATCTCCGCGACGCAGCCGACGATCGCGAAACCGGAATTGGTGACGTAGAGGTCGAGATAGCCGAGCGGCCGGACCAGCCGGGCGTCGAGCCCGATCTCCTCCTCCGCCTCCCGCAGGGCCGCTGCGAGCGCCGAGGCGTCGGAGGGCTCGCGCTTGCCGCCGGGAAACGAGATCTGGCCGGCGTGCACGGGCAGATGCTTCGCGCGCTGGGTGAAGAGCAGCTGCGGTTCGTCGCGTGCGACCACGCCGACCAGCACCGCCGCCGCGCGCGGGACGCGGTCAGGCGCGAGCAGCGCGTGCTCCCCGATCGGCACGGTCTCGGGATCGTCCGGGTCTGGCTCATGGGCGAGGAGACGCGACGCGGCGCGGTCGCGGAAGTCGGCGAGCGAGAACGGCGCGGCGGCGGCGCGGACGTCGTTCACGCCAACGCCTCGGGCAGCGCGAAGAACCGCCCGCCGCCCCAGACGCCGAGCACGCCGTCGCGCTCCTCGGCAAGGTCGACGAGGTCATAGACGGCCGAGCGCGCGACCAGCGCCCAGAGATCGGAGCGGACATGGACGTAGGGCTTGAAGCCGCCGTCCGACGCCGTCTCGAACCTGAGCGAATGGTCCTCGCCCACGTCGACCACCTCGTCCACATTGGTGCGAAAGCGGATGCGGCGACCCTCGCCCTCGCCTTCGCTCGCCATCTCCACGGCGAGGAAGGGCGCGTCCTCGACCGTGATGTCGAGCTTCTCCGCGGGAGTGACCAGCACGTAGCCGTCCGGATCGCGCCGCAGCACGGTCGAGAACAGCTTCACCAGCGCCGGACGGCGGATCGGAGAGCCCTCGTAGATCCAGGAGCCGTCGGCGCGGATGACGAGATCGAGCGCGCCGCAGCGCTCCGGATGCCATTTGTGCACAGGCGCGACGCCGCGCGAGCAGGCCTCGCGGGCGGCGTCGGCGAGCGCCTGCATGCGGTCGGGCGCGGCGGCTGCGGCTGTGCGGTCTTCGGCCATCACGTTCGGTTTACGCTCCTCATGGGCGGAAATGGGCCTTGGTCTCGCCCCTTTCCTGCTCTCTGCCTAACGTTAAGGCGGCGATCGCGCGCGGTCAGCCTCCCCAAGGCCCGGCTCTCGACCTTTAGCCCAAAGGGCGCGAGGCTTGCATTGTGGGCCATACGGTCGTCCGATGCGTAACAGTCCGGCGACACAGCATGCGAGGAAAGCTCCATGATCCAGGCGGCAAGCGACGGCGCGACCGATCTCGACGCGGCCATCGTCAAGGGCGCGGAAGCGATCGGGGGCCATGTCGCGGCGGCCCGCGCGGCGATCGGGCAGGTGATCTACGGCCAGGACCAGGTGGTGGACCGCGCGCTGCTCACGGTGCTCTGCGGCGGCCACGCGCTGCTCGTGGGCGTGCCCGGCCTCGCCAAGACGAAGCTCGTGGAGGCGCTCGGCACCGTGCTCGGCCTCGACGCGCGCCGCGTGCAGTTCACGCCGGACCTGATGCCGTCCGACATCCTCGGCTCCGAGGTGCTGGAGGAGGACGACCACGGCCGCCGCTCTTTCCGCTTCGTCTCCGGCCCGATCTTCGCACAGTTGCTCATGGCCGACGAGATCAACCGCGCGAGCCCGCGCACCCAGTCGGCGCTGCTGCAGGCGATGCAGGAGTACCACGTCACCGTCGCCGGCCACCGCTACGACCTGCCGCGCCCGTTCCACGTGCTCGCGACCCAGAACCCGCTGGAGCAGGAGGGCACCTACCCGCTGCCCGAGGCCCAGCTCGACCGCTTCCTGATGCAGATCGACGTCGGCTATCCCGACCGCGACGCCGAGCGCCGCATCCTGCTCGCGACCACCGGCGCCGAGGAGGCGAAGCCGAAGGCCGCCATGTCCGCCGACGACCTGCTGTCGGCCCAGCGGCTGGTGCGGCGCCTGCCGGTCGGCGAATCGGTCGTCGAGGCGATTCTCGATCTGGTGCGCTCCGCTCGGCCCGAGACCGCCGAGAAGGGCTTCGCCGACAAGATCGCCTGGGGCCCCGGCCCGCGCGCGAGCCAGTCGCTGATGCTGGCGGTGCGCGCCCGCGCCCTGCTCGACGGCCGCTTCGCGCCCTCGATCGACGACGTCGCGGCGCTCGCCGATCCCGTCCTCAAGCACCGCATGGCGCTCACCTTCTCCGCCCGGGCCGACGGAGACACGCTCGACGGCGTGATCGGCAAGCTCGTCGAGCGGCTCGGCTGACGCCGATGGCGGTGAGGACCGGGCTGGTCGATCCTTCCGAGACGCGCGTCGCGCCCCGGCATGAGGAAGCGGCGCTCGGCCTCGCCGGAAGTCTGCCGCGCCTCGTGGTCGCGGCCCGCCGCGCCTCGGCGACCGTGGTCCACGGCCTGCACGGCCGCCGCCGCTCCGGGACGGGTGAGAATTTCTGGCAGTTCCGGCGCTTCTCCGCCGGTGAGCCGGTCGGCCGGATCGACTGGCGCCGCTCGGCCCGCGACGACCATCTCTATGTGCGGGAGCAGGAGTGGGAGGCCGCCCACACCGTCTGGATCTGGATCGACCGCTCCCGCAGCATGGCGTTCCGCTCCAGCCTCTCGCCAGTTCCGAAGATCGAGCGCGCGGCGGTGCTGGGGCTCGCGCTCGCGGACGTTCTGGTGCGCGGCGGCGAGCGCGTCGGACTGCTCGGCCTGACGCGGCCGACCGCGAGCCGAAACGCGGTCGAGACGCTGGCGCAGTCGCTCGGGGGCGCCGCGGCGGACGATTCCGGCCTTCCGCCGGCCGCGACGCCGATCGCGCGCCTGTCCGAGGCGATCCTGATCGGCGACCTGCTGGCGCCCGAGGCCGAAATCGCGGCCTCCGTCGGCAATCTCGCCGCGAGGGGCGGACGGGGCCACATGGTCATGATCGTCGATCCGGTCGAGGAGACCTTCCCCTTCACCGGCCGCACCGAGTTCCACGATCCCGATCTCGCCGGCATGAAGCTGATCGCGGGCCGCGCCGAAGAATGGCGCCAGGGCTACGCGGAGCGGCTCGCCCGCCACCGCGCGGCGCTCAGCGAGATCGCGCGCCGCCACGGCTGGAGCTTCACCATCCACCGCACCGATCGCCCGGCGACCGAACCGCTGCTCGCGCTGCACGGCCGCCTCGCCGAGGCCGCCGCATGAGCGCGCTCCCCCTCGCCTTCCTGAGCCCCTGGCTGCTGCTCGGCCTGCTGGCGCTGCCGGCGCTGTGGCTGCTGCTCAGGCTGACGCCGCCGAAGCCGCGGCGGGTCGACTTTCCGCCGGTCCGGCTGCTGCTCGAGGTCGCCGCCAAGCGCGAGACGCCGGTGACCACGCCGTGGTGGCTGCTGCTGCTCAGGCTCGGCCTCGCCGCGCTGATCGTGCTGGCGCTGGCGAAGCCGGTGTGGAACCCTTCCGCCGCGGCCCCCGCCGGATCCGGCCCGCTGCTGGTGGTGCTCGACAACGGCTGGGCGGCCGCGCCCGACTGGGACGAGCGGGTGCGGTCGGCCGACGGCGCGATCTCGGCCGCGGGCGACGCCGGCCGCGGCGTGGCGCTGGTCGCGACCGCCGAAGCGCCCCGCGACGTCGGCCTCGCCACCGCGGACGAAGCGCGCGAGCGCCTGCGCGTCCTCCAGCCGGAGCCCTACTCGGCCGACCGGCGGGCGCATCTGCCGTCGATCGAGCGCTTTCTCTCCGCGAACCGGGAGGCGGAGGCGGTCTGGATCGCGGACGGGCTCGGCTCCGGAGAAGCGCGCGCCTTCGCCGAGGCGCTGAAAGCCGCGCTCGGAAGCCGGGCGCTGACGGTGCGCGTCGACCAGACGGGCTCCGCCCGCGGCCTCGCCGGCGCCGACAACACGCCGGCCGCCATGACTGTGAAGGCTCTGCGCGCCGAAGCGGCCGGCCCCGAGACGCTGCGCGTACGCGCGCTCGACCTTCGCGGCCGGGCGCTCGGCGAGGCGGACGCCGCCTTCGGCGTCGGCGCGCGCGAGGCGACCGCGAGCTTCGAGATGCCGGTCGAGCTCCGCAACGACGTCGCCCGGCTGGAGATCGTCGGCGCGGGCTCAGCCGGCGCGGTCCAGCTTCTCGACCAGCGCTCCAAGCGGCGCGCCGTGGGCGTCGTGACCGGCGCGACCGCCGACACCGCCCAGCCGCTGCTGTCGCCGACCTACTACGTCACCCGCGCGCTGAAGCCGTTCGCCGACGTGCGCGAGGCGCGCGGCCAGGGCGCGAGCGCCGCGGTCGAGGGCTTCATCGAGCAGAAGCTGCCGGTGATCATGCTCGCCGACGTCGGCGCGCTGACGGAGACCGCGCGCGAACGCCTGCGCGGCTGGATCGACGCCGGCGGCGTGCTCGTGCGCTTCGCCGGCCCCCGCCTCGCCGGCGCCCCGGAGGACGGCCTGAGCCCGGTGCGCCTGCGCCAGGGCGGCCGCACGCTCGGCGGCGCGCTCGCCTGGGAGACGCCGCAGCCGCTCGCGAGCTTCGCCGCCGACGGCCCGTTCGCGCCGCTCGCCGTGCCCGGCGACGTGACGGTGAACAGGCAGGTGCTGGCCGAGCCCGACGCCGACCTGCCCGACCGGGTGTGGGCGACGCTCGGCGACGGGACTCCCCTCGTCACCGGCGCACGCCAGAACAAGGGCATGACCGTGCTGTTCCACGTCACCGCGGACACCCGCTGGTCGAACCTCCCGCTCTCCGGCGCCTTCGTCGACATGCTGCGGCGGGTGGTCGATCTCGCAGGCTCCGGTCCCGCCCCGACCGAGGCCGCCACTGCGCAGGGCGCGGCCGCGGCGGGCCAGCCGGCGCAGCCCGCGCCGCAGGGTCCGCGCGCGACGCTGCCGCCGACGCGCACGCTCGACGGCTTCGGCGCGTTCCGCAATCCGCCGGCGACCGCGAAGCCCGCGCCCGCCGAAGGCCGCGCCTTCGCCACCGCCGAGAATCCGCCCGGCCTCTACGGCCCGGTGGACGCCGGCGTCGCGATCAACGCGCTGCCGGCCGACGCGGCGCTTACCCGGCTCGATCTGTCTGGCCTCGACGTCGGCGTGGGCGCGGTGGTCGTCGCAGAGCCCACGCCGGTCGCGCCCTGGCTGTTCACGGCGGCGGCGATCGCTGCGATCGTCGACGGGCTGATCGTGTTCCTGCTCGGCGGCGGTGCGGCGCTGCTGGCCCGGCGGCGGCCGCAGGCGGCCGCTCTGGCGCTGGTCGCGGCGGCGCTGGCGCTCGCGCTCGGCGCCCAGCCCGTCCTCGCGCAGCAGACCGCGCAGGCGCCCGCGAAAGCCGCGGACGCTTTCGACGAACGCTTCGCGCTCGAGGCGACGCTCGCCACCCGCTTCGCCTATGTGGCGACCGGCGATTTCGAGGTGGACCGCATCGCCAAGGCGGGCCTCGAGGGCCTGACCCAGTCGCTCGCCGCGCGCACCGCGCTTGAGCCCGGCGCGCCGATCGCGATCGACCCGGCCAAGGACGAACTCGCCTTCTTCCCGCTGATCTACTGGCCGGTGACGGCCGACGCGGTCCAACCCTCGCCGGAGGCGTTGGCCCGCATCGACGCCTACATGAAGCAGGGCGGCACCATTCTGTTCGACACCCGCGACGGCTTCACCGCCGGCGGCGGGCCCGAGGGCGCGGCGCTGAAGCGGCTGCTGGAAGGGCTCGACGTGCCGGCGCTGGAGCCGGTGCCGCGCGACCACGTGCTGACCAAGGCGTTCTACCTGCTCGACGAGTTCCCCGGCCGCTACGCCGACAGCCCGCTCTGGGTCGAGACGCTGCCCGCGGCCGACGAGGGCGAGGAGCGCCCGGCGCGCGCGGGCGACGGCGTCTCGCCGGTTCTGATCACCGGCGCGGACCTCGCCGGCGCCTGGGCGATCGGCGCCGACGGCCAGCCGCTGTTCCCGACCTCGAGCGACGAGCGCCAGCGCGAGATCGCCTATCGCGTCGGGGTCAACATCGTGATGTACACGCTGACCGGCAACTACAAGGCCGATCAGGTCCACGTCCCCGCCCTGCTCGAAAGGCTCGGCCAGTGAGGGGCGCGCGATGAACCTCGACGTCGCCTTCGCGCCGCTGATCCCGCTCGTCCCGCTGATCGCGCTCGGCGTCGCCGGCGCCGTCGTGGCGGCGCTGTGCGTGCTGGGGCGCACGCGCGGCGCGTGGCTCCGGGCGGGCGCGATCGCCTGCCTGCTGCTCGCGCTCGCCAACCCGTCCTTCACGCGCGAGGACCGGGAGACGCTGACCAACATCCTGCCCGTGGTGGTCGACCGCTCCGGCAGCCAGACGCTCGACGGCCGCGGCGCCCAGACCGACGAGGTGCGCCGGCAGGTCGAGGCCCGCCTTCAGGGCCTGCCCAACACGGAGGTGCGCTGGATCGAAGCCGGTCAGGACGGGACCTCCGCCGACGGCACAGAGCTGTTCGCGGCGCTACGCACGGCGCTCGCCGACGTGCCGCCGGAGCGCGTCGCCGGCGCGCTCTTCGTCACCGACGGCGTGGTGCACGACGCGCCCGCCGACGCCCGCGACCTCGGATTCGCCGCGCCCGTCCACACGCTCGTCACCGGCCGGCCGGATGAGCGCGACCGCCGCGTCGCGCTGACGCATTCGCCCCGTTTCGGCATCGTCGGCCAGGCCCAGCGGGTCGGCTTCCGGGTGCATGAGACCGGATTCCAGGGCGGACGCCCGGTGCCGGTGGTGGTGCGGCGCGACGGCGAGGAGATCGAGCGCTTCGAGGCCTTTCCCGGCGAGGAGACGACGTTCGAGGCGCCGATCAGCCACGCCGGCGTCAACTTCATCGAGATCGAGGCCGAGACCGCGCCCGGCGAGATCACCGCGGTCAACAACCGAGCGGTGCTGCCGATCGACGGCGTGCGCGAGAAGCTGCGCGTGCTGTTGGTCTCGGGCGAGCCCCACGCGGGCGAACGCACTTGGCGCAACCTGCTTAAGGCCGACGCCTCGGTCGATCTCGTGCACTTCACCATCCTGCGCCCGCCGGACAAGCAGGACGGCACCCCGATTAACGAGCTGTCGCTGATCGCCTTCCCGACGCGCGAGCTGTTCGCCCAGAAGATCGACGAGTTCGACCTCATCATCTTCGACCGCTACGCGCGCCAAGGCATCCTGCCGATCATCTATTTCGAGAACATCGCCCGCTACGTGCGCAACGGCGGCGCGGTGCTGGTCGCCTCCGGGCCGGACTACGCCGAGCCCGGCTCGCTGTTCGAGACGCCGCTCGCGCAGGTGCTGCCGGCTGAACCCATGGGCGGCGTTCTGGAGCGGGCCTTCAAGGCCGAGCTTTCGCCCGTCGGCCGCAAGCATCCGGTCACGCGCGGGCTGCCGGGGTCGGAGACGACGCCGCCGAGCTGGGCGCCATGGTTCCGCATGGTCGACAGCCGCATGCACGAGGGCGAGTCCGTGCTCAACGGCCCGGACGAACGCCCCCTGCTCGTGCTCGCCCGCGAGGACAAGGGCCGCGTCGCCCTGCTGCTGTCGGACCACGCCTGGCTGTGGGCGCGCGGCTTCGATGGCGGCGGGCCGCATGTGGACCTGCTGCGGCGGCTGTCGCACTGGCTGATGCAGGAGCCGGACCTCGAGGAGGAGGCGTTGCGCGCCAAGGCGACCGGCAAGACCATCGTGTTCGAGCGCCAGACGCTGAAGGACGATGCGGCGCCGGTCGAGGTGACGCTGCCGAGCGGCGCGACCCGCCGGATCGAGCTTAAGGAGGCCGAGCCCGGCCTGTGGCGCGGCGAACTGGAGACGCCCGAACTTGGGCTGCACCGCGCGGTCGACGGCACGTTTTCGACGCTCGTCAACGTCGGCCCGCCGAACCCGCGCGAGTTCACCGAGGTGACGAGCACGGCGACCCGCATGACCGCGATCGCCAACGCCACCGGCGGCTCGGTGCGTCGCGTGGTCGCCGAGGCGGGCGACGACATCGCGATCCCGCGCGTCGTCCAGGTGGCTGCCGGCGCGCGCGCGTCCGGCTCGGACTGGATCGGCGTCCGGCAGGCCGACGCCTCGGTCGTGCGCGGCATCGGCATCCTGCCGGTGTTCGCCGGCGTGCTCGGCCTGCTGCTGCTGCTCGGCGCCTTCGCCGCGGCATGGGCGCGGGAGGGCCGGTGATCCCGGCGCCCGCCCGCGGCGGCCCCTGCTCCGCTTCTCTGTAGACGGCGCCCATGAGCTGGTGGATCGACCTCCTGCAGCAGTTCCTGCTGGTGTTCTCGGCGCTGTTCTCGATCGTGAACCCGATGGGCGGCGCGCTGATCTTCAGCCAGGTCACCGCCGCCCGCACGCAGGCGCAGCGCGCCGATCTCGCCCGACGCATCGGGATCTACGCCGCCATGGTGATGCTCGGCGCGCTGTGGATCGGCGTCTACGTGCTGAACTTCTTCGGCGTCACGGTCGACGCCCTGCGCGTCGCCGGCGGCCTCGTGGTCGCGGTCAACGCCTGGCAGTTGCTGTCGGCCCCGGAGGTGCACGAGGACCGCAAGCAGTCCCACGCCGACGAGGCGCGCACCGCGCCGCCGGACGTGGCGTTCTTTCCGCTCACTATGCCGCTGACCACAGGCCCCGGCACCATCTCGGTCGCAATCGCGCTCGGGGCCAACCGGCCTTCCGAGCCGTCCGGCTTCCTCGCCTTCACGCTCGCCTCGACCGCCGCGGCGGGCGCGCTGGCGCTCGTGATCTGGATCGCCTATCGCTGGGCGGACACGATCGTGAACCTGCTCGGCACGGCGCGGGTGCAGATCGTCGCCCGGCTCGCCGCCTTCCTGCTTCTGTGCATCGGCGTCCAGATCACCATAAACGGCTTCACGGACGCGCTGCGCCACGCCGGCATCGGCGCGTCCTGACATCGTCCGGAGATCCTTCGTGATCCGCCTCTTCGTCTCCGCCGCGCGCGTCGCGGCCCTGATCTGCCTCATCGTCGCGGCGCCTCACGCCGCGGCCGCGCGCGCGCCGGTCGTCCAGGCGATCTCGGCGGCGGAAAGCGACAAGCCGAAGGAAGACAAGAGCTGCCGGCAGGGCGCGCGCACGAAGGCCTTCGGCTGGATGCTGGTGGACTACGGCGTCGCGACGCTGAAATACGTCGTCGGCCTGTTCCTGATCCCGGTCGGGCTGCTGCTGGTCTGCATCGGCGTCGTGGTGGAAGTGGTAGAGGCGGTGGCCTGCTGAGGCGCAGGACCGCTCAGATCGCCCGGCGCGCCTCGCCGGCGACGCCCTCGGTCGCGCCATCGACGAGTGGCCGCCACAGCACCCGCCGCGGATCGACCGGGCCCGGCAGCGTCACCCGGCCCGTTGGGACGCGCTCGAACCCGACCCTTGCGTAATAGGGCTCGTCGCCGACGAGCATCACCAGCCGGTGTCCCGCCTTCTCCGCCGCCTCGAGCGAAGCGTTGAGCAGCGCCTGGCCGATGCCCTTGCTCCGGAACGCGGGGTCGACCACCAGCGGCCCGAGCAGCAGCGCGGGCGACGGACCGATGCGGATCGGCGTCAGCCGGTTCGAGCCCACGAGGAAGGTGCCGACCCGCGCCACATAGGACAGGTCGCCCGCCGGCGGCACGCCTTCCCGCAGCCGATAGGCCGAGCGCGCGAACCGCCCGGGGCCGAACGCGCGTTCGTGCAAATAGTCGACGGCGGGATCGTCGCCTGGCTGCTCGTGGAGAATAGCGAGAGGAAGGGAGGTCATGGATGCGCTCGGGCGAAAAGGGTCGTCGGGGCCGGCCGAGCGGAGGCGTTCCGTCAGCCGCGCGCGGTCGCCGCGCCGGAGGCGCGGAGCGGACGACGTCGTCGCGAGGGGGAGCGGAGAGCGCGGATCATGACGGCGGAGCGCGTAGCACGTCGCGCGGGCGCACGCAAAGCGCGGCGCGCGCGCATGAACGCGCCGCGCTATGTTCCAGACGCGCAGCGGAGGAGAAGAACGAATGGGATTGCTCGTCGACGGCGTCTGGCGGGACCAGTGGTACGACACCTCCAAGACCGGGGGGCGCTTCGAGCGCCAGGCCTCGCAGTTCCGCAACTGGGTGACCCCGGACGGCGAGCCCGGCCCGAGCGGCGAAGGCGGCTTCGCAGCCGAGGCCGGCCGCTACCATCTCTACGTGTCCTACGCCTGCCCCTGGGCGCACCGAACGCTGATCTTCCGCAAGCTGAAGCGGCTCGAGGACCTGATCTCGGTTTCCGTCGTCGATCCCCGCATGGGCGACGAGGGCTGGATCTTCGGCGATTTTCCCGGCGCGACGCCCGACGAGGTCAACGACGCGCGCCGTCTCTACGAGGTCTACGTCAAGGCCGCGCCGGAGGCGACGACGCGCGTGACCGTGCCGGTGCTGTGGGACAAGGCGCGCGGGACCATCGTCTCGAACGAGAGCGCCGAGATCATCCGCATGTTCAACTCGGCCTTCGACGACCTGACCGGCGACACGGGAGACTTCTACCCCGCGCGGCTTCGCGCCGACATCGACGCGCTCAACGCGCGGATCTACGAGCGCGTCAACAACGGCGTCTACCGCGCCGGCTTCGCGACCACGCAGGAGGCCTATGAGGAAGCGTTCGAGGCGCTGTTCGACGAACTCGACGCCCTCGACGACCGGCTCTCCGACCAGCGGTTCCTGACCGGCGACCAGGCGACCGAGGCGGACTGGCGGCTGTTCACCACGCTCGTCCGCTTCGACGCGGTCTATGTCGGCCACTTCAAGTGCAACCGGCGCCGGATCGCCGACTATCCGTCGCTCTCGGGCTACCTGCGCGATCTCCACCAGTGGCCCGGCGTGCGGGAGACGGTGCGGCTCGACCACATCAAGACCCACTATTACTGGTCGCACACCACCATCAACCCGACCCGCGTCATCCCGCTCGGACCGGTGCTCGACCTCGACGCGCCGCACGGACGCGAGGCGCTGGGCTGACGCCGCGGCGTCGACGCCGCCTCACCACCTCGCCGTCGGAGGGGCCCCGGCGGCGATTTCGTCGAGGCGTCGCCGCGTGGCGGCGGTGACGCCGTCAGGTAGGGCGTCGAGCGGAAACCAGCCGCGCTCGGCGATCTCCCGGTTCGGCGCGGGCTCCGGTCCGGCGCGGAACGCCGTCAGGCGGAAGGTCGCCACATGGTCGCGCCCACCGAAGGCGGGATTGTAGAGCATGCCGAGCAGGCTCAGATCTGCCTCTTCGCCGAAGACGCCGGTCTCCTCCCGCAGCTCGCGCAGCGCGGCTTCCGCCACCGTCTCTCCGGGATCGACCGCGCCGCCCGGCAGGTGCCAGCCGGGGGCGTAACCGTGACGCACCAGCAGGACGCGACCGTCGCCGTCGATGACGACGATCCGGACGCCCAGCGTCATGCCGCGCGCCACCCGGCCCCAGCGGGCGAGAAGCCAGAGGATAAGTCGTCGTTTTCGGATCATCGCCGCCCTTGATGCCCGCTCACCGCATAGGTCGCAGCAAGACCGGCAGCAGCTGCATACCCGTCATTCATTTGTCCGACTGTTCAAAATGCGGGCGGCCTGCCTATATGCGCGTCAGGAGATCGCTGAAGCGCCCTATGTCGATGGGCGTGGCTCTCCCTCTGGTGATGTTATGTTCTGGCTGTTTTCGTTCCGCTCGCGCAACCCGCAGGCGGAGTATTCCTGGCGTCCGAGCCTGCGCGCCCCCAACGGCCGCGCGATCGCCGCGCTGATGACCTTTTCGGGCAACTGAGCTTCAGGTTCCGCTTTCTCGGTTTTGCCGCCTGACGCCGGCCGCGCTCTCAAGCGCGCCGGCGTTTTGCATTTTTGAGCCACGGTCCGGTGCGCAGACGGCGCCGAAGCGGCTATAACGCCGTCCGTGACCGTGCTCGCCCATCTTTCCGACCCTCACCTCGGCCCCCTGCCCCGTTTCACCGCCTTCGAGCTGATGTCGAAGCGGGGCCTCGGCGCCATCAACTGGTTCCGCCGCCGCAGGCGCTGGCACGATATGGTCGTGCTGGAGAAGCTCGTCGCCGACGTGCTGGACGAACTGCCGGACGCGGTGGCGGTCACCGGCGACCTCACCAATCTCGGGCTCGAGGCGGAGTTCCTGCCGGCCGCGGCCTTCCTCGGGCGGCTAGGGCCCGCCGACAAGGTCGCGGCGATCCCCGGCAACCACGACGCCTATGTGCGGCGCGTGGCGAGCGCGCCGGCGCGGGTGTGGGGCGCGCACATGTCCGGCGACGACGGCGCGGTCGGCTTCCCTTACGTGCGCCGGCACGGGCGGATCGCGCTCGTCGGCCTGTCGTCTGCGGTCGCGACCTGGCCGCTGGCCGCGACCGGCGAGCTCGGCCCCGGCCAGCGCGACCGGCTCGCGCCGCTGCTGCGCTCGCTCAAGCAGGAAGGCCTGTTCCGGGTGGTGATGGTGCATCATCCCGTCGCGGAGGACGGCACGCCCTGGCTGCGCCGCCTGCGCGACGCGCCCGAGCTGCGCGCGCTGCTCGCCGCCGAAGGCGCGGAGCTTGTGCTTCACGGCCACAATCACGAGCCCGCCCGCCACGCCGTCACGGGGCCCGGAGGTCCGATCCCGGTGATCGCGGTGCCGTCCTGCTCATCAGGCCTCGTCAGCCACGAGCCGCTCGCGGCCTACAATCTCTACTCCGTGGACGGCGAGCCCGGCGCCTGGACCTGCGAGGCGGTGACCCGCGGCCTGAAGCCCGACGGGACCATCGGAGAAACCGACCGCTTCCGCGTGGTGTGAGACGGTAGCGTTCAGACCTCGGCTCAGCCGATCCCCGGCAGCACGCCCTTGGCGGCGGCGACCATGAGCGCGACCACCACGATCGCGCCGACCGTTCCCCCGATGACGAAGGCGCCCAGCACCGCGAGCGCGCGTACCCAGCGGCTGCGCGCCGGACGCGCGGCGACCGGCGCCGGCGCCGGCGCGACGTCGGCGGTAGGCGCGTAAGGCTGCGGCGCGGGCTCGGCGGCGGGCGCCGCCGCGACCGGCGCGGGGTCCGGCGACGGGCGGTGTTCGTGGTCGTCCTGCGCCAGCAGGCGCTCGCGCTCCACGAGCCGGCGCGCCACATAATCGGTGACGGCGGCGACGATCGGCTCGACCTGCTCGCTCTCGGCTGCGACCGAGCGGCCATGGCGGCCGTCGCGCAGGAAGCGGTAGACCTTCCGGTCGCGTCCCATCTCGACGAACGAGACCATGTCAACGAACAGCCGTGGCCGGTCGCCGGGCACGAGGCCAACGTCGAACAGGTCGACCTCCGGGGGCACGTCGGCGAACACCGGCGCCAGCGCGTCGCGCAGGATCTCAAGCCGGGCGATTTCAGCCTGCCGCAAGTCGATCACCACGTCGCTGCGCTCGGCCGCCTCGATCCGCGCGCGCCGCAACGCTTCGCGCAGCGGCCCGCTTGAAGCGGGGCGCGCGGATGCTGTTGCGCTCGGAACGTCGTCGGCCATGCGCGGCACGATAGCCGCTCCCGCGCTGCGGCGGGAGGGCTTCGCCTCATTCCTCCACGACGACGAGCAGATCCTTGGCGTCCACCGGCGATCCCGGCGACACCAGAACCTCCTTGACCACGCCTCCGCGCTCGGCGTGGATCGAGGTCTCCATCTTCATGGCCTCGATCGAGAGCACCACGTCGCCGGCCTCGATCTTCTGGCCCACCTTCACCGACACCGTGGAGATGATGCCCGGCATGGGCGCGGCCACATGACCGGGATCGCCGGGGTCCGCCTTGCGGCGCGCCTCCCTTGCGGCGGCGGAGCGGTTCGGCACCTTGATGATGCGCGGCTGCCCGTTCAGCTCGAAGAAGACCTTCACCTGGCCCTCCTCGTCGGTCTCGCCGACGCCGAGGTTGCGGATCACCAGCGTCTTGCCGCGCTCGATCTCGACCGGGATCTCGCCGCCGGCGCCGAGGCCGTAGAAGTAGATCGGGGTCGGCAGCGCCGAGACCGGGCCATACTTCTTCTCGGCCTGGGCGAAGTCCGAAAACACCTTCGGATACATGAGGTAGGAGGCGAGATCGAAGTCGCTCGGCTCGCGCTCGATCTTCTTGGCGAGTTCGGCCCGCGCGGCGTCGAAATCCACCGGCGGCATCAGGGCGCCGGCCCGGCCTTCGATCGGCTGTTCGCCCTTCAGCACCTTGGACTGGATGCCCTTGGGGAAGCCGCCCGGCGGCTGGCTGAGCTCGCCCTTCATGAGCTGGACCACGCTTTCGGGGAAGGACACGTCCACCGCCGGGTCCTCGACGTCCGCTCGGGTGAGCCCGGCCGAGACCATGGACAGCGCCATGTCGCCCACCACCTTGGAGGTCGGCGTCACCTTCACGATGTCGCCGAACATGTCGTTCACGTCGCGATAGGTGCGCGCCACGTCGTTCCAGCGCGTCTCCAGTCCCATGGAGCGGGCCTGCTCCTTGAGGTTGGTGAACTGGCCGCCTGGCATTTCATGCAAGTACACCTCTGACGCCGGCGCCAGCAGGTCGTTCTCGAACGCGGCGTATTGGGCGCGCGCCTGCTCCCAGTAGAGCGAGATCGCCCGGATGGCGTCGAGGTCGAGACCGGTGCTCCGCTCCGAGCCTTTGAGCGCCGCCACGATCGAGCCGAGGCAGGGCTGGGACGTCATGCCGGAGAAGGCGTCCATGGCCGCGTCCACCGCGTCCACGCCGGCGTCGATGGCGGCGAGCACGGTGGCGCCGGCGATGCCCGAGGTGTCATGGGTGTGGAGATGCAGCGGGAGGCCGGTCTCCTCCCGGAGCGTCTTCACCAGCAGCCGGGCCGCGGCGGGCTTCAGCAGGCCCGCCATGTCCTTCAGGCACAGCACATGGGCGCCGGCCTTCTCGAGCTGCTTCGCCAGATCGACGTAGTATTTCAGGTCGTATTTGGCCCGCGACGGATCGAGCACGTCGCCGGTGTAACAGATCGCCGCCTCGCAGATTTTGCCGGCGTCGATGATCGCGTCCATGCTGACGCGCATGTTGTCGATCCAGTTCAGGCAGTCGAACACCCGGAACAGGTCCACCCCGCCCTTCGCCGCCTGCGCGATGAAGAACGCCACCGCATTGTCCGGATAGTTGGCGTAGCCGACGCCGTTCGAGCCGCGCACGAGGCACTGCAGCAGCAGGTTCGGCGCGCTCTCGCGGATTTTAGCGAGGCGCTCCCACGGATCCTCGGTCAGGAAGCGCATGGCCACATCGAAGGTCGCGCCGCCCCAGCACTCTAGGCTGAGAAGCTGCGGCAGGCCCGACGCGTAGGACGGCGCGGAGGCCGCGATGTCGAAGCTCCGCACCCGGGTCGCCAGCAGCGACTGGTGCGCGTCGCGCATGGTGGTGTCGGTGACGAGCACCCGGGACTGGGCGCGCATCCAGTCGCCGAACGCCTTGGGCCCCAGGCTCTCCAGAAGCTGCCGGGACCCGTCGGCCGGCTCGCCGAACCGGGGCGCGGAGGGCGTGGGGATGCCGTCCTTCGGCTTCGCCCGGCCCTTGGCCTCCGGGTGGCCGTTGACGGTGACGTCGGCGATGTAGGTAAGCAGTCGCGTGGCGCGGTCCTGCCGCTTCTCGAACGCGAACAGCTCTGGCGTCTCGTCGATGAAGCGGGTGATGGTTTCGCCCGCCACGAAGGTGGGATGGCGCACCACGTTCTCAAGGAAGGCGAGGTTCGTCGCCACGCCACGGATGCGGTACTCGCTAATGGCGCGCTGCATGCGCAGGCACGCCTCCTCGGCCGTGGGCGCCCAGGCCGTCACCTTCTCCAGCATAGGGTCGTAGAAGCGGGTGATGACCGCGCCCGAATAGGCGGTGCCGCCGTCCACCCGGATGCCGAAGCCCATGGCGCCGCGGTAGGCGGTGATGCGGCCGTAATCGGGAATGAAGTTGTCTTCCGGGTTCTCGGTTGTGATGCGGCACTGCAGGGCGTTGCCGTTAAGGCGGATGTCGCCCTGCGCCGGCACGCCCGACTCCGGCGTCCCGATCGCCGCGCCCTCGATCACCCGAATCTGCGCCTTCACGATGTCGACGCCGGTGACCACCTCGGTCACCGTGTGTTCCACCTGGATGCGCGGATTGACCTCGATGAAGTAGAATTGGCCGCTGTCGGCGTCCATCAGGAACTCGACCGTGCCGGCGCCGAGATAGTCGGTGGCGCGGGCGATCTTCAGCCCGCTCTCGCACAGGGCGGCGCGGCCCTCGTCGTCGAGGTAAGGCGCCGGGGCGCGCTCGACCACCTTCTGGTTGCGGCGCTGCACCGAACAGTCGCGCTCGAACAGGTGCACCGTGTTGCCGTGGCGGTCGCCGAGAACCTGCACCTCCACATGGCGGGCGCGCTCGACCAGCTTCTCCAGATAGACCTCGTCCTTGCCGAAGGCGGCCTTGGCCTCGCGCTTGGCGTTGGTGACCTCGGACGTCAGCTTGCCCATGTCGCGGATGACGCGCATGCCGCGTCCGCCGCCGCCCCAGGAGGCCTTCAGCATCACCGGCAGGCCGATCTCCTCGGCCACCTTGCGGATGGCGTCCGGATCGTCCGGCAGCGGCGGGGTGGCCGGCATCACCGGCACGCCGACGCTGATCGCGAGGTTGCGCGCCGCGACCTTGTTGCCGAGCTTGCGCATGGTCTCGGGCGACGGCCCGATGAACAGGATGCCGGCCTCGGCGCAGGCTTCGGCGAATTCGGGGCTTTCCGACAGGAAGCCGTAGCCGGGATGGATGGCGTCGACGCCCGCATCGGTCGCGACCCGGATCACCTCGGGGATGGAGAGATAGGCCTCCAGCGGCCCCATGCCCCGGCCGACCTGATACGCCTCGTCCGCCTTGAAGCGGTGGAGCGAGAGCTTGTCCTCCTCGGCATAGATTGCGACCGTGCGGATGCCGAGCTCCGCCGCGGCCCGGAACACGCGGATCGCGATCTCGGAGCGGTTGGCGACCAGCAGCTTCTCGATCTTGCGGGGCGAAGCGACGGTCCGGGCGGCGTTCATGCGCGCAGGCTCCTTCTTGCCGTCGGCCGCGCGCTGCGACCGCGAAGGCGGCATTCTCGCAATTGCGGTAAGCCATGCAAGAGGCGGCGGGAACGCTTCGACCGCTCAGCGGGCCGCGACGGCGGCGATGCGTTCGGCGAGGCGTTCCGGCGGATCGGAGAACGGCGCGCGATCAGCCACCACGCCGTTCGCGTCGACCAGAAAGAGCGCCGCGGTGTGCTCGATCGTATAGCCGCCGTCCGCGAACGTCCGCCTGCGGGCGACGGCGCCGAAGGCGGCCGCGGCTTCCGCGAGCTGGCGCGGCGTCCCGGTCAGCCCCACGATGCGCGGATCGAAGCTCGACAGAAAGGCCGCCACCGCCTGCGGCGTGTCCCGCTCGGCGTCGAGAGCGACGAAGTAGACGCGGAAGCCGGCCGCCTTCTCGCCGAGGCCGCGCAGCGCCAGCGTCACGTCGGCGAGCGTGCTCGGGCAGACATCAGGGCAGTGGGTGAAACCGAAGAACACACCATAGGCCGCGCCGTCGAGATCGAGCCCGTCGACCGTCCTGCCGTCGACCGCCGTCAGCGTGAACGGCCCCGGCGTCATCACCAGAGCCGCGGGCGGCGGGGTTTTCGGAGCGGCCTCGGCGACGGCCGCGAGCGCCGCCATCGCCAACAGGACCAAGGCCGCGCGTCGTCTCACTGGACGCGGACGATCTTGGCGACGCTCGGCACGCCGGCCTTCGTCATCGCAAACAGCATCCAGTCGCCCGGCAGCAGCACCCCGCGGTCGCTCGGCAGCCGGAGCGTGTAGGTCGTTCCCCGCGTCGCCTCTATGGGCGCCGAGATGCGGCGCTGGTCGTTGTTGACCGAATGCGTCACCGCATTGAGCCGGATCATGGCGAAGGACGCCACCTCGCGGTCGGTCGCCACTGAAATCCGCTCTCCGTACCCGGCCGTCGCGGGCGCCGTGGTGATCGTAGGCCGGACCGCGGGGGAGCCATTGGCGTTGAGCAGATAGGGCGGCGTCAGGATCTGGGCGTCGGGATGATTGGTCGGGCAGTCGCCGCACAGGCCGCCGCCTCCGACCCAGACCCGGCCGTCGAGCATCAGCGTCGCGACGCTGTGGTAGTTGCGCGGGATCGTCATCGGCGCAAGGCGCTCGAAGTTTCCGGTCCGAATCCGCCAGATCTCGGGAATGTAGACGCCGCGGTAGTCGCTGAAGAGCTGGGCGTAGTTCTGCCCGCCGATCACGACCACGTCGCCGGTCGGCAGCACTACCGAGTTCACGAAGGCGCGGGCGAACGCCATCGGCCGCTGCTTCGCGACCTTCACTCGGGCGAAGGGACCTTCCGCGAAATCGATGCTGTAGACGCCGTCCACGGCGCGGACGAGCTCGTAGGCCGGCGCGCCGCCGAGCTTCAGCAGCTTGCCGGCGTCGTACATCACCACGTTGCCGTTCATGGAATAGACGTCGTCGCCGCGCGGTCCCGCGGACTTGATCGCGCCGCCGCCGGTGGTGCGGATCCAGTTCATGTCGACGCCAGGACCGGCGTGGAACGCGTAGCCGAAGCTCGAACCGAACAGCCACATGTGGTTGTCGGAGCGGTAGATGCCGCCGGGATCGTTCTTCGCCGCCAGCGCCTCGGCCGGCACGCCCGGCAGGGTGCGCCAGCCGCGCGCGGGTGACCAGATTTCGCCGACCTTGCCGCCCTCGCCGCCGCTCCACGAGCCGCCGATCGTCAGCACCTCGCCGGTGCCGAGGACGGTGTCGCCCTGATAGCCCCGCGGCACGTTCATCGGCGCGCCCGTGGTCCAGACGTCGGTCGCCGGATCGTAGATGGAGGTCTTGGCGCTCGAGGAGCCGCCGTTCACGAGGATGCGGCCGTCCGGCAGCGTCGCCGTGCCGGGGCAGAACATGTCGTGCCCCGTCGACGACACCAGCCGCTCGGTCGAGCGGTTGGTCGCGGGGTCGTAGAGCGCGCTGTAGGTCTTGCCCTGGTCGCCGCCATAGGCGAAGCGGTCATAGGCCGACCAGACGAGAATCTTGCCGTTGCGCAGCGTCGCGGCCGCGACCGGCACGAGCGGCAGCGGTATCTTGGGCGACCAGACGGAAGGCTGCGCGCGCCCGTAAAGGGTCCATTTCTGGCTGCTGGCGCCGCCGCAGGGACGCTGGATCAGCAGCCCGCCGTCGTCGATCGAGGCGTCGCGCAGATCGACGCACAGACCGCCGACCGTGACGAGGCGCACCCAGCTCTCGATCGGCTCGGCCCGGAACACCTGCTTCGCCGAGCCGTCGCACACCGCCTGGTTGACCGAATGGCCGTCCTGCGTCGAGGCGTCGATGATCTCGAGGCAGCGGCCGCTCGCGGCGTTGCGGATGACGTAGTTGCTCTTAGAGCGCGTCAGCGTCCAGCGCTGCTCGGGCAGGTCCTTGCAGGGGTACTGGACCGCCCAGATGCCCGGTTCGGCGTTCCCGCGCGGGATCTCGACGCACATGCCGCTGTTGCGGTTGACGAGGAGCGTGTCGGGCTGCGTCTGCGCGCGCGCCGCCTGCGGGGCCGCGCAGAGGACGATGAACGTCAGCAGAGCGCTGCCGAGTGCGCGACGCATGGGCGGTTCCCCGAGACACGCTCCACGGCGCGACCCGAACGCGATACCAGCGCCGACCGTAAAAAACCATGAAAGCGGGCGCCGAAACACGGCGTCCCGCCATCGGTCGTGATGGCTACCGGGCCTCCGGAATCACGCTCGCCGCGCCGGTCGGAGGCGCCTGGGGCTTGGCCGCAGCCGGCTCCGGCCGCGGCGCCGAGGGCCGCGGTGGAGACACGCGCTTGGTGGTGCGCAGCTCCTCGCTGGCGAAGGCGAGCGCGATCAGAATGGCGGCGCCGCCGAGCGAGAACGCGATCTGCACCGCCGCGCCGTGGCCGAACCAGTCGAACACGCCATGGCTCGCGGCGGCGAACACCGTCGACAGCACGAACAGAGGCAGGCTCTTGCGGCCGATCAGCACCATCGAGCGGCCGAGGAAGGTGGAGCCTAACCGGCTTTCGCGCCGTACGAACAGCGACGCCAGATGCGCCATGGCGAGGAAGTGCGCGAGCCGGACCGGCGAGGCGTTCGCCTTGTCCGCGACGTCGGTGATGATGCGCAGCGGCCGCCACTCGTAGAGGCCCAGCGTCGCCCAGGGCGCCGCCGCGATGAAGGCCACGATCACGATGGTGATCGACAGCGCGATCGTCGCCGGCGCCGCCATCAGGTCGCGGAACCATGTCTCGCCGCGGGCGAGGAAGGCCGCGAAACCGGCGAGGAACACGGCCTGCCAGGCGAAGGGATTGAACGTCCAGAGCCGCGTGTCGGGGTAGGACGACAGCGTCGCGCCCGAGATCTGAGCCCAGCTCCAGACGACGACCGCGAAGCCGACATAGAACGCCCAGCGGTCGCGGAACGCCGCGAACAGCACGCCGATCATCAGAGTCAGGATGATGTAGAGCGGCAGGATGTCGAGCAGCGGCGGCAGATAGCCGAGCGTCGCGAGCTTCGGCAGCACCGTCTCGGTGGCCACCAGAAACGGCCGCACGAACAGGTCGCGCTCCATCACGCTGGAGCCCGCGTACTCCCGATAGAGCACGGCGAGCGTCGCGATCACCACGAAAGCGGTGATGTGGTGCAGGTAGAGCGAAAACGCGCGCTGCACGCCGTAGGGAATCGCCATGACCGGGCGGTCGAGAAACTTGCCCGTGAACATGCTCGCCATCGCGAACCCGGACAGGAACACGAACAGCTCGGCCGAATCCGACACGCCGAAATTCTTCGTCGTGAGCCAGCTCATGACGTTGTCGACGGTGTGGTTCCAGAAGATGAACACGATTGCGAGACCGCGCCAGAAATCGAGGCGCCAGTCGCGCGCCGAGACCGGCGCGGCGCCGCCGGGATGCTTGCTCGCCGCAGCCCCGGCGCCCGACGATCCGGCGGGATGGGAACGCGGAACGCCTGCCGCCTGTTCAGCCATGGGCTCTCCTCGCCGTCGGCGACCGCCGCGCTTCGGACATGGATGTAGACCGCGCCGAATCAGACGGCCCGCTCGCGAACGGCTAACGCCGGAATGCCGCGAAGGTTGCTTCGCCCGGGCCGATCGCGCAAGGCGGCGCGACCACCGGCCGCTAACCGACCCTCGAGATCGGCGCGGCGACGTCCTCGAGCGACCGCCCTTCCGCGTCGACGCCGTAGCGCAGCGCCGCGAGCCCCGCCCCAATCATCAGGGCGGCGGCGAAGGCGTAGCCGCCGAAGATCGGCCAGCGGTCGTTCCCGCCGATCAGGACGCCAAACACATAGGGCGCGACGACGCCGCCGAGCGCAGTGCCGATCGCGTAGAACGCCGCGATCGCGAGCGCGCGCACCTCGAGCGGAAACACCTCGCTCGCAGTGAGGTAGGCGGAGCTCGCGGCGGCGGAAGCGAAGAAGAAGATCGCCGACCAGGCGAGCGTCTGCGTCACCGCGGTCAGCGCGCCGGCCGCGAACAGCCAGCCGGTCGCGAGCAGCAGCGTCCCGGAGACGGCGTAAGTGAAAAAGATCATCTTCCGCCGACCGACGGTGTCGAACAGCGGCCCGAGCACGATCGGTCCGACCACGTTTCCGAGGGCGAACGGGATGAGGTAGAGCCCGACATGGCCGGCGGCGACGCCATAAAATTTCGTCAGCACAAGCCCGTAGGTGAAGAAGATCGCGTTGTAGAGGAATGCCTGCGCGGTCATCAGCGCGAGCACCAGCGCCGAGCGGCCCCGGTAGTCGGCCAGCATCGCGCGGAACACGACGCCGAGCCCGAACACCCGCTGCGGCCGGATGAGGATCGATCCGGCGGCCGGCGGAAGCGGCGCGCGCCTCTCGGCCTCGACCTCGCGCTCGATCTCGGCGGTGACCGCCTCGCCCTCGGGGATGCGGTCGTGGGCGGCGAGCCAGCGGGGGCTTTCCGGCACATGGCGGCGGGCGAACAGGATCAGCAGGCCGAGCGCCGCCCCGATGCCGAAGCCGAGCCGCCAGCCGAGATCCGCGTCAAACAAGGCTTCGTCCAGCAGCACGACGCTGCCCATGGCGCCGAGCGCTGCGCCGGCCCAGAAGGTGCCGTTGACGATGAGCGCGATCCGGCCGCGCAGGCGCGCTGGCATCAGTTCGTCGATCGCCGAGTTGATCGCGGCGTACTCGCCGCCGATGCCGACGCCGGTGATCAGGCGGAAGACGGCGAGGCTCCAGACGTCCCATGCGAACGCCGAGAGCGCGACCCCGACGATGTAGACGCCGAGAGTCGTGAAGAACATCAGCTTGCGGCCGAGCCTGTCGGTGAGCCAGCCGAAGCCGAGCGCGCCCGCCACCGCGCCGACGAGGTAGAACGAGGCCAGCATGCCGACGTCGGCGTCGGTCAGCCCGAGCGCGTCCGGGCTCTGGAGGCGCGGGGCGAGCGCGCCGACGATCGTCACCTCGAGACCGTCGAGCGCCCAGGTGACGCCGAGCGCCACGACGACGAGCAGATGGAACCGCGACCATGGCAGCCGGTCCATCCGCGCCGGAATGTCGATCGCGGCGGCCTTTCGGCCGGCGAGCGACAGCTTGCTCACGCGGCGGCGCGCCGCACGCCCGCCAGGCTCGCTTCCCATGCGAGCGCGCTCGCGACGATCGCGTCGAGGTCGTCATGCTCGGCGCGCCAGCCGAGTGTGGCCCGGATGCGCGAGGGATCGGCCACCAGCGAGGCGGGATCGCCGTCGCGGCGCGGCGCCTTCCGCACCGGGAAATCGACGCCGGACGCACGCTTCACCGCGGCGATGACCTCCTTCACCGAAGCGCCGCGCCCGTAGCCGCAATTGGCGACGAAGCTTTCGGCCCCGTCGGCGAGGTGGTCGAGCGCCAGCACATGGGCCCGCGCCAGATCGGAGACGTGGATGTAGTCGCGCACGCAGGTGCCGTCGCGGGTGGGATAATCCTCGCCGAAGCACTCGAGATGGCCGCGTTGTCCGAGCGCCGCCTGGGCCGCGACCTTGATGAGGTGCGTCGCCCGAGCGCCGGACTGGCCCGCCCGCCCGTGGGGGTCGGCGCCCGCCACGTTGAAATACCGCAGCACGCCGTAGGACAGGCCGTAAGCCACGCTCGCGTCCGCGAGCATCCGCTCGGTCATAAGCTTCGAGGCGCCGTACGGGGAGACCGGGTCGAGCGGCGCGTCCTCCGACAGCGGCTCGGACGAGGCCTCCCCGTAGACCGCGGCGGTGGACGAGAACAGGAAGCGCTTCACGCCGCCTGCGACGGCGGCGGCGATGAGCGCGCGCGAGCGCACCGTGTTGTTGAGATAGTAGTCGATGGGGTCCGCCACCGACTCCGGCACCACGATCGAGCCTGCGAAATGGGCGATCGCCTGGACGCCGTGGTCCTTGATGACCCGCGCCATCAGGGCCTCGTCGCCGACGCAGCCCACCACCAGCGGCACATTGGCAGGCACAGCGGATCTGAGGCCCGTCGACAGGTCGTCGACGACGACCACGTCGCGCCCCGCATCCCGCAGCGCGAGGACCATATGACTGCCGATGTAGCCGGCTCCGCCGGTGACGAGAACGGTCATGACGATCTCCCAAAGAGTTGAGCGATCGAAAATCGGCGTCTGTCGCCGCACTTCAACCCGGGCGCGGCAAAATTCACGCAGCCTCGATCAGATGATTGGACGAGGCGCCATATCCTTTTCGAAATGCTGGGCGAGCCGGCCCACTGCGCGCGGATTGTCGAGCGTGAGGCGGCCGTCGGCGATGCTGAACAGCCCGCTGGACTTCAATTTGGCTAGCGTCTTGTTGGTGTGCACGAGCGACAGGCCGAGCGCGTCCGCGATGTGCTGCTGCGTCAGCGGGAACGCCATCGAGTTGCCGCGCACGGCGCCGAGCGTCTCCATGCGCTTGTAGAGCGAGGCCACCAGCGCCGCGATGCGCTCGGCGGCGTTCCTCCGGCCGGCGCTCAGCAGATTCTCGTCGACGAGCGCGACCGTCTGCGCCCCGAGCCAGGTCACGTCGTAAGCGACCTCAGGCATTTTTTCATAGAGCTGCCAGAGCTTCCGTCGCGGGATGACGCACAGCTCCACGTCGGTGAGCGCGACCGCGCCGTGGAGCGCCTTTTCGAACAGCGAGGCCTGCAGCCCAATCAGGTCGCCCGGCAGCGCGAAATTCAGGATCTGGCGACGGCCGTCCCTGAGCTCCTTGTAGCGGAAGACCCAGCCCGAATAGACCGTGAAGAGTTCGGCGTCCTCCTGCTCGGGCAGAATGATGTCCGCGCCTTCGGGCAGCCGCAGGTGCTCGGTCTTCAGCGTCTCGATGAAGCGCACCTCCTCGTCGCTCTTTTGCCGAAACGCGGGGCGGCGGCGCAGCGGGCACGAGGCGCAGCGGATGAACATGGCGGTAGAGACTCACAACGCGGAAGCCGCGAACCGGCGGCGAAGGATCATCGGGTCCATAGAACGTCGCCACTACGTCAAAACACATAGGTCGGCCGCGCGATAGGCGATAAATCCCAAAGGCATGATCCGTCATCCCGCATTCTCCCCCCAAGACGACAACGCGCAGGCCGGCATGGTCCACGGCGCCTCCGGCGCGGGGGCGCGGCTGGTGTTCGTGGCTGAAGCGGCCGGACCGGACTTCGTCGTGCTGGCGGCGGGCGCCGACGCGTCGCCGGCCGCCAAGGGCGCGCCGCTGCGGGAGGCGCTTCGAGGAAGGCTATCCTCCGAAGAGGAGGTTCTGCTCGCCGCCGGGCTCGCGGCCGGCGGCGCCTTCACCCTGGAGACGTTCGGCTCCAAGGCCGGCGCCATGACGCTGAGGGCCACGCCGGTGGAGGGCTCCGGCCCCGCGATGGTGGTCGTGACGCTCGAACCCACGCTGGCGGGGACCCTGTGGCATCGGTTCCGCAATCAGGTCCAGAGCATGACGAGCCTCGCGGCGCTTCAGGCGCGCAGGCTTCCTCCCGGCCAGGGCCAGGACGCGCTGATCGACCTGAGGGCGCGTTTCGAAGCGCTGTCGACCGAGATCCCGGAGGAGGCCGACGCCCTCGCCCGCGTCATCGAGCGGGTGGTCCAGCTTTTCGATCCGCTTCGCAGGCGGCAGACGGCCGTCACGGTGTCGCCCTTGCCGGCGATGTCGCCGCGCCGCGCTGGGCTTCACGCGCAGGTCGCCACGGAGTTCGTGATCGACCTGTTCCGGTGCGGGCTCGGCGAACGGCCGGGACAGGCCGCACTGTCCGTCGCGGCGACGCCGGACGGCGGCGTAAGTTTTCGCGCCTCGACGGACGCGCCGGCGGCGGCCGCTCCGACCGGTTCGGTGGAGCTCGGCCTCGCCCTCGCCCGCAGCCTCGTGGAGAGCGCGGGCGGCGACTTCGTCCGCCAGACCGAACCGACCTTCCGCGTAGAGGCGCGGATACCGCCGGAAACAGCTTCCGGTTGACAAGCTTCGCAGGGGCTTGCTCACTCCGCGTCCCGCCATATTTCGACCCCCGGGCGTGCCGCCCGATCGGAACAGTAAACGACGTCTGGAATCGCGCGTCATGGCTCTCGCCGACACCATCGCTCCACACCTGCCCTTCCTTCGCCGCTACGCCCGCGCCCTCACCGGGCGGCAGGACAGCGGCGACGCGTATGTCGCCGCAGTGCTGAAGGCGCTGATCGCCGACCCGTCGATCTTCCCGGCGGATCTGGAGCCGCGCGTCGGCCTTTACGCGATCTTCTCGCGCATCTGGTCCTCCGTCGCCCTCAACGTCGAGACCGGAGCGGAAGCCGCCCATTCCGAGCGCAACATCGAGGCGCTGACCCCGCGGTCGCGACAGGTGTTCCTGCTGGTGTCCGTCGAGGGCTTCACGCCGGCGGAAGCGAGCCAGATCCTCAATCTTTCCCAGGCTGAGATCGCGCGGGCGATCGACGACGCCGGCCGCGAGATCGCCGAGCAGGTCGCGACCGACGTGCTGGTGATCGAGGACGAGCCGATCATCGCGATGGATCTCGCCAAACTGGTCGAGGGCCTTGGCCACCGTGTCGTCGGCACCGCCCGCACCCACACCGAAGCGGTCGCCATGGCCGCGAAGAGCCGGCCGGGCCTCGTCCTCGCCGACATCCAGCTCGCCGACGGCAGCTCGGGCCTCGACGCCGTGCGCGAGATGCTGCCGCAGCTCGAGGTCCCGGTGATCTTCATCACCGCCTATCCCGAGCGCCTTCTTAGCGGCACCCGGCCTGAGCCGGTGTTCCTCGTGACCAAGCCGTTTCAGGCCTCGACCGTAAAGGCGATCGTCAGCCAGGCGCTGTTCTTCGGCGCCCGCGCCCGGAATCCGGATCGCGCCGCGGTCTGAACGTCCCGCGAGGGCCCGCCTTTCAGCGGCGCCCTCGCATTTTCGATCGCGACCCGCGGTCGGCTGAAACCTTCCCCGCGATCCCGCGTTGTCGTGTTGAACAATCCG
>NZ_JBHUER010000010.1:257980-298379 GCF_042681025.1 Methylopila henanensis
CGGCGAAGCCGGACGAGACGAGACGACACGACAGGGCAGACGGATGGCGAAGGCGAGCAACGTCCTAAACGTAAGACCTAAAGCGGCGAACGTTTCGACCGGGATCTCGGGCGACGACCGGAAGGCCGTCGCCGACATGCTGAGCGAGATCGTGGGCCAGACCTACCGGGTGCTGCTGCGCTCGCAGGTGGTGCACTGGAACGTGGTCGGCCCGCTGTTCCAGCTTGTCCACGTCCTCACCGAGCAGCACTACTCCGACATGTTCGCGGCGGTAGACACGCTGGCCGAGCGCATTCGTGCGCTCGGAGCGCCGGCCCCGAGCGCACGCGTCACCGCCGGGCTCGACAAGGCGCTGTCGCTCGAAGGCCGCCCGACGGTCAAGGGCATGGTGGAGGAGCTCATCGAGGATCACGAGGGCCTCGCCCGATTGATCCGCGAGGGCGCGGAGCACGCCGAGGACGCCAAGGACTTCGTCACCCACGATCTCCTCGCCGCCCGGCTCGCCTTCCATGAGAAGGCGGTGTGGATGTTGCGGGCGACGATCGCCGACTGAAGGCAACACGGACCAGAACACGCGGAGGCGCGACATGGCGTATGTTTCGCATGGTGCGTATCGTTCCTATTCCCTCGATCGCCGCTTCGTGGCGCGCCCTGTCGTCACGTCGTGGACGGCGGCGGCGGCGTTCGTCGCGGTGATGGGCGCGATCGCGCTCCTGACCCTGTCCGCAGGCGCGCAGCACGCCGCGGCCGGCAAGGGCGACCGGCTCGCGTCCCCCGCTGTCTCGACGGCGCCGGCGGTGACCTCCTCCGCGGCTACGACAGGCGAGGGCTTCGTGACGAATGTTTCGTCCCGGACCACGACCGTCGCCAAGGGCGCAGCGACGCCGATCGATCCGTCGTCGCCTTACGCGCGCGACACGAAATGAGGAGCCGCCCGGGAGCTTCCGTCACGGCGTTCTATAGAAAGCGGCGATCCTCGCCGCGCGCCGGAACCGCGCGGCGATTTGGCTTATGGAATATTGACGTTTATGCGCCATTTCGGCTGATGGCGCGCATCGACCTAAATCCGGCGGCCGGCGGGCTCCGCCGAGGGACCAGGAAATGAGTGAACGAAAGACCGCAGAGACGGAGGTGGATCAGGATGTGCAGGCGCATATCGGCCGCCAGCTCCGTGCGGGATACGTGGACATTCTGAACCAGCCTGTGCCGGACCGGTTTCTCGAACTGCTGGCCGAGCTCGACAAGGCGCAGGGCGGCGCCGCGGAGCGGCCAGACGACGAAGACATTCGTCAGAATGGCGCTCGATGACTGCGGCGCCGACGCGGCCTCCCCGCGACGAGCTTGTCACCCACATCCCGAGCCTCCGCGCTTTCGCCGTCTCGCTCTCCGGTCAGGTCGACCGGGCTGACGATCTGGTGCAGGAGACGCTGGTCAAGGCGTGGCGGAACCTCTCGAGCTTCACCGAGGGGACCAACATGCGGGCGTGGCTCTTCACGATCCTGCGCAACGTCTACATTTCGGACATCCGTCGGCGTCGGCGGGAGGTCCAGGACACCGACGGCGTGTTCGCCGAGAGCGTGTCCGTGCCGCCGCAGCAGAACGGCCACATGGACCTCGCGGACTTCAAAGCCGCGCTCGCCGATCTGCCCGAGGAGCAGCGCGAGGCGTTGATCCTGATCGGCGCGGCCGAATTTTCATACGAGGAGGCGGCGGAGATCTCGAACTGCGCCGTCGGCACGGTCAAGAGCCGCGTCAATCGCGCGCGCAACGCGCTGGCGAAACGGCTCAACATCGATACGGCCGAGATCGGGCTGGAGCCGACCCTGCGCGCCGCGCTCGGGTCTTCCGGGTAGCTTGACGGCCGGCGCCCCCTCCTCCTGCGCCGTCGCGGTGATGTCGTGTTGAAGACGCTGCGCGCGAACATCGCGCTTCTCCTGATCGCCGCCAACCTGCCCGTGATCGCCCTCGCGGTCTGGATCGGCGTGCGCGACTTCAGGGCCGCGGACCTTTCCGACCGCGACCGGCTGGTGCAGGCGGCCGAGCTCGTAGCGGCGCGCGCGACCGCGTTTCCCGTCGAGCGCGAGCCGCTGTCGCAGCAGGCGCGTCGCGTCATCTTCCAGGATCGCGGATCGCGGGCGATGATCTCGGTCGCGATCCTCGACGGCGAGGGCCGCGTGATCGCGGAGGACGCCCAGTCTCCCCTCGGCGGCCGATGGTTGCCTGCCGGCGCCCTCCCGGACAAGCGCCTACCTTCCGACGAACGCATCCTGAAAGGACGTGGCGCGGACGGGCGCGCCTATCGCTACGCCATCGCGCCGATCGAAGGCGCGGCCGCGCGGGTCGTCGCCGCGACGCCCTTCGATTTCATGGGCCGCAGCCAGACCCAGTGGCTGCTGCTCGCCTTGGGCCTGCCCGCATTGATGAGCCTGCTCTGCGTCGGCCTCGTCCTGTTCGGGATCGAGCGCTTCGTGCTGCGCTGGATTCGCGCGCTCCGGGTCACCGCCGAGGCCTATCAGGGCGGCCGGCTCGACGTGAAGGCCACGAAGCTCGATGGCGCGCCGGCCGAGCTCGCGCGGCTCGGCGACGCGCTCGACGCCATGTCGGCCCGCGTCGACGAGCGCTCCAACGCGCTGCAGGCCGCCGTCGCCGACCGCGACACGCTTCTGCGCGAGCTTCATCACCGGGTGAAGAACAATTTCCAGATGATCGCGAGCCTGCTCGCGCTCCAACGCCAGGAGGCGCCGCAGTCGCTGTCTGCCGTGCTGCGCGCCCCGGAGGACCGCGTGCGCGCCATGGCCGCCGCCTACAAGGCATCCTACGCCAGCGGCGAGATCGGCCATGTGGACGTCGCCACGCTGGTGCGCGACGTCGCGCTGCAGGCCCGGGACGTGGGAACCGAACGTTCGTTCGACGTGTCCGTCGCGGTCGCGAACGACATCGGCGAGATCGATCTCGACCGGGCGGTGTCCGTCGCGCTGCTGTCGATGGAGCTGCTCACCGCGGCCGGCGCCGCCGGCTCCACCGCCTCCGTCAGCGTGTCGCCGTGCGAGGACGGCCGCATGATGCTCAGGATCGCCGCCGACGCGCCGGGCTGGCTGCCGGCGACCGGCCTACCGATGCGCCTGATCCGGGCCTACGCCGACCAGCTCTCGAGCGCGATCGAAGACGACGGCGCGGGCGTCGTGGCCTTCGCCTTCGCGCCGGCGTCCGACAAGCCCTCCATCGGGATGAAGCCGCGCCAGGCGACCGGCTGAGGCGGCCGGCGCCCGCGCCGCCGCTTGCGGGGCCGCCGCGCCTCGGCGTAAGCAGCGCGGATGGCTCCTCCTCCCCTGCTTCTCCTCAAGGACATCCGCCTCACCTTCGGCGGCTCCCCGCTGCTCGACGGCGCCGAAATCTCGGTCTCGGCCGGCGAGCGCTTGGGCCTCGTCGGCCGCAACGGCTCGGGCAAATCGACCCTGCTCAAGATCGCGGCCGGCCTCGTCGAGGCCGACGGCGGCTCCCGCTTCGTGCAGCCCGGCGCGACCATCCGCTACCTGCCGCAGGAGCCGGACCTGTCGGGCTTCGCCACCACCCGCGCCTATGTGGAGGCGGGGCTTGCGCCCGGCGACGACGAGCATCGCGCGTCCTACCTGCTGACGGCGCTCGGCCTGACAGGCGACGAGGACCCCAAGACCCTGTCGGGCGGCGAAGCGCGCCGCGCCGCGCTCGCCCGCACGCTCGCGCCCGAGCCGGACATCCTGCTGCTCGACGAGCCCACCAACCATCTCGACCTGCCGGCGATCGAATGGCTCGAGGCCGAGCTGAAATCGTCCCGCTCGGCGCTCGTGCTGATCAGCCATGACCGCCGCTTCCTCGAGAACCTGACCCGCGCCACGCTCTGGCTCGACCGCGGCCGCACCCGCAAGCTGGAGAAGGGGTTCGGCGCCTTCGAGGCCTGGCGTGACGAGCAGCTCGCGCAGGAGGAGCTGGAGCGTCACAAGCTCGACCGTCAGATCGAGCGCGAGAAGGATTGGCTGCGCTATGGCGTCACCGCCCGGCGCAAGCGCAACATGGGCCGGCTGCGGGCGCTCGACGATCTCCGCGAGAAGCGCCGGACGCAGCGCAAGGCGCAAGGGTCCGTCCAGCTCACCGTGACCGAGGGCGCGACGTCCGGAGCGCTGGTCGTGGAGGCGAAGAACGTCTCCAAGGCCTATGACGGCCGCCCCATCGTGACGGGATTCTCCACCCGCATCGCCCGAGGCGACCGCATCGGCCTCGTTGGCGCCAACGGCGCGGGCAAGACCACGCTGCTCAATCTGCTCACCGGAGTGCTCGCGCCCGACGAGGGCGTGATTAGGGTGGGCGCCAATGTCGAGATCGCGACGCTCGACCAGAAGCGCGCCAGCCTCGACCCCTCGACCACCCTGCGCGACGCGCTGACCCACGGCCGCGGCGACACGGTGGAGGTCGGCGGCCAGACCAAGCACGTCGTGTCCTACATGAAGGACTTCCTGTTCGGCCCCGAGCAGGCGGGCTCGCCGCTCTCCGCGCTCTCCGGCGGCGAGCGAGGCCGGCTGCTGCTCGCCCGCGCGTTGGCGCAGCCATCCAACCTGCTGGTGCTGGACGAGCCGACCAACGACCTCGACCTCGAGACGCTGGACCTGCTGCAGGAGATGATCGGCGAGTATCCCGGCACAGTGATCCTCGTCAGCCACGACCGCGACTTCCTCGACCGCACCGTCGACGCCGTCATCGCCTCCGAAGGCGGCGGCCGCTGGCAGGAATACGCCGGCGGCTACGCCGACATGATCGCCCAGCGCGGCCGCGGGGTGGACGCCCGCGGGCCGGCCGCGGCGCCGGCGTCCGAGAAGCCGAAGGCCGCGCCCTCGCCCGCCGCCCAGCCGGCGGCGCGGAAGAAGTTGTCCTTCAAGGACCAGCACGCGCTCGACACCTTGCCGAAGCGCATTGAGGAGCTGGAGGCGGAGATCGCCCGGCTCGCCGCGAAGCTCGCCGACCCGCAGCTTTACGCCCGGGATCCGAAGGCTTTCGCGAAGACGAGCGACGACCTCGCGAAGGCCGAGACGGAAAAGGCCGCGGCGGAGGAGCGCTGGCTGGAGCTCGAGATGATGCGCGAGGAGCTGGCGGCGGGGTAAAACCCTCCGCCGGAGCGCTCAGATGATCTCCATCCATGATCCCAACGATCCGCGCATCGCGCCCTATCGCGCCGTGCGGGAGCGCGATGTGGTGGGGCGCGGCGAGCGCTTCGTCGCCGAAGGCGAGGTGGTGCTGAGGCTGCTGATCGAGGGCGGACGGGGCGTTCCTTGCCGCCACGCCGCCGAAAGCCTGCTGATCGCGGAGAACCGCATCGAGGCTCTCGCCGGTCTGCTTTCCAAGCTTCCGCCCGAGGTCCCGGTCTACGCCGCGGGCCAGAGCGTGATGGACGCGGTGGTCGGCTTCCACATCCACCGTGGCGTGCTCGCCATCGCCCGCCGCGCGCCGCCCGAGACCACCGCCGCCCTGCTCGCCCGCCTGCCGGAACGGGCGCTGGCCGTCGTCCTCGTCGGCGTCGCCAACCACGACAATGTGGGCGGGATCTTCCGCAACGCCGCCGCCTTCGGCACCGACGCCGTGCTGCTGGACGAAACGAGCTGCGACCCGCTCTACCGGAAAGCGATCCGCGTCTCGGTCGGAGCCAGCCTGATCCTGCCCTTCGCCCGCGGCGGATCGGGCGGCGACCTGCTCGACGCGCTCGACGCGGAGGGCTTCTCGACCGTCGCCCTCAGTCCTGCGGGAGCTCGTGACATCGCGGAAATCGCCCCCTCCCCGCGCACGGCGCTGCTGCTGGGAGCCGAAGGTCCCGGTCTCCCCGCCGACCTCATGGCGAGGACTACGACAGCGCGCGTGCCAATGGCGGCCGGCTTCGACAGCCTGAACGTGGCGACGACGAGCGGCATCGCCCTCTACGCGCTTAGCGCGTGGACACAGGCATAAGCACAGCTACGGATTGCGCGAACGCGTCGCCACGCTCCAGTCTCGACCTGAAACTTCCGGGGAGGGTGTCATGCGCATGAGAACGCTGGGATCGCGGCGGGCGCTGGCCGTCGCCATCGCCCTGCTTGCGGGCGCGACGATAGCCGAGGCGGGGCACACCAAGATCGTGCGCAAGGACGGCTCCAAGGTGGACATCGTGACGACCGGAAACGGCACGATCGCCAAGACCTACGATCCGTCAGGCAAGCTCATGGGCAAGAAGACGCACTCCGATCTCAGCCTGCAGACAGGCCATCAGGACGCGATCCGCCTCTACTCCAAGCCCGGCGACGCGGTGTCGACCGACTGGAGCCAATGACCTCCGGTCACCCGGCGTTCAGCGCCTTGAGAAACACGTCCCCGAAGGCGTCGAGCTTGGCCGCGCCGACGCCCTTGACCTTGGCGAGCGCCTGCGGCGTCCGCGGCTTGACGGCCGCCATCTCCACCAGCGTGCGGTCGGCGAAGATCACATAGGCCGGCACGGCGCGGGCGATCGCGAGCTCGCGGCGGAGCGCCTTGAGCCGGCCGAGCAGTTCGCCGTCCACGCCGTCGAAGCCCACGCTCTCGGCCGTCATGCGGCGGCGCTCGCGCTTCTTCTCCTTGGGCTTGGCGATCATGACGCCTTCGGCGCCGTCGAGGATGCGACCGCCCTTCGGCGTGAGCTGGAGCCCTCCATAGGCGCCGGACTCGACCTTCAGCGCGCCGAGCGCCACCAGTTGCCGGACGACGCCGCGCCACTCGGCCGCCGGCCGGTCCGCGCCCTTGCCGAAACCCGGCAGCCGATCGTGGCCGCGCCCCGTCACCGTCTCGGACAGGTGGCCGACCGCCAGCGCCACGATGTGGGCCGCGCCGAAGCGCTCGCCGGTCGCGGCGACGAGGCCGAGCAGCAGCCGCGCCTCGCGCGCTCCGTCGATCACCTCGGGCGGGTCGAGGCAGGTGTCGCAGTTGCCGCAAGGGCCGGTGGTCTCGCCGAAATAGGCGAGCAGCGTCTGGCGCCGGCAGGAGGTCGTCTCGCAGAAGCCCACGAGCGCGTCGAGCCGGCGCGCCTCGACCCGTTTGCGCTCGTCGTCGCTGTCCTGCTCGTCGATGAAGCGGCGGCGGGTGCGCACGTCTTCGAGGCCATAGAACATGAGGGCTTCGGCCGGCGCGCCGTCGCGTCCCGCGCGGCCGATCTCCTGATAGTAGGCCTCGAGCGAGCCCGGAATGTCGCCGTGGACGACGTAGCGGACGTCCGACTTGTCGATGCCCATGCCGAAGGCGACGGTCGCGACCATCACCACGCCGGGCTCGGCCAGAAACGTCTCCTGCGCCGCTGAGCGCTCGGAGGCCTCCATGCCGGCGTGATAGGCGAGCGCGTTGACGCCGGCGTCGCGGAGCCTGGCCGCGGTCTCCTCGACCTTCTTGCGCGATAGCCGGTAGACCACGCCGCTCAGGCCCGGCCGCGACGTGACGTAGCGTTCGATCGCCGTCCCGACGTCCCGCTTCTCCGCGACCGAGATCGCGATGTTGGGCCGGTCGAAGCCCGCCACGAAGCTCTCGGCGCGGCCCGCGAACAGCTTGTCCAGAATGTCGGCGCGGGTGCCGTCGTCCGCGGTCGCCGTCAGCGCCACGAGCCGAGCGTCGGGCAGCGCCTCCCGCAGCCGGCCAAGCGTCAGGTATTCCGCGCGGAAGCTGTGGCCCCATTGCGAGATGCAGTGCGCCTCGTCAATCGCGACCAGCGACACCGGCAGACGGCCGAGCGCGCCGAGCATGCGGTCGGTCATCAGCCGCTCGGGCGCCATGTAGACGATCTTCGCCTCGCCCGAGGCGACCCGCCGCCACGAGGCGACGTTCTCCTCGCGCGATTTCGCGGAGTGGATCGCCTCGGCGCAGACGCCGTCGAGCCTGAGGCCCGCCACCTGGTCGTCCATCAGCGCGATCAGCGGCGAGACCACCACAGCGAGCCCGCCCTTCACCAGCGCGGGCACCTGATAGCACAGCGATTTTCCTGCGCCGGTCGGCATGACCGCCAGCACGTCGCGGCCCGAGAGCAGCGCGTCGATCACCCGTTCCTGACCGGGGCGGAACTCGTCGAAGCCGAAGGCGGTCTTCAGCACGCGCCGCTTCTCCGCCTCCAGGGCGGGCGGCAGGGCGTTCGGGCGCAGCTCGATCGTGTCGGACACCGCCTATGGTTACGCGATTCGCGCCCTGCGGGGGATGCGGGAGCGGGCGCCGTCCCCAGTTCGCGGCGCGCCCGGCGCCGTTCGCGCGGGCGGGAAGGGCCCCGCCGGCGCGCTGCGGCATTGATCCGTCAGCCGCGGCGGTAGTCGTCGTCGACGCGGATGATGTCGTCCTCGCCGAGATAGCTGCCGGACTGCACCTCGATCAGCTCGAGCGGGATGACGCCGGGGTTCTCGAGCCGGTGCGTCACGCCGAGCGGCACGTGCACGGACTCGTTTTCCCGGAGCAGGCGCGTCTCGTCGCCGATCGTCACCTGCGCGGTGCCCCGCACCACGATCCAGTGCTCGGCGCGGTGCACGTGGCTCTGCAGCGACAGCCTGCGCTTGGGCTTGACCGTGATGCGCTTGACCTGGAAGCGCGCTCCGTCGTCGAGGATCTGGTACGAGCCCCAGGGGCGGTGCACCAGCGACGCCGAGGTCGCGGTCGGCTCGCCGCGCGCGGTCAGCGCGGCCACCATCGCCTTCACCTCGTCGGTCCGCTCGCGCGTGGTGACGAGCACCGCGTCCTGCGTCGCCACCACCACGACGTCGTCGACGCCGACCACGGCGGTGAGGTATTTGTCCGAGCGGACGTAGCAGTTGGTGCTGCCGATCGCGGCGGTCGGTCCGATCAACGCGTTGCCGTCGGCGTCCCGCGGCGCGATCTCCCACAGCGCCGACCAGCTGCCGACATCGGACCAGCCGAAGGCGCCGGGCGTCACCGCCATCAGCGGCGTCTTCTCCATCACGGCGAAGTCGATCGACTTCGCTTCGGCCCGCGCGAAGCTGTCCGGATCGAGCCGCAGGAAGTCGAGGTCCTGTCGGGCACCGTCGGCCGCGGCGATCGCGGGCCCGGCGATCCCCGGCGCGAGCCTTTCAAGCTCGTCCTGCAGCGTCTGCGCGCGCGTCAGGAAGTTGCCGGAGTTCCAGAGGCATCCCTCGGCGATCAGCCGCTCGGCGGCCTCCCGGGCCGGCTTTTCCACGAAGGCCGCGACCGCGCTGACGCCGGGCGCGCCGTCGAGCGGAGCGCCCGGGCGGATGTAGCCGTATTTCGAGGTCGGCTCGGTCGGCTCGACGCCGAAGGCGACGATGCGGCCCGCCTCGGCCGCCGGCAGGCCGCGGGCGACCGCCTCGAGAAAGCCCGGCTCGTCCAGCACCACATGGTCGGACGCGAGCGCGAGCACGGCGGCCTCCGGGTCGCGCAGCGCCGCAAGCCGGACCGCGGCGCCGAGCGCCGCCGCGGAATCCCGGCGCGCCGGCTCCAGCGCGATCGTCGCGCGCGAGCCGATCTGCGCGAGCTGCTCGGCCACGATGAAGCGGTGCTCGGCGTTGGTGACGACGATCGGCGCGTCGAACCGCGCTGGATCCGCCACGCGGAGAGCCGTCGCCTGCAGCATGGTGCGCTCGCCCGCGAGCGGCAGGAACTGCTTCGGGTAGCTCTCGCGCGAGGCCGGCCACAGCCGCGAGCCCGTCCCGCCGCACAGGATGATGGGTATGACCTTCGCCATGCTCGCGCTCCTCCCGTCGCGCCCGCCGGCGCCGGCCCCACCATCCACGAAGACGTTAAAGAACGCGGTTCAACCGTCCGCGAGATGCGACGGCAACGCCAGGATCAGCGCCGAGAGGTCGGGCTCGATGACGGCGGCAGCGGCGTCGGGAAGCGAAAACCACCGCCGCTCGCGCTCGTCCTTCTCCGGCCAGTCCGCCAGCTCCTCCGTCACCCGCAGCGGAAACACGCCGACGCGGCAGGGACGGTCGGCGCCGAACGCCATCCTCTTCACATACTCGAACTGGCCGACCTCGGGCAGCGGGTCGCCGTGGAGCCCGGCTTCCTCGAACGCTTCGCGCCTCGCGGCGTAGACCGGCGTGCGGCCTTTCATCGGCCAGCCCTTCGGGATGATCCAGCGCCGGGTCTCGCGGGTGGTGATCAGCAGCACCTCGACGCCGCCCGGCGCCTCCCTGAAAGGCAGGGCGCCATACTGCTGTCGAACCTTCTTCGCGAGCTTCTCGCGCTTAGCCATTCCCGGGGAGATCCCTTCCGAATCCTCGTCCCCCGAAGGAGACCGTGGAACCCGAGACATAGGGTCCCGCAGGCGTTCGGCCTCCCCATGACGACGCATCGCGGTTAGCCCGCCGTCGTCATGGTCCCGAACCCCGGTCGTCGCCCCCTCGACCATCCCGCCGACGATACGGGGATTCGCGTCCCGGGTCAGGCCGCGATCGACGTCTGCGCGCTGTCGATCCTCCGGACTTCCCGCCGTTCGCGCGCGACCGCGACGCCTAGGTTTCGAGCCGCCGCCATGCTAGGCCTCGCGCCATGACGGCGCAGGCGGCGGGCGGACATCGGGGCGGACTCTTGCGACGCGTCGGCGTCGTGCTCGCGGCCTATGCGCTCGTCGTCCAGTCCGCGCTCGCGGGCCTCGCGCATCATCACGCCGCCGCCGCTCCGCAGCGCTTCGACCTGGCGCTGACCCTGTGCTCGGGCGACGCCGCGAGCGCGCCGGCCCAGGACCGCGACCGTTTCGCCTGCTGCGGCGTCGGCTGTCTCGGCGCGCCGCAACCGGCGCCATCGCCTGCGGGCGGCGCCGCGCTTCTGGCCCGCCCCGCCGCCGTCGCGGCCACGCCGGGCGCGGCCGTCGAGCGCTTGGCCCAGCGGAGCGACGGCCCCGCTCTCGCGCGTGGCCCGCCAGCCTGACGGCGCCGACGACATCGCACATCCCACATGCCGACGTCGGGTCGAGGCCGGGCCTCCCCGCATTCGCAAGGACTGACGCCATGCTGAAACTGACGCTTCGCGCGGCCGCCGCCGCAGCGTTCGCCGCCTTCGCCCTCCCCGCGCCGGCGCACGAGTTCAAATCCGGGTCGATCGAGATCGACCATCCGTGGTCGCGCGCGACCCCGAGCGGCGCCAGGGTCGCCGGCGGCTACCTCGTGATCAGGAACGGCGGCGACGCGCCCGACCGCCTGATCGGGGCGAAAGCCGACGTCGCCGGACGGGTGGAGATCCACGAAATGACCGTGAAGGACGGCGTGATGACCATGCGGCCGCTGCCGGAAGGCGTGGAGGCCCCCGCGCACGGCGAGGTGGCGCTGAAGCCCGGCGGCCTGCATCTGATGCTGCACGAGCTGAAGCGCCCGCTCGCACAGGGCGAGACGTTCGCCGGCGCGCTGACCTTCGAGAAGGCGGGCGAGATCAAGGTGGAGTTCGTCGTCGAGGCGCTCGGCGCGCGGGGCCCTGAGGCCAAGGCCGGCGAGCACGCGCACTGACGCGCAAGCGTACGGGCGGGGCGCGCCCCGCCCGTACGCTTGGCAGGCCTTCAGAGCGACTCGAGCAGGCGTTCCGCGCTCGACAGGTCGGCCTTGCCGGGCGAATCCTCGACCGCGAGCGAGGTGACGACCATGTCGTCGAGCAGCATGGCGTAGCGCTTCGAGCGGATGCCGAGACCGCCGCCGGAGGCGTCGAGCTCGAGCCCGATCGCCTTGGCGAAATCGGCGTTGCCGTCCGACAGGAACTCGATCTTGCCCTTCGCGCCGGTGGCTTCGGCCCAGGCGTTCATGACGAACACGTCGTTGACGGAGGTCACGGCCACCACGTCGACGCCCTTGGCCTGAAGCGCGTCCAGGTTCTTCAGGTAGCCCGGCAGGTGGTTCTTGTGGCAGGTCGGCGTGAAGGCGCCGGGCACAGCGAACAGAACCGCCTTCTTCCCCGCGAACAGCTCGTCGGCCATCACGGTGGCGGGACCGTCGGGCCCCATGGTGCGGAAGGTGGTGTTGGGCAGGCGGGAACCGACCTCGATGGCCATCGCGGACTCCTGACGCAGTGAAGCCGGGAAGTCGGCGACGCCCCGGCGGGCGGAACGATTTCGTCTTAGAGGCTGTCTGGAGCCATGGATAGGGGTCTACGGCGTCCGGAGGATGGCGCCGAGAGGCACCGAGGTCTCGATCGCCCGCTCCGGCGCCGCGAGCGTCAGGCGGAGGCCGGAGGCCGGCAGCTCACGGTCGAAGGGAATGCGGAACCGCGCCTTGCCGGCCTCGCTCCCTCCAAGGGGTTCGGGCGCCCTCACGAAGCCGCCCTCCCCGGTCTCGGCGAACAGCGTCACCGGGCCGGGAGCGGCGGCGACCACCTCCACGGCCGGCTTCCCGTCCGGCCCGTCGCGGCGGCTGACGGAGGCGATCGACAGTCCTTCCGCGGCTGCGCCGAACGCGGTGCGCTTCGGGGTCTTCGCCAGCGCGCGGCGCACCGCGGCGGCGGCCGGGCCGGGATAGGCGCCCTCCGGCGCGAGGTCGAGCGCGGTCTCCGCGCGCACCGGCACGCAGACCTTGTCGCAGACGCCGTAGTTCGCCACCAGCGCCAACCGCACCGGCCGCGACGGGTCCTGCGCCCGCACCGTCGCCGGCAGCACCACCTCGCCGTGATAGACGTTGGCGATGCCGCTCTCGTCGGTCATGCGCTCCGGCGCGGGATAGGCGATGTCGACGCCCGCCAGATTGGTCGAGGCGGCGAAGTCGAACTGGGGCGGCACGCCGCTGTCGCCGGGCTGGCGCCAGTAGGTCTTCCAGCCGGCGTCGAGCCGGATCGCGACGCCGACCAGCCGGCCGCCGTCCGGCGCCGCGCCGGCGTCGATCAGGCGAAGCTCGGAGGAGCCGTCGCGGGTCCATGGGCTCGCCGGCTCGCCTGACGCGGGAGCGGCGACGAGCGCGGCGGCGGCCGCGGCGATGGCGAGGCGTGCGATCATTCCCGTTAGGTAGCGCCGCCGCGGCCACACGCCAAACGCAACTCGTCGTGACGCGGCCGGGGCGCGACAGCGGCGCGGCGACGCAGACGCGCGCGGCGTCTCTTTCAAAACCGCCGGCCCGGCCCTACTCTTTCCCACATGCCGGAAATTCTTCGCCAATCGAAGCTCGGACGTAACGCCAGATCAGGCTATCTCGACGGTCAGGTGCTCGTCGCGATGCCGGGGATGTCGGACGATCGGTTCGCGCGCACGGTGATCTACGTCTGCGCGCATTCGTCCGAGGGCGCGATGGGCATCGTCGTCAACAAGCCGGCGCCGCACATCAGCTTCCCCGACCTTCTGGTGCAGCTCGGCGTGATCGCCGAGGGCGACGAGATCCGGCTTCCGGACGCGGCGGGAGGCATCCCGGTCCTGCGCGGCGGCCCGGTCGAGTCCGGCCGGGGCTTCGTGCTGCACTCCGCCGACTTCATGATCGAGGACTCGACGCTCTCGATCGACGACGGCATCTGCCTCACCGCGACCCTCGACATCCTGAAGGCGATCGCCAAGGGCGGCGGCCCGAAGAACGCCGTGCTCGCGCTCGGCTACGCCGGCTGGGCGCCGGGCCAGCTCGAGACCGAAATCCAGGCCAACGGCTGGCTGAACTGCCCGGCCGACCGCGACCTCGTCTTCGGCGACAGCGTCGACACAAAGTACGACCGCGCGCTGGCGAAGATCGGCATCGACCTCGGGAAGCTCTCGGCCGAAGCCGGCCACGCGTGACGCGCGGGCGTCGTCAGTCCTCGACGCGAAAGCTCGCGACGTAGTCGCGACAGGTGGGCTTGGCCTGCTCGGCGATGGCCCCCGGGTATTCGCACACGACGGTGTACACGCCGACCTGCGTCTTGGACGCCCGCATCACGACGCCGCGAGACCGCCCCTGAAACTCGGCGTGCGCCACGTCTTCGTCGCCCACCCGTTCAGGTCTGACCTCCGGAACGGCGGCGCCCTGCTTGGCCGCGACATTGGCCACCAGTTGGCGGAGATCGACGTCCTTCTGCCGCGCCGTCCTGACGGTCTCGATCGCGCCGAACTCCATGCCGTCGGCGCTTTTGCCGCCCACTCCGTGCAGAACCAGCTCGCCGATGTTGGGGTCGTCGAAAGTGATCGAATAATCGTTGAAGGGGATCGGCGACAGGACGCTGAAGCGCCCTCTGGTCGACTTGGCCGGATACCAGCCGTCGGCGTCCTTGATCGCGACCTGCGTCCTGTGCATCTCGACCTTCGGCTTGGCCGGTTCGCCGCTGGCCGCCCCCGAAATCGCCGCTGTGGCCAGCGCCAGCGCCAACGCGCGCCGCTTCATCCGCATGCCCGTCACCTTCTCCGCAGCGCGCCCTGCATCACCCGACGGGCGACGCCCTCCGGCGCGAGGCCGAGCAGGCGGTCGCAATCCTCGGCGCTCATGGCCTCGCCGAAGGCGTAGCCCTGCGCGAACACGCAGCCGAGGTGGTAGAGCTCGACCGCGTCGCTGTCGGTTTCGACGCCTTCGGCGACCACCTCCATGCCAAGGTCGTGCGCGAGCCGCACGATCGATCGCAGAATAACGGGCCGCTCGCCGCGCCCGGTCGGGCGCACGAAGGACTTGTCGATCTTCAGCACGTCGAAGGGGAAGCGCTGGAGATAGGCGAGGCTCGAGTGGCCGGTGCCGAAATCGTCGAGCGAGAGCCCGGCTCCAAGCTCCCTGAGCCGCGTCAGCATCTGCGCCGCGTGCTCGGGGTTCTCCATGACGAGGCTCTCGGTCAGCTCGATCTTGAGCGTGCCGTGCGGCAGGGCGTAGCGGGCGAGCACGTTCTGGATGTCCTGCACCAGATCCTGCCGCAGGAACTGGCGGCTCGACACGTTGACCGACATGAACAGCGGCGGCTCGCCCGGCACCCGCGCCTGCCAGGTCGCAAGCTGGCGGGCGGCCTCGTCGAGCGCGAACAGCCCGAGGTCGACGATCAGCCCGGTCTCCTCGGCGATCGTGATGAACTCCGACGGCGACCGCCGGCCGTAGCGCGGATGCTCCCAGCGCAACAGCGCCTCGAAGCCGGCGATGGTGCGGTCCTCGAGCCGCACGATTGGCTGGAAGTGCACCTTGATCTCGTTCCGCTCCAGCGCGCGGTTGAGTTCGCCCGCGATCAGCACCCGGTCGGTGGTCGCGACCCGCATGGTGGGCTTGAACACCTCGATGTGGTCGCCGCCGAACCGCTTGGCGTGGTACATGGCCACCTCGGCGTTCTTCAGCATCTCATCGCCGGAGGCGCCGGAGCGGCCGTCGGTTAGCGCGAGTCCGATCGAGGCGGTCAGGAACAGCTCGCGGCCGCCGAAGGTGATCGGCGAGCGCAGCGTCCGCTTCAGGGTGTCGGCGAAGGCCGTGATGCTTTCGCCGTCGCGCTCGGAGAGCAGCAGCACGCCGAACTGGTCGCCGCCGAGGCGCGCCAGCGTGTCTTGCGGCTTCAGCAGCCGCGAGAGACGGCGAACCACCGTGATCAGGATGGTGTCGCCCGTGGTGACGCCGACGCTCTCGTTGATCTTCTTGTAGCGGTCGATGTCGAGCACCATCACCGTCGGCCGAAGCGAGGGCTCGCTCTGCGCATAGGCGAGCGCGGCGTCGAGCCGGTCCACGAACAGCTCGCGGTTCGGCAGGCCGGTCAGGTTGTCGTGCACGGCGTTCTGGAGCAGGCGCTCCTCGGTGGTCTTGGAATCGGTGACGTCGAGCAGCGTGCCGACGCAGCGCACAACCTCGCCGTCCGCGCCCACCACCGGCCGCGCGCGCAGCAGGTACCAGAGATAGTGGCCGTCGGGGCCGCGCAGGCGGAAGGTCTCGACCAGCCGGCCCTGCCGCTCCTCCACCAGCGCGTCGAGCGCGGCCCGGAAGCGGTCGCGGTCGGCGGAGTGGACGATGTCGAGCCAGCGCGCCGCCGGCCCCTCCAGCGCGCCGCGGCGCAGGCCGAGCGACTGTTCGAGCTCCGGTCCGGCGTTGACCCGGTCGGCCTCCACATCCCAGTCCCACACGATGTCGCCGGAGCCGGTGACCGCCAGCGCCCGGCGCTCGACGTCCGAGACCTGCCCCGGCGCGACGGCGCCGCCGGCGAATGCGTGCTGCATCACGGTGAAGCCGATCAGCAGCACGATCAGCACGAGCCCGCCCACCAGCGCCGGCGCGACGATGTCGTTCGACAGCGCGCCGCCGATCGTCGCGGCGCCAGCCATCGACCACGCCACCAGCAGCGCCCAGGTCGGCGCCAGCATCACGGCGCGGTCGTAGCCCTTGGCCGCGAACCAGACCACGATGCCGAAGCCGATGACCGCGACCGCGCCCAGCGACATGCGGGCGATGCCGGCCGCGACCGGCGCGTCGTAGGCCGCGAGCCACACCAGCGCGAGCAGGAACACCAGCCACGCGCCCATCACGTGGCTGTAGCGCACGTGCCAGCGGTTGAGGTTGAGATAGGCGAACAGGAACACCAGCATGGTGGCGGCGAGCGCCGCCTCGCTGCCGGCCCGCAGGATGCGCTCGAACTCCGGCGTCAGTTCGAAGATCTTGCGCCAGAAGCCGAAATCGACGCCGAGATAGACCAGCACAGCCCAGGCGAGCGCGGCCGCCGCCGGGAACATCACGCTGCCCTTCACCACGAACAGGATGGTCAGGATCAGCGCCAGCAGGCCGCCGATGCCGAGCATGATGCCGCGGTAGAGCGTGAACGAGTTGACCTTGTCCTTGAAGACGCCCGGCTCCCACAGCGTGAGCTGAAGGAGCTTCGGCGAGGCGAGCTCCACCACGTAGGTGACGGTCGCGCCGGGATCGATCGTCAACACGAAGACGTCGGCGTCGTCGGAGCTTTGCCGGTCGGGGCGTACGCCCTGGCTCGCGGTCACGTTGCGGATGCGGTCGTCGCCGAGATCGGGCCACAGCGCGCCGGAGCCGACGAGGCGGAAGTGCGGCGACACCAGCAGCCGGTCGATCTGCTCGTCGCCGTCGTTGCGCAGCGCGAACACCGCCCATTGTCGCCCGTCGCCGGTCCGTTCGGAACGCACCTCAATGCGGCGCACGATGCCGTCGGCGCCGGGGAAGGTGGCGACCTGGATGCGGTCGGCCTGCCCCATCGGGCGCTCGATGGCGCCGAGCAGGTCGATCGCCATGTCGTCCGGTCCGATGGAAAGCGGCTGCAGCGCCGCCGCGGGAACGGTCCCGGCCAGCGTCAGGATGGCGAGCAGCAGCGCCGGAAGCAGGGCGCGGACGATACGCAACGCGGGGCGTCTCCCAGAACTCCGGCGACGGCCGGCTCGGCGGCCCCGCGCGGCGAAGGGCCGGACGAAGCCTTGTCATGGCGTTCCGCCGGTCGGCGAAGCGCCGGTACGTTAGCCCAGCGCGGGCTCGCGCAGAAGCGCGTAGAGTAGGTGATCCTGCCAAACCCCGTCGATGCACAGGTATTGCCGCGCGTAGCCCTCGCGCTCGAAGCCGGTCTTCTCCAGCAGGCGGATAGAGGCGGCGTTGCGCGGCAGGCAGGCGGCCTCGAGGCGGCGCAGCTTCAGACCCTCGAACACGAACGGCTTCAGCGCGGTCACCGCCGCAGTCATCAGGCCGCGCCCGGCGTAGGGCCGGCCCATCCAGTAGCCGACCGAGCAGGTCTGGGCCACGCCGCGCCGCACCTGGCTCAGCGTCACTCCGCCCACAAGCTCGCCGCCGGCGCCGAACACGAAGAACGGATAGGCTTGGTCCTGTTCGAGCTCGCGCATGTAGCGCTTGATCCGGCGGCGGAAGGCGAGCCGCGACAGGTCGTCCGCGGGCCAGATCGGCTCCCAGGGCTTGAGGAACTCGCGGCTCGCCGCGCGAAGCTCCGCCCAGGCCTGATGGTCCGCCATCTGCGGCACGCGCAGGGAGACGCCCTCGCCGATGATGACCGGGATCGTCTCGGATGCGGCGAGCGTCCGGAAGAACGCCATGGCGCGGTCCGTCAGGCCGCAGGCCGGCGGGCGCCGAGGCGCTCGGCGATGCGTTCGGCGGCCATCAGCCGGCGGGTCGGGCCGATCGCCGCGAGCGTCGGCGGCGTCGCCAGCATCCGGCGCCCGGCAGCGCGGGCGGCCTCCGCCGTGACCGCCTCGATCTTCGCCACGGTCTCCTCCGCGTCGAGCGGTCGGCCATAGGCGAGTTGGTGGCGGGCGTGATGGTCGGCGCGCGCGGCCGGCTGCTCCAGCGCCATCAGCAGGCCGGCCTTCATCTGCGCCTTGGCGCGGGCAGTCTCGCGCTCGTCGGCGGCGTCCGCCGCGGCCTGCAGCACGTCGATCATGACCGGCAGGATCTCGGCGGCGTCCTCCGGCCCGAGCGCGGCGTAGGCGCCGAACATGCCGACGTCGGCGTAGGACCAGTGGAAGGCGTGGACCGAATAGGCGAGCCCGCGGCGCTCGCGCACCTCCTGGAACAGGCGGGACGACATGCCGCCGCCCGCGAGATTGGCGAAGACCTGCGCGGCGTAGGCGTCGTCCGCCTCGTAAGGCCGGCCCTCGAAGGCGAGGGTGACGTGAAGCTGCTCCAGATCGCGCTTCTCGCGCCGGACGTCGCCGCCGACATAAGAGGCGGGCGCGGGCTTCGGCGCCTCGCCGCCCGGCAGCGCCGCGAAGCGCTGCTCCGCCTCCGCGACCACCGCCTCATGCTCCACCGCGCCTGCCGCCACCACGACCGCGTTCGAGGCGCGGTAGCCGCGCGCGAGGAAGCCCGACAACGCGGCGCGGTCGAGCGCGCGCACGGTCTTGGGCGTGCCGAGGATCGAACGGCCGAGCGGCTGGCCGGGGAAGGCCGCGTCCTGCGCCATGTCGAAGACGAGATCGTCGGGCGTGTCCTCGACCGAGCCGATCTCCTGGACGATCACGTTCTTCTCGCGCTTCAGCTCCTCGGCGTCGAAGGACGGCTCGGTGACGATGTCGGCGAGGATGTCGAGCGCGAGAGCCACGTCGTCCTTCAGCACGCGGGCGGAATAGCCGGTCTGCTCGACGCCGGTGGCGGCGTTGAGGTCGCCGCCGACCTGCTCGATCTCCTCGGCGATCGCGATCGCCGAGCGCCGGGCCGTGCCCTTGAACGCCATGTGCTCGAGCAGATGGGCGAGGCCGTGCTCGTTCTCGGCCTCGGAGCGCGCGCCGGCGCCGAACGAGACCCCGACGGCGGCCGTCCCCAGCCCGGGCATCGCGTCGGTGACGACCGCGAGGCCGGAGGGGAGCATCGTGAGGCGGGCGCTCACGCGGCCGCGTCCCGCGCGACGCGGGCGTGTTCGGCGACATAGGCCTCGATCGCGGCGACGTCGTTCGGCAGGCGCGTCAGGCGCTCCGGCCGGTCCAGCAGGTCGGCGAGATGCGGCGGCAGCGCCGGGCGGATGCCGGACGCGGCCTCGACCGCGTCGGGGAACTTGGCGGGATGGGCGGTCGAGAGCACCACGGTCGGCGTCGCCGGATCGAGCGCCGCCGCGTCGGCGACCGCGTAGGCCACCGCCGTATGAGTGTCGAGCAGATAACCCGTGTCGCGCTTCACGCGCGCGATCGTCTCGCCGACCTCGGCCTCGCCGGCGCGGCCGGCGTCGAAATCCCGGCGGATCGCGGCGAGCGCCTCGTCCGCGATCGTGAACGACCGCGCCTGCGCGAGCGAGGCCATCGCGGAGCGCACCGTCGCGGGATCGCGGCCGACCGCGTCGAACAGCAGGCGCTCGAAGTTCGACGACACCTGGATGTCCATCGAGGGCGAGGTCGTCGCGGTGACGCCCGTCACCTCGTAACGCCCGGTTTCGAGCGTGCGGGCCAGGATGTCGTTGACGTTCGTCGCGATCACCAGCCGGCCTACGGACAACCCCATGCGCTTCGCCACATAACCCGCGAACACGTCGCCGAAATTGCCGGTCGGCACCACGAAATCGACCTCGCGGTGCGGCGCGCCGAGCGCGACGGCGGCGGTGAAGTAGTAGACCGCCTGGGCCAGCACCCGCGCCCAGTTGATCGAGTTCACGCCCGCGAGCGCCAGCCGGTCGCGGAAGGCGTGATGGTTGAACATCGCCTTCACATGCGCCTGCGCGTCGTCGAACGAGCCGTCGATCGCGATCGCGTGCACGTTCGCGTCCGGCACGGTCGTCATCTGGCGGCGCTGGACCTCCGAGACCTTGCCGTGCGGCATCAGGATGAAGACGTCGACGCGCGAACGGCCGCGGAAGGCCTCGATCGCGGCGCCGCCGGTGTCGCCGGAGGTGGCGCCGACGATGGTGGCGCGCAGGCCTCGCTCGGCCAGCACGTGGTCCATCAGCCGCGCAAGCAGCTGCATCGCCACGTCCTTGAAGGCGAGCGTCGGCCCGTGGAACAGCTCGAGCACGAAGCGGTTGTCGCCAGTCTGCACGAGCGGCGTCACGGCCGGATGCCGGAAGCTCGCATAGGCCTCCGCGATCATCGCCTTTAGCGTCGGCCGCGCGATGGCGTCGCCGACGAAGGGCGCGATCACCGCTTCCGCGACCTCGGCGTAAGGCCGGCCGGCGAAGCCCGCGATGGTCTCGCGCGACAGCGTCGGCCAGGTCTCCGGCACGTAGAGGCCGCCGTCGCGCGCGAGCCCCGCCAGCATGGCGTCGGCGAAGCCGAGCCTGGGCGCGTCGCCGCGGGTCGAGACATAGGCGATCGCCATGCCGAGAATGCTCCGTCAGAACCGAAAAGAGTGCGCCAAACTAGGCCCGAGGGGACCGCGTCGCAAGCGCGGGGACCGGCTAGCGGCCCCGCCGATCGCGCAGGATCCGCCAGGCGAAGGCGGCGAACACGCCGACCAGCGCAGCGGCGAGGCCGAACCAGGTCAGCGCGTATTCAAGATGGCGGTTGGGAAAGCTGACCCGCGTCTCGCCGCCCTGGGGGAAGCCGCCAGGGTTCGGCGTCGCGTCGGCGTCGATGGTGAAGGGCGCCGTGCGGTCGAGGCCGAGGCCGGCGGCGATCGCAGCCGGATCACGCGCGAAGAACAGCCGCTTCGCCGGCTGGTCGGCGGGCGTGAAGGGGTTGCGGTCCTCGGGCGTCCGCAGCACGCCCGTGACGGTGACGGGACCGGTCGCCTGCCCCTCCGCGCGGGTCGCAGGATCGGCCTTCGGTTCGGGCGTGAAGCCGCGGTTGACGATGATGCGGGAGCCGTCGGCGAGGACGAGCGGCGTCAGGATGAAGTATCCCGGGCCGCCGGCCGGTCCCCGCGGCTCCGACAGCGCGACATAGACCCGCGCCTCGCGGGCGTGGTCGAAGATGCCCTCCACCCGGACGCGGCGGTAGGCCCATTGGTCAACGTCGAGGCCGGCCCACTCCGCTTCCGCCGGCGGCGCGGCCGGCTCCGCGGCCATCCGGCTCTCGATGCGGGCGACCAGCGCCTCCTTCCAGGCGAGCCGCTGGAGCTGCCATAGGCCGAGCCCGACCAGCAGCGCGAAGGCCGCGAGCGCGGCCGCGCCGACGACCGCGAGCTTCACCGGCGGCTTCACGCCGTCACCGGTCGAGCCGCGCTTCGGCGGCGGCGTTGCGGTGCTGGAGCACGATCAGCACGCCCTTCATCAGCCGGAGCAGCGCGAGGCAGACCAGCACGACCGCGGGCAGCGACACGACGAGATGAACCCACATCGGCGGCTCGAACGCGAACTCCAGCCAGAGCGCGAAGGCGAGCGTGACGAAACCGCCGATCAGCGTGACGAACACCGCCGGCCCGTCGCCGCTGTCGGCGAAGCCGTAGTCGAGGCCGCAGGACTCGCAGGCGGGCTTCAGCGCGATGTAGCCGTCGAACAGCGCGCCCCGGCCGCAGGCGGGGCAGCGGCCGAGCAGTCCCGCGGCGGCGGTCGCCCCGGCGGAGGGCCGTGCGGGATCGGTCATGGCGTCGGCTCCTCGTGACGGTCCCGGCGGTATGGCGCGCCGACGCGCCAAAACGCAAGAGGCCGCCGGCGCGGAGCCGGCGGCCTCCCGTTCATAGGTCGTCGCGGGCCGTCAGTGCGGCGCGCCGGCGCCCCAGACGTAGATCGCGGCGAACAGGAACAGCCAGACCACGTCAACGAAGTGCCAGTACCAGGCCGCGGCTTCGAAGCCGAAATGGTGCTGCGGCGTGAAGTGGCCCTTGTAGACCCGCGCCAGGCACACGGCGAGGAAGATGGTGCCGACGATCACGTGGAAGCCGTGGAAGCCGGTCGCCATGAAGAAGGTCGCGCCGTAAATGTTCTGCGAGAAGCCGAACGCGGCGTGGCTGTACTCGACCGCCTGAACGAAGCTGAAGATGACGCCGAGCGCGATCGTCAGCCACAGGCCCTGCTTCAGGCCCTTGCGGTCGCCGTGCAGCAGCGCGTGGTGCGCCCAGGTGATCGTGGTGCCCGACGTCAGCAGGATCGTGGTGTTGAGCAGCGGCAGGTGCCAGGGGTCGAAGGTCTCGACCCCCTTCGGCGGCCACACGCCGCCGACGAACTCGGTGCGCTGGAACTGGTGCGCCTCGTTTGGGAACAGCGCGACGTCGAAATAGGCCCAGAACCACGCCACGAAGAACATCACCTCGGAGGCGATGAACAGGATCATGCCGTAGCGGTGGTGAAGCTGGACGACGCGGGTGTGGAAGCCGGTGTTGGCCTCCTTGATGACGTCCGCCCACCACGAGATCGCGGAGTAGAGCAGGCCCGCGAAGCCGATCGAGAAGATCCACGGCGCCGAGCCGTGCATCCACAGCACCGCGCCGATCGCGGTGACGAAGGCCGCCATCGACGCCAAGAACGGCCATGGGCTCGGATCGACGAGATGGTAGTCGTGGTGCTTGGCGTGGGCGTCGGCCATCGAGGTCTCCCCTTGAATTCTTCTCGTTCTGGTCCGCTCAGGCGGCTGAAGCGTCGCGGCGCCGTGCGGTCTAGAGTCTGGGTCGGTCGGTCCCGGCGGAGGCGAGCGGCTTCGGCTTCACCGGGAAGAAGGTGTAGGACAGCGTGATGTGGTTCAGCCGGTCGAGCTCGCGGTTGTCCGCGATCGACGGATCGATGAAGAAGGCGACCGGCATGTCGATCTCCTCGCCGGGCTTCAGCGTCTGCTCGGTGAAGCAGAAGCACTGCAGCTTGGCGAAATAGCCGCCGGTGGTCTCCGGCGTGACGTTGTAGGTCGCGGTGCCGGTCAGCTCGCGGTCGGAACGGTTGCGGGCCTTGAAGATCACCAGATTGCTCTCGCCGACCTTCACCTTCATCTGCGTGGTCTCGGGCCGGAACGACCAGTCGAGCCCCTGGCCGACATTGCTGTCGAAGCGCACGGTGATCTCGCGGTCGAGCGCCGCGGCGGGGGCCGCGGTCGCGACCTGCGTCGTGCCGCCGAAGCCGGTGGCGCGGCAGAACATGTCGTAGAGCGGAACGGCGGCGTAGGCCGCGCCGACCATGGCGGCCACGAAGGCGACGCAGCCGACCGCGATGCGGGCGTTGCGGCGGTTCATGTCGGCCGGGCTCGGGGTCTCGCTCATGCTCTCCTCACAGCGGCCGGTTCAGCACGGCGCCGCCGAGCTTGAACACCGTCACCAGCCAGAAGATCACGACCAGCGACCCGAGCGCCAGGGCGAGCGCCACATTGCGGCGGTTGCGCTGGCGCTTCTGCTCCGGTGTCAGCACGACGCCGCGGTCTTCGGGCTCGGTCATCGCGCTCACGCCCAGCTCACGGCCGGCAGGCCCGCCAACTTCTCGACCAGCACGGCGGCGAGAAGCGCGAACAGGTAGATCAGCGAGAAGCCGAACAGGCGGCCCGCGGCCTTGCGGGCGAGCTCGCCCTCGCGACGGCGGTACACGGCGACGGCGTGCGCGACGAAGGCGAGGCCGCCGACCGCCGAGATGGCGAGGTACGCCCAGCCGCCGAGCCCGATGAAGGCCGGCGCCACGCCGAGCGGCGCGAGCGCGAGCGCGTACAGCAGGATCTGCCTGCGGGTCTCGTCCGGCCCCGCGACCACCGGCAGCATCGGCACGCCTGCGCGGGCGTAGTCATCCGACTTGATGAGGCAGAGCGCCCAGAAGTGCGGCGGCGTCCACATGAAGATGATCGCGACCAGCAGCGCGCTTTCAAGGCTGACCGCGTTCGCCATGGCGGCCCAGCCGACCATCGGCGGCATCGCGCCGGCGAGCCCGCCGATGACGATGTTCTGCGGCGTCCAGCGCTTCAGCCACATCGTGTAGATCACGACGTAGAAGAAGATCGTGAAAGCGAGCAGGCCGGCCGCCAGCCAGTTGGCGACCAGGCCGAGGGTGAGCACCGAGCCGACCGAGAGCGTCATGCCGAAGGCGAGCGCCTCGCCGGGCTGGACGCGGCCGGCGGGCACGGGCCGGGTCGCGGTGCGCGCCATGACGGCGTCGATGTCGGCGTCCCACCACATGTTCAGCGCGCCGGAGGCTCCGGCGCCGATGGCGATGCAGAGCAGCGAGATCGCGCCCAGCACGGGATGCAGGCCTTCAGGCGCCGCCACCATGCCGACGAGCGCGCTGAACACGACGAGCGACATCACCCGCGGCTTCAGCAGCGCGAGATAGTCCTCGACGCCGGCGAGGCTCGGCCCGGGCAGAGCCGGCAGCGCGCCGGTCTCGATCGGTTCGTCGTGAGCGAAGGACATGAACGCGGCAGGCCTCTTTCTGCGGCCGGAACGGGACGGTCGTCCCGGTCAGGCCTCATGCAATGCGTCACGCCCGAACCCTCGCGGGGCCGGATCGCCCCGTCCAGCGACATGACACGGGACGGAAGCGCGATGCGTGACGGCGGCGCCGGATCGGGGCGCCGCCCGATGTGGTCCGGGCGGCGCGAACGCCGCCCGGAGGGATGTCACTTGACGCGCGGCAGCGTCTCGAACTGGTGGAACGGCGGGGGAGAGGACAGCGTCCACTCCAGCGTCGTCGCGCCCTCGCCCCACGGGTTGTTCCCCGCGACGCGCTTCTTCGAGAAGGCCTCGAACACGCCGTAGAGGAAGATGAACACACCCGCGGCCGAGATGTAGGAGCCGATCGACGACACGAAGTTCCAGCCGGCGAACGCGTCCGGATAGTCGACGTAGCGGCGCGGCATGCCGGCGAGGCCCAGGAAGTGCTGCGGGAAGAACACGAGGTTCACGCCGACGAACGTGACCCAGAAGTGCAGCTTGCCGATGGTCTCGTTGTACATGTAGCCGAACATCTTCGGGAACCAGTAGTACCAGCCCGCGAAGATGGCGAACACGGCGCCGAGCGACAGCACGTAGTGGAAGTGCGCCACCACGTAATAGGTGTCGTGCAGCGAGCGGTCGATGCCGGCGTTGGCGAGCACCACGCCCGTCACGCCGCCGAGCGTGAACAGGAAGATGAAGCCGATCGCCCAGATCATCGGGGTGCGGAGCGAGATCGAGCCGCCCCACATGGTCGCGATCCAGGAGAAGATCTTCACGCCGGTTGGAACCGCGATGACCATGGTGGCGAACACGAAATAGGCCTGCGTGTTCACCGAAACGCCGGTCGTGTACATGTGATGCGCCCACACCACGAACCCGACCACGCCGATCGCGACCATGGCGTAGGCCATGCCGAGATAGCCGAACACCGGCTTGCGCGAGAAGGTCGAGATGATGTGGCTGATGATGCCGAAGCCCGGCAGGATCAGGATGTACACCTCGGGGTGGCCGAAGAACCAGAACAGGTGCTGGTAGAGGATCGGATCGCCGCCGCCGGCCGGCGCGAAGAAGGTCGTGCCGAAGTTGCGGTCCGTGAGCAGCATGGTGATGGCGCCCGCGAGGACCGGGAGCGACAGCAGCAGCAGGAAGGCGGTCACCAGCACCGACCAGGCGAACAGCGGCATCTTGTGCAGCGTCATGCCCGGAGCGCGCATGTTGAAGATGGTGGTGATGAAGTTGATCGCGCCGAGGATCGACGAGGCGCCGGCGATGTGCAGGCCGAGGATCGCGAAGTCCATGGCCGGGCCGGGCTGGCCGCTGGTCGAGTACGGCGGGTAGATCGTCCAGCCGCCGGAGACGCCGTGGGAGCCGGGCGCGCCGGGCACGAACAGCGAGATCAGCAGCAGGCCGAGCGCCGGGATCAGCAGCCAGAACGAGATGTTGTTCATGCGCGGGAACGCCATGTCCGGCGCGCCGATCATGAGCGGCACGAACCAGTTGGCGAAGCCGCCGATCACCGCGGGCATCACCATGAAGAAGATCATGATGAGGCCGTGCGCCGTGGTGAAGGCGTTGAACGTGTTCGGGTTGGTGAAGATCTGCATGCCCGGCTCCTGGAGCTCGAGCCGCATTCCGATCGACAGCGCGCCGCCGATGATCCCCGCGATGATCGCGAAGATCAGGTACATCGTGCCGATGTCCTTATGGTTCGTCGAATAGACGTACCGCCGCCATCCCGTGGGGTGCGCGTGCCCGTCGTGCGTCGTCCCGTGGGCGTGAGCCGCAGTGGCCATAGCCTCGTCTCCCTAGATACTCGTTCCGCCCGACGCGCTCAGCGCTGAGCCACGGTCGCGGCGGCGCCGCCGACCGAAGCCTCAAGCAGTTTCTTCGCTTCCTCGGTGCTGTTCTTCGCGGCTTCGAGCCACCGCTTGTAGAGGTCGTCGTTCACGACGCGGATCACGATCGGCATGAAGGCGTGGTCCTGGCCGCAGAGCTCGGAGCACTGGCCGTAATAGACGCCTTCCTTGTCGGCGCGGAACCAGGTCGAGTTCAGGCGGCCCGGCACCGCGTCCACCTTCACGCCGAAGGCCGGCATGGCGAAGGAGTGCAGCACGTCCTCGGCGGTCACGTCGACGTGGACGACCTTGCCGACCGGCACAACCGCCTCGTTGTCGACCGCGAGCAGGCGCGGCTTACCGTTAAGCTCGCTCTCCTGGAGCATCACGGCGGTCAGCGTCAGCTCGTTGGCGTCGGGATAGACAATGTCCCAGTTCCACTGGCGGCCGACCACCTTGATCGTCACGTCGGCCGGGGGCGGCGAATACTGCGCGTAGAGCAGCCGGAACGACGGGATCGCGATGACCACGAGGATCAGCACGGGCGCGATCGTCCACACCACCTCGAGCATGGTGTGGTGCGTGGTGCGCGACGGGGTCGGGTTGTTCTTCTCGCTGAAGCGCACGACGCAATAGACCAGCAGCGCCAGCACGAACAGCGTGATCACGGTGATGATCACGAGGATGAAGTTATGGAAGGAGTGGATCTGCTCGAAGATCGGCGACGCGGCGTTCTGGAAGCCGAGCTGCCAGGGCGAAGGCTGACCGTCTCCGGCGAGCGCGGGGCCGGCGGCGAGACCCGCGGCGGCGGCCGTCAGCATGAGCGTCGTCAGACGTCCGGTTGGGAACATGAGCCAGCCTCTCGTCGCATCCCTAAGGGCCGGTGTCGCCCTTGTTGTTGTCATCACGCACCGGGGCGGCGCGGCAAATGCGCCATTCGTCGAAGGTTTTTGAGGGCGCGTCGGTTCGAGCCGAATCCCGCGCCGCGCGTGGCCGCGCGTCGCCCCCCGCACCTTTGAAATCATAAAGAGTACGAAAGCTCAATGTGGTCGCACCGGCCTCCATGCGGCATAAGGGCGCGAAAAACTAAGTCTTGACCGGCCGCCCGGAACCGGGCTGGTCGCCTTGACAGGACGCCCCGCTCTGCTACCCCCAGCGTCCGCGCGTACCAGGAGATGTCGCCGCCGTGCCACGCATTTTCTCCGCAGCCGCCGCAGCGGCGGCCGTTCTCGTCGCGCTGGCGCAGCCGGCCTTCGCCCAGGGCGCGGTCAAGGCCACCCATGGCGACTGGCAGATGCGCTGCGACACGCCGGCGGGCGCACAGGGCGAACAGTGCGCCTTGGTCCAGAGCGTGACCGCCGACGACATGCCGAACGTCGGCCTCACCGTGATCGCGCTGAAGACCGCGGACAAGAAGAGCCGCCTGCTGCGGGTGCTGGCCCCTCTCGGGGTGCTGCTTCCGTCGGGGCTCGGCCTGCGCATCGACCAGACCGAGGTCGGCCGCGCCGGCTTCGTGCGCTGCATGACGAACGGCTGCGTGGCCGAAGTCGTGCTGGAGGACCAGCTGATCAACCAGCTCAAGAGCGGCCAGAGCGCCACCTTCATCATCTTCCAGACGCCTGAGAAGGGCATTGGCGTGCCGGTGTCGCTGAAGGGCTTCGGGCCGGGCTTCGACGCGCTGCCGTGAGCCTCAGCTCACGGCGCTGACGACGAGGGACGCGATCCCGTAGAGGATCGCGGCGGCGCAGAACGCCTTGCTCGCCGTCGAGGCCCCACGCCGTCGCGGCGGCGCGATGTCCGGAATCGCCTGACGGCGCCCGAACGCAGGCCGCTCCTGCGAATGAGGCGCGGCGCTCGGCGGTTTGAGGTGCTTGTAGACGTGAGCCATCGGCGGACGCGGTGTTGGGGCTTACGCCTCCCACTTACGCCGTACGCCGCGCCGCTCAAGCCCCTGTGCGGCAAAATTTGATCACGTGATTACAAAAAACCGAGCGCGGCCGCCCGGTTCAGGCCGACGCGCCGCAGGCCTCCGCCACGGCGGCCCGGAGGCGGCCAGCCGCGTCGCCGTCTCCGCCCAGCGCCCGTCCGTCGAGCGCCGTCGCCGGCATCACCAAACGCACGCTGTTGGTGGCGAAGACGGCGTCGGCCCCGAACAGATCGTCCACCGCGAGCGGACGCTCCTCGGCGGCGAGGCCGAGGCTGGCGCAAACCTCCAGCACAAGCGCGCGTATCACCCCCGGCAGCACGCCCTCCGAAACCGGCGGCGTGACGATCGTCCCGTCGAACGCAGCGAACAAGTTGGCCATAGCGGTGCAGGCGACCCGGCCCGAGACGTTCAGCATCAGCGCGTCGTCGGCGCCGGCGCGCCTCGCCGCGTCGAAGGCGAGCACGCTGTCGAGATAGGAGAGCGTCTTGGCGCGCGCGGCGAACGAGGTCGGGTTGCGGCGCACGGAAACGGTCGCGAGCCGGATCGGCGCGTTCAGCGCGCCCTTCGGATAGGGGCTCGCCGCGGCGATGACCGTCGGCTCTCCGCCGTCCGGGATCGCGAGCCCGCGCGCGCCGGCGCCGCGCGTCACCGTCAGCCGGATCACGCAGTCGCCGTCCGCCGACGCCGCGAGCGCCAGCGCCTCGGACTCGCAGAACGCGCGATCCACGGGCAGCCGGATCTCGGCCGCCGCCGCCTCCAGCCGGTCGAGATGGCGGGCGAGCAGCACCGGGCGCCCGCCGAACACCGGAATGGTCTCGAACAGGCCGTCGCCAAGGGTGAGCCCGCGATCGGCGAGATCGAAGACCGCATGCGCGCCGTCGACCGGCGCGCCGTTCAGGCGAAGCACGCCTGCCGCCTCTCCGCTGCGTCGAAGAAATTCCGCAGCAGCCCGTGGCCCGATTCGGTCAGGATCGATTCCGGATGGAACTGCACGCCGTATGTCGGATGCTCGGCATGCTCCAGCGCCATCACCTCGCCCTCCTCCGAACGCGCGGTGACACGCAACGGGCCGGCGTAGCTCTCGTCGAACTCGACGATCAGCGAGTGGTAACGCCCGACCGTCAGCGGGCTGGCGAGCCCCTCGAACAGACCGGTTCCATCGTGGGCGACGCGGGAGGCCCGGCCGTGCAGCGGACGGCGGGCGCGGACCACGCGGCCGCCGAAGGCCTCGCCGATCGCCTGATGCCCAAGGCAGATCCCGAGGATCGGCAGCCGTCCCGACAGCGCCCGCACCAGCGGCAGCGACACGCCGGCCTCGGTCGGCGTGCAGGGGCCGGGCGAGACCACCACCGCCTCCGGACCCAGGCGCACGACCTCCTCGACGGTGATCGCGTCGTTGCGCGCCACCGTGACCTCGCGGCCGAGCTCCTCGATGTAGCGGGCCACGTTGAAGACGAAGCTGTCGTAGTTGTCGACGACGAGAATCATCGCAAGCCTCCCGCGGCGGCGGTCCGCGGGCGGTCGGCGGCCCCCGCCTCCTCGAGCGCGCCGCCGAAGGCCTCGAACACAGCGCGCGCCTTGGTCAGGGTCTCGTCGTACTCGGCCGCGGGATCGGACAGCGCGGTGATGCCGCCGCCGGCCTGGAACAGCGCCTTGCCGTGGGCGATGGTCGCGGTGCGGATGGCGATGTTGAAGTCGGCGTCGCCGGAAAAGCCGATCCAGCCGATCGAGCCGCAATAGACGCCGCGGGCGTGGCCCTCGAGCTCCGCGATGATCTCCATGGCGCGGAGCTTCGGCGCGCCGGTGATCGAGCCGCCGGGAAAGCTCGCGCGCAGCAGGTCGGCGACGCCGAGGCCTTCGCGCAGACGTCCGGTGACGACCGACACGAGGTGATGGACCGAGGCGTAGGTCTCAAGCCCGCAGAGCGTCGGCACCTCGACGCTGCCCGGACGGCAGACGCGGCTGAGGTCGTTTCGCAAGAGATCGACGATCATGACGTTCTCGGCGCGGTCCTTCTCGGAGGCGAGCAGCGCGCGCGAGGAATAGCCGTCGGCGATCGGGTCAGCCCAGCGCTTGGCGGTGCCCTTGATCGGACGGGCCTCGACGCGGTCGCCCTCGACCGCCACGAACCGCTCCGGCGAGGACGAGGCCACCACGACGTCGCCGAAGGCGAGATAGGCCGCGAACGGCGCGGCGTTGCGCACCCTGAGCCACCGGTAGAACGCCCAGGGGTCGAAGCCCGCGGGCAGATCGGCGAGGAAACGCTGGGCCACGTTCGCCTGGAAGATGTCGCCTGCGAGCACGTATTCGACGCAGGCCGCGATCGCCGCCTCGTAGGCCGGCCGGTCGAAATTCGAGCGGAAGCTCACCGGCGGCTGGACGGCCGGCGCGCGGAGCGCCGCCGGCTCCGAGAGCCGCGCAAGCGCCGCTTCCGCGCGGGCCTTGGCGCGGCCGGCCTTCGCGGCGGGCTCCGTCTCCGGGGCGCCGGTCGAGATCAGCCAGGCCCGGCCCTTCCCGTGGTCGCAGGCGACGACCCAGTCGTAGAGCGGCAGCACCGCGTCCGGCAGTTCGAGATCGTCGACCGCGGGAGCCGGCAGGCGCTCCAGGCGGCGGCCGTAATCGTAGGAGATAAAGCCCGCGGCCCCGCCCTGGAACGGCGGCAGGTCGGGCAGCGCCGCGGTCCGCGAGGCCTTGAGCGCGGCGTCGAGGGCGGCGAGCGGATCGCCCTCGACCGGCCGGCCGCCGAAGCGCGCGCCGTCGCGGCCGACCTCCAGCACCGCGTAAGGGTCGGCGGCGAGATAGGAATAGCGGCCGAGCCGGGCGTGCGGCATCGCGCTGTCGAGCAGCACGAGATGCGGCAGGCCGGCGAGCCGCTCGGCCAGTCCGGCCATATCGATGGTGGGTAGTTCGGTGATGTGCATCGCGCGCCCGCTCGGACAGGGCGTTCGCCCGACCGGCTTCCTTGCGCCTATGATAAGCGCCTGTGGCGGCTTCGTCATGTGCGCCCCCGCGCCGCGCCCGCTTGCTCCGCGGGCGGCCTGAGGCGCAGATGGCTCCCCGCCTCGCGTCCGGAGACCGCCGATGCACCACGCCGCCGCGACGAGCCCGCTGATCGGCGCGCTCGTGCTCCTGATAGCGGCCGTGATCGCCGCCCCGGTCGCGCGCAGGCTCGGGCTCGGCGGCGCGGTCGGCTACCTGTTCGCGGGCGCCGCGATCGGGCCGTCGGCGGCGGGGCTGATCTCCCATCCGGACGCGGTGCTGCAGGTGGCGGAGCTCGGCGTCGTCATGCTGCTGTTCCTGATCGGCCTTGACCTCAAGATCGAGCGGCTGGTCGCGCTGCGGCTGCAGGTCGTCGGCTTCGGCGGCGGGCAGATCGCGATCACGACGCTCGCGCTCGCAGGCGTCGCCATGGCCTTCGGCTACGATCCGAAGCCCGCGCTCGCGCTCGGGCTGGCGCTCGCCTTCTCCGGCACCGCCATGGCGCTGCAGATTCTCGACGAGCGCGGCCACCTCAACCGACCCTATGGCGAGCAAACCTTCGCAGCCCTGCTGGCGCAGGACATCGCGGTGGTGCCGGCGCTCGCGCTGGTGCCCTTCCTCGGCGCGGGGGCCGGCGGCGGCGCGGAGCAGAGCTGGCCGGAAACGCTGCTCGCGGCGGGCGAGGCCATCGCAGTCCTCGCCGGCATCGTGGTCGCCGGCCGCTACCTGCTCGACCCCATGTTCCGCCTGCTCGCCCGCACCGGCGCGCGCGAGGTGATGACGGCGGCCGCGCTGCTGGTGGTGCTGGGCGCGGCGGAGGCGGCCCACGCCGTCGGCCTGTCGATGGCGCTCGGCGCCTTCCTCGCCGGCGCGCTGCTCGCCGGCTCCTCCTATCGCCACGAGCTCGAGGCCGACATCGAGCCGTTCCGCGGGCTGCTGATCGCGCTGTTCTTCATGGGCATCGGCATGACGATCAAGCTCGGCGAGGTCGCGGCGCACTGGGCGCCGCTGATCGCGACGACGCTCGGCTACCTCGCGCTCAAGATCGCGATCGCGGCCGCCCTCGCCCGCCCGTTCGGCGCGTCGTTCGCGGACGCGCTCCGGATCGGCGCGCTGCTCGGCGCCGCCGGCGAATTCGCCTTCGTCCTGATCCCGCTGACGCTCGCGAACGGCCTGATCGACGCCGACACGGCGACGCTGCTGTCGGCGACCGCGGCGCTCAGCCTCGTGGCGGCGCCGGCGCTGATCGCGCTCTCGGAGCGGCTTGCCGACCGCGCAGAGCCGCCGTCCGGCGCGCCGGGCGAGGACGAGGACTATTCGGGCGCAAAGGGCGAGGTGATGGTGATCGGCTTCGGCCGGGTCGGGCAGGTCGCCGCCCAGCTCCTGCTCGCGGAAGGCGTCGAGACCACGCTGATCGACGCCAACCCCGAGCGCGTCGCCCAGGCGGCCCGGTTCGGGTTCAAGGTCTATTACGGCGACGGCTCGCGACTCGACGTGCTGCGCGCCGCCGGCGCGGACCGGGCGCGGGCCATCGTGGTCTGTGTCGACGACCGCGAGGTCGCGAAGCGCGTGGTCGAAATCACGCAGACGAGCTTTCCCCTCACGAAGCTGATCGTGAAGGCCTATGACCGCGGCCATGCGCTGGAGCTCTATGCGCTCGGCGTAGCCGACGTAGCGCGCGAGACCTTCGAGAGCGCGCTGGTGATCGGGCGCATGGCGCTGGAGGCGATGGGCGTGGACGCCGATCGCGCGGCCGAGATCGAGGAGGACGTCCGCCGCCGCGACGCGGCGCGGCTCGAGGTCCAGCGCGTCGAGGGCATCTACGCCGGGCGCGAGTTCTCCTACACCAACAAGCCGACCCCGCAGCCGCTGTCGCAGCCGAAACGGAAGGGCGCGATGCTCGACGGCGGGACCGCTGGCGAGCCCGTGAAGTGAACGCGCGGCCGGCGGATTTGTCGCCGCGCCGCCCGGCGCGCTAGGCTGTCGCGACACCACGGCGACGACGCCGAAAACGAGACGCGGCAAGGCCATGATCAACTTTTACGAGCTGATGCGGCAGGCGCAGGGCGGCGCGGCGTTCGACAACATCGCGCGCGCCTACGGGCTCGATCCCGCGCAGATGCGGGCTGCGACCGCGGCGCTTACGCCGGCCTTCGCGCAGAGCTTCCAGCGTCAGGCCCGCAACGACCATGCGGCGCACCGGCTGAACGAGCTGTTCGGCGCCGATGTCTACGCCCGCGCCTTCGAAGCGCACGCCGCCGCCCTCGATCCGACAGCCCGGGCGGCGGGCGACGACGCGCTCGGCGCGCTGTTCGGCTCCAAGGAGGTGTCGCGCGCGGTCGCGGCGCAGGCGGCGGCGGCCTCCGGCGTGCAGGCCGAGATCATCCGCAAGGTGCTGCCGGTGCTGACCAGCATCCTGATCGGCGGCTTCATGAAGGCGACGCAGGGCGCCTCCGCGCCGGCGCCCTCCCCCGGCGGCGCGGCCGGGCCGTTCGGCCCGTTCTGGGACCAGATGTTCGGGCAGACGGCCGCCGACGGCCGCAAGGGCGGCTCGGACAACCCGCAGAACCCGTTCCAGGACTGGATGGGCGGCTTCGGCAAGCCGGCGGAGGAGCCGGAGCCGCGCGATCCGCCGGCGAATCCCATGGGCGACGTCATGGCCGACATCTTGAACGGCATGTTCGGCGGCCCGCGCCGCGACGGGACGCCTCCGCCCGACGAGCCCCCGACGGAGGAATCGTCCGCGGGCGCCGCCGACGCGCCTGAGGGCCAGGAGCCCGACGCCTTCGCGGCCTCGTTCGACCAGATGGTGCAGACCGGCCGCGAACTTCAGGCGCAGAACGCCCGCGCCATGGAGCAGATTTTCGACGCCTTTCTCGGCGGCGGGAAGAAGCCGGGCTGAGCCTCCCAGCGACCGTTTCGAGCGGATTGACGCGCGCCGCGGCCGCATGCTTACCCTGTCCTGCAGGGGTTTTCCGCGACGTCCCCTTCAGGCGAAAGCCCAAAGCTCGCGTCCACGATCTCCTTCTCAAGGAGGCGGACGCCCCATGCTGTCTACACCCCATGATTCCCCGCTGGCCGATCCTCCCGCGACGGAGGCTGTTCCAACGCTTTCCGAGGCGCTCGGCGTCTGGGCGCGGATCGGGCTGCTGAGCTTCGGCGGTCCCGCCGGGCAGATCGCGCTGATGCACCGCGAACTCGTCGAGCGGCGCCGCTGGATCGGCGAGGAACGGTTCCTGCACGCCCTCAACTACTGCATGCTGCTGCCCGGCCCCGAGGCGCAGCAGCTCGCCACCTATATCGGCTGGCTCATGCACCGCACGGTCGGCGGCGTGATCGCCGGCCTGCTGTTCATCGTCCCCGGCGCTCTGGTGATGATGGCCCTCAGCGTCGTCTACGCCCTGTGGCGCGAGGCGCCGCTGGTCGAGGCGGCGTTCTACGGCGTCAAGGCCGCAGTGCTCGCCGTCGTGGTCGAGGCCGTGCTCCGCATCGGCCGGCGCGCGCTGCGGAACCGCGTCATGGTCGGCGTCGCCGCCGCGGCCTTCTCGGCGCTGTTTCTGTTCGGGGTCCCGTTCCCGATCGTGATCCTGCTCGCAGGCCTGTTCGGATGGTTCGGCGCGCGCCGGGCGCCCCATCTGTTCGCGGCCGCCGGCCACGGCGCGGGAGCCGGGCCGCAGACCGTCGGCGTGGTCGACGCCATGTTCGAGCGCGGCGAACTCGCCCATGCGACGCCGTCGCGTCGGCGCGCGCTCGGCGTGCTGGCCGTCTGGCTGCCGATCTGGCTCGGCCCCGTGCTGCTGCTGTGGTCGTTCGCGGGCGCGGACAGCGTGTGGACCCAGATCGCCGGGTTCTTCAGCTCCATGGCCGCGGTCACCTTCGGCGGCGCCTACGCGGTGCTGGCCTATGTGGCGCAGGCCGCCGTGGAGACGTTCGGCTGGCTCCGTCCGGGCGAGATGGCGGACGGGCTGGGGCTGGCCGAGACCACGCCCGGCCCGCTGATTCTCGTCACCCAGTTCGTCGGCTTCCTCGCCGCGAACCGCGCTCCCGGCGCGCTCGACCCGCTCGTCGCCGGCGCGCTCGGCGGGTTGCTCACCACCTGGGTGACTTTCGCGCCGAGCTTTCTGTGGATCTTCCTCGGCGGCCCCTACATGGAGCGGCTGCGCGCCAATCGCCGGCTCGCCGCGGCGTTGTCGGCAATCACCGCGGCGGTCGTCGGCGTCATCCTCAACCTCGCGGTCTGGTTCGCGCTCCATGTGGTGTTTCGGGAGACTTGGTCGCCGGGCTTCGGGCCGGACCTGCCCGTGCTCGGTTCAGTCGACCCGTGGGCGGCGCTGCTCGCTGCAGGCGCCATGGTCGCGATGCTGCGCTTCCGCGCGGGCATGGGCCCGACGCTCGTCGTCTGCGCGCTGGCCGGCGTCGTGCTCAAAAGCCTAGGCTGACGCCGCGCGAAAAGCCCGGCGCCAGGGCGCCGGGCTTGCGTCGTCAGGTCACCAGCAGCGGCGAACGTAGCCGTAAGGCGTCCAGCGGGTGCGGCACCGGCGACCCCAGTAGCCGTAAGGACGGCGGCGATAGTAGCGGCGACGCCCGTAATAGCGGCGGCGGCCGTAGTAGCCGTAACGGCCGGGGTGACGGCGGTAGCGGCGCCTGTGGCCCCGCCTGTGGCGGCGGCCGCGGTGGTCGCGCGCCTGCTCGATCTCCGTGCCGTCCGGCGCGCGGCCCGCCGTCTCGGCTCCAGCGTCCTCCGGCGCACCCGGGACGGCGCGCTTCAGATCGTCCAGCGGCAGCGCCTTCGCCGGCGCGGCGAGGCTCGTCACGATGGCCGCTCCGCCTATTCCGAGCAGGCCCGTAAGGAAGGATCGTCGATCCATTCGGCTTCTCCCTGTCGTCTCCGCCCCGCGTCAGTGTCCCATCGGGCCCGGCGTTCCGTCTATGCGCGCCGCAGCATGCGCGGGAGACGTGGCGGCGGAGGGCGCCGGCCCTATCTCAGGTAACGGAGCCGCGCCTCGCGCGGGTATCGCGGAAGGACATGGAGCGCATGACCGTCTCGTCCATATCGCGCCTCGTCGCCGCATGCGCCGCGGCCGTGACGCTTGCGGCGGGCGGCGCCTCGGCCGACCCGCGGCCCTTCGCGCCCGCTCTCTCGTGCGGCGCGCTGCAGGACCTTGTGGCGGCGCGCGGCGCGGCGGTGATCAGCACCAGCCGCACCACCTACGACCGCTTCGTCAGCGACTCCCGAGGCTGCTACCGCACGCAGGTGACGGAGCCGGCCTGGATCCGCTCCGCCGACGACCGCCGCTGCTTCATCGGCTACACCTGCCGCGAATACGCCCGCGACGACCTCTGACCCTCAGGCCGCGCGCACCTTGCGGAAGAAGTCCTGCACCTTGGCCTCGATCTCGTCGACCCGCAGCTTCACGTCGCCTGCGACCGCGCGGACGTCGGCCGAAGCCGAGGTCGTGGCTTCGTTCGACTGCTTCACCACCATGATCGAGGCGCTGACCTCGCCGGTGTGACCGGCCGCGCCGTGGGCGTTCGATGCGATCTCCTGCGTCGCTGCCTCTTGCTGCTCGACGGCCGCGGAGATCGAGCCGGCGACGACCGCGATCTCTGAGATGGTGTCGAGGATGCGGGCGATGTCGCCGACCGACGCCCGCGTGGAGTTCTGAACCGCCGCGATCTGCGAGGTGATCTCGTCGGTCGCCTCCGCCGTCTGGCGGGCGAGGCTCTTGACCTCGGCGGCGACCACCGCGAAGCCGCGGCCGGCGTCGCCGGCGCGCGCGGCCTCGATCGTGGCGTTGAGCGCGAGCAGGTTGGTCTGGGCGGCGATGCTGGAGATCATGCCGACCACGGAGCCGATACGGTCGGTGGTCTCGGCGAGCTCTGCGATCGTGCCGCTGGTGCGGGTCGCTTCGGTCGACGCCTGCTGCGCCGCCTCGAGCCAGCGCTTGGCCTGACCGCTGATCTCGCGGATGGAGGCGGCGAGCTCCTCCGTGGCGGCGGCGGAGGAGCGCACGATCGCCGCCGTGTCGGCGGCGGCGCCGGCCACCGCGTCCGAGCGGCTGTCGGTCGCGGCGGCGGCCTGTTCGAGCGTCGCCGCCGTCGCCGTCATCCGCGACGAGGCGCCCGCCATCTCGGTGAGCGAGGCCCCGACGGCGCGGTCGAACTCGTCGATCGCGGCCTCGATCGCGGCGTTCTTGGCCGCGAGGTCGCCCATGATCTTGTCCTGATAGGTCGAGATCGCGAGCTCCATGTCGAGCATCACCGCCTTCGCGATGGCCCGCATCATCCGCGCGGCGCGATCGCCGGAGAACCGGCTCGACCGGCCGATCGCGTGGAACATGCGGTCCTGCACATAGGCGTAGCCGCCGATGTACCAGCGCGGCTCCAGCCCGATCCGGACATGGGCCATGCCGATACGGCGCGCGCCGTCGAAATAGGCCGCGTCGAAGGCGCCCGAGAACAGCCGCGCCCAATGGCCGGCCTGCGCCGACTTCAGCCGCGGCTCGTTGCCCCGGATCCGCTGCGCGAGCTCGGGCTGGCCTAGCAGATGGCGGTAGAACCCGTCGAGAATGTCCGACAGATGCGGCTCGACAACCGTCCAGGCCGCCCCGAGGTCGGCCTTCGCCGTTGCGTCGAGCTGGAGGAAGGCCAGCCGCGCGTTCGCGTCGCCGGCTCCGCCGCCTGGATGTCCATCGTCCATCATGCGCATGTCAGCCCCCCGGCCTTGTGATGTCCGGGCGACGTTAGGCGGCTCTGGTTAATTCGCCGGGAAAATCCGGCGTTCACGTCAACATCCCCGCCGGCCCGGACGGGGACGACGGGGAGCCGCCGTTAACCACCCGCTAACCATGCGCCCGGCAGTTTCTGCCGGGCGCTGTGTCGCAGAGTGCGAGGGTGGACGATGTCGGACGTGACAGTGACGGGACGCGGACCGACCCCCGTCCCCGCGACGGCGTCCTCGTCCGGCGGCGTCGCCCTGCCCGCCCCGCTCGCCAAAGTCTGGAACATCCTGCGCCGCGGCGATCTCGGCCTCGCGCTCGGCGTGCTCGTCATCCTGTGCGTGCTGATCGTGCCGCTGCCGCCGCTACTGCTCGACCTGCTGCTCGCGATCTCGATCACGCTGTCGGTGCTGATCCTGATGACGGCGCTGTTCATCGAGAAGCCGCTGGAGTTCTCCGCCTTCCCGACCGTGCTGCTGGTCGCGACCATGCTGCGGCTCGCGCTGAACCTCGCCTCGACGCGCCTCATCCTCGGCCATGGCCACGAGGGCCCCGACGCCGCCGGCCATGTGATCGAGGCCTTCGGTTCGTTCGTGATGGGCGGCAATTTCGTGATCGGCGTGATCGTCTTCGCGATCCTCGTCATCGTTAACTTCATCGTCATCACCAAGGGCTCCGGCCGCATCGCCGAGGTCGCGGCGCGCTTCACCCTCGACGCCATGCCCGGCAAGCAGATGGCGATCGACGCCGATCTCTCCGCCGGCCTGATCGACGAGGCCACCGCCAAGACCCGCCGCAAGGAGCTCGAGGACGAGAGCACCTTCTTCGGCGCCATGGACGGCGCGTCGAAATTCGTTCGCGGCGACGCGGTCGCCGGCATCCTGATCCTGTTCGTCACGATCATCGGCGGCATGATCGTCGGCATCGCCCAGAACGGCCTCGGCTTCGCGGAGGCTGCGCACTCCTACACGCTGCTATCGATCGGCGACGGCCTCGTCAGCCAGATCCCGGCCCTGATCGTCTCGACCGCCGCCGGCCTGCTGGTCTCCAAGGCGGGCGTCTCCGGCTCGGCCGACCGTGCGCTGGTGCGCCAGCTCTCGGGCTACCCGAAAGCGCTCGGTCTCGCCGCCGCGGTCATCGGCGTGATGGCGCTGCTGCCGGGCATCCCGTTCATCCCGTTCATGGGCCTCGCCGCCGGCGTCGGCTACATGGCCTATCGCGCCTCAAAGACGCAGGACATGGCCGAAGCCGAACGGGTCGCGCAGATCGTCGGCGCCGCCGGCCCCGGTCAGGCTGAAGCCGCGGCGGCCGCGGCCGCGGCCGACGATCCGGCCTCCGCGCTCAAGATGGACGACGTCAAGATCGAGCTCGGCTATGCGCTGCTGCCGCTCGTCGACTCCAAGGACGGGCCCGATAAGCTCACCGAGCAGATCAAGGCGCTGCGTCGCACGATCGCGGGCGAGGTCGGCTTCCTGCTGCCGCAGGTGCGGCTGCTCGACAACCTGCAGCTCGCGCCGAACGCCTATGTGGTGAAGGTGAAGGAGGTCGAGGCCGGCGGCGGCTCGGTCTACCCAAACCAGTTCATGGTGATGGACCCGAGCGGCCAGCAGGTGAAGCTGCCGGGCGTCCACACCGTCGAGCCCACCTTCGGCCTGCCCGCGACCTGGATCGACGCCTCTCTGCGCGAGGAGGCCAACATCCTCGGCTACACCGTGGTCGACGCCACCACCGTGCTCTCAACCCACCTCAACGAGATCGTGCGCGGCAACATGCCGGACCTGCTGTCCTACGGCGAGGTGACGAAGCTGCTGAAGGAGCTGCCCAAGGAGCAGCAGAAGCTGGTGGAGGACATCACGCCCGCGCAGATCTCCACCACCGGCATCCAGCGCGTGCTCCAGCTCCTGCTCACCGAGCGGGTCTCGATCCGCGACCTCGGAACCATCCTCGAGGGCGTCGCGGAGGCGGTCTCCTTCACCCGCGCCCCGGCGCAGATCGTGGAGCACGTCCGCACCCGGCTCGGACGCCAGCTCTGCGCCCAGCATCAGGCGATGGGCGGCTACGTCCCGCTCGTCACTCTGTCCCCGCAGTGGGAGCAGGCCTTCGCGGAATCGATCGTCGGGACCGGCGAGGACAAGACGCTCGCCATGGCGCCGTCCAAGCTCCACGAGTTCATCGCCGCCGTCCGCGATCGGTTCGAAGAGGCCGCCCGCCAGGGCGAGACGCCGGTGCTGCTGACCTCCGCCGCCGCGCGGCCCTTCGTGCGCTCGATCGTCGAGCGCTTCCGCAACCAGACGCCGGTGATGTCGCAGAACGAGATCCATCCCCGCGCGCGGCTGAAGACAGTCGCGAGCGTCTGACGCGAAA
>NZ_JBHUER010000010.1:298392-400285 GCF_042681025.1 Methylopila henanensis
CCCCCGTCGTTCAGTCCGGTCGGGGAACCGGTGGGCCGTTACGAGCCGGGCTTCGCGACCGAAGCGTCGGCCTGGACCGCCGGCTGGGCGGCGAGCCAGACGCCGTTGGCCGCGGTCAGGAGGTAGCGGCTTTCGCGCTGGACCTCGGCGAGGCTGGTGGCGCGGCCGGCGACCGCGACATGCATCGCGCCGACGGTGCCGGCCGACTGGGTCGAGGCCGCGTCGGCCGCGCTGACCCGGAACGGGGCCTTCGGTGCGTCGACGTTGGAGGTCAGGTCGCTGGCGAGCGCCGGAGCGGAGACGAGGGCCGCCAGAACGGCGGCGATGGAAGCGGTGCGGATCATGGCTCAGGTCCTTGAAGCTGCGCGGCGGGGCCGACCCCGCCGTCTCTTGGACCGTAATTTGCTACCGCCCTTTTCATGAATCAAACCGATCGGTTCGATACTGACTATCGACCACGTCGATGACACGTACGACGGAAGTCTAACCCCCTCCGGGCTCTCGCGTTTCAGCCGCCTTCCGTCGCCTTCCGGCTCGCCACGGCGAAGGTCAGCAGCGACACGACCGGCGCCGGCGCGAAGCACCACAGCGGCGCGGCGACGAAAACCAGCGCTCCCGCGCCGCAGCCGATCGCGAAAGCGGCGACGCTCAGCCCCGTCGGCCCGAGCCGCTTCTTCGCCGCCGCCCGCGCCTCCGGCCGGATCGGCCGCATCAGGTCGCCGAGGTCGACCATCATCTGAGTCGTGGGGCCGGTCATCACGGTCGAGGGCGGCAGGCTCGCGAGCCGGACGCGATGCACCGCGTTCTGGATCGCCATGGCGGCGACCAGCGCGCCGCCGGTCGCGAGCGCCGGCCAGGCGTCGCCGTCCGGGAACGGGCCGAGCCGGACCGAGAGCACGGCCGCGGCGACCAGAAGGACGGCCTGAAGCGCGAACATGATCCGCGTCACCGGCCAGCCCCTGCGCTCCATGCCGATCCCGGCGAGGCGCGCCACGAGCACGACCACGCAGAACAGCGGCAGCGCCAGAAGCTTGGCGAGCACGCCGGTCGCGCCCATGGCGACCGCCGCGCCGAGCGTGACGAAATTGCCGGTGACATGAGTCGTGAACAGGCCGTGCAACGCGAGGAAGCCCGCCGCGTCCACATAGCCGGCGTTGAAGCTGAGCAGTACGAGGAGGAGGAGCCTCATGGCCCGAAGTGGACGGCGCGGCGGCCGCGACGTCAATCCCGATCCGTCACTCCGCGAGCTGATAGGTGACGGGCAGCCAGCGATAGGCGCTCCCCGCCCGCTCCACGAAGCCGAGCGAGGGAAACGACGTGTGATAGCCCAGCACCGGCAGCCGTTCCGCCGCCGCCATCTCGTAGACGCGCCGGCGCGTCGCCGCGCCTTCCGCTTTGTCCATGTCGAACAGCGCGCTCCATTCGGGATGCGCGAGCGACGCCACCTCGTGATGGGCGCAGTCGCCCCAGACGAGCAGCCGCTTTCCCTCGCTCTCGAGATGGTAGGCGAGATGCCCCGGCGTGTGGCCGTGGGCCGCGACGGCGCCGATTCCCGGCGCGACCTCGTCGCCGGGCTTGAGGAAAGTGGTCCGCGCGGCGAGCGGCGGCATGAACTTGCGGAACAGCAGCGCGGAGTTGCGTTCAACCCCGCCCTTCGGCGCGCCGAGGCGGGCGTCGTCGGCCCAGAAGGCGTGCTCGCGCGCGCCTAAGGCGTAGCGGGCGTTGGGGAACGCCGCCGCCCCCGCCTCCATCAGCCCGCCGATGTGGTCGACGTGGCAATGGGTCAGCGCGACGACGTCGATGTCCCCGGGCGTGACGCCCGCCGCCCTGAGGCTGTCGATCAGCCGGCCCCCGGCCGGGCGCGGGACGAAGCCTTCCGCGCCGTTGCCGGCGTCGATCAGCACGAGCTCCCGGCCCGTGTTGACCACGACCGGGCTGAAGCCCGGCCGGAACCGGGCCGGCGGCAGCAGGTTCGCGCGCATCAGCGCCTCCACCTCCTCCTTCGGCCGGTCCTCGCCGACGATCGGCCACGGGCCGTCGATCATCGCGTCGGCGTCGCTGAGGACGGTGATCTCGAAGGCGCCGAGCGTCAGGCGGCGGAAGGCGGGCTCCGCCGGCCCGAGCCGCGGCGCCGCCGCGGTGGCTGGTCTTGCCCGCAGCAGGGCTGGCGCGGCCAGAAGGCCGATCGCGACGGCGCGGCGGGTGACGCCCTCGGTGGACTTGCGCATGGTCGGCCTCGGCTCGATGGTGGTCGGACAAGGTCGAGCCATACGGCCGTCGGGAGGATCGCGCTTGTACGAAGCCGCTGCGGCCGCGCCTGGGCCGGCGGCGCTCGGGCCGCTGTGGCGGCTCGGCGCCGGGCGCACGCTGTTCGTCGGCCCGCTGGTCTACAACGCGCCGCACCAGCATGGCGCGCCGGTGTTCCTGTCGAGCCTGGGAGGGCCGTTCGGCCTGAGGCTGCCGGGAGGCGGCTGGCTCGCCTGCGAGGCCGCGATGATCCCCGCCGGCGTGGTGCACGAACTGCGCCTCGACGGCGAGCCGGTGTTCGTCCTCTACGCGGAGCCGGACGCCGGCGGTCCGGCGGCGCTGGCGAGCCTCGTCGCGGCGCCTTCCGAGCGCGACGGGGTCCTCGTCGGCCGCTCCATGGTCCAGACGTTCGCCCGCGAGCTGCACGAGCGCCGGGACGCGCTCGACTTCGTGGACGAGGGCCTCGACGACGCGCTGGCCTTCGCGCAGGCCCGCGCGCGCCGGGCGATCGACCCGCGGGTCGCGGCGACCGCGCGCGCGCTCGACCGCGCCGGGGCGCCGCTCGATCGGCTGGCGCGCTCGGCGGGGCTGTCGCCCTCAAGATTGCAGCATCTGTTCACGCAGGAGGTCGGCGTCCCGTTCCGGCGCTACCGCGCCTGGGCGCGCATGCGCCGCGCGATCGCCGAGATCGTGGAAGGCTCGAACTTCACCACCGCGGCCCATGCGGCCGGGTTCGCGGACCAGGCCCATTTCGCGCGCCATTTCCGCGCGACCTTCGGCGCGGCGGCATCCGTCAGCCTGACGAAGCCGCGCGCCCCGGCGGGGCGGTGAACCGATCGCCGGTCCGCCCCGTACAGGCAGCCGGCGCTGGGCCCCAACCCCTGCCGCCGATCCTAGACCTCCAGTGCCCCCCGGAGGTCGCGGCGGCGGGCGCTCCGCGACGTGGAGCGCCCGCTCGCGCCCGGTCAGTTGGTGCCCGGCGCGCCGATGAAGACGCGGTCGCCCTCGCGGAAGATCTCGACCGAGGTGGCGGGCTGTCCGAGCTCCTGCGGAGCGGAGACCAGAACCCGCTGGCCGGCGGCGAGAGTCGTCTCGAAGCGCAGCGAGGGGGAGTCCGCCTTGCGGGCGATGCCGGCGACGACGCGGTAGCCTGCGGGCGACACCGTGTAGTAGGCGATGCCGGCGCGGGCGCCGAGCTCGATGCGGCTCGCCGCGCCCGGCTGCAGCTCGACGGCCGAAGCCGAGGCGGTCAGACCGGCGAGGACGGCGGCGGCGGTTGCGATACGAGTGATCATGGTGGTCATCTTCCGGATGGGGCGCGGCGGGACGATCCCGTGCCGCTGTCTGAGGCCGAAGATGCCTATCCTTTCGTCATGAATCCAACCGATTGGATCGATGCGCTCTATTGACCATATCGATTTAAGCCGCTTCGACCTCAACCTGCTCGTCGCCTTCGACGCGCTGATGACGGAGCGCAGCGTCACGCGCGCCGCGGTGCGGCTGGGGCTCGGGCAGTCCGCGACCAGCCACGCGCTGGCGCGGCTGCGGGCGCTGTTCGGCGACGAGCTTCTGATCCGCGGTCCGAACGGCATGCAGCCGACGCCGCGGGCGTTGGATCTGGTGGAGCCGGTGCGCTCGGCGCTGGCGCAGGTCACGTCCATCGTGGCGCGGGACGACGCGTTCGATCCCGCGACCTCCGACCGCACCTTCGTCATCGGCATGCCGGACAGCACCGAGGTGCTGCTGATCCCGTCGCTGCTCGCGCATCTGCGCGAGATCGCGCCCGGCGTGCGGCTGCTCATACGGAGCATCGACCGCATCCGCATCCTGCAGGACCTCGACGCCGACCGGGTGGAGCTCGGCATCGGCCTGTTCGACGACGGCGGGCTGCAGCACAAGCGCCGGCTGCTGCACCGCGACAGCTACGTCTGCATCTTCAACGCCGGCCTGGTGGGGATCGAGCCGCCGATCACCATCGAGGACTATGTCCGCCTGCCGCATGTGCTGACGAGCCTGGTCGAGAGCGCGCACGGCGTGGTCGACGACGCGCTCGCCAAGATCGGGCTCAGCCGCGTGATCGCGCTGACCTCGCCGCGCTTCACCGCCGTGCCCTTCGTGGTGAAGCAGGCGCCGGTCATCGCCACCATGCACGCGCGGGTGGCGCGCTTCTTCGCCGACGCGCTCGACCTGACGGTGAGCCCCGCGCCGATCCTGCTGCCGGACGTCTCAGTGTCGATGATCTGGCACGCCTCCTACGACGGCGACGCCGGCCACCGCTGGCTGCGCGACACGATCCGGAAGCTGAGTGACTCCCGGCCGCCCAGCCTCAATCTCTGGCTCAGCAAGGCCGACGAGGAATAAGGCCGGGGCGTCGCCTCATCCGCGCGCCGCGCCCCCGCCACGCAATGGACTCAATTGCGGCCGATCAAGAGCGTTCGTGCGACGGCGTAGGGACGCGAAGCGTGAAGGCAGGGCTGTTCGGGATCGCCATGGCGGTCGCATGCGCGCATGGCGCCTCGGCGCAGAGCGCGCCCGCGGACGCCGCGAGATTCGACGCCATCGTCGCGAAGCATTCCTCCGCGAACGGCGTGCCGGAACGCCTCGTGCGCCGCGTCATCATGCGCGAGAGCCGCTACAACCCGCGCGCCTACAACCGCGGCCATTACGGCATGATGCAGATCAAGCACGCGACCGCGAAGTCCATGGGCTATCAGGGCGACGCGTCCGGCCTGTTCGACGCCGACACCAACCTCGCCTACGCCGTGCGCTACCTCGCCGGCGCCTACAAGGTGGCGGGCGGCGACGAGGACAAGGCGGTCCGCTTCTACGCCAGCGGCTACTATTACGACGCCAAGCGCAAGGGCATGCTCGCCGCGATCGGCCTCGGCCGGAACGGCAAGTTCGGGCCTCCGCCCGCCCAAGTCGCGGCGGCGACGCCTCCCGCGACCGCCCCGGCGCCCGCCGCGCGGGTCGAGACGCGCATCGCGTCGACGACCCCGGCCGCGCCGCCGGCTCCGCGCGTGATCGGCGCCGACGCGCGTCCGGTCCTGGCCTCCGTGGCCCCGGTCGCTCCCGCCGCCGTTCCGGTTCCGCCCGTGGCGGCGACGCGGCCGGCCGCCACGACCTCGCCCGCCGCCAACGCCCGCGTGGCGGGCGCGGCCGACGCGATCGGCGGCCTGTCGCGGGTCGCGGCGGTCCAGCCGGCCTCGCCCGTTCGCGAGGCGCAGGCCTACGCCGGCTCGCGCGCGCTCGGCGCGCCGGCCGAACTCGTCGACATGGCGACGCCTGCACGCGCGGGCGCCGTAGCGGTTCCGCTTCCGCCGACCGCTCCGCGCCAGACCGCCGCAGCGACGCCCGTCGCCGTTCCGGCGACGGCGGCCGTGCGGGCCACGGCGGCGACGCAGACCGCAGCCGTCGTCGCGCCGTTGCCGCCCGAGCGGGAGCCGCAGATCGTCACCGGCGCGATCGAGCCGGCGGCGGTCGCCCCGCGGGCGAAGCCCCGCCGCTTCGGCCCGCCGAAGTAGCCGTCGCTCAAACGACCACCGTCAGCTTCACGTCGAGATTGCCGCGCGTCGCCTCCGAATAGGGGCAGACCACATGCGCGCGCGCCACGAGGTCCTCGGCCGTCCCTTGGTCGAGGCCGGGCAGCGAGACCTCGAGCGCCACGTCGATGCCGAAACCCTTGCCGTCGTCGCGCGGGCCGAAGCCAACCGTTGACGTCACGTTGGCGTCCGCCGGAACCGCGATCTTGTCGCGCCCGCCGACGAAGCGCACCGCGCCGAGGAAGCACGCGGCGTAGCCGACCGCGAAAAGCTGCTCGGGGTTGGTCCCCTCCCCGCCCGCGCCGCCCATCTGCTTCGGAACCGACAGCGAGACGGCGAGATTGCCGTCGAGCGTCGCAGACTTGCCGTCGCGCCCGCCGCCGGTCGCGCGCGCCTGGGTGGAATAGATGATCTTCATCGAACGTCTCCTGTTGGACGAGGCTCTGGAACGACCGTGACCCGGCCGCGACCCATTCCTTATCTCACACGATTTGATCGTACACGATATATATACACACATGGCTGACCAGCCCTATCGCATGGGATTATATCGCACGCGATCTATCATCTGTGGCATGATGCGCGCATGTCCGCGCCCTCCCTCAGCCTCGACGAGTTCGTCTGTTTCGCGATCTACACCGCGAACGGCGCCTTCAACCGCGCCTACAAGCCGGCGCTCGACGCCATCGGCCTGACCTATCCCCAGTACCTGGCGATGGTGGCGCTGTGGGCGAAGGACGGCGTGACCGTCGGCGCGCTCGGCGAACAGCTCTTTCTGGAATCGAACACGCTGACGCCGCTGCTGAAGCGGCTGGAGGCCGCGGGGCTCGTCACCCGCCGTCGGGACGCCGAAGACGAGCGGCAGGTCCGCGTGCATCTCACGGACGAAGGCCGCGCGTTGCGCCTGAAGGCCGCGAGCGTGCCCGAGAGCATCGTCGGCGCGCTCGGCTCGGCCGCCGCCCCGGAGGACATCGGACGCCTGCGCGACGAGATCGCCCGGCTCAGAGACGCCCTGAACGGACGCTGATCGAATCGTGAAGGGATGGCCCGCGGGCCAGCCTCAGCTCGCGCGCAGCTCGACGGGCGTCAGCCCGATGCGGTCCATCTCGGCCTGGTCACGGGCGGCTTCGGCGAGCTTTTCGCGCGCGGTGTCGCGCTCCTCGAGGATCTCGATCTTCTTGAGCTCCTCGAACGCCTCGGCAAGCGCTCCTTGCGCGTCGGCGAGCTGGCCGCGCAGCTCGTCGGCGGAGCGCATCAGATTGTCGCGCCGAACCTTCGCCGCCTTGGCGTAGGTCGGATAGGCGTAGTGGGCGACGTCATGGATGCCCGCCCGCTCCTGCTCCTGCGCGATCTCGCGGTCGAGGTCGCCGGCCATGCGCTCGAATTCGGCGATCATGGATTCGATCTGCGCCGCCTGCCGACGTTTTTCGTCGACCTGGAAGCGCTTGAGCTTGAGCAGGGTGTCTCTGGATTTCATGTCGGACATGGAAGCACACGCGGGTTAGCGTCAGGTTTCCGAAACGCCTAAGATCGAAGCAAGCTGGGCATACCCTTCGCCGAGACGCGTTGCTTCTTCCTTACCCTGCGCCAGAAAGCGCTCCATCGGCCCGTTCAGCGCGATGGCGTCGTCGACCTCCGCGCTCGATCCCGGACGGTAGGCGCCGAGGCGGATCAACTCCTCCATGTCGGTGAAGGTCGCCATGGCGCGGCGCGCCTGGGCGATCAGCGGCCGCCGCTCCTCCGGCGTCGAGCGCGGCATGGTGCGGGACACCGATTTGAGGATGTTGATCGCGGGATAGCGGCCCCGCTCCGCGATCGCGCGCTCCATCACGATGTGGCCGTCGAGGATGCCGCGCACGGCGTCGGCCACCGGCTCGTTGTGGTCGTCGCCGTCCACGAGCACGGTGAAGACGCCCGTGACGGTCCCCTCCCCCGTGCCGGGCCCCGCGCGCTCGAGCAGCCGGGGCAGTTCGGCGAACACGGTGGGGGTGTAGCCCTTGGTGGTCGGCGGCTCGCCGGTGGCGAGGCCGATCTCGCGCTGCGCCATGGCGAAGCGGGTCACGCTGTCCATCATACACAGCACGTCCAGCCCCTCGTCGCGGAAGGCCTCCGCGAGCGTAAGCGTGAGATAGGCCGCCTGCCGGCGCTTGAGCGCGGGCTCGTCGGAGGTCGCGACCACCACGATCGAGCGCGACAGGCCGGCCTCGCCGAGGTCGTCCTGCAGGAACTCCTGCACCTCGCGGCCACGCTCGCCGATCAGGCCGATCACGGCGGCGTCGCAGGCGGTGTTGCGGGCGAGCATGGCGAGCAGCACCGACTTGCCGACGCCGGATCCCGCGAAGATGCCCATGCGCTGCCCCGCGCAGCAGGTGACGAAGGTGTTGAGCGCCCTCACCCCGAGGTCGAGCGGCTCGCCGACGCGCCGGCGGGCGTGCGCCGGCGGGGGAGGCGCGCGGTAGGGATAGAGCAGCGGGCCTTCCTTGAGCGGGCCCTTGCCGTCGATCGGCGCGCCCATGCCGTCGATCACGCGGCCGAGCCAGGAGCGCGCCGGGCGAACGCCGGGCTGGGCCGAGCCGACCACCGCGCGGCACCCGCGGCGCACGCCCTCGAGCGGCGCGAACGGCATCAGCAGCGCCTTGTCGCCCTGGAACCCGACCACCTCGCAGTCGGTGCCGCGGCCGTTGGCGGCCTCGATCGTCACCCGACCGCCGATCGCCATCGCGCCGAGCGGCCCCGCGACCTCGACCAGGAGGCCGCGCACGCCGACCACGCGCCCGTAGACCTCGCGCTCCGGCGTCGCCTCGATCGCCTCGATCAGCCCCTGCATCGGCGGCTTTTCCCCAATCCCTAGCGAATCATTGCCGAGACTGCGCCTAGCGTAACGCTTCGTTTACCGCCACGCCCAATCATGGCCCCAACGCTTAAGGGTGCGGAAACCGTAACGCCGGCTCGGAAGTTTGAGTCGGAAGAGTCGGTTAGGCGCTTTTCTTAAGGTTTGAAGTGAGTTTGCATTTCTCCGTAACGTGCTGATTTTCATCACTTTATGAAGAAATGCGCCCCAAATGAGATCAAGCTTGCGGCGCAGAATCACCTTCTGTTAACTAATGGTCGTTAAGCTTGAATCGGACTTTAAACGATCGGTTCACCGTGCCGGGCTCGGCGTCGCCGAGGCAGGCCACGCGGGCATCGGTGGAGGATTCGCATGCGCGTTCTTCTGATTGAGGACGATAGCGCCACGGCGCAGAGCATCGAGTTGATGCTCAAGTCCGAAAGCTTCAACGTCTATACGACGGAGCTCGGGGAAGAGGGCATCGACCTCGGCAAGCTCTATGACTACGACATCATTCTGCTCGACCTGAACCTGCCCGACATGTCGGGCTACGAAGTGCTCCGCGCGCTTCGGGTCGCGAAGATCAAGACGCCGATCCTGATCCTCTCCGGCCTCGCCGGCATCGAGGACAAGGTCCGCGGCCTCGGCGTCGGCGCCGACGACTACATGACCAAGCCGTTCCACAAGGACGAGATGGTCGCCCGCATCCACGCCATCGTGCGCCGGTCGAAGGGCCACGCTCAGTCGGTCATCACCACCGGCGACCTGATCGTGAACCTCGACACCAAGACCGTCGAGGTCGGCGGCGCCCGGGTGCACCTGACGGGCAAGGAATACCAGATGCTGGAGCTGCTGAGCCTCAGGAAGGGCTCGACGCTCACCAAGGAGATGTTCCTCAACCATCTCTACGGCGGCATGGACGAGCCGGAGCTGAAGATCATCGACGTCTTCATCTGCAAGCTCCGGAAGAAGCTCGCCAACGCCACCAACGGCAAGAACTACATCGAGACCGTCTGGGGCCGCGGCTACGTGCTGCGCGAGCCCAACGAGGACGAGACCCGCGCCATCGCCTGACGCGCGGCTCCCGACGCGCCGTTTCGCGAAGCCCCGGACCCTCGGTCCGGGGCTTCGTCGTTTCAGGGCCTGCCGCGGCAGCCGAAGCGGCCTGAAGCGGGCTCGGAACCGTCCTCGACGGCGATGCAGGAATGACCCAAATCGCCCTTTGGCCGGGGCACGCCGGGCGCGAGCGAGAAGCCGACCGAATGCGCGCCCGCGAGCCCAGCCGGAAAGCGCGGGATAGGCTTGACGATCCGGAAGGTTCCGCCAACGCGTTCGATCGCGCCCTCGCCCACGAGCTTGGCGAGCCCCACCTGCTGCGGCAGCACCTCATAGGCGACGACCGGCGCGCCCGCCACGACCGTGGCGGGGTCGATCTCCACCACCCCGCCCGGAGCGAACCGTAGCGCGTCGCGCCAGGTCCGCGGGTCGAAACCAGCCGGCGCATCGTCCGGCTTACGCGACGCCTTCGCAACGGTCATCGCGGGAAGCGTGAGGGCGGTGGCCTTGTATGCGCCGCCGAACGCGTCTGGAGCCCGGCCCAGCGCGCGCCGCAGCGCAGATCGGGCGGCGTCAGCTTCCGGCGAACCGGGCTTGCTAAAGGAGCCGAAGCAGCCCCGAGGGGCGACCATCACCTTGTCCGCCGGCAGGCCGACCACCCCCGCGGCCGAGAGGCCGGACGGCCCGGCCTTGGCGGAAGCGAGCACGAGCCGCGCCACGCGGTCCTTCGCGCCCGCCACGCGCCAGATCATGGCGTCGCCGGACGTCAGGACGATGTAGAGCGGCTGGTCGCCCTCCTCGATCACGAGCTCCGCAGTCGTGCTGTCCTCGTTCTGCCCCACGACGGTCGCAGTCGGCACGGCGTCGCCTCCGCTCAGCCCGAACGCGACGATCTGCTGGCCGTCGGCCACGCGCGGAACCTCGCAGGACGGCGCGTTCTTCTCGATCGCCGCGATCCGGAGCGGGGCCTGAGCCGCCTGAAACTCCTCGGTCGCGATCAGGCCGTCGCCGTTACGGTCGACGATGGAGAAGATCCGGCGCAGGGCCTGCTCGGCCTCGGACGCCATGACGCGCCCGTCCCCGTCGCTGTCGAACGCCATGAACGGCTCGACCGAACCTTCGCCGACGCCGCGAAAGACCGAGGACGGGCCGGGAGCCGACACGGCGTCCTGCAACGTGATGCGACCGTCGCCGTCGCGGTCGAGCCGGTCGAACCGCTCGTCCTTCGCTCCCGGCGCTCGCGCCCCCGCAGGCCCCAGCCGCGCAAGCTCACGCTCCTCCTGCGACAGAACGCCGTCGCCGTCGAGGTCGGCGCCGACGAAGAGAGATGCGTTCTGCGCCCGACCGAACGCGTCGAGCCGCCGGCGGGCCAGCGCGACGTCGGCGGCGTCGAGACCGTCATTGCCGACGTCAGCCGCCCGGAACGGCCGCAGCGCCTCGGCGACGAACTGCTCGACATAGAGGCCTGACCGCAGATAGCGGGCGAACTCGGGCGACAGTTGCGGTCCGGAATCCTGGGCCGCCGCGCCGCCTGGCGCGAGCGTCATAAGAATGGCGAGGGCGGCGAGCCGCGAAGGACGGACAATCACAGGACGCATCTCCGTTCTCGAACAACGGAGAAGTAGCAAGGAGCAGGACGACCTCGCCAGCGGCGTCCGCCAACAGGGTTTACACCGCGTAGGACGTCCGCCGTCAGCGGACCGCGGAGGCGAGGCGGAAGGCGGAGGGCGCGGCGCCGGGCGGCGTGGGTACGAACAGGCCGCGGTGGCTCGGATGCGGGCGGAACGCGGCGTTGAGGCCGAGCACGGTCTCGGCCGAGCCCAGCAGCAGCGCTCCGTCCGGAGCGAGCTGCTTGCCGATCCGGCCGAGGATGTCGGCCTTGGTCGGCTCGTCGAAGTAGATAAGCACGTTGCGGCAGAACACGACGTCGAACTGACCGAGCGGGGAGAAGTCGCGCAGCAGGTTGAGCGTGCGGAACTGCACCCGCTCCCTGAGCTTCGCGGCGATCCGCCAGCGGTCGCCCTCCTGGGTGAAATGCTTCAGCAGCAGCTTGATCGGCAGCCCGCGCTGGACCTCGAACTGGCTGAACAGGCCGGTGCGGGCGCGATCGACCACCTCGCTCGCGAGATCGGTCGCGACGATCTCGAACCGCCAGCCGGGGTACTGCGCCGCCTTGTCCTCGAGCGCCATGGCGAGCGAGTACGGCTCCTGGCCCGTGGAGCAGGCCGCGCACCAAATCCGCACGCGCTTCTGGGCGGCGCGGGTCTTCGCGAACTCCGGCAGCAGCACGTCGGAGAACTGCGTGAACGGCGCGCCGTCGCGGAAGAAGAACGTCTCGTTGGTGGTCATCGCCTCGACCACCGACTGGGCGAGCGCGGTGTCGCCGCCGCGCATCAGCCGCTGCGCGAGCTCCGACAGGGAGGCGATACCGGCCTTGCGGGCGATCGGCCCGAGGCGGCTCTCGACGAGGTAGCGCTTGTCCTCGCCGATCACGATGCCCGACCGCTCCTTGAGGAAGCGCGCGAGGAAGGCGAATTCCGTCGGCGTCATGCGCGCTCTCCGGCGATCAGGCGGGCGATCCGAGACCCGATGGCGGGCAGCGGCAGAACGGCGGCGCAGCAGCCGGTCGCGACGGCGGCGCCCGGCATGCCCCAGACGACGCTTGTGGCTTCGTCCTGCGCGATCACGGAGCCTCCGGCGGAGGCGACGGCGCGCACGCCCGCCGCGCCGTCCGAGCCCATGCCCGTCAGCATCACGGCGAGCAGGCCCGAGCCGTAGGCCGCGGCGGCGGTGCGGAAGGTCGGGTCGACCGAGGGCTTGCAGAAGTTCTCCGCGGGCCCGTCGTCGATCGAAGCGAAGGCCGCTCCGCCCTTCAGCGCGACGGTCAGGTGCTTGCCGCCCGGCGCGACATGGATGACGCCCGGCTCCAGCGGCTGGCCGTGCGCGGCCTCGCGGCCGGGCCGTCCGCTCGCGGCGCCGAGATGCTCGGCGAGCGTCGGGGTGAAGGCGGCCGGCATGTGCTGCGTCACGAGCACCGGCACGCGGGCGATCGACGGCCCGATGGCGTGGAGCAGCGCCGCCAGCGCCTGCGGGCCGCCGGTCGAGGCGCCGATCGCGATTGCGCGCACCGGGGCGGCTGAGAACGGACGGAACCTGGCTGCGGGCGCGGCCGGGGCGAAGCTCGACGCGGCGGGCGCGGGAGCCGGCGCCGCAGGGCGCGGCTCGAACCCGGCGCCGGGCGTCCGCATGCGCGCGCGGCGCAGGGCGTGCTCGCCGACCGCGCGGATTTTGGCGACGAGGTCGCGCCGGTAGTCGGACTGCGCCACCTCGGCCGTGGGCTTCGCGATGAAATCGGCAGCGCCGAGCGCGAGGCACCTGAGCGAGATGTCGGCGTTGCGGCGCGTCAGCGACGACGCCATCAGCACGGCGAGGTCCGGCTGCGCCTTCAGCAGCAGCGGCAGCGCCGACACGCCGTCCATGTCGGGCATCTCGACGTCGAGGACCGCCACGTGCGGGCGAAGGCGGACGACGTCGGCGACCGCCGCGAGCCCCGTCCGGCTGGTTCCGGCCACGACGAGGCCCGGCTCCTCCCCGAGCCACTTCGCGACGACGCCGCGCACCACCGCGCTGTCGTCGACGATCAGGATGCGGAGAGGCTCCGCGGACATGCTATGCGCTGCGAATGTCATGACGCGTCGCTCGTTGAGGGGACGTCGTCAGATCAGGCCGACCTCGGCGAACTTCGAGCCGATGATCTCCTTGTCGAACGGCTTCATGACGTACTCGTCCGCGCCGGCGCGCATCGCGCGGGTGATGAAGGAGACGTCGTTCTCGGTGGTGCAGAACACCACCTTCGGCGTGTCGCCGCCCGGCAGCGAGCGCAGCTCCGCCAGGAACTCGTAGCCGTCCATGACCGGCATGTTCCAGTCGAGCAGGATGCCGTCCGGCATCGCCTGCTTGCAGAGCGCGAGCGCGCTCTGGCCGTTCTCGGCCTCGGAGATCTTGAAGCTGTAGCCTTCGAGGATGCGCCGCGCGACCTTGCGGATGACGCTCGAGTCGTCGACGACGAGACAGTGTTTCATGGTCCGGCTCCTGAGGGGGCTCTGGTCAGGCGGCTTGCGCGAGGGTGGCGGAATCGACGGCGCGTTCGACGTCGAGGATCAGCATCAGTTCGCCGTCGAGGCGGTGGACCCCTTCGGCGACGGCGGCCCAGCGCGGGTCGAGCGTCGCGGGCTTGGCCTCGCGGGCGGAGGCGCTCAGCGCCAGCACGTCGCCGACCCGGTCGACGATGAGCGCGAGCGCCTCGCCCTTGTGGTCGACGCCGACCGCCATCGTGTGCTCGTCGATCGTCTTGGGCGTCAGGCCGAGCCGTACCCGCATGTCGATGGCGGTGACGATCCGGCCGCGCAGGTTCAGCACGCCCGCGATCTCCACAGGCGAGAGCGGCACGCGCGTGAGACGTTCGAGCGCGAACACCTCGCGCACGCGGCCGATGTTGATGCCGAAGAGCTGGCCCGCGACTTCGACGGTGACGTAGGTGATCGGATCGTCGGCGCTCACGCGGCGCTCCTCCAGCGGGGGGCGAAAGTTTCGAGCGAGGCGACGAGGCGGGGCCGGTCGAACTTCGCGACATAGTCGCTGAAGCCCTCGTCGCGCGCCCGCTCCACCATGCTCTCCGCCGTCAGCGAGGACAGCGCGAGGATCGGGCTATGCGCGGCGAGGCCTTCCGCGCGCACCGCCGCGGCGAAGGCGAAGCCGTCCATCTCGGGCATCTCGATGTCGGTGACGATCACGTCGAAGCCACGGCCGTCGCGCAGCAGCCGGAGCGCCTCGCCGCCGCTCGCCGCCGCCGTGACGCGGAAGCCGGCGGCGGTCAGCACCGGCGTCAGCATGTTGCGGAAGAAGGAGCTGTCGTCGACCAGCAGCACGGCCGGCTGGTCGTTGCGCTCGGACGGGCGGTCGGTGCGGCGCAGCCAGTCCTCGAAGGCGAGCGTGAGATAGTAGGCGACGTCGACAATCTCGGTCGCATGGCCCGCCACCACCGAGGTGCCGAGCACGCCGGCCGTGATCGAACCGATCGTGATCTCCATGCGGTGGTCGACGATGTCGATGATCTCGTCGACCACGAGCCCGACCGAGCGGCCCTCGTCGGAGAACACCAGCAGCGGCTGCGCGCCGGCGCTCTTCAGCGCGACGCCCTCGCCCGCAGGCACCAGCGGCATGAGCCCGCCGCGGTACTGCACCAGCATGCGGCCGCCGGTCGCCTCGATCGTGTCGACGTCGATCATCTCGAGACGGGTGACGAGGGCGAGCGGCACCGCCTTGGGCGCGGCCGAGCCGGCGCGGAACAGCAGTAGCGGCACGAGGTCGGCCCGTTCGTCGACGCCGGCGCCGGTCTCCTCCGCCGCCGCCTCGCGGTGGGTGGCGGGCCCTGCCGCCGCCGCGACGCCGTTCGGGTCGAGGATCAGGATGACCGACCCGTCGCCGAGGATGGTCGTGCCGGAGAACAGCGCGATGTGGTTGAGCCGCGAGGCCATCGGCTTGACGACGATCTCCTCGGTGTGGAGCACGTCGTCGACGACGATGCCGAAGATGTCGTCGCCGACCTGGCTGATCACCACGAAGACGTCCTCGGCGGCGTCGGCCGGCTGGGGCGCGAGGCCGAGCAGGTCGCGCAGCCGCACCAGCGGCAGCAGCCGGTCGCGCAGGCGCAGCAGCGAGGTGTCGCCGATCCGCTCGATCACGTGTTCGCCGCCGCGGCGGGTGCGGACGAGCTCCAGCACCGAGAGCTGCGGGATGGCGAAGGTCTCGCCGTCGGCCGTCACCATCAGCGCGGAGACGATCGCGAGCGTGAGCGGGATACGAATGACCACCGCCGAGCCCTTGCCGGCGGTCGAGCGCAGGTCGACGGCGCCGCCGATCAGCTCGATGTTGGCGCGCACCACGTCCATGCCGACGCCGCGGCCGGAGACGCTGGTGACGGCGGCGGCGGTGGAGAAGCCCGGCGCGAAGATGAAGCGGTGGATCTGCGCGTCCGACATCTTCTCGACGTCGGCCTCGGTCGCGAGCCCGTTCGCGACCGCCTTCCTCTTGATGCGCTCGACGTCGAGGCCGCGGCCGTCGTCGGCGATCTCGACGATGATGCAGCCGCCCTGGTGATAGGCCGAGAGCCGGATCACGCCGGTCTCGGGCTTGCCCGCCGCGACGCGCTCGGCCGGCGTTTCGAGGCCGTGGTCCGCGCAGTTCCGCACCATGTGCGTCAGCGGGTCCTTGATCAGGTCGAGGACCTGTCGGTCGAGCTCCGTGTCGGCGCCTTCGGTGACGAGCTCGATCTTCTTGCCGAGGTCGGCCGCGAGGTCGCGCACGAGCCGCGGCAGGGCGCGCCAGGCGGCGCCGATCGGCTGCATGCGGGTCTTCATGACCCCTTCCTGCAGCTCGGCCGTGACGTGGTTCAGCCGCTGCAGCGAGGGGCCGAACTCGCTCTCGCCCCGCCGGCGCACGGTGTCGAGGAGCTGGTTGCGGGTCAGCACCAGCTCGGAGACCATGTTCATCAGCCGGTCGAGCGTGTCGACGCCGACGCGGATCGTCTGGCCCGCGAGCGTGACCTCGCCGCCGCGCGCGTCCTCGACCAGCGCGACCGGGGCCTCGACCTTCGCCGGCTCGGCCTTCCGCGGCTCGGCCGGAGCGGCTGCGACCGGCGCGAGCGCGGTCTCCGGCCCCGGAGCCTCGCGGAAGGCGCGTTCCAGTTCGTCGAGCGGAACTTCGCCCGGCCGCAGTTCGCGCCCGAGCTTCGGGTCGATGGCGGTCTTGGGCTTCGAAACCTCGATCGCGACGCGCTCGAGCTCCGCGATCAGGTCAAGATCGTCGCCGGCGGGCTCCTTCCCTGCCTTCTCCAGATCGGCGAGGATTTCCTTGATGCGGTCGATCGCCGCGAGAATCAGCGTCACGGCGTCCGGCGTCGCCATCGCGCCGGAGCGGAACTCGCCCATCAGCGTCTCGGCGGCGTGGGCGAGCGCCTCAAGGCGGCCGAGCCCGAGGAAGCCGCAGGTGCCTTTCACCGTGTGAACGAGGCGGAAGATATTGCCGAGAATCTTGTCGTTCGCCGGCTCCTGCTCAAAGCGGACCAGTTCGACGTCGACCTGATCCAGATTCTCGGCGGTCTCTGTCAGAAAATCGCGAAGCAGCTCGTCCATTCCGTCCCCCAGGAAGCGCCTCACGGGGGCGGCTTCGCACGACGGCGGAAGAGTGCGACAAAATGAATAACGGAGTGTTGCGCGACGCCGCGCGCGATCCCGGTTTCGCCGCGGATTCTAGGGCCTTCGGCCGACAAGGCCGAGCGCGAGCGCATTGCCTGCGGCGACCAGCAGCGCGCCGGCGATGGCGCTCGGACCCCAATGGTAGTCCTCGAACACGCTCGATATGGCGAGCGCGACGACGGGGAACAGCACGGTCGCGAAACCCGCGCGGCCGGCGCCGACGCGCTTCAGCAGCGCGAGATAGGCGAGGAGCGCCACGACCGACGAGCCGATCGAGAGCCATCCCAGCGACAGCAGGTAGGGCGCCGTCAGCTCGACCGTGAAGCGCGCGCCGCTCGCCGCGGCGAGAATCGTCAGCCAGATCGTGCCATAGGCCATGCCCCAGGCGGTGGCGGCGACGTCGGGGATCAAACGCTGGATCACGCTCGACACCATGTTGCCGGAGCAGAACAGCAGCGTGCCGGCGACGCAGAGGCCGAGCCCGCCCAGCGCCGCGAGGTCGAAGCCGGCCGAGGCGATCTCGGGCGCGTAGAGCAGCGCGACGCCGGCGATGCCGAGCGCGGCGCCGGCGAGCGTGCGCCGTTCGGCGCGGCGGCCGAACAGCAGCGCCCCGAGCGCGATGTTGATCGGCGAAGCGAGCGCGAACACGACCGCGAGCAGCCCGGACGCGACATGGGCGCCCGCGAGATAGAACATCAGGAAGTTGGTCGAGTACATCAGCACGCCCGCGAGCGCGAAGCCCGCATGCGCCTTGAGGCCGTAGGCCAGCCGCTCGCGCCGCGCCGCGGCGAGCGCGAAGCAGACGAGCGCCGCGAGCCCGAACCGCCAGACGAGCGACACCGTCGGCGAGACCACGCCGAGCTGGTGATGGATCGCGATCCAGCTCGTGCCCCAACCCAGCACCAGCACGGCGTAGAGGCCGAGATCGGACTTGCCGACGGCGGCGGAGTCGCGGGACGGCTGCGGAGTGACGTAGGCGGCGGCGGACATGGCGCGACGATCGGGACTGCGGCGTGGAGCCGCGTTATCGCCCGCGCGCCACGCGAAGAGAAACGCAGATCGCTTATGCCGGCCATCGCCATATGTGATGGCCTTGACCGGACCATGAGACCGTTCCACGCCCGTCTCCAGGGTTTCGGCGAGGAGGCGCGCGATGCACATCGCGGACGACGGGCGCGTGGCGCCCGAGCTTACGCACCAGCACGCGTTTCTCGGCGCGGACCATGCCCGCAACGAGCGCCGCACGCTGATCGTCGTCGGCGTCACGCTCGTCACGATGGTGGTGGAGATTGTCGCTGGCTGGGCCTACGGCTCGATGGCGCTGACCGCCGACGGCTGGCACATGGCGACACATGCCGGCGCGATCGGCCTCGCCGCCCTCGCCTACCGCTTCGCCGCCCGCCACGCCGCCGACCCAGCCTACGCCTTCGGCGCCGGCAAGGTCGGCGACCTCGCCGGCTTCGCAAGCGCGATCGTGCTGGGCCTCGTCGCGCTCGCGATCGGCTGGGAGTCGTTCGCCCGCCTGGCCAGTCCGCAGCCGGTCGCCTACGCCGAGGCGACGGTCGTCGCGGTCATCGGCCTCGCCGTGAACGTGGGCTGCGCGCTGGTGCTCGGCCACGGGAGCGGCCATGGCCATCACGACCACGGCCATGGTCACGCCCCCGACCATCACGACCATGGCCACGACCATCACGAGCACGACCACAATCTGCGCGGGGCCTATCTGCACGTGCTGGCAGACGCGCTGACCTCTGCGCTCGCGATCGGCGGGCTCCTCGTCGGCTGGCGCTCGGGCTGGACCTGGATCGATCCCGCTATCGGCGTCGTCGGCGCGGCGGTGATCGGCTCCTGGTCGTTCTCACTCGCCCGCGACACCGCCCGCGTGCTGGTCGACGTCATGCCCGACGCCGGGCTCGGGAGCCGCATCCGCGAGCGGCTGGAGATCGGCGACGCGCGCGTGACCGACCTGCATCTGTGGCGCGTGGGGCCGGGGCACATGGCCGTGATCGCGTCGGTCGCGACGCATGAGCCGCTGGAGCCGGCGACCTGCAAGGCGCGCCTCGCCGGCCTCGCTGGCCTGAGCCATGTCACGATCGAGGTGAACCGCTGCGCCGGCGAAACGTGCCACAGCCATGACGGGCCGCGGCGCGCCGCCTGAGCCGCGCCGTCAGCTCTCCCAGAACTCCGGCCGCGCCTCGCTGAGCGCGCCGCCGATGCGCACCGGCGCGATGCGGGCCGCGAGCCCGTTGGCGTCGACCTCGACGGCGAGCCCGGACAGCGTGCCGACGCCCTCCGCGGGCTCGAAGCGGCCGGACGGCAGCTTGCGCAGGAACCGCTGGACCGGCTCGTCCTTCTTCATGCCGAGCACGCTGTCGTAGTCGCCGCACATGCCGGCATCCGACATGTAGGCGGTGCCGCCGGGCAGGATGCGGTGGTCGGAGGTCGGCGTGTGGGTGTGCGTGCCGATCACGAGCGTGGCGCGGCCGTCCACGAAGTGCCCGAAGGCCTGCTTCTCGCTGGTGGCCTCGGCGTGGAAGTCGACCACCACCGCGTCGGCGGCGGCGCCCAGCGGGCAGGCCTCCAGTTCGGCGTCGGCGGAGCGGAACGGATCGTCGAGCGCCGTCCCCATGAACACGTTGCCCATGACGTTGACCACCAGCACGCGCGCGCCGTTCCGCGCCTCGACGAGCTGGGCGCCGCGGCCGGGCGTGCCTCGGGGGAAATTGACAGGACGCACCAGCCGGTCGGCGCGCTCGGAAAACACCAGCGCCTCGCGCTGGTCGAACGCATGGTTGCCGAGCGTGACGGCGTCGCAGCCGGCGTCCAGAAGCTCGTGGTAGATCGCCTCGGTGATGCCGAAGCCGCCGGCGGCGTTCTCGCCGTTGATGACGACCACGTCGAGCGCCCAGCGCTCCCTGAGGCCCGGCAGGCGCTCGATGACGGCGGCGCGGCCGGCGCGGCCGACGACGTCGCCCAGAAACAGAAGTCGCATCACGGATCCCGGATCATGACGAAGCGCGCCGGCCGCTTTCGGGCCGACGCGCCTCACTATCCGAGCCTGACGGCGCCGTCACCGCCGGAAAACGGCGAAGACGCTTGCGATCAACGCGCGATCGCCTGCCCCGTTGCGGTGACGTCGCGCTTCGCGCCGCGCACGGTGTTGGCGCAACCGGCCATCGTCACGGTGAAGGCGAGAACGGATGCGAGGGCGATAAGACGACGCGCCATGGCGGACACTCCAAAGATAGCGATACCGGCCCCGTTGGCGCGGCGGACCATCAACGCGCGACGGGCCGACATGGTTTCGCCACCACGCCGTCAGACGAACGCCGCGTAGCCGGCCTCCGTTAGCACGCCGTCGAGCTTCTGGTCGTAGGCGTCGGTCGGAACGCGCGCGATCTCCTGGGCCGCGAAGGCGAGGCCGATCGCGGTGGTGGGGCGTAGCGTGCGCAGGTTTTCGAGCGTGCGGTCGTAGAAGCCGCCGCCGTAGCCGAGCCGGAAGCCCCGGGCGTCGAAGGCGGCGAGCGGCGCGAACAGCAGGTCGGGCTCGACCTCGGCCGCGCCCTCCCCCGGCTCCAGCAGGCCGAAGCGTTTCGTCTCCAGCGGCTCGCCGGGCGACCAGGCGCGGAAGACGAGCGGCGCCTCCTTGCGCGCGATGACCGGCAGGCAGAGCGGGATGCCCATGGCGTGGAGCCGGTCCATCAGCGGCGCGGTCGCGATCTCGCCGCGGATCGCGACGAAGACGGAGACGCGGGACGGCTTCAGCCGCGCGACGAGGTCGGCGCCGGCTTCGGCGACCGCCGCGCCTGCACGGATGCGGTCGGCCTCGGAGATCGCCGACCGGCGCTCCAGAACCTCGCGCCGCAGCGCCGCCTTGAGGGCGGCGGCGTCGTGCGGCGGAACGGTCGTGTCGGTCATGCGGAGAAGAAGCGCGGAGCCACGATGGCCGTTGGAGGTAAGATCCCGGGACACCTACTATGTAGGTGGGCCCCGTGCCGCCAAGTCCACGGACGAGGCGGGGAACAGGTCCCGTTCGAGATCGTAAGGGCCCGGGGATTCAAGTTTCCTGACGCACCCCGCAGCACCGCATGACCAATGTAGGCGAGCGGAGGCAAAAGCGCCAGTGTCCTCAGCGCGGCGGCAGGCCGAGCGACGCGCGAAAGTCGTTGATCGGGATCGAAGGATACGAGAGCTCGCCCACCGGCGCGAAGCGCTTTGGTCGCGGGGGTCGCATGGCCAAGGCCAGATCAGGAGGCGGCGGGAGCACCCCCACGACCCGGACTCTTGGCGGAAGAACCAAGTTACGCGTGTCAAAGGACGTCGATTCCAAGCGAACGGCGTCAAGGGTGAGCGTCTTGACCAACCGCGCCGCACCGTCGAAGTCGTGCGGTTTATATCGCCGGTCAATTGTTTCGTAATGACGGGGCGCTTGTTCGACGAAACCGATCGCCGCGACACAGCCATCAGACACTGTGAAGTATGCGATTGTTGTATCCGGCTGGAATTCCGCAGAGCTTTTCAATCGATATTCAGCCAACACACTATCGAGCTGGAAAGAGCGGAACATTTTCAAGCGGCCGGTGGGCTCGAACTGATCACCGAGACCTTCCTGACCGCCGAATGCCGCTGCAAGCGGGCGCCAACGATCGTCAACGTCCTTGCTGACCGTTCCGCTCCCGCCGGTGACCATGACGCTGAGGACGACGTCGCCATACGGGGCGCAGCTTCGGCATACGATGAACGTCAGCCCACGATGTCCCGGGGAGAACCGGACTCGCGGATCGCTCGACCCAAGCCGGTACTCGCGCATTTGGCCATCTGCGAGGATCCGGCCGTATCGGTAACCGCCGCCCGCGCCAATGCAGGCCAACGTCTCGGCGTGGGCCGGTCCGATCAGAACCGCCGCACAGATCAGCGACCGCAGACACTGAGCGAGCCGTATTCGCAGCCGCACTACTCCCGCCGCACCCCGTCCGACAGCTCCTCCGCCAAGCGCTCCAGGCGTTCGGCGGCGGCGGCGATCTCGTTGGCGACGTCGGCGTGGCGGCCGTCCCAGGCGGCGCCGGCGTCGGCGCGCTCGGCCTTCAACGCGGCGATCTCGGCCTCGAGCTCGGCATGGCGCTTGGCGGCCGCGTCGAGCTCGTCGGCGATCATGATCGCCGTCATCACCGAGAGGCGCACGTCGCCGACCTCGCCGAAGGAGCGCTTGAGCCCGGAATGGCGCTCGTCGACCAGCCGGCCGAGCGCCAGCAGGTGCTCCTCCTCGCCCTCGCCGCAGGCCATCTTGTAGTCGCGGCCGCCGATCGTGACGGTGACCTGGGGCATCGCTCAGCCCTCCGCTTCGGCGAGCACCGCGGAGACGGCCGCGATCGCCGCGTCGACGCGGGCGGCGAGCTCGCGATCGCCTTCGTTCGCGGCCTCGGCGCGGGCGGCGGCCTCGTCGAGCAGGCCGGCGAGCCGGAGACGGTCGTCCGCGAAGACGTTCAGCTCCTCCTCGCGGGCGCGGGCGGCGTCGGCGGCGTCGAGCGCGCGGCCGACCGCGGCCTCCGCCGCGTCGAGGGCCGCGTCCAGTCGCTTCAGCGCCACGTCGAGATCGCTCACCCGGAACGCCCCCATCTTCCGAGCCTTGAACGCCATGACGCCGGCGACGGAAACCGACGTCGTGGCAAGGCGTTGCAGGACCGACTTTAAGAGACCCGTCGAAAACGCGTCAATCGTGCGGAGCGCGCCGTCCACCGCGCTCTGCCCGCGACCTGCGGAACGGCTCCGCTCGGCGCGCGTATTGACATGACGGGGCGCCCCTTTAAACGTCCCGGCGACCCTGCGGCCGGCCGCGGCGCTCTTGGAGCTCGGGCGCTCCTGCCCCGACGCCGCCGGCCGCCCCGAACTCCGCGCGCGGCCCCGGCCGCGCAGACAGGACTGGACGTCTCCATGACCGACGCGAACGCCACCCGCCGGCTCGCCAACGCCATCCGCGCGCTTGCGATGGACGCGGTGGAGAAGGCCAATTCCGGCCATCCCGGCATGCCCATGGGCATGGCGGACGTCGCGACTGTGCTGTTCACCAAGGTGCTGAAGTACGACGCCTCGGCGCCGTTCTGGCCCGACCGTGACCGCTTCATCCTCTCCGCCGGCCACGGCTCGATGCTGCTCTACGCGCTGCTGCATCTGACCGGCTCGAAGGAGATGACGATCGACGAGCTGAAGCGCTTCCGGCAGGTCGGCTCGCGCACGCCGGGTCACCCGGAGCGCGGCCACACCGAGAGCGTTGAGACGACCACCGGCCCCCTCGGCGCCGGCATCTCCAACGCCGTCGGCCTCGCGCTCGCGGAGCGCATCCTCGCGGCGCAGTACCCCACCATCACCGACCACCGCACCTTCGCGATCTGCTCCGACGGCGACCTGATGGAGGGCGTCAGCCAGGAGGCGATCGCGATCGCCGGCCACTACAAGCTGTCGCGGCTGGTGTTCCTCTACGACGACAACTCGATCTCGATCGACGGCGACACCTCGCTGTCGGACTCGGTCGACCAGATCAAGCGCTTCGAGGCCTGCGGCTGGAACGCCGTCCGCATCGACGGGCACGACCCGGAGGCGATCGAGGCCGCGCTGAAGGCGACCGAGAACGCCGACAAGCCGACGCTGATCGCCTGCAAGACCGTGATTGGCTTCGGCGCGCCGAAGAAGGCCGGCACCGAGAAGGCGCACGGCTCGCCGCTCGGCGCGGAAGAGATCGCGGGCGCCCGCAAGGCGCTGGGCTGGGACTACCCGCCGTTCGAGATCCCCGAGGACGTGCGCTCCGCCTGGGCGGAGGCCGGCCTGCGCGGCCGCGCCGCGCGCAAGGAGTGGGAGAGCCGGTTCGAGGCGATCGAGCCCGCGGTGCGCGACGACTACGAGCGCCGCCTGCACGGCGACCTGCCGGCGGACTTCGCCGCGATCATGACGGCCTACCGCGCCAAGCTCTACGCCGCCCCGAAGGAGGTTGCGACCCGCAAGGCCGGCGAGGCCGCGCTCGAGGTGGTGTCGACCGCCCTGCCCGAGCTGGTCTCGGGCTCGGCCGACCTGACGCCCTCCAACAACACGCTCACCAAGAACATGACCGTCATCCGCCCCGGCGAGTACGGCGGCACGTTCATGCACTGGGGCATCCGCGAACACGGCATGGCCGGCGCGATCAACGGCCTCGCGATCCACGGCGGACTGCTGCCGGTCGGCTCGACCTTCCTTGTGTTCTCGGACTACTGCCGCCCGTCGCTCCGGCTCGCGGCGCTGATGGGCCTGCGCGTGGTGCAGGTGTTCACGCACGACTCCATCGGCGTCGGCGAGGACGGCCCGACCCATCAGCCGGTCGAGCACCTGGCTTCGCTCCGCGCCATCCCGAACCTCAACGTGTTCCGCCCCTGCGACCAGATCGAGACCGCCGAGGCCTGGGAGCTCGCGGTCTCGTCCAAGACGCGGCCGAGCGTCCTGGCGCTCACCCGCCAGAACCTGCCGCAGCTCCGGCTTGAAGAGACGGCCGAGAACCTTTCGGCGAAGGGCGCCTACGAGCTCGCCGCCGCGGACGGCCCGGCCAAGGTCAGCCTGTTCGCGACCGGCTCCGAGGTCAGCCTCGCGATCGAGGCGAAGGCGAAACTCGACGCCGCGGGCCTGCCGACCCGCGTGGTCTCGGCCCCCTGCCTCGACCTGTTCTTCGACCAGCCCGGCTCCTATCGCGCCGAAGTGATCGGCACGGCTCCGGTGAAGATCGCGATCGAGGCCGCCATCCGGCAGGGCTGGGACGCGATCATCGGCTCGGACGGCGGGTTCGTCGGCATGTCGAGCTTCGGCGAGAGCGGCCCCTACAAGGAGGTCTACGCCAAGTTCGGGATCACGGTCGACGGCGTCACCGAACTCGCGACCCGTCTCGCGGCTTCAGCCGCGTGAATGGGCGGCTTCACCAAATCTCAGGCGCTTTTTTCCGCGAGAAGCCCCATATAGAGCGCCCTTGCGCCCGCCGAGCCGTGACGGCCGACGGCGGACGCGCAAGGGACGATGAACGGAACGCTCCGCGCTCAAGCGGGGCCGACAGGCGAGGGAAGACGAGAAAATGGCGGTGAAGGTCGCGATCAACGGCTTCGGGCGCATCGGACGGCTGGTGCTCCGGGCGATCGTCGAGTCCGGGCGCAAGGACATTCAGGTGGTCGCGATCAACGACCTCGGGCCGGTCGAGACCAACGCGCACCTGCTGCGCTACGACTCGGTCCACGGCCGCTTCCCGGCCGAGGTGACCGTCAACGGCGACGTCATCTCCGTCGCCGGCCACGGCGACATCAAGGCGACCGCGATCCGCAACCCGGCCGAGCTGCCGCACGCCGAGCTCGGCGTCGACATCGCGCTCGAATGCACCGGCATCTTCACCTCGAAGGAGAAGGCTTCGGCCCACCTCCAGGCGGGGGCCAAGCGCGTCATCATCTCGGCCCCCGGCGACGGCGTCGACCTGACGGTTGTGTTCGGCGTCAACGACGACAAGCTGACGAAGGACCACATCGTGGTCTCGAACGCGTCGTGCACCACCAACTGCCTCGCCCCGGTCGCCAAGGTGCTGAACGACGCCATCGGCATCGAGCACGGCTTCATGACGACGATCCACTCCTACACGGGCGACCAGCCGACGCTCGACACCATGCACAAGGACCTCTACCGCGCCCGCGCGGCGGCCCTCAGCATGATCCCGACCTCGACCGGCGCCGCCAAGGCCGTCGGCCTCGTGCTGCCGGAGCTGAAGGGCAAGCTCGACGGCGTCTCGGTGCGCGTGCCGACCCCGAACGTGTCGGTGATCGACTTCAAGTTCGTCGCCAAGCGCGCGACCTCGGTGCAGGAGGTCAACGACGCGGTGAAGGCCGCGGCCGCCGGCAAGCTCAAGGGCATCCTCGACGTGGTCGACGCGCCGCTGGTCTCCTCCGACTTCAACCACAACCCGCACTCGTCGAGCTTCGCGCTCGACCAGACCAAGGTGCTCGAGGGCACCTTCGTGCGCGTCCTGAGCTGGTACGACAACGAGTGGGGCTTCTCGTCCCGCATGTCGGACACGGCCGTGGCGATCGCGAAGCTGCTCTGACCGCGACCGAGGACAGCTTCCTGCCGGCGCGCCCGCTGACGGCGCGCTGGCGCAGCCTCGAGGGCGACGGCCTCGATCACGTGGTCGTCGCGCCCGAGGACGGGCGTGTCGTGTTCCGCGGCGCCGTGATCGGCGCGCGCGGCGGCGCGCCCTACGGCGTGTACTACCGCATCGACTGCGACGCCGGCTGGCGCGTGCGCGAACTCGCCCTGGGCTCGGTCGACGGGCGCGGGCTGCACCTCGTCTCGGACGGCCGCGGCCATTGGGCGAACGGCGTCGGCGAGCCCCTCCCCCAGTTCGACGGCTGCCTCGACGTCGACCTCGCCGGCACGCCGCTGACCAACACGCTGCCGATCCGCCGCCGGGCGTGGACGCCGGGCGAGACCGCAGAACTGCGGATGGTCTACGTGCCCTTCGATAGCTACGTTCCGGCGGTCGACGGGCAGATCTACACCTGCCTTGAGCCCGGCCGCCGCTTCCACTACCAAGCGGCGGACCGCAGCTTCGAAGCCGTCCTTTCGATCGATTCCGACGGCCTCGTGACCGACTACCCAGGCCTCTTCACTCGGGTGATCTGAATGACCGCCTTCAAGACCCTCGACGACGTGGACGTCGCCGGCAAGCGCGTGCTGGTGCGTGTGGACCTGAACGTGCCGATGGACGGAGGGACCGTCACCGACGACACCCGGCTCCGCGCCATCAGGCCGACGCTGACCGAGCTGTCGCAGAAGGGCGCGAAGACGATCCTGCTCGCCCATTTCGGCCGCCCGAAGGGCAAGCGCGACGAGAGCCAGTCGCTCCGGCCGGTTGTCGCGGCGCTTGAGAAGACGCTGATCCAGGACGTGGGCTTCGCCGAGGACTGCGTCGGCGAGGCGGCGGCCGCGGCGGTCGCGCGCATGACGCCGGGCGACGTGCTGCTGCTGGAGAACGTGCGCTTCCACGCCGGCGAGGAGAAGAACGATCCGGCCTTCGCGGCCGAACTCGCGAAGCTCGGCGACATCTACGTCAACGACGCCTTCTCGGCCGCGCACCGCGCCCACGCCTCGACCGAGGGGATCGCCCGGCTGCTGCCGGCCTACGCGGGCCGCTCCATGCAGGCCGAGCTCGACGCGCTGTCGAAGGCGCTGGGCAACCCCGAACGCCCGGTGGTCGCGGTCGTCGGCGGCGCCAAGGTCTCGACCAAGCTCGACCTGCTCGGCAACCTCGTGGCCAAGGTCGACCACCTCGTGATCGGCGGCGGCATGGCGAACACCTTCCTTGCGGCGCAGGGGATCGATGTCGGCAAGTCGCTGTGCGAGCGCGACCTGCTCGACACCGCGCGCGAGATCGAGGCCAAGGCCAAGGCCGCGGGCTGCGCCATCGTGCTGTCCGCCGACGGACGGCTGGCGAAGGAGTTCAAGGCCAACGCCGCGAACCGCGTCGCTCCGGTCACGGACGTCGCCGCCGACGAGATGATCCTCGACATCGGGCCGGCGGGCGTCGAAGGCGTCGCGAATGTGCTGGAGCAGGCCAAGACGCTGGTGTGGAACGGCCCGTTCGGCGCGTTCGAGCTGACGCCCTTCGACGAGGGCACGGTCGCCGTGGCGCAAAAGGCCGCGGCGCTGACGGCCGAGGGACGTCTTCTCTCCGTCGCGGGCGGAGGCGATACTGTCGCCGCGCTCAACCACGCTGGCGTCGCCGGCGAGTTCACCTATGTCTCGACCGCCGGCGGCGCGTTCCTCGAATGGCTCGAGGGCAAGGAGCTGCCGGGAGTCGCCGCGCTCAGCGCGACAAGCTGAGCGTTTCGCCTTATATCAACGCCACCCGCGAACCGAACTTCGAGAGGCCTATGAACGCTCAGACCAAGATCGCCCCCGCGACCCACTCGCTCATCACGCCGCGGGTCAAGGAAATCCTGTCCTGGTACGAGAGCGACAACCCCGGCACCAAGGGCAACCTCTACCGCCTGCTGATGACGGGGCGCCTCGCCGGCACCGGCAAGCTGGTGATCCTCCCCGTCGACCAGGGCTTCGAGCACGGCCCGGCGCGCTCCTTCGCGCCGAACCCGGCGGGCTATGACCCCCACTACCACTACCAGCTCGCGATCGACGCCGGCCTCAACGCCTACGCCGCCCCGCTCGGCATGCTGGAGGCGGGCGCCGACACCTTCGCCGGCCAGATCCCGACCATCCTCAAGATGAACAGCGCGAACTCGCTGTCGCGCCTCAACGAGGACGCCGACCAGGCCGTCACCGCCTCGGTCGCGGACGCCGTCCGCCTCGGCTGCTCGGCGATCGGCTTCACGATCTATCCGGGCTCGGACGCGGCCTACGACCAGTTCGAGGAGATCCGCGAGCTCGCGGCGGAGGCGAAGTCGGTCGGCCTCGCCGTGGTCGTGTGGTCCTACGCCCGCGGCGGTTCGCTGACGAAGAAGGGCGAGACGGCCGCGGACGTCATCGCCTACGCCGCCCACATCGCGGCGCTGCTCGGCGCGCACATCATCAAGGTGAAGCCGCCGACCGACCACCTCGAGCTCGACGCCGCGAAGAAGGCCTACGACAAGGCCAAGATCCCGGTCTCGACCCTCACCGAGCGCATCCAGGACGTGGTGAAGAGCTGCTTCGGCGGCCGCCGCATCGTGATCTTCTCCGGCGGCGAGACCAAGAACGACACCGCCGCGCTCCTCTCGGAGATCAGCCAGATCGCGGCCGGCGGCGGCTTCGGCTCGATCATGGGCCGGAACGCCTTCCAGCGTCCGCGCGACGAGGCGATCGACCTGCTCGGCAAGATCATCGACATCTACAAGGCGGCGTGATCCGCCATCGGCCGGGCGCTTCGCTCCGGCCCTGACGACGACCGGAACCGCCGCGCCGCTTCTGTCGCGCGGCGGTTTTGCGTTCCGCCCCCGCGCTTCGGGACGGCGGGCCGCCGCCCCGTTTTCGCCAAAGCCCGGCGCCACAAGCGCACGCTCTTCTCCCGCGAGCCCACGCCCGATGACCGACGACGCTTCCGCCCCACGCCTGATGCTCGTGACGCCGGAGCTCGCCGAGACCGAGGCCTTCCTGCCGGTCCTTGAGGCCGCGCTCGCGGCCGGTGACGTCGCGGCCGTCGCGATCCGGCTCGCCCCCGCCGACGACCGCGCCCGCATCGCGCGGGCGAAGCCGCTGATCGCGGCCGCGCAGGGCGCCGGCGCCGCCGCGCTGATCGCCGGAGAGGGCGTCGAGGACATCGTGGGCAAGTCCGGCGCGGACGGCGTACATGTGGTCGGCGAGGTCGCGACCGCCGAGGCCGTCGAGCGCTTCCAGCCCGAGAAGATCGTCGGCGCCGCCGTGTCCCGTTCGCGCGACGAAGCCATGACCGCCGGCGAGCGCGGCGCCGATTACGTGCTGTTCGGCATGGCCGAGAACGGCGCGGCCTGGTCGGCGGAACAGACGCTGGAGCGCGTCGCGTGGTGGGTCCCGATCTTCGAAACTCCCTGCGTCGGCTTCGCCGGTTCGCTCGACGACGTCGCGGCGCTCGCCGCGACCGGCGTCGAGTTCGTCGGGCTGGGCGACGCGGTGTGGCGCCACGAGGCCGGCCCGGCCGCGGCCGTCGCCGCCGCCCACGCCGCGATCTCGCTCGCGCGGGCGCCGACGCCGTGAAGCGGCTGGCCGCAGCGCTGGCCGCGGCAGCCATCGTCTGCGGCGGCGCGCAGGGGCAGACGCGGCCGAACGAGCGCGATCCGAAGCTGCCGGTGCCGAGCTTCAAGGACATGATGATCCTGACGCCGGACGGCGCCGGCGATCCCACGCGCCACGCCGCGCCGCCCCCGCCGAAGGCGCCCGGGCCCGAGGCGGCCGCGGCCGTCGACCCCAACGCCGATCTCCCCTACGGGGCCTATCAGCGCGGCCATTACATCGAGGCCCGGTCGCAGGCGCTGAAGCTCGCGGAGGGCGCCCGGCTCAACAGCGCCGCCATGACCCTGCTCGGCGAGCTCTACGCCAAGGGCCAGGGCGTGCGCCGCGACATGCCCCAGGCGATGGCCTGGTACGAGCGCGCCGCCGATCTCGGCGACCCGCAGGCGATGCTCGCGCTCGGCCTGATCCATGTGAACGGCGACGGCGTCCCAAAGAACGTCGCGCGCGCGATCGAGGAGTTCGAGCGCGCCGGCGAGCTCGGCCAGCCGGCCGCCCTCTACAATCTCGGCCTGCTGCGCCTGCAGGCCGGCGACGCGCGGGCCGCGGCCAAGGCGTTCGCGAAGGCCGCCGAGATCGGCGAACCGGACGCCCAATACGCCTACGCCGTGCTGCTGAGGGAAGGCCGCGGCGTCCCCGCCGATCCGGCGGCGGCGGCCAGCTGGCTCGCCAAGGCCGCGGCGCAGGACCAGATCGCCGCGATGGTCGAATACGCGATCGCGCTGTTCCGGGGCGTCGACGTCGAGAAGAACGAACTGGAGGCCGCGCGCCTGTTCCGCCGCGCAGCCGACCGCGGCAACGCCATCGGCCAGAACCGGCTCGCCCGGCTCTACGCCTATGGCCGCGGCGTCGGGCGCGATCCCGTGCGCGCCGCGGCCTGGCACCGGCTCGCGAGCGATCAGGGGCTGGTCGACACCTGGCTCGAAGGCTTCGTGCAGACCCTGCCCGAGGCCCAGCGGACCGAGGCCGCGGCGCTGGCGCGATCCTGGGCCACGCCGTTCGGACCGATCCCGGAGGCGGAAGCCGCCGGCGCGCGCACGATGGCCGCCCCGAAACCTTGACGCCGCGCCCGGCCGGGGGCAAACGAGCGCGACCCTTTTTCAAGCCGCGCCGCGAAGCGCCGGCCTTCGCGCGAAAGACCGACCCATGAAGATCAACGGAAACCAGATCACCCCCGGCATGGTCCTCGAGCACCAGGGCGGGCTCTGGGCCGCGGTGAAGACCAACGCCGTGAAGCCCGGCAAGGGCGGCGCCTTCAACCAGGTCGAGATGAAGAACCTGATCGACGGCCGCAAGCTCAACGAGCGCTTCCGCGCCGACGAGACCGTCGAGCGCGTCCGCCTCGAGCAGAAGGACTTCCAGTTCCTCTACGCCGAGGGCGACGACCTGGTGTTCATGGACACCGACACCTACGAGCAGATCACGCTTGCGACCGACTTCATCGGCGAGCGCGCTGCCTTTTTGCAGGACGGCATGACGGTGACCGTGGAGATGCACGAGGAGCGCCCGATCGGCGTGAAGCTGCCGGATCAGGTGACGCTCGAGATCGTCGAGGCCGATCCGGTGGTGAAGGGCCAGACCGCCGCGTCCTCCTATAAGCCGGCCAAGCTCGAGAACGGCCTGCGCGTGATGGTGCCGCCCTTCATCGCGTCCGGCGAGCGCATCGTGGTCGACACCAACGAGGTCACCTACCTCCGCCGCGCGGACTGAGAGGAGCCTTCCGACCGCGCCGTCATCCCGGCCGTGGCGGCGCGAGCCGCGCAGAGCCGGGCCCCTCGGCGGGTTGGAGCGCTCTTCCCGCGCACGATCCCGGCTCTCCGCTTCGCTCCGGCCGGGATGACGGCTTGACCGACCTACCCGCGTCTCCCTCCGGGCGGCGCCGACCCTGAAAGCGAACTTTCCAATGGCCCGCTCGCCCGTCCTCAACGTCATGGTCCAGGCCGTCATGAAGGCCGGCCGCGCCATGCGTCGCGACTTCGGCGAGGTCGAGCAGCTTCAGGTCTCGGCCAAGGGCCCGGGCGACTTCGTCACCGCCGCCGACCGCAAGGCCGAGGAGACGCTGTTCGCGGAGCTCTCCCGCGTGCGGCCGGGCTACGGCTTCGTGATGGAGGAGCGCGGCGAGGTCGCCGGCACCGATCCGGACCACCGCTGGATCGTCGATCCGCTCGACGGCACCACGAACTTCCTGCACGGCATCCCGATGTTCGCCATCTCGGTCGGGCTGGAGCGCGCGGGCCAGCTCGTCGCAGGCGTGATCTTCAACCCGATCACCGACGAGCTCTACACCGCCGAGCGCGGCGGCGGCGCCTATCTCAACGACCGCCGTCTCCGGGTCGCGGCGCGGCGCGACATCGTCGACGCGGTGATCGCCTGCGGCGTGCCGCATCTCGGCCGCCCGGCCCACGACCTGTTCCGCGAGGAGCTCGGCCGCGTCCAGGGCCGCGTCTCCGGCATCCGGCGCTTCGGCGCGGCCTCGCTCGACCTCGCCTATGTCGCCTCCGGCCGGCTCGACGGCTTCTGGGAGCGCGACCTGAAGAGCTGGGATCTCGCCGCCGGCATCCTGCTGGTGCGCGAGGCGGGCGGCTTCGTCAGCGACGCGGCTGGCGGCGACGCCATGCTCGCGCGCGGTTCGGTCGTCTGCGGCAACGAGGCGATCCACGGCCAGCTTCTGAAGCTCGTAAAGGGCTGAAACATCGCCCCACCGTGGTTCCTACGCACTTTTTGAGCGTCGGGAACCGTGGTCTATGGTTGCGCAACAAAGCGCAACCGCCGGGCGGCCTGTCGATGTCCCTGTCCGAACTCGACCCTTACAAGCTGTCCTCGCCGCGGGTGTTCCTGCTCCGCATGGTGATCTTCCTCGCGCTCGCGGGCTTCGTGGGCCTGATCCTGCACGACCAGATCGGGAAGGCGTTTCTGGCGAACGCCGGGCTCAACGGCCTGATCTTCGCGGTGCTGATCATCGGCATCCTGCTCGCATTCCGGCAGGTGATCCGGCTGTTCCCCGAGGTGCGCTGGGTCAACGGATTCCGCATGTCGGAGCCGGGCCTCGCGCTCCGCGACCAGCCGAAGCTGCTCGCGCCCATGGCGAGCCTGCTCGGCGACCGCGTCGGCAACGCGCCGATCGGCACCAACCTGATGCGCTCGATCCTCGATTCGATCGCGACCCGCCTCGATGAGGCGCGCGAGATCGGGCGCTACCTCACCGGCCTGCTGGTGTTTCTCGGCCTGCTCGGCACCTTCTGGGGCCTGCTGGAGACCGTCGGCTCGATCTCAGGCGTGATCTCGTCGCTCGGCGGAAGCGGCACGCAGGACACCGGCGTGCTGTTCGAGGAGCTGAAGAACGGCCTCGCCGGCCCGCTCGCCGGCATGGGCACCTCGTTCTCCGCCTCGCTGTTCGGCCTCGCCGGCTCGCTGATCCTCGGCTTCCTCGACCTCCAGGCTGGGCAGGCCCAGAATCGCTTCCACAACGAGCTCGAGGACTGGCTTGCGGCCGCCGTGGCTGTGGCCGACGCGGACGCGCGCGACGGCGTCTTTGGCCCGCCCGCCCCCTCTGTGGTCGACCAGGCCGGACGCGGCGAGGTCGCGGCCGCGCTCGACCGGCTCGCCAAGACCATGGCCGAGCAGGGCGGCGGCGGCTCCGGCAAGGCGGCGGCGCAGGCGACCGCCCACCTCGCCGAAGGCATTCAGGGCCTCGTCAAGCACATGCGCTCCGAACAGCAGATGATCCGCGACTGGGTCGAGACCCAGTCCAACCAGCAGGAGGCGATCCGCGACCTGCTGGAGAAGCTGCTCACGGAGCGCTCCCGCGGCGAAAGCGAGCGGGCGCAGCCGTGACGGCGGGAGCCTCGCCATGGCTCTGAGCGCGCGGCGGCGCTACCGCCCGGTCGACTACTGGCCGGGCTTCGTCGACGCGCTGTCGACGCTGCTGCTCGTCATCATCTTCCTGCTGACCGTGTTCATGGTCGCGCAGTTCCTGCTCGGCCGGGAAGTGTCGGGCAAGGACACCGCGCTGCAGCGGCTGAACGCGCAGATCGCGGAGCTTACCGAACTGCTGGCGCTGGAGCGCTCCACCGGGCGCGCGTCGAAGGACGAGGCCGCCTCGCTGATGGCGAGCCTGCAGGCCGCCGAGAGCGAGCGCGACCGCCTCCGCGCCGAGGCGCAGTCCGGCGCGAGCCGGGCGGACGCCGCCGGCGGGCAGGTCGCGGAGCTGCAGGGCTCGCTCGAGCGCGAGCGCGACCTCTCCGCCCGCGCCCGCAGCCAGGTCGAACTGCTGAACCAGCAGATCTCTGCGCTGCGCCGCCAGATCGCCGCGCTCGAAGACGCGCTCAACGCCTCCGAGAACCGGGACCGCGAAAGCCAGGCCAAGATCGCCGATCTCGGCTCGCGCCTGAACGTGGCGCTGGCGCAGCGCGTGCAGGAGCTGGCGCGCTACCGCTCCGACTTCTTCGGACGGCTGCGGCAGATCCTGGCCGACCGGCCGGACGTGCGCGTGGTCGGCGACCGGTTCGTGTTCCAGTCCGAGGTGCTGTTCGACGTCGGCCAGGCGCAGCTCAACGACGCGGCGAAGCCCGAGCTCGACAAGCTCGCGTCCGCGCTCAACGAGCTGAACCGGGACATCCCCGGCGACATCAACTGGGTGATGCGCGTCGACGGCCACACCGACATCCGCCCGACGCGGGGCGCCTATCCTTCGAACTGGCTGCTGTCCTCCGCGCGGGCGATCGCGGTTGTCGAATATCTCGTCTCGAAGGGCGTGCCGCCCCAGCGCCTGCTCGCCGCCGGCTTCGGTGAGTTCCAGCCGCTCGACACGGCCACGACCGAAGACGCCTACCGCCGGAACCGCCGCATCGAGCTCAAGCTGACGGAGCGCTGAGGGCTCCCGACGTCTCCACCGTCGCCGCCCTCCCCAGGCGCACACTCCGGCCGCGCCCGGCAAGCCTTTGCGAGCGCGCTTCCCTTGTCGCGACGCCCGGAGCCGCCGCTCCCGCAGCCCCCCCCCCCCCCCCGGACGACGCGGCAGATTAGAAACGCGTCGACACCCGCATGCCCGCGTTCCCGCGTTCCCCGAGAACACCGCGAGCCTGACGACGGAAGCCGGCGCGCGCTCCGGCACCGCTCCCGTCGATGTTGAACTACTTCAATTATAAATTAGATCCTCACCTACAACTATAATTAGATAACTTCCAAGTTAATTGTGGCTTATAAAGCACATTTTTAATTCCTAAAAATACAAAACTACTTAAAATCATTGCTCATGATTTGCTAAATATTCAAATTTATCGCCTCTCAAAGACTTATGGCGAAGCAAAATACACAACTTTTGCTTGCCGAAGAGCCAAGGCGACACTCATGCACAGACGTCTTCTTGCGTTGATGGCGGGATCCGCCGTCGCGACGCTTCTGACCGCCTCCGGTTCGGCCAGCGCCCAGGTCGCGCAAGAGGAGGCCACGCCGCTCGAACCGCTCTCCGTCATCGGAAGCAGCGGGGGCGCTGCGGCCAACGCCACCACGATCGACGCCACGGCCGTTCAGACCTACGGCCGCAACAAGATCGACGACGTCCTTCGCGCGACGCCGGGCGTGTTCACACGGCAGAACGCCCAGCAGCCGGGGGTGGCGGTCAACATCCGCGGCTTCGAGGGTTCGGGGCGCGTGAACATGATGATCGACGGCGTCCGCCAGAGTTTCCGGTTCACGGGACACGAGGCTGCGGGCTTCACCTATGTCGACCCGAACCTTCTGGCCGGGATCGACATCATGCGCGGCGAGGTGACAACGACGGGCGGCGGCGCGCTCGCGGGCTCGGTGAACTTCCGCACGCTCGACGTCGACGACATCCTCCTGCCCGGCAAGGCCTATGGCGGACTCGGCAGGCTGAGCTGGGGCAGCAACGGCGTCGACTTCTCGGAGATGGCCGCCGCCGGCGTCCGCACCGACAGGGTCGACTTCGCCGGCGCGATCAGCCGCCGGCAGTCCGACGACTACAAGGACGGCGACGGCGAGAAGGTCGCCGGCACGTCGCAGGACCTGCTCTCGGGCCTTGTCAAGGCGAAGGTCCGGATCGGCGACGATCAGGAGCTCTCTCTCGGCGGCGTCTTCTACGACAACGACTTCTTCGCCAACTCCTACGACCAGACCGTCAAGAACAACACCTTGTCCGTAAAATACCGGTACAATCCGGACAGCCCCCTGATCGACCTGACCAGCAGCATCTTCTACAACAACCTGAAGATGCACTACACGGGCGGGACGGGGAGCGCTGTCGGCCGCAAGATCGAGGATGAGGGGATCGGCTTCAATTTCTCGAACGTCTCGCTGTTCGATCTCGGCGACGTCGGCGTCCGGACCGCCAACGGCGTCGAGTATTTCCACGACCAGGTGACGTCCGAGGATGGCGGCGTCAATCCCGCCGACGGTAAGAGCTCCACGGGCGGCGCATTCACCGAGACGACGTTCCGCTACGGCATGTTCGACCTCACGGGCGGCCTGAGATACGGCTTTTACTCGCTCGAGGGCAGCGGAACGCCGAACGACACGTATGGCTCGTTCAACGTCGACAAGTCGGAGGGCAGTTTCGACCCCAAGATCACGCTCGCGGTCAACGTCACGCCGTGGCTGCAGCCCTATGTGACCTGGGGGCGGTCCATGCGCGCCCCGACCACGCAGGAGACGATGCTGGGCGGCAGCCACCCAGGCTCCGTGTCAGGCGTCTACGTGCCGAACCCAGACCTCGATTCCGAAACCTCGCAAGGCTGGGAGTTCGGCGCCAACCTCAACCGTGGCGGCGTGTTCCGCGCCGACGACGTCTTCACCGCGCGCGCGAACTACTTCGTCAAGAACGTCAAGAACTACATCGCTGCGTACTTCAACGCCTCGGAGCGCGGCTTCCAGTTCGTCAACGTCGACGGAACCACTAAGGTCAAGGGCTTTGAACTGGAGGCGCGGTACGACATCGGCGTGGCCTTCGCCAGCGTCGGCTACACGCACATGTCGTCCGACCTTCCCAGCCAGATGCCCGGACTGGGCGCGAGCCAGTACATGCCGGACGACGTCCTCACCCTTGAGGGCGGAGCCCGCTTCCTCGAACGGAAGCTGACGGTCGGCGGACGCTACAGCTACGTTTCGGAGGGATTGGTCGCGAACGCCGGCAGCGCCGGAGCCACGGCGGCCAGGGGCGGCGATCCGTACCGCCTGGTCGACGTCTACGCCAGCTACGCCCACTCCGAGAACCTGACCGTGAGCGGAAAGGTGTCGAACCTGTTCGACAAGCAATACACGCCGTTCCTCAGCACGACCGGGGCCGGCCAGGGCCGCACCTTCTACCTGACGACCCAGCTCCGGTTCTGAACGGCGGGGCGCCCCGACCGCGGGACGCGGGCTCTCCGGGGTCCTGCGTCCCGCCCCGGCCGGAAGCCGTCAGAACGTCTTGCGGAGGAAGAACCGTTCGCGGCCGCGGGGGTGGCCGGAGATGGAGCCGAAGACCTCGAAGCCGAGCTTCTCGTAGAAGCCGCGCGCCTGGAAATCGAAGGTGTCGAGCCAGATCCCGGCGCAGCCGCGGGCGCGAGCCTCCCGCTCGGCGCGGTCGAGAAGGGCGCGCCCGAAGCCAGCGCCTCGCAAGCGCTCCGGCACCACCAGCAGCTCCACATAGAGCCAGTCGAAGCTCGTGCGGCCCCACAGGCCCCCGACCGTCCCGGCGGTCTCGGGGTCGCGCAGCAGCACGGCGAGCGGCCGGGCGCCCGAAGGACCGACCGTCGCGTCGTTGAAGGCGATCAGCTCGCGCAGGATGGCGTCGCGGTCCTCCGCGCCGGCCGCGTCGGTCAGGACGAGGTCGGGCGTCACGCCTCAGCCCGCCGCGACGCGCAGCGCCTCGTCGACGCGGCCGAACTGCAGTTCGGCGAGCCGGGCGTAGAGGCCGCGGCGGGCGACGAGCTCCGCATGGGTCCCCTCCTCCACGACCGCGCCGTCCTCGATCACCACGATGCGGTCGGCTGCGAGCACGGTCGCGAGGCGATGCGCGATGACGAGGGTGGCGCGGCGCGCGCCGCGCACGGCGAGCGCCTGCTGAACCAGCGTCTCGCTCTCGGCGTCGAGCGCGGATGTCGCCTCGTCGAGCAGCAGCACGGGGGCGTCGCGCAGCAGCGCGCGGGCGAGCGCGATGCGCTGCCGCTGGCCGCCCGACAGCGTGACCCCGCGTTCGCCGAGCAGCGTGTCGTAGCCCTGCGGCAGCGCGGCGATGAAGGCGTGCGCGCCGGCCTCGCGCGCCGCCGCCTCGACCTCGTCGTCGGTCGCGGCCTGTCGGCCGAGGCGGACGTTCTCGCGCGCGGTCGCGGCGAACACCACCGGGTCCTGCGGCACCAAGGCGAGCCGCGCCCGCACATCCTCGAGCGTCGCGGCGCGGATGTCGACGCCGTCGAGCGTCACCCGGCCCGCGGTCGGATCGTAGAAGCGCAGCGCGAGGTTGATCAGCGTGCTCTTGCCGGCGCCGGAGGGGCCGACGATCGCCACCGTCTCGCCGGGCCGCACCCGGAACGACACGTCCCGCAGCACCGCCCGCTCCGGCGCGCCGGGATAGGCGAAGCCGACGCTCTCGAAGGCCAGTTCGCCGCGCGGCGGCTCGGGCAACCGCACGGGCGAGGCTGGGTCGGTCACGCCGGGCCGGACCTCCAGAAGCTCGTTCAGACGCTCGGCCGAGCCTGAGGCCTGGGACAGCTCGCCCCAGACGTTGGACAGCTCGCCGATCGCGCCCGCCGCGAACACGGCGTAGAGCACGAACTGGCCGAGCGTGCCCGGCGTCATCGTTCCCGCAAGCACCCCGGTCGCGCCGTACCACAGCACCGCGACCACGCTCGCGAAGATCAGGAAGATCGCGATCGCGGTCAGAACCGCGCGCGCGCCGATCGAGCGCTCGGCGGCGGCGTAGGCGTCCTCGACCGCGGCGCGGAAGCGGCCGGCCACCCGCGCCTCGGCGTTGACGGCCTGGACGCTGCGCATCGCGCCGATGGTCTCGCCGGCGAGCGCCGAGGCTTCCGCCAGCGTGTCCTGGGCCGCTCGCGAACGGCGGCGCACCGAGCGGCCGAAGCCGACCAGCGGCAGCACGATCACGGGGATCGCGAGCAGCACCATCGCGGAGAGCTTGGGGCTCGTCACCGCCATCATCGCCGCGGCGCCGAGGAACAGGAACAAGTTGCGCAGCGCCTGGCTCGCCGTCGCGCCGAACATCGCCTTGATCTGGGTCGTGTCGGCGGTGAGTCGCGAGACCAGCTCGCCCGAACGGGCGCTGTCGTAGAACTCGGCCGACAGCGTGGTGAGCCGTGTGAACACCGCGTCGCGCAGGTCGGCGACGACCCGCTCGCCGAGCGTGGTCACGAACCAGTAGCGGGCGGCGCTCGCGACCGCGAGCACGGCGACGACCGCGAGCATGGTCCCGAAATACCAGTCGACCATGCCGGGATGCTCGGCCGAGAAGCCGAAGTCGATCACCCGGCGCACCGCGACGGGAATCGCGAGCGTCGCCGCGGCGGACGCGACCAGCGCCACGAAGGCGCCGAGCATGCGGCCCTTGTGGCGGAGCGCGAACGGGCGGAGCGCTGCGAGCGGGCGGAGCGAACGCGAACTCCGATCCCCCTCCCGCTCAGTGGATCGGCGGCGGGCCATCGCTGGGCATCTTTGTTGTTGTTCTAATCGTCATGCGCGCGCTTTATGCCGCGCGGAGCGCGCATCCGACAACCCCGACCTCCGCGGCCCAACCGCACGGCCCTGTTGTTCCGGCCAGCGCTTTGGGTTATAGGCTGCGCCCTCACGCGAATTCAGACCGTTAGACGCCGCCTTCCGGCCGAGCGTCAGCCGAAGACGATAGGCCTCGCCATGAAGACCGACATCCATCCGGACTACCACACGATCAAGGTCGTCATGACCGACGGCACCGAGTACCTGACCAAGTCGACCTACGGCAAGGAAGGCGACTCGCTGCAGCTCGACATCGACCCGAAGACGCATCCGGCGTGGACGGGCGGCTCGACCCAGCTCACCGACCGCGGCGGCCGCCTCTCGCGCTTCAACAAGAAGTTCGCGAACTTCGGCATCTCGTCCAAGAACTGATCGGCGCACCGCCGGTCCACACTACTCCGGAAGCCTCGACCGCGCGGTCGGGGCTTCCGTCGTTTCAGCCCCTCGAAAGAGGCCGTCGCTTGCCGAGAACGCTGACGCTTTCCCTCGCCGCGCTCGCCGCCGTGGCGGTCGTGATGTTCGGCTGGTCGTATTTCGACCGCGCGACCACCCCCGGCGCCCGGCCGGGCCTCTCCGGCGAGGCGCGCGCGGCCTTCATACGCGCCGCCAACGACGCCTGCGTCACCGCCCAGACCGGCGCGCCGGAGAACGTCTCGCTGAAGCCCGAGGCGATCGCCCGCTTCTGCCGCTGCTATGGCGAGACGCTGGCCGACTCCATGTCGCCGGCCGACATCGAGCGCCTGGCGAAGCTCAGCCGCGAGGAGATCGTGGCGGCGCAGGAGGAGAACGCAGGCGAGGCGTTCCAGTCCTGCTCCGAGCAGGTGGAGCGCGACGCGGGCCGCCCGTCCGGCGCGTCGCGCTAACCCTTCCTTGACCATCGCCGCGTTATGTCTCGGCGATGGCGAGCGAACCCACCCCAGCGGCGTCCGAGCCGGCCGGTTCGCGCGCCGAGGGCTGGCGCGCCGGCCTGACCGTGCGCTTCGCGGCGCTGATCGGCGTGTTCGCGCTCGGCCTCGCGGGCGTCCTGATCGCGACCTCGGCCTATGACGTGCGCGCCTCCGGGCAGGAGCGGGCCGAGCGCGCGGCGATCGTCGCCTCGCTCGCCTTCCAGAACGCGATCGCGCGCGGCGACGCGCCGGACGCGGCCCTGACCGCCCTGCGCGGCGAGCACGGCGCGGCCTACGCCACCCTGCAGGATCGAACCGCGACGACACCCACGGACGGCGCGGTCGCCGCGATCACCCGCGACGACGACATGGTCCGGCTCGCGCAGCCGGTCGACCTGCCCGATGGTTCGCGCGCCGAGCTCCGGGTCGGCGTCTCGCTAGCGCACGCCGGCCAGGAAGTCGCGCGCATCGTCGCCGCCGGCATGATCGGGACCCTCGGCTTTCTCATCCTGACGATGCCGGCCGTCGTGCTGCTGTTCAACCGCACGACACGGCCGCTGCGCCAGCTCGCGCGCGCCGTCACCTGCATGGGCGCCTCGGACGCCGATCTGACGGCCGCCGCGGATCGCGCCGACGAGATCGGCGCGCTCGCCCGGGCGCATCTCGCCGTGACGCGGCAGTTGCTGGCCACCAACGACGTCGTCCGCCGCCTCACCTTCGCCGACACGCTGACGCGGCTGCCGAACCGCGAGGCGCTGCGGGAGCGCATCGCGACAGGGCTGCAGATCGGCGAGACGGCGGCGCTGCTGAAGATCGGCGTGTTCGGGATCGACCGGGTCGGCGCGGGCCTCGGCCAGACGGCCGCCGACGCCGCGGTGCTGGGCGTCGCGGAGCGACTACGCGAGGTTCTGGCCGCCTGGGGCCGCAACGGGCCTCCGAGCAAGGCGCTGTGGGGCGACCGTGCGGCCGTGCTGGCGCGCACCGGCGAGGCCGAGTTCGCCCTCCTCGTCGAACGCGCGGCTCCGGAAGCCGGCGACGAACTGGCCATGCGCGCGCTCGCGGCGTTCGAAACGCCGCTGACGGTCGACGATCACCAGTTCACGCTCGGGCTGGCGGTCGGCGTGGCCTTCGCGCCCGCGAACGGCGACGAGGCGCGCGAGCTCATGCGCAGCGCCTCGACCGCGCTCGCGAGCGCCCTCGCGGGCGGCCCGCAGACGGTCCGTCGCGCCGGCCTCGCCCTCACCGACGACGCCTACGGACGACTGAGGATCGAGCAGGAGCTGGCCCGGGCGATCTCGAACGGCGAGCTGGAGCTGCACTACCAGCCGCAGATCGAGCTGCGCGGCGGCCGCGTCGTGGGGGCCGAGGCGCTGGTGCGCTGGCGCCATCCGACCCGCGGTCTGGTGCCGCCGGACAAGTTCGTGCCCGTCGCCGAGGAATGCGGCCTGATGGAGAGCCTCGGCCGCTTCGTCATCGAACAGGCGAGCCGGCAGGCCGCGGCGTGGCGGGAGCTCGGGCTCGACATGCGCGTCGCCGTCAACGTGTCGGCGCTGCAGTTCCGCAACCCGCGCTTCGCGGAGCAGACGCTCGCGCTGGTGCGCGGCGTGGGGTGCGACCCCGCCCTGATCGAGCTCGAGATCACCGAGAGCGTCGCGATGTCCGACAGCCTGCACGCCGCGCGCGAGCTCGCGCCGCTCAGGGCGGCGGGCGTCCGGATCGCGATCGACGATTTCGGCACCGGTTACTCGAACCTCGCCTCGCTGACCGCGCTGCCGTTCGACGTGCTCAAGATCGACCGCGCCTTCGTGCGCGACGCGATCGAGAAGCGGAACGCGCAGGTGGTGGTCGCGGCCGTGCTCGGCCTCGCCGCGAGCCTCGGAGTCGAGACGGTGGCGGAAGGCGTCGAGACCGAGGACCAGCGCGCGCTGGTGGCGAGCCACGGCTGCACCTACGGCCAGGGCTACCTGTTCTCCCCCGCCCTTCCCGCCCCCGCCTTCGAAGCCTGGCGCCAGAAGCGCCTGATCGAGGAGCTGCGGGAGCTCAGCCGGCGCGCCGGCGTTCCGGCCGAAGAGGCCTCGGCCAGAGCGGCGACGTGATCCGTCGACGCCACGCGGCCTTAGCTGTAAGCCTCCCTCCGAAGGGTGCGAACGGCCGAGCCCGATCGAAAGGGGCGTGCGGAGGTCGATGAGCGCGAACGTTGAGGACGTCGACGGAGACGCGAGAGCCTACGCCCCGGACGAGGTGAACCCCGAGGGCCTCGCCCACATCGCCGGCCGCATCCGCCGGTCTTTGCGTCCCGGCCCACGCCGGCCCACGCTCGTGATCGTATTTTCCGCCCGGCTGAAGTTTCAGCTCGGAGGGCTCGACTTCGGCGCGACCACGCTCGATCTCGCCGACAGCCGCAATGAGTACTACCTCGTCCGCGTGCTTGCGCTGCGGCGCGGACTGAGCGCGTTCATCGAAGACAACGACTTCCGCACAGTCTGCTGCATTGGCGGCAGCAAGGGCGGCTTCGGCGCGCTCATGACGTCCCGCCTGCTGGCGGAGCAGATGCCGGACCGGACGTTCTCGGCCATGGCCTTCAGCCCGCAGACGCGACTGTGGCCGCAGAACGCGGCGCTGCGCTACCCGACCTATCACCGCTTTCTCGACAGGCTCGGCGAACTCGACATGACGGAACGCCGGCGCGTTCGGCGCTATGCGGACCAGAGTCGGCCGGTCGACCTGCCGAACCTCAGATGGTTCGTGTCCTACGGAACGCTCAACGACGTCGACGCGGCGGAAGCCAAGAGCCTGCGCGGTTCGAGCGTCGTGCTCGACCCGCTGCCGATCAGCTACCACGGCTCGCTGCTGTTCTACATGGCGCAGGGGCTCGACCGCGCAGGGCGGCAGGACATGCTGCGCCGCTTCCGCAAGGCGGCGGACGCCGACGAGGACGTCGCCTTCGTCAACCTGACCGAGGAGGACGACGACATCCTGCGCGAAACCGAAGCCGCGCCGGATCGTCCGCCGTTCATGGACATGGCGCGCTGGGTGATCCGGGGCGCGCACGACCACGACCGTCCTTAGCCCAGGCCTTCACGGACTGCGGGGACGACGCGCCCATCCGACGGTCGAAGCGCTCTCGCCTCGACTCACCCCGCTGTGATATCGCATCGCAGCATGTTATCGTGCGACGCGAGACAACGGAGAGTGGTTGGTTGACGCTACTTGGTCACGGCGCCGGGAATGTTCCGGACCCTCAGGAAGCGCCAGAGTCTCACGAGCCAGGGAGCGTCGACGCCTCAGCGCTTGAGCGGATCGACGCCGACTTGCGCTGGTCGCTGCGGCCCGGGCCCCGCACGCGCGCTCTGGTCATCGTGTTCTCCGCCAAGCGGAAGTTCGAGATGGGCGGGCAGGATTTCGGGGCGACCACCCTCGATCTGTCCGATCGCCGCGACGCCTATTACGCCGTCCGCACCCTCGCCCTGACCCGCGCGCTGCGCGACTTCATCACCGACAACGACTTCCAGTCGGTCTGCTGCCTCGGCTACAGCAAGGGCGGATTCGGTTCGCTCGCGGTCAGCCGCGCGCTCGCGCAGGCGATGCCGGAGCGCACGTTCTCGGCCTTCGCCTTCAGCCCGCAGACGCAGCTCTGGCCGCCGAGCAGGCGGCTTCGCTACCCGACCTACAAAGCGTTTCTGGAAGGCGTCAAGTCCTTGAGCGCGACCGAGCGCCGCCGCACGGAGACGCTCGGCGACCAGACCAAACCGGCCAATCTGCCCAACCTCCGCTGGCTCGTGACCTACGGCGCGCGCAACCCGGTCGACTCCGGCGAGGCGCTCGCCCTGCGGGGCTCGAGCGTGGTGCTCGATCCGCTTCCGGTCAGCTTCCATGTCAGCCTGCTGTTCTACCTCGTCCAGGGCCTCGACCGCGAAGGCGTGACGGCCTACTTCCAGTCGATCCGCCGCTCGGCGCCGTCGTCCGACGAGGACGCCGCCTTCACCCAGCTCTCCGAGAAGGCCGAGCGGACGATCGACGAGATCATGGCCATTCCGCCGCGCCGCACGCTGCCGGAGATCGTCGGCTGGCTGCTGAAGGGCGAATGGCGCGGCGCGTCGGACAGGGCGCAGGCCGCCTGAGCGCGGCGGCGCGCGATCGGTCATTGAGCCGTCACATCGAAGCGTCTAGAACGCGCCGGCCCGATCCTGCGTTCGCGAGGCCGCTTCCATGACTGTTCCCGGCGCTCCCCACGACACCGCCCGCATCCTCGTCGAGGCGCTGCCCTACATGCAGCGCTACGACGCGGCGACGGTCGTTGTGAAATATGGCGGCCACGCCATGGGCGACGCCGAGGCCTCGCGCTGGTTCGCGCAGGACGTGGCGATCCTCAAGGAAGTCGGCATCAACCCGATCGTCGTGCACGGCGGCGGGCCGCAGATCGGCAAGATGCTCGATCGCCTCGGCATCAAGAGCGAGTTCAAGGCCGGCCTGCGCGTCACCGATCAGGCCACCGTCGAGGTGGTCGAGATGATCCTCGCCGGCCTGATCAACAAGAACATCGTCGCCTCGATCAACGCCGAGGGCGGCCGCGCCATCGGCCTGTCCGGCAAGGACGGCGGCATGGTGTCGGCGCGCAAGGCGACCCGCACCATCATCGACCCCGAGACCCGCCTCGAGCAGACCGTCGATCTCGGCTTCGTGGGCGAGCCGGACCGCGTCGACCGCACCGTGCTCGACTGGGTGCTCAACTCCGACCTCATCCCGGTGGTCGCGCCGGTCGCCGCGGGCGCCGACGGCGCCGCGACCTACAACGTAAACGCCGACACCTTCGCCGGCGCGATCGCGGGCTCGGTCGACGCAAAGCGCCTGCTGCTGCTGACCGACGTGCCCGGCGTGCTCGACAAGTCCGGCAAGCTGATCGAGCAGCTCTCGATCGAGGAGGCGCGACGCCTGATCGCCGACGGCACCATCTCGGGCGGCATGATCCCGAAGGTCGAGACCTGCATCTACGCCGTCGAGAAGGGCGTCGAGGGCGTGGTCATCCTGGACGGCAAGACGCCGCACGCGGTGCTGATCGAACTGCTGACCGACGGCGGCGCCGGAACGCTCATCACCCGGTGAGCGAGAACGTCGTCCAGTTCCGCCGCAGGCCGGAGAAGAAGCCACCGCCGGGCCCCGCCCGCCGCGGGCTGGGCGAATTCGCCGTCGCCATGACGGTGATGGGGCTGATCTTCTACCTGCTGCCGTCGCTGTGGTCGGGCGTGCCGCGCCACCTGCTGGCCGTGATCAACCTGCTGGTCGCGGTGGTCTATGTCAGCCAGGGGCCGCGGCTCGTCGCGATCGGCTGGATCGTGCTGTCGTTCGCGCTGCTCGCGCTTACCGGCGCGCCGTCGCCGGTTTCCTACGCGCTGTCGCGGGCCTCGGACTACGCTCAGGCGCTTTAGGCCCCGCTCCCGACATCGAAACGCCGCAAGGCCGGACGATCATGGGTCGTTCATGAAAGCTGTGGCAGTCTCGGTCGCTCGACGTCGCGTCCGGCGACTGGCCGCCCGAAGCAGCAGGCGCACATGAACGACATGCCCAAGCCCGCATCCGTCGCCCGTCTGGCGCAGCACGCCATCGAGGCGCAGGCGAAGGGCTTCGACCATGTCGACACCTGGGTCTTCGACCTCGACAACACGCTCTACCCCGCCTCGTCGCGGCTGTTCGACCAGATCGACGACCGCATCACCTCATACATCGCCCACCGCTACGGCATCGACGGGATCTCGGCGCGCGCGCTGCAGAAGTACTACTACCGCACCCACGGCACGACGCTGCGCGGCCTGATGGCCGAGGACGGCCTCGACCCCGCGAACTTCCTCGCCTTCGTGCACGACATCGACCATTCGGTGCTGGAGCCCGCGCCCGACCTCGCGGCGGCGATCGCGCGGCTGCCCGGACGCCGCTTCGTGCTGACGAACGGCTCCCGCCGGCACGCGGAAAGCGTCGCGGGCCGGCTCGGCGTGCTCGACCTGTTCGAGGACGTCTACGACATCGCCGCCTCGAACTACGTGCCGAAGCCGGCGCAGCAAGCCTATGACGGATTCTTGAAGCTGCACGGCATCGCGCCGGAACGGGCGGCGATGTTCGAGGATCTGTCGAAAAACCTCGTGGTGCCGCACGCGCTCGGCATGCGCACGGTGCTCATCGCGCCTCGCGACGGCGAGCCGGACGCGCTGGAGCGCGCGACCTCGCCGGAGGATTTCACCGGCGCGCCCCATGTGGACCACGTCACCGACGACCTCGCGGGCTTCCTGTCCGCGCTGTCGATCGTCGCCGCGCGCTGACGGCCACTCTCCCGGCGCTTCGCCTTTTTGCCCATTCGCCGCCGCTTGCCGCGGCGAAGCGCGGTCGTCATCTTCGCGGCCGGCGGACGGTCTTGTATGCCAGCCGCCGTCCACGGAGACCGACGATGGAAACGACCCTGGCGGGGCCGCCGGCCGACCATGCGCCGGCCGCGCCTCCGGGCGACGCCGAGGCGATGGTGCGCGCGGCGTGGCTCTACTTCGTCGGCGAGATGAACCAGAGCGAGATCGCCGACCGGCTCGGCCTGTCGCGGGTGAAAGTGAACCGCCTCATCGCCGCCGCGCGCGCCGAAGGCGTCGTCCACGTCCGCATCGTGCATCCGTCGGTCGAGATGATCGCGCTCGAGAACGAGCTGTGCTGCGCCTTCGGGCTCGACGCCTGCAGCGTGACGCCCGCCTCGGGCCAGGAGGAGCGCGGCGAGTCGGAGATCGACAAGCGCTTCGTCGCGATCGCCGCCGCCGAAACCCTCGCCCGCGCGGTGGCCGCCAAGCCGGACGGCGTGTTCGCGCTGTCCTGGGGCACCACCATGGCCGCCGTCGCCCAGGCCTATCGCGGGCCGCGGGCGCCCAGGGCGCGCTTCGTCTCGGTGATGGGCTCGCTCACCCGCAAGGCGGCGTCGAATCCGTTCGAGGTGGTGCACCGCGTCGCCGAGCGCACCGGCGGCGAGGGCTATTTCCTCCCCGCGCCCTACCTCGCCGACACGATCGCGGACCGCGACGTGCTGGTGGCGCAGCGCACGGTGCGGACCGCTCTCGATCTCGCGAACGCCGCCGACGTCGCTATGTCCGGCGTGACTGAGGCGACTCTTGAGAGCTTCCTGGTGGCGCAGAAGCTGATTTCGGAGGACGAACTACGGGACGCCCGCGCGGCTGGCGCGGTCGGCTCCTTCGCCGGCCTGTTCTTCGACGCCGAGGGAGCCTTCGTCGACTGCGACGTCAACCGGCGCCGGGTCGGCGTGCCGGGCGACACCTTCCGCACCCGCTGCACCATCGGCGTCGCGTCAGGCCGCCTCAAGACCGAGAGCGTGCGGGCGGCGCTGAAGGGCCGCATTTTCCGCCATCTCGTCACCGACGAGACCATCGCCCGCGGCCTGCTGAACCGCTGACGCCTCACCAGCCCCCGTAATAGGGGCCGAACCGGCCGTAGCGCGGCTCGAGGTCGTCCAGACGGCGGCTGCGCTCGCGGCGGCGTTCGACGTCGAGCGTCATGCGGCAATTCGCGAAAGCCTCGGTGCCGGGCTTCATGCCGTAGCCGCGGCAGCGCGCCGTGTCCTCCGCGGCGAGCTGCGCCGGATCGGTCGCGCAGCCGGCGAGCCCGACGCAGGCGGCGAGAAGCGCGGCGGCACCGAGCGGCCTCGGCCAGAGGCGGCGCGTGTCGTGAATCTCGGCCATGCCCGTTCTCCGTGGCGGCGCGGCGGTCCGGTTTCGTCCGCCGCGGTCGCGTCACGGAAAGATGTGGCGTTGGGGCGTCGATGTGAAGACGCCATCCATGCCTCATGGAGGATAGGCCGCGGGCGCGGTCGGAGGCATGATCCGGCCGCCGGCCCGTCGCGCCGGCCCACGAAAAGACATCCGGGAGAACGCCCATGGCCTCGCTTTACTTCGACGACCATCGCCGCCTGCAGGAGGAGTTCGGCTCCGGCAAGCTCGCGAAGCTGCTCGACGAGAAGCACGCGCATGACGAACTCGCCGACGACGAACGCGCCTTCATCGAGCAGCGCGACTTCTTCTTCCTGTCGACCGTCGATCCAGACGGCATGCCGACGGTGTCCTACAAGGGCGGCCCGGTCGGCCTGGTGCGGGCGCTCGACGGCCGCACGCTGGCGTTTCCCGGCTTCGACGGCAACGGCATGTTCCTGTCGATGGGCAACATCGAGGGCCAGGGCAAGGTCGGCTTGCTGTTCATGGACTTTGAGACCCCGCATCGCCTGCGCGTGCAGGGCGTCGCGCGCGTGCTGCGGGACGACCCGCTGATGGCGGGCTGGACCGAAGCGAAATACGTGGTGCGGATCGAGGTGACCAAGGCGTGGGTGAACTGCCCGCGCTACGTCCACACCTACGAGCGCAAGGCGCAGTCGCGCTATGTGCCGCGTCCGGATCGGCCGACGCCGCTCGCGGTCTGGAAGCGGCTCGACATGGTGCAGGACGTGATCTCGGACGACGACCGCGCCCGCGCCGAACGGGAGGGCGTGATCGATCCGCAGACCTACGGCGGCAAGCTGATGCGCGGCGAGGCCTGAGCGGGGGCGGTCTGGAGCAAGGGCGCCCTGCAACCAAACGCAAAGGGTTCTTCGTGTAAGCTTCAGTCGGGAAACGCGTTCCGAACGCAAAAGGGTCGTCTCATGACGGTGCTGATCACCGGCGGCGCAGGGTACATCGGCGCGCACATGGTGCTCGCGATGCGCGAGCAGGGCCGGAGCGTCGTCGTGCTGGACGATCTCTCGACCGGCGCGCGCGAGGCGCTGCCCGAGGACGTGCCCCTCGTGGTGGGCGACGTCGGCGACGAGACGCTCGTGCTGCGGACCATCGCCCAGCACGGCGTGACCGCGGTCGCCCATTTCGCCGCGAAGATCGTGGTGCCGGACTCGGTCCGGGACCCGCTCGGAACCTACCTCGCCAACACGGGCAAGACCCGCAGCCTGCTGTCGGCGGTGGTCGCGGCCGGCGTGACGCGCTTCATCTTCTCGTCGACCGCCGCCGTCTACGGCCTTCTGCCGCCGACGCCGACGCCGGAGGATGCGCCGGTCGCCCCGGCTTCGCCCTACGGAACCTCGAAGCTCATGTCGGAATGGATCCTGCGCGACGCCGCGGCCGCGCACGGGCTGTCCTACGTCGTGCTGCGCTACTTCAACGTGGCGGGCGCCGACCCCGCGATGCGCACGGGCCAGCGCGCCGCGGGCGCCAGCAACCTGATCACGCTCGCGACCCGCGCCGCGCTTGGCCTTCGGGCGGGGCTGGACATTCTGGGGACCGATCTGCCGACGCCGGACGGCACCGGCGTCCGGGACTACATCCACGTCGCCGACCTCGCGGCCGCGCATGTGGCGGCGCTCGACTATCTCGGGGCCGGCGGCCCAAGCGTGACGCTGAACTGCGGCTACGGCCGCGGCTTCTCGGTGCGCGAGGTGGTGGCGGCGGTGAACCGGGCCGCGGGGCTCGAGATCGCCACGCGGGAGGCCCCCCGGCGGCCCGGCGATCCGTTCGTCTCCGTGGCGGACGCCCGGCAAATCCGCGACCGGCTCGACTGGACGCCGAAGCTGGACGATCTCGACCTCATCGTCCGGCACGCGCTGGAATGGGAACGGCGGTACTGGATCGGATCGGCCGAACGGCAGGCCGAGATCAGACGCCTCGCGAGCTGATCTCAGGCTCTCTCCGCGCTTCAAATCTGCGAAGTCAGCTTCGGCGCCGCGCCCGAGCGCCGGACCGCTTTGTCGCCGACCGGCCACCCTTATGCGCGCGTCGTCCTCCGGCCTGGGCGAAAGAACACATCCCCGGCGTCGGACCCGACGCCGGGGATGGATGGTCCGTTCAAGCCGAACCGATACGCCGCATTGATTGGTCTGAAGCGCCTTCGCTCAGAACACCGCGAGATATTTCAGCAGCGAGATGATGCCGATGATGATGACGATGATGCGGATGATCTGCTTGGCCCGACCGTCGATCGGCAGCATGCCGACCAGATAAAGCACCAGAAAGATCACCAGAACGGTGATCAGAATACCGATCAGTGGGGACATGTCTCGTCATCCTTGTGCGGCGAGAAAGAAAGAAACGCGGCCGACCTTCAAGCTCCGGCCCGCTCCGCGTTTTACGCGCCGTCGCGATGTGAAAACGCACACACGCGTGATCGGTTCCGGGGAAATGCGCTCAGTCCGGCTTGCGCGCCGTCAGCAAAAGGGAGGCCCCCTCGTCGTCCGCGGCGCGCGGCGCGCCCCTGAGCGTCCACATCGCGTAGCCCGCGAGAAAGCCGACCGCGCTCGCCGCGTGCCACGACCAGGCGTGCCGGTAGCGGCGGTCCACGCATCTGATCGGCGAGCAGCGCGCGATCCAGTAGACGATCGCGTCCACGTCCGACCACGGCGCCTGCTCGACGCGGGCGTCGACGAGGCCTGCGCGCTCCGCCGCCGCGCGCAGCGCAGCCTCCGTCCACCAGGTCAGATGGTGGGGCGTGGCGTTGATCAGGTAGTTCGGGATGCGGGCGCCGGCGGAGGGCACATGCGGCACGCCGACGATCACCTGCCCGCCCGGCCGGACCGCCGCCGCCATGCCCCGCAGCATCGCGAGCGGGCGCTCCACATGCTCCAGCACCTGGAACGCGCAGGTGAGGTCGTAGGCCCCGGCGTTCGTCGCGAGATGGCCATCGAGGGTTTCAGCGAGGACGTAAGGCGGCCGGTCGGCGCCGCCATAGGGCTCCAGCCCAACATAGTCCGCGTGCGGGACCGAGGCGCGGAAGGCGCCGAAGCCGCAGCCGACGTCGAGCACCCGGTCTCCGGGCGCGACGCTCTGCGCCGCCATGGCGAACTCGGCCTTAGGGCCTTTGTCGCGATGGCGATCGAGCCGCATGCGGGCGTAGACACGGTCGTAGAAGGCGGCGTCGCCCGCGGTCATCGGATCAAAGAAGTGCAGCCCGGTCGGCGATTCCCAGAGCCCGAAGCGGGTCGCGCCGCGGAAGCTCGGCCGCACGTCGACGCGGAACTCGTAGCGCCAGAGATCGGCGAGCAGTTCCGCGCTCACCCATTGCACGAGCCGCGACGCGGGCTCGCCGGTGACCGGACAGGGCGGACGGCGCGTTCGGCTCACGATCGGCGGCTCTCCTTTCGCGGTAGGCGTCGGGCGGACGACCTGTGATCGCCCGCCGGGACCTCCGGATCAAGCGCGCGGCCGCCACTGGACGCCGGCGCGGGGCGCGCCAGAACCACGCAGGACCTCCCCGACGCCCTCAAGGAGCCGCGGCATGAGCCTGCCCACGCTGTCGACGCCCACCCGCCGCCAGGCCGAGACCTTCGCCACCGCGCTTGGCTGGGTCTCGCTCGGGCTCGCCGCGGTGGAGCTCGCGGCGCCGGGCGCGCTGGCGCGGCGGCTGGGGCTGTCGAAGAACCACCAGTTCCTGAAAGGTTTCGGCGCGCGGGAGCTCGCGACCGGCGCGGGTCTGTTCGGGTGGCGGCGCGGCCGCGGCAAGCGCGTCTGGATCTGGGCGCGCGTCGCCGGCGACGCCATGGACGTCGCCGCCCTCGCCCCGGCGCTTAGCCGCGACAATCCCAAGCGCGCAGCGGCCTTCGCGGCGCTCGGCGTGATCGCGGCGGTCACCGTGATCGACGTGCTCTGCGCCCGAGCGCTCGACGACGAGCTGTAGCCCCTCGTTCATCCCAAATGCGCCGTCATGGTCCGGCTTGACCGGACCCATCCATGTCCGGCGTCAAGCCGGAGGACGACGGGCGGATGAGGCGGCGATCGATCCGCCGCCATTGCGGTTCCGGTTTCGCCGGACGCCCCTCATCCGCCTCAGAGGCCGAGATCGCTCAGCGACGGGTGGTCGTCGGGCCGGCGGCCGAGCGGCCAGTGGTACTTGCGGTCGCTCTCGGCGATCGGATGGTCGTTGATGCTCGCGATCCGCCGGCGCATCAGCCCGTGCTCGTCGAACTCCCAGTTCTCGTTGCCATAGCTGCGGAACCAATGGCCGCTGTCGTCGCGCCATTCGTAGGCGAAGCGCACGGCGATGCGGTTCTCATGCCAGGCCCAGACCTCCTTGATCAGGCGGTAGTCGAGCTCGCGCGCCCACTTCCGGGTCAGGAAGGCCTCGATCGCGTCGCGGCCCTGCAGAAACTCCGCCCGGTTCCGCCACACGCTGTCGACGGTGTAGGCCTGCGCCACCCTGGCGGGCTCGCGCGTGTTCCAGGCGTCTTCCGCCATCCGCGCCTTCTGCGCGGCGGTCTCGGCGGTGAAAGGCGGCAGCGGCGGACGGCTCATGGGGCTCTCCCGTTTGCGAGGACATGAAGACCATACATTATTGACATTGTATGGCAACGAGAATACATGCGCATGGACGTCATGAGAGGGAGACCGCCGTGACCACGCAGACCCATCCGAACCTCGCGCCCTACGCCGTCGGCGTGCGCGGGCGCTGCCCCCGCTGCGGCGAGGGCCACATGTTCGACGGCTTCCTCAAGCTGCGGCCGAACTGCGAGGTCTGCGGCCTCGACTACTCCTACGCCGACCCGGCGGACGGGCCCGCCTTCTTCGTCATCACCTTCGGGTGCCTTCCGGCCGCCTTCTGCGCGGTCTGGATCGAGGCGGTCTACGGCGCGCCCTACTGGGTGCATCTCGTCACCACCCTGCCGCTGCTGCTCGCGACCTGCATCCCGCCGCTGCGCCCGCTGAAGGGCTGGCTGGTGGCGAGCCAGTTCCATCACAAGGCCGCCGAGGCCCGGCTGATCCGGCCGGGCGAGGACGAGGACGACCGCGGCGGCTGGTGAGCCGCGGGTCTCGAGGCCTCACACCACGTCATGCACGCGGCGCCGTTCGCCCTGAACGAGCGCCGCAAGCGTCTTCAGGGCGGCGGCGAGCCGCGCTCGGTCGGCGACGCCGCCGAGCGAGATCCGCACCGCCTCGGGCGCCGCGCCGTCGGCCCGGAACGCGTCCGAGGGCGTGACGCCCAGGCCCTGCGCGCGCGCCGCCTCGATCAGCCCGTAACGGTCCCAGTGCGCCGGCAGCGGCAGCCACAGATGCAGCCCGTTCCGCGCGCCGCGGGCGCCCGGCAGGATGTCGCGCGCGAGCGCCTGCCGCGCCGCCGCCTCCTCCCGCACGCCGCGCAGCAGCGTCTCGGCGTCGCCGCTGCGGATCCAGAACGTCGCGAGCGCGGTCATCAGCGGCGCCGTCATCAGCGCGAAGGCCCGCATGGCGGCGGCGAACCGGCGCGCGCCCTCCTCGTCCGGCGCGACCACATAGGCGGTGCGCAGGCCGGGCGTGAGGCATTTCGACAGCGTCGCCACATGCCAGGTCGCGGCCGGCGCGAGCGTCGCGAAGGCGGGCGGCGCGTCCTCCGCCAGCCGCGCGCAGGGGTCGTCCTCGATGATCGTCAGGCCGTGGCGCGCCGCGGCGGCGGCGATGTCCCGCCGGCGCGGCTCGGGCATGGTGGCGGCGGTCGGGTTCGCGATCGTCGGGTTGAGGTAGACTACGCGGGCCCCGCCCCGCGCCGCGCGCTCCAGCGCGTCGGGGCGCATGCCGTCGGCGTCGGTCTCGACCGCGACAGTTTTCAGCCCGAGCCGCGAGACCGCCAGCAGCAGGCCCGGATAGCACAGCGGCTCGGCCAGCACGGCGTCGCCGGCCTGAGCGTGCAGCGACAGCAGCGCCGTGAGCGCGGTCTGCGCGCCGGGGCTGACCGCGATCCGCGCGTCGTCGATCCGGCCGAGCCCGGGCTTCAGCCACAGCGCCGCCGCCGCCCGGTCCTGCGGAGCGCCGGGGCCGGAATGATAGGACATCAGCAGGTCGACGTTCGCCCGCGCCGCGATGTCGGCCACGCCGCGCGCGATCGCGTCGGCGAGGGAGACGCCGCGGGGCGCCGGCGGGATGTTCATGCTGAGGTCGATCGCCGGCGCGCTGAGATCCGGCCGCGCGGCGATGAAGGAGCCGCGGCCGGTGACCGCGTCCAGCAGGCCGCGGCGGCGCGCCTCGGCGTAGGCGCGGGTGACGGTCGTCAGGTCGACGTCGAGCTCCTGCGCCAGAGCGCGCTGCGGCGGCAGCCGGTCGCCCGGACGCAGCCGCCCCTCGTCCGCCGCCGCCTCGATCGCGTCGGCGATCTGCAGGTAGTACGGGCTTGCGTCGGACAGGGCGATCCGGCCTGGCCAGGACATGACAGCTCGGACCTCGCGCATCCATACAAACGGATGCATTGTATGCCTTGCGCGCGGCGAGCGCCAGCGCCGCTTTTCCGGCCCCGCATCGTCCCGGACGCCGCCGCGCAGGCCTGCAACAGACGTGAAACGCCGGGTGAATTTTCTGAAATTTCCTGCGACGGCGGGGCAAGATCCGCCAACATTCCGGCGAACGGTCCGGGCCGCCCCTTGTCCCGGCCTTGAGCCGGGCCCGAGAGCCTCCACGGTCCCGAAAAGCCCGCCCGACCGTGCCCTGCTTCCGAAGCGCGTCGGCGTTTATGAGTCCCGGCTCTGGGCCAGGACAAGGGCATGAGCTTCCGCCCGCCTCACGCCGGGCGGATCGCCGCCACCACGTCGCCGGACCGCACGGTGCGGCCGGGCTTCGCCCGGAGCGACACGATCTCGCCGGCGGCGGGCGCCATGATCTCCATCTCCATCTTCATGGCCTCGACCACGACGATCGGCTGGCCGGCGACGACATGGTCGCCCTCCTCCACCAGCAGCTTCCAGACGTTGCCGGTCATATGGCTCGCGGCTGGGACGCAGCCGTCGGGGACCGCGCTCTCGTCCTCCGGCGCGGAGCCCGCGTCGCTGACGAAGCTGTCGAGGCCCCTCGCCTTCCAATCCGCCCGCTCGGCCTCGAAGGCGGTCTGCCGGCGCGTCTGAAAGGCGGCGATGCCGTCCGCGTTGTCGGCCAGGAACCGCGCATAGTCGCGGTAGGAGAAGGAGCTGTCCTCGATCCGCACGTCGTAGCGGCCGTGCGGGAACGCGGCGCGCATTTCGCGCAGCTCCTCGCTCTCTACGGGGAAGAAGCGGACGCGGTCGAAGAAGCGCAGCAGATAGGGGTGGCCGGGCTTGAAGGCCTCGGTCGTGCGCCACGAGTTCCACATCTGGATCGTGCGGCCGAAGAGCTGGTAGCCGCCCGGTCCCTCCATGCCGTAGACGCAGAGATAGGCGCCGCCAATGCCGACGGCGTTCTCCGGCGTCCAGGTGCGGGCGGGATTGTACTTGGTCGTCACCAGCCTGTGGCGCGGATCGACCGGCGTCGCGACTGGCGCGCCGAGATAGACGTCGCCGAGGCCCATCACGAGATACTCGGCGTCGAACACGATCTTCGCCACGTCCTCGACCGTGTCGAGGCCGTTGATGCGGCGGATGAACTCGATGTTGTCGGGGCACCAGGGCGCGTCGGGGCGGACGAGCTCCTGATATTTGCGCATGGCGAGCCGTATCTCGGGATCGTTCCACGACAGCGGCAACCACACCGTGCTGCTCGGCACGGTCACGTCCTCCGGCGCCGGCAGCCCGGCCTCGATCTCCGCCAGCGCGTCCAGCACCCGCGCCTGCGGGATCACGGCGCTGTCGAAATGCACCTGCATCGAGCGGATGCCCGGCGTCATGTCGATCACGCCCGGCAGCTTCGCCTGGGCCAGCGCCTCGGCCAGCACGTGCACCCGCATGCGCAGGGCGACGTCGAGGGTCATGTCGCCGTACTCGACGAGGATGTTGTCGTCGCCCTGGCGGCGGTAGACGACCCGCGCCGGGCCGTCCTCGCGCGCGCCGAGGATCGGGCTTTCGACGTCGCGTGCGCGCTTGACCGCCGGCGCGGCGAGCCCGTGGGGCGCGAAGCGCACCGTGTCTCCGGGGCGGAGCTGGCCCGCCTTCCACAGCTCGTCGCGCGCGATCGTCACGGGGCACACGAAGCCGCCGAGGCTCGGCCCGTCCGGCCCGAGGATGATCGGCATGTCGCCGGTGAAGTCGAGCGCGCCGACGGCGTAGGCGTTGTCGTGCAGGTTCGAGGGGTGAAGCCCGGCCTCGCCGCCGTCGCTCCGGGCCCAGCGCGGCTGCGGGCCGATCAGCCGCACGCCAGTGCGGGCGCTGTTGAAGTGCACCTCGTAAGGCGCGTTGAACAGGTCGACGATGTCGGCGTCGTCGAAGAAGTCCGGCGCGCCGTGCGGGCCGGAGCGTACGCCGATGGTCCACTCCCTCATCATGACCGGGCGCTCGTCGGCGCGCGCCGCGCGCGGCTCGGAAATCGCCGCGGCGCCGTCGACCTTGAGGATGTCGCCCGCCCGGAGCGCGCCGGTGGCGTGGCCGCCGAAGCCGCCGAGCATGAAGGTCGCCTTCGAGCCGAAAGCCTCCGCCGCCTCGATCCCGCCGCGGACGGCGAGATAGGTGCGCTGCCCCGCCCCCTCGATCGCGCCGAGCGCGAGCGTCGCGCCGGCGGGAACCTCGACCGGCTCGAAGTAAGGAATCGGCGCCCCGTCGAGCGTCGCCCGCATCGCCGCGCCCGTGAGCGCGATCGTCGCCGCGCAGTGGAACTTCAGCGTCGGCCCGGTCGCGGTGCATTCGAGCGCGGGCGCGCCCTCGGCGTTGCCGGCGATGCGGTTCGCGAGCCGGAACGAGCGCTCGTCCATCGGGCCTGAGGGCGGCACGCCCACATGCCAGAGGCCGAGCCGGCCCGGCCAGTCCTGCACGCTGGTCTGCGCGCCGGGGCTCACCACCTCGATCGCGCGCGGGGCGAAGGCGAAGGACTTGAGCGCGCCGGTGGAGACGTCGCCGGCGGCGAAGGCGTCCCACCCGGCGATCGCGCGGACATAGTCGAGATTGGTCTCGATGCCGAGCAGCGTGGTCTCGGCCAGCGCATCCTTCAGCTTCGCGAGCGCGTCGGCGCGGGTCTCGCCATGGACAATCACCTTGGCGAGCATCGGGTCGTACCAGGGCGTGACCTCCGCGCCGGTCTCGATCCAGCCGTCGACGCGGGCGGAGGCCGGGAACAGCGCCTTGGTGATCCTGCCGGTCGAGGGCCGGAAATCCGCCTGCGGGACCTCGGCGTAGATCCGCGCCTCCATGGCGGCGCCGACGGCGACGAGGCTCGCCTGCGAAGGCAGCGTGAAGTCGCCCGCGGCCTGCGCGACCATCCACTCCACGAGATCGACGCCGAAGACCGCCTCGGTGACGGGATGCTCCACCTGCAGGCGGGTGTTGACCTCGAGGAACGACACGTCGCCGCGGCCGACGTCGTAGATGAACTCGACCGTGCCGGCGGATTCGTAGGCCACCTCGCGGCCAAGCGCCACGGCGGCGTCGCGCAGCCGGGCGCGCACGGCGTCGGGCAGGTTCGGCGCCGGAGTCTCCTCGATGACCTTCTGGTTCCGCCGCTGCAGCGAGCAGTCGCGCTCGCCGAGCGCCACCACGCCGCCCTTGCCGTCGCCGAAGATCTGCACCTCCACATGGCGCGCGACCGCGACGAAGCGCTCGAGATAGACGCGGGCGTCGCCGAAGCTCGCCCCCGCCATGCGCTGCACGGCGGCGAAGCGCTCGCGCAGCTCGCCCGCGTCGCGGCAGAGCTGCATGCCGATGCCGCCGCCGCCCGCGGTCGACTTCAGCATCACGGGGAAACCCACGCTCTCCGCCGCGGCCACAGCCTCGTCGGCGGTCGCGAGCAGGTCGGAGCCCGCGAGCAGCGGCACGCCCGCCGCGCGGGCGATCTCGCGCGCGGTGTGCTTCAGCCCGAACCCGCGCAGATGCTCCGGCCGCGGGCCGATGAAGCGGACGCCGTTCTCCGCGAGCCGCTCCGCGAAGCCGGCGTTCTCCGACAGGAAGCCGTAGCCGGGATGGACCGCCTCGGCGCCGGTCGCGCGGCAGGCCGCGACGATGGCCTCGACGTTGAGATAGCTGTCCTTGGCGGCGTCGCCGCCGACGCAGACCGCCTCGTCGGCGTCGAGCACGGGCCGGGTGAAGCGGTCGGCCTCGGAATGGACCGCGACCGAGGCGACGCCGAGCTTCCGCAGCGTGCGGACGATGCGGCCCGCGATCTCGCCGCGGTTCGCGATCAGAACCTTCTTGAACATGGCCGTCCATAAGGCTGCGGCCGGCGGAGCCCGGCGCCGTCATGCCCTGCGGGCATCCACGACTTGGGGCGTCGAGCGCGGCGTGAAGAAGTCGTGGACGCCCGGCTTCGCCGGGCATGACGGTTCAGCGGCGCCGCTCAGGCGTTCGACGGGTCGAAGATCAGCACCCTGACCGGCGACGGGTCGAAGCCGTTGCAGGGGTTGTTGATCTGCGGGCAGTTCGAGATCACGCAGAGCAGGTCGACGGCCGCCAGCACGTCGACGTAGTCGCCGGGCGACGACACGCCGTCGACGATCGCGAGCGCGCCGGAGGGCTCGATCGGCACGTTCATGAAGAAGTTGATGTTGGGCACGATGTCCCGCTTCGTCATGCCGTGCTTCGCCACCTCGATCACGAAGTTCTCGCGGCAGGCGTGCATGTGCCTCGTGTGGTGGCCGAAGCGCACGGTGTTCGCCTCGCAGGAGCAGGCGCCGGCCGAAGTGTCGTGCCGGCCGCAGCTGTCGGCGATCACGGTCCCCATCAGCCGGCCCTCGTTCGAGATCAGCCGCGTGCCGGTGGAGACGTAGGGCGCGCCCTGCGCCAGGATCGTGTCCTGCGCGCTGTAGCGCTCGGAATGGTCGTGCGCGGCGTAGAACAGGGTGTCGACCGCCTGGCAGCCTTCGAGGTCGACGATGCGCAGGATCTGGCCCTTCTCGACGATCCCGGACCAGGGCCGGTTCGCCGGGATGGTGAAGTCGTAGATCGCGTCCTTCGGATCGAGCGCCGCGGGGCTCGCGAAGAACGAGGAGGCGGGCCGCTCGGCGGCGTGGAGGTCGGTCATCGGCTCTCTCCCTCAGACGGCGCGCAGATAGCGGGCGTTGTTCTCGAAGCCGCGGACCGCCTCGGCGGTCGCGGTGCGGCAGATGTCGTCGGCCTCGGGCGGGGCTGAGCGATGGACGATCAGCTCCACCTCGCCTGGGTCGAACACCCGGTCGGGCGCCAGCGGATGCGGACAGTTCGAGACCGCGACCAGCAGGTCCATCTCGGCGCGCAGGTCGACGAAGTCGCCGGGCTGCACCACGCCGTCGCGGAACGCGAAGCGCCCGTCCGCGCCGTGGCGCACCGGCGCGAACAGCGTCAGCAGCGGCGCGAGATCGCGGGCCCCGAGCCCGAACTTGGAGGCCGCGAGGACCATGTTCTCGCGGGTGGAGCGCAGCGCGGCGTCGCCGTATTTGGCGAGGTTCGAGCCCGGCGTCGAACCGCCGACGACGGTGTCGTGCGCGCCGCAGGTGTCCTCGACGATCGACAGCATCACCCGGCCCATGTCCGAGAACAGCACCCGGCCCTTCCGGAGGTCGGAGGTCCACTGCACCTTGATGGTGTCGGCGCTGTTGTAGCGTTCGGAGGTGTCGGCCGCGTTCCAGAAGAACAGCGATACGCCGGACGCGCCGGAGGCGTTCAGCACCCTGAGCGCCTCGCCGCGGGCGATCCGGCCGGTCCAGTACCAGCCGCCGGGCAGCGTCTCGCGCTCGCGCACCGCGGCGGGGTCGATCGGCGCGCCGTCGCGGGCCGTGGCCGGAGGAAGCGTCTTCGGCGCGTCGCCGGCGGCCTTCAGCCGCGCGTACTGCGCGCTGCGCTCGGCGATGATCTTGGCTTTCAGGGGATCGGTCGACGTCATGATGAGCCTCGTTCCAAGAACTTCAAGGAAGCCTGGAACGGGCGAAGACCAGCGTCGCCAGTTCCTGGCTGCTGAGGTCTCCCGGGATTTTCGCCCGCCGTGTCCGGTCCGGATGTCTCCCGGTCCGGCGGCGGCTCTCGGACCAGCCGCCGCTTCACGCGACGCGGAACCCTAGCCGCCAACTCATGCGCAAACCTATAGCCGCGCCCCCGACATCACGACAGCGCGAAATATAGACAGTCGCCGCCGCAAGATTAGGCGCGCGCCTGCGGCGTCTGGCGGCGGGGGGCGCGCGGATCGAAAGGCACGACGTTCGACCGCGCCTGCGCGGCCCGCGCGGCGCGCTTCAGCAGCTCCAGCCCGCCCATCGGCCGATCCGTCTCGGCCACGGACGGCGCCTCGCGCTCCAGCAGGTCGTCGATCCGGCCGCAGGCGTAGGCCGAGCGGAGTTCGCTGCGCAGGCTCATCGGGCGGCCTCCGTGCGCGCGGCGCGGCCGATCCGACCGGCGAAGCGGTCGGCCCGGGCCAGCAGCTTCTCCTCGTCCGCCTGGGCGACGAGGGTGTAGGCGACGTCCGCCACCTGCCAGTAGGCGGCGACGACGTCCTCGTCGATCCGCCGGACGACCGCCGCCTCCATGCCGAACGCCCCGGGGCGCACCGCATAGAACGACAGCAGGCCGAGGTCCGGGGTCTCCATCGCCATCTGGACGCTCGGCCCGTACTTGGACGGGAACACCTGGACGTCCGTCACCTTCCAGTCCTTGGGCAGCTTGGGAAGCACGATCGCGGTGGCGGCGCGGATCTCGGTGCGGTCGTAGTCCGGCGTCTCGACCTGAGACTCCATCTCCCCGCGCAGCAGCGCCGTCCGATGGGCCATGACGGCGTCGACCACATAGGCGGGCGGCTGGGGCGACGCGAACACCGCCCCGACCAGCAGCGGTCCGACGGAGGCGTTCGCGATCCAGCCGGCGCCGACGAGCAGCATGACCACCGCCGCGCGCCGCAGGTTCACGAACAGGCGCTGCCGCGAGCGCGCGCCCTCGAGCCGCCGCGCGAGCTTCAGGGTCTGCGCGCGCCTATCCGCCGGGGCCTGCGGTTCGCCGAAGGCGCAGCGCAGTTCGTCGCGCAGGCGCATGTCGGCCATCACCCGGCTCGCCAGCGGCGGGTGAGCGGCGAGATAGGCCTCGATCTCGATGCGGCGGCGCAGGTCGACCTGACCGTCCACATAGGCGTCGAGCTCGCCCTCCAGAATGGGATCAGGCGTCGATGCCATCGGTTCCTCTCACGATGCGAAGATGCTGGGGTCGTTTTTCCGGCTCCGCCGCCTCGATCCGCCGCAGCGCCTCGCGGGCGCGGGCGAGCCGCGACATCAGCGTGCCGACCGGCGCGCCGAGCACGTTCGCGGCGTCGGCGTAGGACAGGCCCTCGACGGCGACGAGATGGAGCGCGGCACGCTGCTCTTCCGGCAGGCTGGCGAACTGCTCGCGGATCTGCGCGAGCCGGACGACGTGGTCCTGCGCGGGCGCGTGGTGGTCGTCGGACGTCTCGCCCGCGCGGGCGATGCGCAGCAGCTCGGCCCGGCGGCTGCGCACGCCGTCGATGAAGACCGCGTGCAGGATCGCGAGCAGCCAGGGCCGCAGCTCCCGCTCGTCGTCGTAGCTCGCCCGCTTAGCGTAGGCGCGGACCAGCGCGTCCTGCACCAGGTCCTCGGCGTCGGCGGGGTCGCGCGTCAGCGTGAGCGCGTAGCGGCGCATGGCCGGCAACTGCGCGATCACGTCGAAGCGGGAAGAGCTGCTCGTCATGACAGGCTTACGGAGCCGCGGAGCTGTTTCATCCGCAGCATCGCGTATTTTTTTGCGCGCCGCCGCCCGTCGTCAGGCTCGCGCGTCGATCGCCTGCTCGAGGCCCCGGATCAGGGCCTGCACGTCGTAGGGCTTGCGGACGATCGGAACGCCCGAGAAAGCCTCGGGGATCATCGAGCGGTCGCCGTAACCGGTGGCGAAGACGAACGGGATGTCGCGCCGGACCAGCTCCTCGGCCACGGCGATCGACGTGCCGTCGCCCAGATTGACGTCGAGCACGGCGGCGTCCGGCGCATACTGCATGAGGTGGCGCAGCGCCTCGGCCGCCGAACCGCTGGTCGAGACGTTCGTCATGCCGCTGGCCGCGAGCATCGCTTCGACGTCCATCGCGATCAGCATCTGGTCCTCGACCAGCAGCAGGCGCATGTCGGCGAGCGGCGCGGCCCGCTGCGGCTCCGCGAACGGTTCGGCGATGTCCGCGCCGCGAACGCGGGAGTCCACCAGCGCGACATGCTTCGCGGGGATCAGGAGCCGCGCCACGACGCCGCTCGGCGGATACTCGACGGCGCTCTCCCCGCCGAGATCGTAAGGAATGCTGCGGTCAACCAGAACGGTGCCGAAGCCCTGCCGCCGCGGCGGCGACACCGGCGGCCCCCCGCTCTCGCGCCACAGAATTTCGCAGTCGCCGGCGGAGGTCCCGCTCCATGACACGTCCAGCCGCCCGCCGCGCCCGGACAGCGCGCCGTACTTCGCCGCGTTGGTCGACAGCTCGTGCAGCACCAGCGCAATCACCGAGAACGCCCGCGCGTCCAGCCAGAACTCAGGGCCGCTTGTCTCCACCGTCGAGCCCGGATCGCGATAGGGCGTCAGCTCCGCCGCGACCAGATCGGTCAACCGGCCGCCGCCGTCTCCGCGCACGATCTGATCGTGCGCATAGGCGAGCGCCTGGATCCGGCCCTTGAGCGAGGCGACGTAGTCCGCGATCGAACGGCCGTCTTGGGCGGGATGGCCGACAAGCGACTTGATGATCGCCAGGATGTTCTTGACGCGGTGGTTCAGCTCCTCGTTCAGCATGCGCTGGCGCAGATCCGCCTTGCTGCGCTCGTCGGCGAGCAGCTCGTTGTGCCGGAGAGCGATCTCGACCAGCGCGCTGCGGGCGGCCTCCGCGATCTCGCGGTCGTCGTCGGACCACGGCCGCGACTGGCCCCGGACGGTCTCCTTCCAGATCGCGAAGCTCTTGCGCGGCGTAAGGCGGTCGCCGAGAGGGCCCGTGCCGTAGACCTTCTCCGGATTGCCGGCCCAGTCGAGCGTCTGCACGATCTCCTTGCGGAAGAAGAACAGATAGTCGCGCGGGCGCTGGGAGAGCGGCACGGCCAGCATGCCGACGACCGAAGGACAGACCTCCTCCGCCTGCGGCAGCAACTGCCCGAGGGCGTGGGTGGCGAAGACCCGCCCCTCGGCGACCCCGCCGACGAACTGCGCGAGCTGCGGGGCGAAGGTCGCGGGCGGAGCCGCGCCGATCGACAGCCAGGCCCCGCCGAGCCAGAGCCCGACGCCGTCGCAGGGCATGAGCTGCCGGATGTCGTCGAGGCTCTCGCGCAGCGCCTCGCCGAGATCGGCGTGGTGCGAGGCGAGGCGCAGCACGCCGTCGAGGGCCGCGCGCGCCTTGGTCGCGGCGTCGAGCTTGCCGCGTTGCTTGAGGGCTTCGAGGTGCAGCGAGAAGAACTCGCCGAACATCTCGGCCGCCGACCGCTCGGCCATCGGCAGCACGCGCGGGCTGTAGTGGTGGCAGGCGATGAGGCCCCACAGCTCTCCGCCCACCACGACCGAGATCGACATCGAGGCCGCCACGCCCATGTTGCGGAGGTACTCGCAGTGGATCGGCGACACGCTGCGCAGATGCGCGAACGACAGGTCGAGCGGCTCGCCCGAGGCGTCGATCGCCGGCGCCAGCGGCACGCGCTCCCCCGAAGCGTCGGAGATCACGCGGATGGTGTTGCGCAGGTAGAGGGCGCGGGCCTGCTGGGGGATGTCGCTCGCCGGAAAGTACTGGCCGAAGAAGCTCTCGAGGTCCGGCCGTTTCGCTTCCGCGACCACACGCCCGGAGCCGTCGCGTTCGAGGTGATAGACCATGACGCGGTCGTAGCCGGTGACCGCCTTGACGAGCCGGGCCGCGTCCGGGACCAGCCGGCCCACATCGTCCAGCCCGCGGATGCGGCCGATCAGCATCCGCGCGAGATCGAGCGGCTGCCGCGCCTCGACGCTCGCCGGCTCGAACTCGATGATCGCGCTGGCGGCATGGGCGTGGACCGCCATGTCGAACATGCGCCCGCCAACCTCGACCGCGAACGCCAGCGCCGGCCGCGACGCGTCGCTCGCGAGCGTCAGCGCGTTCCGCACGAAATGGGCCGCCGCAGCGCCGATCACATCCGCGAGCTCGCGGCCGTTGAGATCGCCGGACGCGCCCAGCATCTCCGGCGCGTTCGCCGAATGGCGCAGCACCCGGGACGCGCTGGGATTGCACACGATCATGCAGCCGTGCGGCTGGATGCTCCCGGGGGTGTGGATCGGCTCCCGGTCGCAGTTGGTCAGATCGACCGTGGATGCGGCGGGCATCCGATCTCCTTCTCGATTGCTCGCCGCCCCCGCGACGCCCGAACGCGACCAGACCGCGCAACTAGGCTCCCGGGGTATATAGTTCCGTTTCCCTCCGGGAAAGGGCGCCCGGTTGCATCGGCGCCGCCTGGGAATCCAGCGGCTGAAACGTCCCGGGTTCATTGTTGCAGGCGGATTAACCGGAATTCACCCGTCGCCGGGCGGGCGTTAACCGTGACATTAACGATTTGATAACCGGCCGCGGGTCCATTAACCCCTCAGTAAGGACGCTGGCTGCTCGCGGGCGGCGTCCGGGAAGCTGAAGGGGGAACGCCAGCCGCCATGACGAAGTCCTTCGTCCGTGTCGTCGCGTCCGCGACCGTCGCTCTCGCCGCCGCAGCCTGCGCGCAGGCGCCGAAGCCCGCCGCCATCGTCAAGGTCAGCTACTCGGCGCAAGACCGCGACTGCCTCGCCCGGGCGATGTATTTCGAGTCCCACCGGGGCAGCGACGAGGGCATGCGCGCCGTCGGCACGGTGGTGGCGAACCGTGTGAAATCAGGCTCTTACGGCTCCACGGTGTGCGACGTGGTAGCCCAGAAAGGCCAGTTCGCGCCCGGCGTGATGACGAAGGCCATGGACGACAGCGGCGCCGAGCGCGCCCGCCGCGTGGCCGACGAGGTGCTGCAGGGCAAGCGCCATCCGGGCGTTCGGAACGCGATGTTCTTCCACACCGCCGGCCTGCGCTTCCCCTACCCCAACATGCATTACGTGCTGCTCGCCGGGGGCAACGCCTTCTACGAGAAGCGCAGCGTCGAGACCCAGGCGGACCTGCGCGAGAACGCCCGCTCCCGGGCGCTCGCGCTCGCCTTCGCCAAGACCGACCCGACCGCCGAAGCCAAACCGATCGTCGTGGCGTCCCTCTCCCCGCGCGAGGCTCCGCAGCCGCAGGAGCAGCGGGCGCCTCAGGCGCAGACCCCTGAGACGCCGGCGACCGTCGCCGTGACGACCACCGAGACGCCGTCCGCGCCGCCCGCTTTCGCGCCGATCCCCTTGCCGCCTCAGGCTTTTCCGACGCTCGCGGCGGAGCATCCGACGCAGCCGGCCCTGGCGCTGACGGCCGAAACGCGCTGACGCCAAAACTTTTCGCCTGAGCAGCGCAGGCGCTGTCGGCCCGGGGCATACTCGTCCGTCCTTGTGACGAAACGGGACCGCTCCGATGCTCTACGCGCTGCTCTGCTACCACTACGAGGACGTCGTCACCTCCTGGACCAAGGAGGAGGACGACGCCTGCATGGCCCGGCTCGATGTCGTGCACGAGAAGATCGCCCGCCAGGGCAAGCTCGGACCCGCCGCCCGGCTGATGCCGACCACCGCGGCGACCACGCTGCGCAAGGACAGCGATCCTCCGCTCGTCATCGACGGGCCGTTCGCGGAAACAAAGGAGCAGCTGCTCGGCTTCTACGTGGTCGATTGCGCCTCGCTCGACGAAGCGCTTGAGATCGCGCGCGATCTCGGCCGCGCCAACCCCGGCGGCTCGTACGAGATCAGGCCCGTCTCGCTCTTCAAGCCCGGCGCGCTCCCGACATGACGACCGACCTCGCCTGGATCGACAAGGCGCTGATCGCGGCGCGCCCGCAGGCGGTCGCGGCGCTGCTGCGCTACTTCCGGGACCTGGAGCTCGCGGAAGAGGCCTTTCAGGAGGCCTGCCTCAAGGCGCTCGCCGCCTGGCCCCGCAACGGCCCGCCGCGCGATCCGGCGGCCTGGCTCATCTTCGTCGGCCGCAACGCCGCGCTCGACGCCAAGCGACGCGACCGCCGCCTCGCCGCCCTGCCCGACGAAGACGCGATCTCCGATCTCGACGACGTCGAAGGCGATCTGGTCGAACGGCTCGATCAGGCCGATTACCGGGACGACATCCTCCGGCTTCTGTTCGTCTGCTGTCATCCCGATCTGCCGTCGACGCAACAGATCGCGCTCGCGCTTCGGGTCGTGTCGGGCCTCGCCGTGCGCCAGATCGCCCGGGCCTTCCTTGTCAGCGAAAGCGCCATGGAGCAGCGCATCACCCGCGCAAAAGCCCGCGTGGCGAAAGCCGGGACTCCGTTCGAGACGCCGTCCGCGATCGAGCGCGCGGAGCGGCTCACGACCGTCTCCGCCATGATCTATCTCGTCTTCAACGAGGGATACTCGGCCGGCGAAGCGACGAACGAGGCCCGCTCCGCGCTCTGCGCCGAGGCGATCCGGCTCGGGCGCCTGCTGATGAAGCTGTTTCCCGCCGAACCCGAGCTGATGGGGCTCTCGGCGCTGATGCTGCTGCAGCATTCCCGCGCGGCCGCGCGGTTCGACGCCCAAGGCGGCGTCGTGCTGCTGGAGGAGCAGGACCGCGCCTTGTGGGACCGGCGCATGATCGCCGAAGGCCTCGCCTTGATCGACAAGGCGATGCGGCGTCGGGCGCCCGGCCCCTATCAGATCCAGTCCGCGATCGCCGCGCTCCACGCCCAGGCCGCGTCCGCCTCGGACACCGACTGGCGCGGAATCGACCAGCTCTACGCCACGCTCGAACGGATGCAGCCCTCGCCTGTCGTCACGCTGAACCGCGCCGTCGCGGCCGCCAAGCTCGACGGCCCCGAAGCGGGCCTCGCGCTGATCGAGCCGCTTGCAGAAAAACTCTCAGGCTACTTCTACTATTTCGGCGTGCGCGGCGTTTTCCTGAAGCAGGCCAATCGTTTCGCCGAAGCCCGCGTGGCCTTCGACCGCGCGATCGCGCTCGCGAATTCGCCCGCCGAAGCCGCCCATATCCGGATGCATCTCGATCAGCTGACGTCCGAAACAGCGCCTCAGTAGGCGAACTCGCTGAAGGCCGGATCGACGCTTTCCTCCCACGGGCCGCCGTACTTCGCGAGCAGCTGATCGGCGAGCGTCGCCTTCTGCTCGACCACGCGATGCAGCGGCGCGAGATGGATACGCTCGTCCTCGCCGTAGAGATTGGGCCGCGCGCGGCGGGCGAGGCCGTCGTCGGCGAGCGCCAGCACGTCACGGGCCACTTCGAGCACCGACCGGTTGCGGATGCGGGCGGACAGGCCCTCGCGGGGGACGTCGTCGCGAAGCTTCTGGCGCTCGTCGGCGGTCCAGTGCTTCACGATCTCCCATGCGGCGTCGAGGCTTGCGTCGTCGTAGAGAACGCCGACCCAGAACGACGGCAGCGCGCAGATGCGTCCCGTCGGTCCGGAGTCCGCGCCGCGCATCTCGAGGTAGCGCTTCAGCCGCACCTCGGGGAAAATCGTGCTGAGGTGGTTCGCCCAGTCCGCGACGGTCGCGCGCTCGCCCGGAAGCTGCGGCAGCCGGCCCGCCAGCAGGTCGCGGAACGACGCGCCCGCCACGTCGTGGTAATGGTCGCCGCGTTTCACGAAATACATCGGCACATCAAGCGCATAGTCGACATAGCGCTCAAAGCCCATGCCGTCGTCGAACGCCCAGGGCAGCATGCCGGCGCGGGCGTTGTCGGTGTCGCGCCAGATCTCGGAGCGCGCAGACAGGAAACCGTTCGGCCGCCCTTCCGTGAACGGGGAGTTGGCGAACAGCGCGGTCGCGATCGGCTGCAGGGCCAAGCTCACCCGCAGCTTGCGGACCATGTCGGCCTCGCTGGAGAAGTCCAGGTTCACCTGCACCGTGGAGGTCCGGTACATCATGTCGAGGCCGCGCGAGCCGACCTTCGGCATGTAGCGGGTCATGATGCCGTAGCGGCCCTTGGGCATCACCGGCGTCTCCGCCAGCGTCCATTTCGGGCTCATGCCGAGCCCAAGGAAGCCGAGGCCGAGCGGCTCGGCCACCTGCCGCACCTGAGCGAGGTGGGCGTGCAGCTCGGAGCAGGTCTGGTGGATCGTCTCGAGCGGCGCGCCGGAGAGCTCGAACTGGCCGCCGGGCTCCAGGCTGATGGCGCCGCCGCCGGTCACGTCGAACAGGCCGATGATGCGGCCGGCCTCCATGATCGGCTCCCAGCCGAGCAGCATCTGCATCCCTTCGAGCAGGGCGCGGATGCCGTTCGGCCCTTCATAGGCGACCGGCGACAGGTCGGCCCGGCGGAACGGGAACTTCTCGTGCTCGGTCCCGATACGGAAGCTTTCGACCGGCTTGCAGCCGACCTCGAACCAGGAGACCAGCTCCTCGCGCGAGGTGATGAAGGTGGGATCGAGTTGGTCGCGGGCCATGACGGCTCCTGATCAGGCGAAGCCGCAGACAGTTAGGCGGTCGGATCGCAGGCGTAAAGCCGGTCCGCGCGCCGAACGTCAGGTCACGCCGAGGGTGCGGCTCGCGGGCAGCACCACGACCTGCGCTCCGGTCGAGACGCGTTCGTAGAGGTCGATGATGTCGTGGTTCAGCATGCGGACGCAGCCGGACGACATGGCGCGGCCGATCGAGCGCGGCGCGTTGGTGCCGTGGATGCGGTACATCGTGTCGCGTCCGCCCTGGTAGAGGTAGAGAGCGCGCGCGCCGAGCGGATTGTCGAGCCCGCCGGGCATGCCGCCGGCCCATTTCGCGTTCAGCGCGGGATCGCGCGAGATCATGTCGCGGGTGGGCGTCCAGGTCGGCCACTCGGCCTTGCGCTGGATGGTGGCGCGGCCGCTCCACTCCATGCCCTGCTTGCCGACGCCCACGCCGTAGCGCATGGCGCGGCCGCCGCCGAGCACGAGGTAGAGCAGGCGTGCGTCGGGATCGACGACGATGGTGCCGGCTTTCTCGCCGGTCGGATCCGTCATGCTGCGACGGAGCACGGCGGGGTGCAGGTTGCGCCAGTTGATGCCCGGCAGAGGGAACTTCTCGTCGGGCCGCGGCCCGTAGATGTCGTCGTAATTCGCGCCGTCGGGATCGATGAACGCCCTGACGTCGCGGAGCGAACCGCCGGCGCAGGCCGCGAGGCCTAGCGGCAGCAGCGAGACGAGCGCGCGCCGGGTGAGCTGGCGGGAGGCGGCGGGAGCGTCGTGACGCGACATGGGCGGGCCGTCCGTTCGTGTATGCGCAATGATCGACGGCCGCCGAGGCGGCCGTCCGGGTTTCGTCAGATGAAAAGGCGGAAGGGCGCGGCGCGCGCCGTCGAGGGCTGCGCGCCGGCCGGAATCACGCGCGGACGACCACGCGGGTGCCGAGCGGCACGCGGCTGTACAGGTCGATGACGTCCTGGTTCAGCATGCGGATGCAGCCGGACGAGACGGCCTTGCCGATCGAATAGGGCTCGATGGTGCCATGGATGCGGAACAGCGTGTCCTTGTCGCCCTGCCACAGCGCCATGGAGCGGGCGCCGAGCGGGTTGCCGGGGCCGCCGGGCATGCCGTTGGCGTAGGGACGGGCGTGCGGGTCGCGCGCCACCATCTCCGCCGGCGGGTGCCAGTCCGGCCATTCGAGCTTGCGGCGGATGTAGGCTTCGCCGTTCCAGGCGAAGCCCTGGCGGCCGACGCCGACGCCGTAGCGGATCGCCGTGCCGTCGTCCTGGACGAGGTAGAGGTGCCGCTCGCGCGGGTCGATCACGATTGTCCCGGCCGGCTCGCCGGTGGTGTTCGGAACCGTCTGCTTGAGGAACTTCGGGTCGATTCTCTGGAGGTTGACCGCCTTGATCGGGTACGGCTCGTCGGCGCCGACGGCGCCGTAGCGGCCCTCGTCGGACAGGCCCGAGCCGAAGGACGGCGCCGGCGTCAGCACGGGCGTCACCGTGACCGGAGCCGCCGCGTAGGGCATCGGGCTCGCCGTCGGCAGCGCCCGCGACTGCGAGCAGGCGGCCAGAGCGAGCGGCAGCGCCGCGAGAATCAACCGGCGCGACCAGAGCGCGGCCGAGGCGGCCGGAGCGTTCGAAACTGATGACATGGGAGGTATTCTTCGCATGACCCGCACATGCCGCCACGACCCGGCGGCTTCCTTAACGGCTATACGCCTCTCGACGTTCCGGCGGCATGCCAAGATCGCGAGCCGGCGGTCGATCCCGCCGCTGTGCGCTATTTCGGCAACTCCGCCGCGACGCGAACCACGCAATTCGAGGTTAATCGACCTGCAACCTCGGGTTAACAATCGCCCGAACAGGGTTAACAACGGGTTGACGACGCGGCCGCCGTTAACCCGGCGACGCGGGGCGAATTAACCTCGGCTGCGCTGGGCGGGTTAACCCGTCGCAGTCTGTGTTCAAAATGAGGCGTCGCCGTCCCGCGCCGCCTGAACAAGCGCCAGCGCCGCGACCGCGGCGGTGTCCGCGCGCAGGATCCGGGGGCCGAGCGACAGCCGGACCACCGACGGCAGCCTCAGCAACGCGGCGCGCTCGGCGGGGTCGAACCCGCCCTCCGGGCCGATCAGCACGCCGAGCGCGCCGGAGGCCCGGCCGCGGAGCGCGGCCATCGGATCGGCGACGTCGGCCGCCTCGTCGCAGAAGGCGAGCGGGACCTCCGCCGGCCAGGCCTCCAGCGCCTTCTCCAGCGGCTCGGGCTCCAGCACCTCGGGCGCCGAGATCACCCCGCACTGCTCCGCCGCCTCGACGACGTTGGCGCGCATCCGCTCGAGATTGACGCGGGCGGCCTGGGTCCGCCGCGTCAGCACCGGGCGCAGCCGGCCCACGCCCATCTCCACCGCCTTCTGGACCATGTAGTCGAGCCGGGCGTGCTTCAGCGGCGCGAACAGGTAGTCGACGCCTGTCGGCGGCGTCTGCGGCCGGGTCATCTCCTCGACGACGACCGTGACCCGCTTTTTCGCGACCTCCTCGGTCCTCGCCCGCCATTCGCCGTCGCGGCCGTTGAACAGCAGCAGCCCGTCGCCGGGCGCGAAGCGCAGCACGTTGCGGAGGTAGTTCGCCTGCGCGTCGCCGAGGTCGACGCTCGCGCCGGCGGCGAGGTCGGCCTCGACGAAGAGGCGCGTGGACGTGAAGTCGTAACGGGCGGACATGACGCCGTTCTTAGTCGACGCCGCTCACCGGCGCCACGCCCGCGCGATGAGATGGTCGAGCGACAGCGCGCCCGGCCCGCGCGCGATCACGAGCAGGAAGCAGGCGGCCCAGACGCCGTGGGTCGGCCAGGCGTCGGGATAGACGAAGATCTCGATGACGAGCGTCATGCCGAGCAGCGCGAGCGCCGCGAACCGGCTGGCGAAGCCGATCACCAGCAGCAGCGGGAACAGATGCTCGGCGACCGCCGCCGCATAGGCCGCGATCGTCGGATCGACCAAAGGAAGGCGGTACTCCTCCTGGAACAGGAAGACCGCGCTGTCGGACAGGCCGAAGCCGCTGACCTTGGTCTGGCCGGACCGCCAGAACACCGCGGCGGGGAAGACGCGGGCCGCGAGCGCCAGCGCCGAATAGGGAATGCGCTCGAACAGCGCGATCGCGGCCTCGACGGCGCGGGCGATCCCGGAGGCCGGCGCAGGGCCCACGACCTCGGGCGAAACGGCGCGAGGCGCCGCGGTCGGAGCGTTGGTCATGGGATGCGCCCTCCCCGGCGCGGTCGGGCCGCCGTCACGGCGACCACGAGGCCGGCCCCGATCAGGCCGGCGAGGTTGAGGGTGAGGTCGAAGCCGGCGTCGTCCGCGCCCGCGAACCGCGCCGCGGCGCCGAGGCTCCGGCCGGCGGCGAGCGCGCCGAGGAAGGCCGCGCCTCCCGCCGGCAGCCGGCGCACGACGACGTCGAGCGCGGGCCGGACGACGAGCGCGTCCTCGGGCGTCCAGTCGACGATCGGGGCGAGCTCGCGCTCGCCGGCGTTCATCGCCCAGATCGTCAGCGCGGGATAAGCGGAGCGCACGATCTCGAGCGAAGGGTGAAGCGTGACGTGGAGCCGCGCCAGCTCCTCCGGGCGCACGGCCGCGAACCGTTCGGGCCCCAGCGGCTCGGCGTCGGCGGCGTGATAGGCGCGGGTGCGCGCCGCCTCGATCCGCATGACGTCGGCGACGTAAGGCGCGCTCGCGAGCGCAGGAACCGCGGCGGCGAAATCCGCCAGGCCGTCGCCATAGGCCATCATCACGGCCGAACGCGGCGGATGCTCGCGCGCATAGGCGCCCGCCAGTTCGGCGAAGAAGGCGTCGCCGACGATGCGCCGGCTGGCCGGGAACCGCGTCTCCAGCGCGGCGCGGAGCGACGCGGCGACGTTGTTGCGGTAGACCGCGAAGCGTCGCTCCGGGGCCCCGCCGCGCGAGAGCGCGAGGTCGGGAGGAAGCGCGGCCGCCGGATCGCGCAGCGCCGCGGCGAAGCGGGACTGGACGGCCGCGCCCATCTCAGGCCGCCTCGTCATGGGCGGCCGTGACCAGAAGGCTCCGGGCGCGCTCCGCCTCGGCGCGCAGCACGGGCCACGCCGGCACGTCGTTGTCCCACTCGATCAGCGTCGGCAGCGGCCCGGCGCGGCGGAGGACGTGAAGATAGAGCGCCCAGACCGGGTCCGGCACGACGGCGCCATGGGCGTCGATCAGCAGCGGCGCGCCGGCGTCGTCCGTGGTCTCCGCATGGCCCGCAAGATGGATCTCGCCCACGTCGGCGAGGGGAAAGGCGTCGACATAGGCTTCGGGCGAGGCCCCGTGATTGACGGCGGAGACCAGCACGTTGTCGAGGTCGAGCAGCAGCCCGCAGCCGGCGCGGCGGGCGACGGCGTCAAGGAACGCGGTCTCCGGAATGTCGCTTTCGGCGAAGGCGACATAGGTCGCCGGGTTTTCGAGCAGCATGCGCCGGCCGAGCGCGTCCTGCGTCTGCTCCACATGGGCGACGACCCGGTCCAGCGTCTCGGCGGTGTAGGGCAGCGGCAGCAGGTCGTTGAGGAACGCGCCCGCATGGGTCGACCAGGCGAGATGCTCGGAGAAGCTCTCCGGCTCGTAGCGGTCGCACAGCGCCTTCAGCCGGGCGAGGTGCTCGCGGTCGAGCGGATCGGCGCCGCCAATGGACAGGCCGACGCCGTGAAGGGACAGCGCGTGGTCGCGGCGCAGCCGGCCGAGCCGGGCGTGCGGCGGCCCGCCGGCGCCCATGTAGTTCTCGGCGTGGACCTCGAAGAAGCCGTCGAACGGCCGGTCGGCGAGGATGTCGTCGAAATGCTCCGGCTTGAAGCCGACGCCGGGCAGCGCCGGCAGCCGGACGGGGAGCGGCGAACGCAGGGCCATGGCGGCGCCTCCTTGGCGGCCGGGCCCTTGTCCCCGCGCCCTCGCGCGGGCGGCGGGGACAAGGAACGCGACGCGGTTACGACTTGAGGGGGGTGAGCGAACCCATGCCGGACGGCGTCTTCATCGTGACGCAGGTGCCGGCGGGAACGGCCTTCCAGGCGTTGCCCTGATAGTCCACCTTGGAGGTCCCGGCGCAGGTCGTGCCCGCGCCCGCGGCGCAGTCGTTCTGGCCCTTGAGGGCGACGCCGTAGCACTTCTCCTTGCCGGCCATCTTGTCCTCGGCGAAGGCCGGCATGGCGACGGCTGCGAGGGCGGCGGCGAAGGAGCCGGCGAGCGCGACGTTGACGGTGCGGCGATTCATGATCTTGTCCTCCTGAGGATCAGGCGAGCCCTCATCGGCCCGCGTTCAGGAGTTCGCGTGGAGCTGCGGGCCCGTTACGTCTTCACGCTAAAAAAAACGTTGGGAAATGAGGCGCTTGAAGCGTGTAACGCTTCGCCGCCCGGCTGCGTAAAGAGCCAGAGGGAGGCTGCGTGAACGAAAGGGAGGGCGACTGGGCGGCATGGCTCGCGGCGGCGGAAGCCGGCGACGCCTCGTCCTATCGGCGGCTGCTCGAAGAACTCGCCGGCTTCCTGCGCGGCGTGCTCCGGCGGCGAGCCTCGGCCTACCGGCTCGGCTCGGACGACGTGGAGGACGCGCTTCAGGAGGCGCTGCTCGCGATCCACCTGAAGCGCGGCACATGGGATCCCGCGCAGCCGGTCGGCCCATGGGCCGCGACGATCGCGCGGAACAAACTGATCGACTCGCTGAGGCGCCGCGGACGGCGCGTCGACGTGCCGATCGACGAACTGGCGGAGGTCCTGCCCGCGCCCGCGGAGGACGACGGGCTGACGCCGCGTGAAACCGAGAAGCTGATCGGCGTGCTCAAGGGCCGGCAGCACGATGTGGTGAAGGCTATCTCGCTCGACGGCGACGACATCCGCTCGACCGCCGCGAGATACGGAATGAGCGAAGGGGCCGTGCGCGTCGCCCTGCATCGCGGGCTCAGCGCGCTGTCCGCCGCCTACAGGAGCTTCAGGGAATGAGGACCGACCAGCTTATCGGAGCGCTTGCGCAGGACGCGGCCACGCCGCCCGTCCGGCTGACGCGCGTCTTCGCGCTGGCGACCCTCGCCGCGGTCGTCGCCGCAGGGCTCGTCTTCATGATCCAGCTCGGGCCCCGGCCCGACTTCATGGCCTCCCTCGGCACGCTGCGCTTTCCGTTCAAGTTCGTGGTGACGACGGCCTTCGCCGCGGCCGCCGCCGCGCTCGTGCTCCGCCTGTCGCGGCCGGCGGCCCCGACCGGGCCGGCGAAGGCGGCGCTGGGCGCGGCGCTGACCCTGCTGGCGCTCGGCCTCGCCGCCGAGCTCAACATGACGCCGGAGGCGAGCTGGGCGGCCCGCATGATCGGCCGCAACGCGCTGGTGTGCCTGACCTACATCCCGCTGATCGCGGCGGCGCCGCTCGGCCTGCTGCTCGTCGCGCTCAGGCGCGGCGCGCCGTCCTCGCCCGCCGCCGCTGGGGCCGCAGCCGGTCTGCTCGCAGGCGCCATCGCCGCGACCTTCTACGCCGCGCATTGCACAGACGACTCGCCGCTGTTCGTGGCCGTCTGGTACTCGGCCGCGGTCGCGATCGTCACCTGCGCCGGCGCCGTTCTCGGCGGCCGGCTGTTGCGGTGGTGAAGGCCTCGCCGGCCCGCTGAGGCTTCGGGCCGGCGGGACGCCGCGGCCGTCCGGTTCTGGTTGGCCTGCGGCGGCGCGCAGGCTACCTCTGGGCGTCCCGACGCCGAGCCCGCCGCCCCATGACGTCACGCGCCCCGCGCCCGCTTCTCCCCGCCGCGATCATCCTCGCCGCCGCGCTCTCCGCGCCCTCCCCAGCGTTCGCCGCGGCAGCCGACGGCCATGTGGACGGCGCCGGGCTGTCGCTGGTCTGGACGCTGCCGCTCCTCGGCATGCTGCTGTCGATCGCGATCCTGCCGCTCGCGGCCCCGCGTCTCTGGCACCACCACTATGGCAAGATCGCCGCCGGCTGGGCGCTGGCGCTGCTCGCGCCGTTCGCGCTCGTCGAAGGTCCCGGCCCGGTCGGGACCGAACTCGTCCACGCGGCGCTCGGCGAATACGTCCCGTTCGTGATCCTGCTGTTCTCGCTGTTCACGATCTCGGGCGGCATTCTGGTCGCCGGCAACCTTCACGGCACGCCCGCGCTCAACACGACGCTGCTCGCCGTCGGCACGCTGCTCGCGAGCGTGATCGGCACCACCGGCGCCTCGATGGTGCTGATCCGGCCGCTGCTCAGGGCGAACGACCACCGCCGGCGCAACGCCCATGTGGTGATCTTCTTCATTTTCCTGGTCTCGAACATCGGCGGCTCGCTGACGCCGCTCGGCGACCCGCCGCTGTTCCTCGGCTTCCTGCGGGGCGTCGACTTCTTCTGGACCACGACCCACATGGCCAAGGAGACCGCGGTTCTGGTCGCGATCCTGCTGCCGGGCTTCTACCTGCTCGACCGCTGGTTCTTCTCGCGCGAGCCGGCGATCCCGAAGCCCGATCCGACGCCGGACAGCCGGCTCGCGCTGAAGGGGCTGCGGAACCTGCCGCTGCTCGCCGGCGTGATCGCCGCGATCCTGATGAGCGGGCTGTGGGATTCCGGCGTCGTGTTCGACGTGTTCGGGACCAAGGTCACGCTGCAGGCGCTCGCCCGCGACGTGATCCTGGTCGGGCTCGCGCTGGTCTCGCTGAAGATCACGCCGGCGGAGCTGCGCGAGCGCAACGGCTTCGACTGGGAGCCGATCCGCGAGGTCGCCAAGCTGTTCGCGGCGATCTTCACCACGCTGATCCCGGCGCTGCTGATCCTGAAGGCGGGAACCGAGGGCGCGGCGGCGCCGCTGATCGCGCTGGTCTCGCGGCCCGACGGCGCCCCGAGCGACGCCACCTATTTCTGGCTCACCGGCCTGCTGTCGAGCGTGCTCGACAACGCCCCGACCTATCTCGTGTTCTTCAACCTCGCCGGCGGCGACGCCACAGAGCTGATGGGGCCGCTCGCCTCGACGCTCGTCGCGATCTCCGGCGGCGCGGTGTTCATGGGCGCGCTCACCTATGTGGGCAACGCGCCCAACTTCATGGTGCTCGCGATCGCGAAGAGCCGCGGCGTCGCGATGCCGAGCTTCTTCGGCTACATGGTCTGGTCCTGGGGCGTGCTCGGCCCCTGCTTCGTGCTGCTGACGCTGTTGTTCTTCGATTGGTGAGGGGCGGACGGCTTCAGAATCACGTCCGGGCGCGAAACGAGCGCGTCGCCTCAAGCGGTTTACCGGACGTTATCGGAATCCGGCGAAGTTAGCGGACGATCCTTTTTTCGGCGCGTGTGTGTCGAAAGGGTCGCCGCGGGCGGCGCGTGATTGCCGGCCGCGATGGCCTGAGCCGCGTTCGGCGCCCCCGCGCCGAGGCCGGGCCGCGGAGCAGACGACATGCGTTCAAGGTCGCCGGGCCTCACCCTCGCCGTCGCAGCGGCGCTCGCCCTCATCCTCGCCGGCTGCTCGTCCAGCCCTCGCGTCAAGAAGGTCAAGACCGGCGCGGTCTCGTACCAGACGGTCAGCCTGATGCGCGAGAACGACATGCCGCGCCAGGCGCCGATACTGATCCGGGTCTACAAGCAGGAGGCGGTGCTGGAGGTCTGGAAGCAGGAGCGCAACGGCCGCTACGGCCTGCTGCGCTCCTACGAGATCTGCCGCTTCTCCGGCAAGCTCGGCCCCAAGCTGCGCGAGGGCGACCGGCAGGCGCCGGAGGGCTTCTACGCCATCACCGCGGGCGGGCTGAACCCCTACTCGCGCAACCACCTCGCCTTCAACATCGGCTTCCCCAACGCCTTCGACCGCTCGCTCGGCCGCACCGGCAGCCATCTGATGGTGCATGGCGGCTGCAAGTCGGTCGGCTGCTACGCCATGACCCACAAGAACATGCACGAGATCTATGCGCTGGTGCGCGAGGCGCTGCTGAGCGGCCAGAGCGCGGTGCCGTTCCAGGCGTTCCCCTTCCGCATGACCGACGCGAACATGGCGCGGCACGCCGACAACCCGAACATGCCGTTCTGGGCCATGCTCAAGGAAGGCCACGACATCTTCGACGCGACCGCCCGCCCGCCGCAGGTGGCGGCCTGCGGCGGGCGCTACGGCTTCGCGCGCCCGCCCCGTCCGGGCGAGCCGCCGGCCTCGAGCGAGGAGATCTGCGCCAACGCCTCCTACGCCCGCGGCGGCGACGTCGGCGGCGCGTACATGGACGCCGCCTACGCCCCGCCCCCCGACGACGGCATGATGGCCGTGCGCTGACGCCATAGGGCGCAAGGTGGCGCCGCGGCGCGAAACGCGGTATCAGGGCGGCCACACGCAAGATCGGGCCAAATCCGGCGAAGAGACGCCGCGGACGACAACCGTCCGCGGCGTCTCTTCGCGTTGTCCGCCCGCCGTTCGAAAAGCGATCCGCCTTTGTCCATGACCGACCTCGCCGCCCCGCTCGCACGCGCGCTCGACGCCCGCGGCTATGCGGAGCTCACGCCCGTCCAGAACGCGGTTCTGGCCGAGGGCCTCGAGGCGCGCGACCTGCTGGTCTCGGCCCAGACCGGCTCCGGAAAGACGGTGGCCTACGGCCTCGCCATGGGCGGGACGCTGCTCGACGGCGCGGAGTTCCTCGGCGAGGCCGGCCGCCCGGTCGCCCTGGTGGTGGCGCCGACCCGCGAGCTCGCCATGCAGGTGGAGCGCGAGCTGCGCTGGCTCTACGCCGAGGCGCGCGGCCGGGTCACGGCCTGCGTCGGCGGCATGGACCCGCGCGCGGAGCGGCGGCGGCTGGAGCTCGGAACCCACATCGTGGTCGGCACGCCGGGCCGGCTGCGCGACCATATCGAACGCGGCGCGCTCGACCTTTCGGGGCTGAAGGCCGCCGTGCTGGACGAGGCCGACGAGATGCTCGACCTCGGCTTCCGCGAGGACCTCGAATTCATCCTCGAGGCCGCGGCGCCGAAGCGGCGGACGCTGCTGTTCTCCGCCACGCTGCCGCAGGACATCATCGCGATCACCCGCCGCTTCCAGCGCGACGCCGCCCGCATCGAGATCGCGGGCGCGACCCGCGCCCACGCCGACATCGAGCACCGCGCCGTCCGCGTGCATCCGCGCGAGTCCGGCCATGTGGTGGTGAACCTGCTGCGGCAGTTCGACTCCGAGGCCGCGATCGTGTTCTGCGCCACCCGCGAGAGCGTGCGCCGGCTGCACGCCACGCTCGCCGAGCGCGGCTTCGACGCGGTGTCGCTGTCGGGCGAACTCAGCCAGAACGAGCGCAACCGCGCGCTGCAGGCGCTGCGCGACGGACGCGCCAAGGTCTGCGTCGCGACCGACGTCGCCGCCCGCGGCATCGACCTGCCGAAGCTCGGCCTCGTCATCCACGCCGAGCTGCCGCACGACGCCGAGATCTTCCAGCACCGCAGCGGCCGCACCGGCCGCGCGGGCCGCAAGGGCGTCAGCGTCCTGCTGGTCCCAACCTCGCGGCGGCGCAAGGCCGAGACCCTGATGGTCGACGCCGGCGTGACCCCGATCTGGAGCGGCCCGCCCACGGCGGAAGAGATCCGCGCGCTCGACCAGGAGCGGCTGCTGGCCTCGCCCGCGCTCACCGATCCGGCGACCGACGAGGATCTCGCGCTGGCGCAGGCCTTCGCCGCCCGGCTGACGCCCGAGCAAATGGCGGTCGCGCTGGCGCGGCTCCACCGCGCCCACCTGCCGGCGCCGGAAGAGGTCAGCGATCCCGGCGAGCGTCCCGCCGTGGTCCGCAAGGGCGCCGGCGCCGACCGTTTCGAGCGCGCCGGCTCCGAGCCCCGCGCGCCGCGCGGGCCGTTCGGCGAGGGCGTGTGGTTCCGGCTCGCCGTCGGCCGCAAGCAGAACGCCGATCCCAAATGGCTGCTGCCGCTGATCTGCCGCCGCGGCGGGGTGACCCGCGACGACATCGGCGCGATCCGCATCTTCGACGGCGAGACCAAGGTCGAGATCGCCGCCGCGGCCGCGGAGAGCTTCGCCGCGATGGCGCTCGGCGCCGAGAAGGGCGACGTCGCGATCTCCCGCGCCGAGGCGCCCGGCGCGCGCGAGCCCGGCCCCCGCAAGGCCCCCCGCCCGCGCTTCGACGCGCAGAAGTTCGACCGTCCCCGGCAGGACCGGCCGGACTACGGCTCCAAGCCGGGCTACGACCCGATGAACGCGGCCTCCGCGCGCGAGCCCGCCGCCCGGGCGCCCGCGCCTTACGTGAAGCGCCCCCGTTCTGACGCGCCAAGCGAGACGCAGGGCGCGCGGACCTTCCGCGACAAGCCCGCCCACGGCCACCACGGCGCCGCGACGCGCGACCGTCCGCGGCCGGAGCGGCCGTCCGGCCCGCGCAAGCCGACCGGCGGCCCCGCCAAGAAGCCGCATCGCGGCCGCCGCTTCGCCGACGGCTGACACGCGCTTTCTCTGGGGACGACGGCGCGGCGGCGTGGACTTGTGCGCCGCGATCGCGGACCGTCCCCTCCCCTGACACGGCGACGGGAGCGGGAATCAGGCCGGCATGACGGTGAGCGTGGACATCGGCGCGCGGGGCAACGGCCAGCGCGCCGTCCTCGACCTCGAGGAGCTGCTGGCGACCCGCCTGCTGGTGCAGGGCAATTCGGGCTCGGGCAAGTCGCATCTGCTGCGCCGGCTGATGGAGCAGAGCGCGCCCTGGGTGCAGCAATGCGTCGTCGACCCGGAGGGCGACTTCGTCACCCTCGCCGACGGTTTCGGCCATGTGGTGGTGGACGCGGCCGGCTGCGAGCGAGACCTCGCCATGATCGCGGACCGCGTCCGCCGCCATCGCGTGTCGGTGGTGCTGAACCTCGAAGGGCTCGACGTCGACCGCCAGATGCGCGCCGCCGCCGTGTTCCTGAACGGCCTGTTCGAGGCCGACCGCGACGTCTGGTATCCGATGCTGGTGGTGGTGGACGAGGCGCAGCTTTTCGCGCCCGCCGCCTCCGGCGACGCCGACGAGGAGAGCCGCCGCCAGTCGCTCGCCGCCATGACCAACCTGATGTGCCGCGGCCGCAAGCGCGGGCTCGCCGGCGTGATCGCGACCCAGCGTCTGGCGAAGCTCGCCAAGAACGTGGCGGCGGAAGCCTCCAACTTCCTGATGGGCCGCACCTTCCTCGACATCGACATGGCGCGGGCCGCCGACCTGCTCGGGATGGAGCGGCGGCAGGCCGAGGCGTTCCGCAACCTCGACCGCGGCGCCTTCGTCGGGCTCGGCCCGGCGATCGGCCGCAAGCCGGAGGCGATCCGCATCGGCACGGTGCAGTCCGAGGGCCGCGGCGGCAGCCCGAAGCTCACGCCCCTGCCGGAAAAGCCGGCGGAGGACGCTGCCGGGCTGATCTTCCGCCCCTCGGAAGGCGAGAGCCTGCCGCGCGCGGCGGCGTCCGCCGCCTCCACCGCCGACGTGCTGGCGCAGCTCGCCCGCACGCGCGAGGCGGCCGCCGCGGCGGCTCCCGAAGCCCGCGTCGACCTGTTCGCCGACGCCGAGCGCGAGAAGACCATCGCCGAGATCATGGCCGCGATCGTCGCGGAGCCGGACGCGAGCTTCCAGCCGGTCTCGGCGCTCTATCAGGACTTCCTCGTCCGCTGCCGCATCGCCCGGCTTCCCGGCGAGGCGCCTGACCTGCCGCGCTTCCGCCGCGAGCTCGCGATCGCCAAGGCCGGCGTCGACGACGCCTCGGTCGAGGCCTCCGACTGGGAGCAGGCGACGCTGGTCGCCGCATCGCTGCCGGAGGACGTGCGCGGCGTGTTCCTGCTGGTGGCGAAGGCCGCCCTCACCAAGGCGCCCTGCCCCTCCGACGGCGAGATCGCCCGCGCCTACGGCACCCGCTCGCCCGGCCGGGCGCGGCGGCTGCTGGCCTATATGGAGGAGCGCGGCTTCCTCACCTGCGCCGCCGACATGCGCGGCGCGCGCATCGTGATGCTGCCGGATCTCGGCTGGCAGACCGCGCCGGGCTTCCCCGACGCGCTGGCCAAGACCGCCTGAGCCTACCGCGCCAGCACGCGGGCGGCGTCGCGGGTGGTCGTGACGGCGCTCGAGACCTGCCCGACCGCGCGCGAGATCTGGTCGATGGCGCCGGAGATGTCGGCGACCGAGCGCGCCGCGCCCTGCATGTTGACGGACATGTCGCGCGTCACCGCGCTCTGCTCCTCGACCGCAGCGGCGGTCGCGACCACCGAGCCGCGCATGATCTCGATCGAGCCCCGGATCGCCTCCAGCGTCTGGACGACGTCGGTCGACAAGGTCTGGACGCCGGCGATCTCGGCGCCGATGCGGTCGGTGGCGCGGGCGGCCTGCGTCGCAAGGTTCTTCACCTCCTGCGCCACCACCGCGAAGCCGCGACCCGCCTCGCCCGCACGGGCCGATTCGATCGTGGCGTTGAGGGCGAGCAGGTTGATCTGCGCCGCGATGTTCTGGATCAGCGCGACGATGCCGCCCATGGCGGAGGCCGCTTCCGACAGGCGGCGGGTGAAGTCGGTCGCCGCGCTGGTCTGCTCAAAAGCGTCGTCGGTCGCGCCGCGCGAGCGCGACATGCTCTCCGACACTTCGGCGACCGAGACGGCGAGCTGCTCGGCCGCCGCCGCCATGGTCTGGACATCGCCGGTCGCCGCAGCCGCGGCGTGAAGCGCGCCGCCGGCCTCGTCGGCCGAGCGCGCCACCGCCTCGTCGATCTCGGAGAAGTTGCGGTCGATCATCCGTTGGAGATTGGCGAGCAGACGCACCTGTTCGGTGATGTCGGTCGCGAACTTCACCACCTTATAGGGCCGCCCGGAGGCGTCGAGGATCGGGTTGTAGGAGGCCTGAATCCAGATCTCGCGGCCGTCCTTGCCGATGCGGCGGTACTGCGCCGCCTGATGCTCGCCGCGCTTCAGCCGGGCCCAAAACGCGGCGTATTCGGCGCTGTCGCGCTCGGCCGGCTCGACGAACATCGCATGGCGTCGGCCCACGATCTCGTCCAGCCGGTAGCCGAGCACGGCGAGGAAGTTGTCGTTCGCCGTCAGCACCACGCCGTCGAGCGTGAACTCGATCACCGCCTGCGACTTGCCGATCGCCGCGATCTGGCCGGCGCGGTCGGCGTCCTCCGCCTTCTGGCGGGTGATATCGGTCGCGAACTTGATGACCTTGTAAGGCTTTCCGTCGCGCCCGAGCACGGGGTTGTACGAGGCCTCGATCCAGATCTCGTCGCCGGTCTTCGAGATGCGCTTGAACTGGGACGCCTCGAACGCGCCCGAGCGCAGGCGGCTCCAGAACGCGGCGTAGTCGGGCGACGCGGCGTAGGCCGGCTCCACGAACATCGCGTGATGCCGACCGACGACCTCGCTCCTACCGTAGCCGACCACGGCGAGAAACGCGTCGTTCGCGGAGAGCACATTCCCCGCGAGATCGAATTCGATCACGCCCTGGACGCGGTCGAGCGCCGCGAGGCGCGCCTCCCGGTCGGCAGCCTGTCTTGTCTGGAACATCGTCGCAGCCCCCGCCGCTCGCACGGGGCAGCGCCGGACGCTCGATCGCCCGCCCCCAAAACCGAGAGTGCGCAAGACCTGATTAAGACAGCCGCCTCAATTGACTGTGATCGGTCACAGCAAGAACGACCCGAAGTCTTCGCCCGCGGATTTGCGCTTGCGCCACGTTCAAGGCCATCCGCAACGCCGGACTGACCGGCGTCTACTGCGGCTTCGCAGGCGTGCCCGGCGTCGGCGCGACCGTGCCGTCCTCCAGGATGATGTCGCCCGGCTTCTGGCCCGGCTGGCAGTCGCCGATGCGGCGGTTTTCGATCACCGTCTTGCGGGTGAGCGGGGTCGACTGGTCGGGAAGCCCGGTCAGCACCGTGACGGTCTCGATCCGGACCGTGGTCTGGAAGTCGCCGGTGATCGCGCCCTTGCCCTCGGCCGTGACCGCGCCGACCTTGCACAGCGTCTCGGTGGCGTAGCCGTCGGCGGTCCGGGTCACGACGTTCTTCGAACAGGAGTTCTGGCCGCCGACCGCCTGCTTGGCGAGCCGGTCGGTGTCTTCGCCGACGCACTGCCGCGCCTTGGTCACGCCGTCGTCGGACGTGCTGACCGACTCCCACAGGCCGGGCGCCCGGTGCGGCACCTCGTCCGCGGCCGCCGCGCCGGCCGGCGCGGCGATGAGGGCCGCAAGGATGATCGCTCTCATGGGTTCGCCTCTCGTCGATCGACAGGCGACGTCACATAGGGCGACGCGGCGGCGAACCTATGCCAGGGATCTCATTCGGCCGCGGCGCGGAACGACGGCGAGGCGTCGCGCACCTCGGCGTCGACCGCCTCGTCGAAGCGCCCGAAGTTCTGGCGGAACATCTCCACAAGGCGGCGGGCGGCGGCGTCGTAGGCCGCCTTGTCGGCCCAGCCCTCGCGGGGCCTGAGCAGCGCCGGGTCGACGCCGGGCGCCTCGGTCGGGACCGCGAAGCCGAAATTCGGGTCGACATAGGTCTCGGCCTGCTTCAGCTCGCCGCTGAGCGCGGCCGCGAGCAGCGCGCGGGTGGCCGCGATCGGCATGCGCTGGCCGACGCCGTAGCCGCCGCCGGCCCAGCCGGTGTTCACCAGCCAGCAGTCGACGTCGTGCTCGGCGATCAGGCTTTTCAGCAGCTCGCCATAGACCTGCGGCGGGCGCGGCATGAACGGCGCGCCGAAGCAGGTGGAGAAGGTCGCCTGCGGCTCGTTCACGCCGGTTTCGGTGCCGGCCACCTTGGCGGTGTAGCCCGACAGGAAGTGGTACATGGCCTGCGCCGGGGTGAGCCGCGCGATCGGCGGCATCACGCCGAAGGCGTCCGCGGTCAGCATGACGATGTTCTTCGGCTGGCCGGCGCGGCCCGTCGGGCTCGCGCCCTTGACGTAGCGCAGCGGGTAGGCGCCGCGGGTGTTCTCGGTGCGCGAGCCGTCGTCATAGTCCGGCAGCCGCGTGACGGGATCGAGCGGCACGTTCTCGAGCACCGCGCCGAAGCGGCGCAGCGCCGCCGCGATCTGGGGCTCGGCCTTGGGGCGCAGGCGGATGGTCTTGGCGTAGCAGCCGCCTTCGAAGTTGAACACGCCCTCCGGGCCCCAGCCGTGCTCGTCGTCGCCGAGGAGCTGGCGCTGGCCGTCGGCCGACAGCGTGGTCTTGCCCGTGCCGGAGAGGCCGAAGAACACCGCGACGTCGCCCTTCTCGCCCACGTTCGCGGAGCAGTGCATCGGCATCACGCCGCGCTCCGGCAGCAGGTAGTTGAGCACCGAGAACACCGACTTCTTCATCTCGCCGGCGTAGGCCGTGCCGCCGATCAGCACGATCCCGCGGGCGAGATCGAGCGCGATCACGGTCGGGGAGCGCACGCCGTGGCGCTCGGGATCGGCCCGGAACGACGGCAGGTCGACGATGGTGAGCTCGGGCGCGAAGCGCGGCAGCTCCGCCCGCTCCGGCGGGATCAGCATGGTGCGGATGAACAGCGAGTGCCACGCGTATTCAGTGTAGACGCGGGTCGAGAGCCGATGCGCGGGGTCCGCGCCGCCGTAGAGATCCTGCACGAACAGCTCGCGGCCGCGGACATGCGCGATAAAGTCCTGCCGCAGAGTCTCGAACTGCTCAGGGGTGAGGCTCGCGGCGTTGTCCCACCAGATCGTGTCCTCGGTGGTCTCGTCGCGGACGATGAACTTGTCCTTCGGGGAGCGGCCGGTGTGGGCTCCGGTCTCGGCCGCGAGCGCGCCGGTCGCCGAGAGCTGGGCTTCGCCGCGGCGAAGCGAGCGCTCGATCAGCACCGGGGTCTCGAGGTTCCAGTTGAGCCCCGCGAGATCCACGAAGCCGAAGGTTTCGGCCCCGTGATCCTCGTTCCACTCGCCGATCTGTCGCAACATCGTCTCCATGGTCTTTTCCGCGCCGTTCGCGCGCTCCTTGGCTCCCCAGAGATCAGCCAATCGGGGCGCGAACATGACAGTCCTGTCAAGATTGCGGCGACGCCTGGAAGCTTCGAATTTCGTAGAAAAGCCTCCCCCTTTAGTCGATCATCTAGCAGTCGATCGATGAAAACTTGGCCGGAAAGATGCGAATTCATCTCTCCGGCCATAAAGACAAACTGAAGACTAAACTGTTACGATGCAGCGGCGCTGAATGCGCTCACGCCGCGGCGGCGCGGGCCCTGGCGACCAGATCGACCAGCCGGCGGCGCACGTCGCCGGCGTTCTCCGCCCGCCCGTCGAACGGCAGGTAGAGCGCGCGGCCGTCGAGCCCGAGCTCGCAGCCGAGCGGATCGACTCCCTCGAACCGCCACGCGCCGTCCTCCGCGCCGAGCAGCGCGGTGGCGTAGAGCCGCGTCGCGTCGGCGTGGTCCTCGTTCATATGCGCGACGACGCCCGCCTCCGCCTCGACGAGCGCCTCGGCGCCGGCGAGATCGGTCGCGAGCGCGTCCCAGCCGATGTCGACGATGCGGCCGAAGCCGGCGACGAGATGGGCGCCCTCGGGCGCGAGCCGCAGCATGCGGAAATCGGCGAAGTCGTAATAGCCCGCGGACTCCGGCTGCCGCGCCAGCCAGCGGCCGCGGCCCGCCTGCTTGTCGAACGGCTCGACCGCGCCCAGCAGCGTGACGCGCGGATGCGCCAGCGGGTCGCCGCCGCCGACCTCGGCGAACAGCAGGCTCGCGCGCGGATCGCGCTTCAGGTTGGCGGCGTGGCGGGCGAGATCGGACACGAGCAGCAGCGGCGCGCCGTCCGGCGCGGTCGCGACCGCGACAAGCGAGACGTAAGGGGAGCCCGAGGCGTCGAGCGTCGCGAGCCCGGCGCGGCGGGCGGCGCGGATCAGCCGCCGGGCCTCGGAGACAGGTTCGAAAACGGCTGCGGCGGGGCCGGACATCGGTCAACTCCTCGTCATCTCGCGCGGCGCGCCGTCGAAGTGGGCGCTTGACATCCGCGGCGTTCGGGCGCGCCGTCACAATTCAGCCACGCCATGCCGCTTCATGCGGCGGGGGTTTCATTTAGCAGACGGCGCCATGCCCACGATCGCTTTGGTCGACGACGACCGCAACATCCTCACCTCGGTCTCCATCGCCCTCGAGGCGGAGGGCTACCGGATCCAGACCTACAACGACGGCGCCTCGGCGCTCGAAGGGCTGAAGGCGGCTCCGCCGGACCTCGCCATCTTCGACATCAAGATGCCGCGCATGGATGGGATGGAGCTGCTCCGGCGCCTCCGGCAGAAGTCCGAGCTGCCGGTGATCTTCCTGACGTCGAAGGACGAGGAGATCGACGAGCTGTTCGGCCTCAAGATGGGCGCCGACGACTTCATCCGGAAGCCGTTCTCGCAGCGGCTGCTGGTGGAGCGGGTCAAGGCGGTGCTGCGCCGCTCCGCCGCCAAGGACGCGGCCGCCCTGCCCGGCGCGACCGCGAAGGACGCCGACAGCAAGGCGCTCGAGCGCGGGCTGCTGATGATGGACCCGGAGCGGCACACCTGCACCTGGAAGGGCGAGCCGGTGACGCTGACGGTGACCGAGTTCCTGATCCTGCAGGCGCTCGCCATGCGCCCCGGCGTGGTCAAGAGCCGCAACGCCCTGATGGACGCGGCCTATGACGACCAGGTCTATGTGGACGACCGCACCATCGACAGCCACATCAAGCGGCTGCGCAAGAAGTTCAAGGCGGTCGACGACGACTTCGACATGATCGAGACGCTCTACGGCGTCGGTTACCGCTTCAAGGAAAACTGAGCGCGGCCGACGCCCGGACGGCGGGCTGGACCTCATGAGCGTGGACGCCGAGCGGACGGACGATCTCGCCTCGCCCGAGGCGGAGGACGAAGGCGCCGTCCGCCGCCCGCTGCGCGCGCGGGCCCGCGACGCGCTGCAGGCGCTGCGGCTGCTCGGCTTCTCCAGCCTCACGCGCCGGATCGTGGTGCTGAACCTCGCGGGGCTGCTCGCCCTCGCCTCCGGCATCCTCTACCTCAACCAGTTTCGCGCCGGCCTGATCGACGCGCGCGTCCAGAGCCTGCTGATCCAGGGCGAGATCATCGCCGGCGCGATCGCCTCCTCCGCGACGGTCGAGACCAACCAGCTCTACGTCGACCCGGACAAGCTGCTGGAGCTGCAGCTCGGGGAAAGCGCCTCACCCGGCGAGGAGGGGCTGCAGAGCCTCGAATTCCCGATCAATCCGGAGCGGGTGGCGCCGGTGCTCCGGCGCCTCGTGACGCCGACCCGCACCCGCGCGCGGATCTACGACCGCGACGGCGGCCTGCTGCTGGACTCGCGCTCGCTCTACGCCCGCGGCGACATCCTGCGCTTCGACCTGCCGGCGCCGAAGACCCGCGACCCGAACCTGTTCGAGAAGGCGTGGTCGTCGGTGAAGTCGTGGTTCCGGCGCTCCGACCTGCCGCTCTACGCGGAGCTCGGCGCCGCGAACGGGCGCGGCTACCCCGAGGTGAACCGCGCGCTGTCGGGCGCGCCGCAGAGCGTCGTGCGCGTGAACGACAGCGGCGAGATCATCGTGTCCGTCGCGGTGCCGATCCAGCGCTTCCGCGCCGTCACCGGCGCGCTGCTGCTCTCGACCCAGGGCGGCGACATCGATTCGATCGTGCGCGCCGAGCGCTACGCCATCGTGCGCTACTTCCTGGTCGCCGCCGCGGTGATGCTGGTGCTGTCGCTGCTGCTCGCGAGCACCATCGCCGGCCCCGTCCGCAAGCTCGCCGACGGCGCCGAGCGGGTGCGCCACCGCATCCGCCACCGCGCCGAGATCCCCGACTTCACCAACCGCTCGGACGAGATCGGCCATCTGTCCGGCGCGCTGCGCGACATGACCAACGCGCTCTACGCCCGGATCGAGGCGATCGAGAGCTTCGCGGCCGACGTGGCGCACGAGCTGAAGAACCCGCTGACCTCGCTGCGCTCGGCGGTCGAGACGCTGCCGCTCGCCAAGTCCGACGAGGCGCGCGGCCGGCTGCTCGACGTGATCGGGCACGACGTGCGCCGGCTCGACCGGCTGATCAGCGACATCTCCGACGCCAGCCGGCTCGACGCCGAGCTGCAGCGCCAGGACGCCGAGCCGGTCGACATCGTGAAGCTGCTCTCGACCGTGATCGACATGCAGAACAGCGTCCGGCGCGACGACGACGTCAAGGTCGCGCTCAAGGTCGCCGAGGCGGCGCAGGGCCGCGACGCCTATCTCGTGCTCGGCCACGATTCGCGGCTCGCCCAGGTCGTCACCAACCTGATCGACAACGCCCGCTCGTTCTCGCCGGAGGGCGCGACGGTGCGGGTCGGCTGCCGGCGGGTGAAGAGCGCGGTGGAGATCATCGTCGACGACGTCGGGCCGGGCATCCGCCCGGACGCGATCGAGCGCATCTTCGAGCGCTTCTACACCGACCGGCCCGAGCACGGCTTCGGCCAGAACTCCGGCCTCGGGCTGTCGATCTCGAAGCAGATCGTCGAGGCCCACAGCGGAACGATCCGCGCCGAGAACCGGCTGGCGAAGTCCGCGCAGGAGGACGGGGAGCCGAAGATCGCCGGCGCCCGCTTCGTGGTGCGGCTGCCGGCGGCGCTGACGTGACGGAGCACGCCACCTGCGTCGTGGTCGGGGACGCCGGCGTGCTGATCCGCGGCCGCTCGGGCGCGGGCAAGTCGTCGCTCGCGCTGGAGCTGCTCGACCGGGCGGAGCGCGACGGCCGCTTCGCCCGCCTCGTCGCCGACGACCGCGTGACGCTGTCGGTCCATGGCGGCCGCCTCGTCGCCGCGCCGCCGGCCGCGCTCGCCGGCCTGATCGAGATCCGCGGCGTCGGGATCGTGCGCCGCGCCTGTCTTCCGGGCGCCGTGGTGCGGCTGGTCGTCGACCTCGTCGAGGTGCCCGAGCGGCTGCCTCCCGATGAGGCGCTGAGCGCCTCGATCGGAGGCGTCGCACTGCCGCGACTCCCCGTCGCAGCCCGTTCCGCAGGCGCCTGCGCCTTGGTATCCCAGGCGGTAACACCCATGTTCTCGCAACCGTATTGTGACGTCTACGCACTTGCGTTCGCGTCGCAACATGAAAAACTGGGCTTTCCGGCGCCGCAAGCGTCGGCATCCTGATCCGACCGCGCTGGGTGGCGCGCGGCGGTCGCGACGTGGAGCGCAAGCGATTTGCGCGGAGACTGCATGATAGGCCTCGTTCTGGTCACTCACGGGCGTCTCGCCTGTGAGTTTCGCGCCGCCCTCGAACATGTGGTCGGGCCCCAGGGGCAGATCGCGACCATCACGATCGAGCCCGACGACGACATGGAGCTGCGGCGCGGCGACATCATCGCGGCCGTGCGCGAGGTCGACAGCGGCGACGGCGTCGCCGTGCTGACCGACATGTTCGGCGGCACGCCCTCCAACCTCGCCATCTCCTGCATGGACGGCCGCAAGGTTGAGGTGATCGCCGGCATCAACCTGCCGATGCTGATCAAGCTCGCCAGCGTGCGCTCGGACCTGCCGCTTGACGCGGCGGTCGTGCAGGCGCAAGAGGCGGGGCGCAAGTACATCAACGTCGCGAGCCGCGTGCTGTCGGGCAAGTGACCTGCAGGGCGTGAGGGCGTTCGACAGATGAGCGACGGCGGCGTTTCACGCGAGCTGCCCATCGTCAACCGGCGCGGCCTGCACGCCCGGGCCTCCGCGAAATTCGTCCAGACCGTCGAGCGTTTCCAGGCCGACGTGTTCGTCAGCCGGGCCGGCGAGACCGTCGGCGGCACCTCGATCATGGGCCTGATGATGCTCGCCGCCGCCCCCGGCACGACCATCCTCGTCGAGGCGCGCGGCGCCGAGGCGCGCGAGGCGCTGGAGGCCATCACCGCCCTCGTCGCGAACCGCTTCGGCGAAGACGAGTAGGCGGCGCGCGCCCCCCCCCCCTTTCACGAGAGTGACTCCAAAACGAAAACGGCGCCCGCGAGGGGCGCCGTCGTCAGGTCGTGGGCCGGAAGGCTGAAGCTCAGGCGGCCTGCTGGATCGCGGACAGCCGCCAGTCGCCGCCGCGCGGGCGGACGAAGGTCCAGAGCTCGGTCGCCTCGACCGGTCGGTTCGGGTCGCCCTCAACCAGCCGGCCGGTGGCGCGGTCCTCGAGCACGTCCACGAGGCCATAGCGCATCGCGACGGTGGCGTAGTCGCGCTCGCCCTCGTTCCAGGCCTCCGACAGGTCGCCCTGCAGCAGCTTCACGTCGCGGATCCGGTTGACCACGCCGCGGCTGCGGTCGTCCTCGATGTCGGCCGAGAAGCCGTCGACCATCTCGGCGGTGGCGAGGCGGTTGAGGCGGTCGAGGTCCTGATCGGAATAGGCCGTCTGCACGTCGGAGAGCATGCGCTCGAACTGGTCGAAGTCCTTCCCGTCGAGCGTAACCGGCGTCGTCGCCACCGGGGCGGCGCGGCCGAAACCGCCGAAGCCGCCGAGGCCGGAGGCCGGACGGCCGTTCGACGCCTGCGGCGCGTCGAAACGGTAGCCGCCGCCCGGAGGCGGGGACGCCGGGTTCGGGGCGCTCTGATAGGCCGGGGCCTGCTGGGTCTTGCGGTTGCGGAACCAGTTCATGGCGAGCCGCACCACGAAGAAGATGATCACGCCCTGCAGCACCAGGCCGAGGATCGAGGCGAGCGAGCCCAGTCCCCCGAAGAAGCCGGAGCCCGACAGCAGACCGAACAGGCCCGCGCCGAGCAGGCCGCCCATCAGCATGCCGCCGAAGCCGCCGCCGAACATGCCGGGACGGCGCTGGGCCGCGGCCGCCGCGCCGGCGCCCTGGCCGGGCTGCATTGCGTTCGGCTGGGTCTGCGAGCGCTGGATCGGCGCCGCGCCCGGGGAGGTGGCTGTGGGAGGCGGCGCCTGGAAGGTCTTCGATCCGCGGCTGCCGAATCCGCCGCTGCGGCCGGCGCGGGCGTCGGCGTCGAGAGGCGCGAGCGTCACGCCCATCACGAGCGCCGCAAGCGCGGTTGCGGCGATACGGCGGACGAGGGTCGGTCGGGACATTGGCGTTTCGTTTCCCCAGTTGCGTTGGCCGCAATGTGGGGATCGGCGCCTGCGATGTCATCACACGCAAACGTCACTCGCGACGCTGTGATCCGACGCGCCCTCGCCGCGCTGCGGCCAAAATACAACGCAGGGGCGCATGGGTCGCCGATCACGGGAACGTATGAAACCGATCGTCGGACCCCGCGCGTAGGGCCAGCGCACACCTCCGTGCCTTGGGGAACCGCCATGATCAGCATGCTCCGCGCGTCGGCCGCCGCCGCCGCGCTTCTCGTCTCCGCCGCGTCGGCCGTCGCGGCCGACCTGCCCGCCTATGAGGAGCCGGCGGTCGTCGCCGTGCCGTCCTTCACCTGGACCGGCTTCTACGTCGGCGCCAACGCCGGCTACATCTGGGGCGATCACGACATCCGCACGCGCGGCAAGGACGCGGCGACCCGCCTGAACGTCCAGAACCGCCTGCGTCCGCCGAGCCTCGGCATCGACGGCGACGGTTGGACCGTCGGCGGGCAGCTCGGCTACAACGTGCAGCTCGACAACTCTCCGATCGTGTTCGGCGTCGAGGCCGACTTCAACTACACCGACATCGACGAGACCGCGCGCTACGCGATCCCGCCGCTCGCCCCTGCCCTCGGCACCATTCGCTCCAGCTTCTCGCAGGAGCTCGAGTACCTCGGCACGGTGCGCGGCCGCCTCGGCTACGCGTTCGACCGCGTGCTGGTGTACGGCACCGGCGGCCTCGCCTACGGCAAGGTCAAGACCTCGGCCCGCTTCAACAACAACCTGACGCCCGCGGGCGCCGGCGGCGCGCTCGGCTTCTCCGACAGCAAGAGCGACTGGGAAGTCGGCTACGCCGTCGGCGGCGGCGTGGAGTACGCCGTGACCGACAACATCTCGGTCAAGGGCGAGTACCTCTACTACGACCTCGGCGACACCACGCTGAACGTGAACCGCACCCCCGCCGCGCCGCTCGGCCAGTCGGGCTACAAGTCCAAGTTCGAGAACGACGGCCACATCGCGCGCGTCGGCGTGAACTACAAGTTCTGATTCCGCCCGACGGGCGACATGGGAAAGGGGCGGTCTTCGGGCCGCCCCTTTTTCATCGCCCGATTTCGACATAAAGACTTCTTTATGTCTTTATTGATCACCGGCGAAAGGCGTGTTACGAGGCGGGCGACATGCACGTCCCGCCCGCGGCGCCCCCGCATGGCCGGGTCAAACGGAAGGATCGCTGCTCATGAGCCAGACCGCCGCCGCCCTCAAGGACGCCCCGCTCAACGACTATGTCGTCAAGGACATCTCGCTCGCCGACTGGGGCCGCAAGGAGCTCGCGATCGCCGAGACCGAGATGCCGGGCCTGATGGCCTGCCGCAAGGAGTTCGGCCCGTCGCAGCCGCTGAAGGGCGCGCGCATCGCCGGCTCGCTGCACATGACGATCCAGACCGCGATGCTGATCGAGACGCTGAAGGCGCTCGGCGCCGACGTCCGCTGGGCCTCGTGCAACATCTATTCGACCCAGGACCACGCCGCCGCCGCGATCGCCGCGAACGGCACGCCCGTCTTCGCCGTGAAGGGCGAGACGCTGGAGGAGTACTGGGAGTACACCCATCGCATCTTCGAGTGGGCCGACGGCGGCACGCCGAACATGATCCTCGACGACGGCGGCGACGCGACCCTGCTGCTGCATCTCGGCAAGCGCGCGGAAGCCGGCGACGTCGCCTTCCTCGAGGGCGCGACCAATGAGGAGGAGACCATCCTCTTCGCCGCCATCAAGAAGCGCCTCAAGACCCATCCGGGCTGGTACACGAAGAACGCCGACGCCATTAAGGGCGTGACGGAAGAGACCACGACGGGCGTGCACCGCCTCTACGAGTTCGCCAAGAAGGGCGAGCTGCTGTTCCCGGCGATCAACGTCAACGACAGCGTCACCAAGTCGAAGTTCGACAACCTCTACGGCTGCCGTGAGTCGCTGGTGGACGCGATCCGCCGCGGCACCGACGTCATGATGTCGGGCAAGGTCGCGATGGTCGCGGGCTTCGGCGACGTCGGCAAGGGCTCGGCCGCCTCGCTGCGCCAGGCCGGCTGCCGCGTGCTCGTCTCCGAGGTCGACCCGATCTGCGCCCTGCAGGCGGCGATGGAGGGCTACGAGGTCGTCACCATGGAGGAGGCGACCAAGCGCGCCGACATCTTCGTGACCGCGACCGGCAACGTCGACGTCATCACCGTCGACCACATGCGCGAGATGAAGGACCGGGCGATCGTCTGCAACATCGGCCACTTCGACAGCGAGATCCAGATCGGCGCGCTGAAGAACTTCAAGTGGGACAACATCAAGCCGCAGGTCGACGAGGTCGAGTTCCCGGACGGCAAGAAGATCATCGTGCTGTCGGAAGGCCGCCTGGTGAACCTCGGCAACGCCACCGGCCACCCCTCCTTCGTGATGTCGGCGTCCTTCACCAACCAGACGCTCGCGCAGATCGAGCTGTGGGCGAACAACAAGGACGGCAAGTACAAGAAGCAGGTCTACGTGCTGCCCAAGACCCTCGACGAGAAGGTCGCGGCGCTGCATCTCGAGAAGATCGGCGTGAAGCTGTCGAAGCTCTCGACCAAGCAGGCGGGCTACATCGGCGTGCCGCAGACCGGCCCGTTCAAGCCGGACACCTACCGCTACTGAGCCTTATCCGCTCATCCGCACGACCGACGGGGAGGCCATCGCGCCTCCCCGTTTTCGTTTCGGAGGCTCGTCAGTAGCCGACGGTGAAGCGCCTGCGGGAATGCGCGGGGCGCTCCAGTTCGTCGACGAAGGCGATGGCGAAATCCTCGTACGAGATGCTGCTGCCGTCCGCGTTGGTCAGCAGCGCGTCGCCGCCGATCCGGAAGACGCCGGTGCGCTCGCCGGGGACGAACAGCGCCGAAGGCGACAGGAACGTCCAGTCGAGATCGCTCTCCCGCCGCAGCAGGTCGAGATAGGCCGCGCCGGCCGCGGCCTCGGCCTTGTACTCCTCCGGGAATTCCGGCGTGTCGATCAGCCGGACGCCGGGCGCGACCTCCAGGCTGCCCGCGCCGCCGACGACGAGATAGCGCGGAACGCCCGCCTGCTTCACCGCCGCCAGCAGGTTCGCGGGATCGCCGGCCGAGAAATGCACCGAGCTGATGACGGCGTCGTGGCCGCGAAGAACCTCCGCGAGGCCCGCGACGTCCGCCGCGTCCGCGGCGACCGCCGTCACGCCTTCAGCCTTCGCGATGCGGTCGGGGTTGCGGGCGATCGCGGTGACGGCGTGGCCGCGACGGACGAGTTCGGCGAGGAGACGGGAGCCGACGGCGCCGGAGGCGCCGATCAATGCGATGGTCATGGTCGTGGTCCCTGATAAGTTTCAGATGGAAACCTACATATCAATCCGACAGCAGGGCTCAAGAAGGCACCATGACGACACCAGGTCACCTGCGGGGCGCCGCCTCGCCATCCGCCGCTTCGGGCGCGGCCAACGCCTACGCCGCCTCCTGCCCGACCCGCATGGTCCTCGACAGCATCGCGGACAAATGGGCCGCGCTGATCCTCGGTCTGCTCGCCACCGGGCCGCGGCGCTTCAACCAGCTCCGCCGCGAGGTCGAGGGGCTGTCGCAGAAGGTGCTGTCGCAGACGCTCAAGGGTCTGGAGCGGGACGGGCTGGTGACGCGCACCGCCTTCCCCACCGTGCCGGTGACGGTCGAATACGCCCTGACCCCGCTCGGGCTCACGCTCGCCCATGTGGTGGACGGCCTCAGGATCTGGGCGGAAACCCACATCGCGGACGTGTTGGAAGCGCAATCCCTTTACGACGCCCGAGCGGGCCACGGCGCCGCAGTCGGGGCGAAAAAGTGACCAAACGCGCATTCGTACTCTTTATGGACTCTTGGGGGCGATTCCCCCCGTCAGTAGACTGACCTCTGATTCGCGACGGGCCGCGTGGGGCGGCGCGCAGGATCCCGCGGCCGGAGCGGCGCTTGTCGCCCGGCCCGCCGGTGGGGGTTGCAGCACATGTTCGAACGGCCGCGACAGGGACCCGCTCGCCTGGCGATCGCAGGCGCGGCGACCGTCCTGCCCGCCGCCTCCGCCCACGCCGCGCCCTTCGGCGCCTCCGAAACCGCGGCGCTCGCGCTGTTCCTCGGCGCGCTGTTCGTGGCCGTGACCTGCGCCATCATGCTGCTGCGCGCGCGCCAGCGCCTCGCCGACGCCGGCGTCGAAAGCTCCCGCGAGATCGCCGACCTCCGGAGCAGACTCGACCGCGCCGAGGCGCTGGTCGCCTCCGAGACGCAGGTCATCGTCACCTGGCGCGGCGACGGCGCGCCCGAGATCGTCGGCGAGCCGTCGCGCCTCACCGGCCTGCCGGCGGGACGGCGGCTGCTCGCCTTCGGCGCGTGGCTCGAGCCCGAAACCGCCCGCGGCCTCGACGCCCGCATCGACGCGCTGCGCCAACGCGGCGAGCCGTTCCGCCTCGTGCTGCGGACGCCGCAGGGCGGCCATCTGGAGGCGGACGGCCGTCCGGTCGGCGGCGCGGTGGTGATGCGGCTCCGCGACGTGACCGGCGAGCGCCTCGCCCGCGCCGAGATCGAGGACCGCAACGCCGAGCTTCAGGGCGCGCTCGGCCGCACGCTCGCGCTGATCGAGGCCCTGACCCAGCCGGTGTGGCTGCGCGACGAGGACGGCCGGCTCGCCTACGCCAACGAGGCCTACGCCCGCGGCGTCGAGGCCCAGGACGGCGTCGCCGCCGTCGAGCAGAACGCGGAGTTCCTCGACCAGACGATCCGCGCCGCGGCCCGCCGCGCCAACGAGGCCGGCCAGGTGTTCCGCAAGCGCGCGCCGGCCGTGTTCGCCAGCCAGCGCCGCATCTTCGACGTGGTCGAGGCCCCCTCGCCGTCCGGCGCCGCGGCGATCGCGATCGACGTCTCAGAGCTCGAGGACGTCCGCGCCGACCTGTCCCGCCAGATGGAGGCCCACCGCCGCACGCTGGACGAGCTCGCGACCGCGGTCGCGATCTTCCGCAAGGACGGCGCGCTCTCGTTCCACAACCAGGCCTACGCGCGGCTGTGGTCGCTCGATCCCGCCTTCCTCGAAGGCGGCCCGAGCGACGCCGCCATCCTCGACCGGCTGCGCGCCGACCGGCGGCTGCCGGAGGAGGCCGACTTCCGCAAATGGAAGGCCGAGCTGCACGAGGCCTATCGCGCGATCGAGCCGCGCGAGCACTGGTGGCACCTGCCGGACGGCCGCACCCTGCGCGTGGTGGCCGCGCCGAACCCGGAAGGCGGCGTCACCTACCTGTTCGACGACGTCACCGAGCGGCTGGAGCTCGAAAGCCGCTTCAACGCGCTCACCAAGGTGCAGCGCGAGACCATCGACCACCTTCAGGAGGCGGTCGCCGTGTTCGGCTCCGACGGCCGGCTGAAGCTGCACAACCCGGCCTTCGCCGCGCTCTGGCGGCTCGGCGAAACGGACCTCGCGAACCGGCCGCACGCCGACGAGATCCTGAAGGCCTGCGGCGCCCGCGCCGCCGACGTCGACCTCTGGGCCCGGCTCAAGATGGCCCTGACCGCCATGCCGGACGAGCGCCAGCCGCTCGCGCTTCGCATCGACCGCGACGGCGGCGGCATCATCGACGTGGTGACGCTGCCCTTGCCGGACGGCGGCGCCTTGGCCACCTTCACCGACGTGACCGCGAGCGTGAACGTGGAGCGCGCGCTCCGCGAACGCGCCGAAGCGCTGGAGGCGGCCGACCGGCTGAAGAACGACTTCGTGAACCACGTCTCCTACGAGCTGCGCTCGCCGCTCACCAACATCATCGGCTTCGGCCAGCTGCTCGGCGACGCGCGGCTCGGCACGCTCTCGACCAAGCAGCGCGAATATGTCGAGCACATCCTGTCGTCCTCGGCGGCCCTGCTCGCGATCATCAACGACATCCTCGACCTGACCACCATCGACGCCGGCGCCATGGAGCTGGAGCTCGGGCCCGTGGACATCCGCGAGGCGATCGACGGCGCGGTCGAAGGCGTGCGCGACCGGCTCTCGGAAGCCGGCCTCGGGCTCGAGATCGAGGCGGCCGACGACGTCGGGGTGTTCGTCGCCGACGCCAAGCGCGTCCGGCAGGTGCTGTTCAATCTGCTCGCCAACGCGATCGGCTTCTCGAAGCCCGGCCTGTCGATCCGCGTCAGCGCCGAGCGCTCGAAGGACAAGGTGATCTTCCGCGTCGCCGACCGCGGGGCCGGCATTTCGCCCGAGCTGATCGAGAAGGTGTTCGACCGGTTCGAGAGCCGCACCGCCGGCGCCCGCCACCGCGGCGTGGGCCTCGGCCTCTCGATCGTGCGCTCGCTGGTGGAGCTGCATGGCGGGCAGGTCGCGATCGAGAGCAAGCCCGGCGTCGGCACCGTCGTCACCTGCGCCTTCCCCGTGCGCGCCATCGCCGCGGCCGCCGAATGAGGGGCCCTGCGAGCCTGATCGGAGCGGCGCGGACGGCGGCGTCGAAGCCCGGCGTCGAGACCTGGGAGCTGACGCTGCCCGACGAGGCGGCGACCGCGGCGCTCGCGGCCGACGTCGCCCGCGCGCTGAAGCCCGGCGACCTCGTGACCCTGTCCGGCGACCTCGGCGTCGGCAAGTCCACCTTCGCCCGCGCGCTGGTGCGCGCCCGCGCCAACGATCCCGAACTCGAGGCGCCGAGCCCGACCTTCACGCTGCTGCAGACCTACGACCTGCCGCGCGGACCGATCGTGCACGCCGACCTCTACCGTCTGACCGGCCCGGAGGAGCTCGAGGAGCTCGGCTGGGACGAGGCCGGCGAGGACGCGATCGTGCTGGTGGAATGGCCGGACCGGCTGGGCGCCGAACTGCCGCCGGACCGCCTCGACTTGGCGCTCGACATCGCGCCGGGCGGCGCCGGGCGGCGCGCCCGCTTCTCCGGCTACGGCGCCTTCGCGCGCCGCCTCGCAAGGCTGCGCGACGGAAAACGCTTCGTCGACGCCGCCGGCTGGGGCGAGGCCGCGCGCGAGCACGTGCAGGGCGACGCGTCGAGCCGGCTCTACGAGCGCCTGACGCTCGGAAACCGCACCGCGATCCTGATGGACGCGCCGGCCCGCGCGCACGGCCCCGCGATCCGAGACGGCAAGAGCTACCTGACGCTGGCGCGGCTCGCGGTCGACGTGAAGCCCTTCGTCGCGGTCGCCGACGCGCTGCGCGGCCTCGGCTACGCCGCGCCGCAGATCTATGCGCAGGACCTCGTCAACGGCTTCCTGCTGGTGGAGGACATGGGCTTCGAGCCGGTGGCCGCCGGCGGCCAGCCGATTGCGAGCCGCTACGAGCTCGCCGCCGACCTGCTCGCCGACCTGCACGGCCGCGAGCTTCCCGTCGACCTGCCGGTCGGCCGAGAACTCTACCGCGTGCCGCCCTACGACGTCTCCGCCATGCTGGTCGAATGCGACCTGCTGAACGACTGGTACCTGCCCCACGCCACCGGCGTCTCGCCGGACCCGGAGGCGCGCGAGGCGTTCCACGCCCTCTGGCGCGCGGCGCTGGAGCCGGTGCTGGCCGAGGAGCCGACCTGGACGCTGCGCGACTACCATTCGCCGAACCTGACCTGGCGCGACGACCGCGAGGGCCTCGCCAAGCTCGGCCTGCTCGACTTCCAGGACATGGTCATGGGCCCGCCGGCCTATGACGTGGTCTCGCTGATGCAGGACGCCCGCGTCGACATGCCGGACGGGCTCGAAATGGCGCTCGCCGCCCGCTATCTGGAGCGCCGTCGGCGGACCGACCCGAGCTTCGAGCCGCGCGCCTTCGCCCGCGCCTACGCCACCATCGGCGCGCAGCGGGCCACCAAGATCCTCGGCATCTTCGTCCGCCTCGCCAAGCGCGACGGCAAGCCCGGCTACCTCGCCAACCTGCCGCGCGTGCTGAAGACGCTCGCGGCGAACCTCGCCCATCCCGACCTCGCCGAACTCGCCGCCTGGTACGAGGCGCGGCTTGGGCCCCTGGAGCGACCGGCGTGAGCGCGCGCATCACCGACGCCATGGTGCTGGCCGCGGGGCTCGGCACCCGCATGAAGCCGATCACCGAGACGCGGCCGAAGCCGCTGGTGACGGTCGGCGACCGCACGCTGCTCGACCATGTGCTCGACCGCCTCGCCGAGGCCGGCGTCGAGCGCGCGGTGGTCAACGTGCATCACCACGCCGACCAGATGGAGGCCCATCTCGCTGGCCGGACCTCTCCGGAGATCATCATCTCCGACGAACGCGGCCGGCTGATGGACTCCGGCGGCGGCGTGGCCAAGGCGCTGCCCCACCTGCGCGGCGACGCGATCTTCATCCTCAACGCCGACACGTTCTGGATCGACGGCGCGCGGCCGAACCTCGCCCGCATGGCCGAGATGTGGGAGCCGCAGCGCATGGACGCGCTGCTGCTGGTGGCGGCGCTGACCGCGAGCGTCGGCTTCGAGGGCGCGGGCGACTTCCAGTTCTTCACCGACGGCCGCCTGCGCCGCCGCGCCGAGCGGCAGGTCACGCCCTTCGCCTACGCCGGCGTCGCGATCATGCCGCGCGCCGCGTTCGAGAACCGCGGCGACGAGCCGTTCTCGCTCAACCAGCTCTGGAACGAGGCGATCGAGCGCGACCGCCTGCACGGCCTGCGGCTGGACGGCGTGTGGCTGCACGTTGGCACGCCCGAGGCGATCGTCGAGGCCGAGCGGGCGATCGACCTGTCGGTGGTGTGACGGCGACCGGCGGCCTTCGCCCGCAGGGCGCCGATCGCGAAGCGCCGCCTGCGCGTCTCTGACGGCGGGCAAGCTCCGCGCTATCCTCGCCCGAGATGAGCGATTCCCCGCGCGTTCCCAACGTCGTCACCATCCCCGCGGGCGCGCCGTTCCTGCGGACGCTGGTCGACGGCCTGCTCGACGGCGCGCTGATCCCCGGCTTCGCGCCGCGCGGCGACCCGCTGGCGCTCGCGGACGCCACCATCTTCCTACCCACCCGCCGCGCCTCGCGCGCGCTTCGGGACGCCTTCCTCGAAGCGCTCGACGGCCGCGCCACCCTGCTGCCGCGCATCGCCCCGCTCGGCGACGTGGACGCCGACATCGAGGCGGCCGATCCGCTCGACGACGCGGACGCCGACCTGCCGCCCGCGGTCGCGCCGCTGGAGCGCCGGCTGACGCTGGCGCGGCTCGTCTCCCGCTTCGCAGAGACGCTCGACCGTTCGGCGCTCGCGCTCGGCGACGACGACGGCCCGCTGATCCCCGCGACCGCGGCGGAGGCGATCCACCTCGCCGGCGACCTCGAGGCGCTGATCGACGCCATCGAGACCGAAGAGGTCGACATCACAGCGCTCGACCGGCTCGCCCCGGGCGAGCACGACCAGTATTGGGCGATCACGCAGTCCTTCCTGCAGGTCGCGCTGCGCCTCTGGCCCGAGCATCTCGACGAGATCCGGCGGCTCGACCCGAGCCGGCGGCGCCGGCTGCAGATCGACGCCGCCATCGCCCGCGTGCAGGCCGGCGGCGGACCGGTGGTCGCGGCGGGCTCCACCGGCTCCGCACCCGCGACCCGGCGGCTGATCGCGGCGATCGCCAATGCGCCCCAGGGCGCCGTCGTGCTGCCGGGGCTCGACCGCGACGGGCTCGACGACGCCTCTTGGGCGACGCTGATCGAGGGCGACGAGCCGGCGCTCGCCGGCCACCCCCAGCGCGGCCTCTCCCATCTCCTGCGCGCGCTCGGCCTCGCGCGCGCCGAGGTTAGGGAGCTCGCGCCCGCGCCTCGGCCGCTCGCCGCGCGCGGAAAACTGGTCGCGGAGGCGCTGCGCCCGGCCGACACCACCGACCTGTGGAGCCGCGCGCCGCTTGCCCCGGCCGAGCGCGCCGCGGCGCTCGGCGAGGTCGCGATCGTCGCCGCGGCCCACCCGCGCGGGGAGGCGACGGCGGCGGCGCTCGCGCTGCGCGAGGCGCTGGAGACGCCGGGCAAGACCGCCGCGCTTGTCACGCCCGACCGGAGCCTCGCGGCGCGGGTCGCGGTCGAGCTCGAACGCTGGGGCGTCGCGATCGACGACAGCGCGGGGCAGCCGCTCGGCTCCGCTCGCGCCGGCGCGCTGCTGCGGCTCGCCGCCGACGCCGCGCTCGATCCGAGCCCCGGCAACCTGCTCGCGCTGCTGCGCGCGCCCGCCTGCCGGCTCGCGGCGGAGGCGGGCCGGCCCGAGCGCGCGATCGATGCGCTCGACCTCGTCGCCTTCCGCACGCCGCTGGCCAAACCGGGCTTCGCCGCGCTCCGCGCGGCGCTCGGCGCGCCCGCCCGCGGCCCCGCCGCCCGTTTCGGGAGCGCGGACCGGGCTCAGGCCGCGCGCCTGCTC
>NZ_JBHUER010000010.1:400323-745081 GCF_042681025.1 Methylopila henanensis
CGTGCCGCCGCCCGAGATGGTCGCCAACCTGCGCGCCGACAACATCGACGGCTTCCTCGCGCCCGACCCCGTGAACCAGCGCGCGGTCTATGACGGCGTCGGCTTGCCGCCCGCAGGCGCCGACGCCGAGGAGCTCGGCCGCTTCCTCGACGAGCTTGCCGACGCGGCGGCGAGCGCCGATCCGATCGCGCCGCGCAGTTTTCCGGGCGTGGTCGAGGCGCTGATGGCGGGCCGCACGGTCCGCCCCCGGCGCGACCGGCATCCGCGGCTCCGCATCCTCGGGCCGCTGGAGGCGCGCCTGATCAGCGTCGACCGCATCGTGCTCGGCGGGCTGAACGACGGCGTCTGGCCGCCAGCGCCGCAGAGCGACGCCTGGATCAACCGCCCCTTGCGCGCCGAACTCGGCCTCGCCCAGCCGGAGCGCCGGATCGGGCTGTCCGCGCACGACTTCTGCCAGCTTCTCGGCGCGCGCGAGGCGGTGCTGACGCGCGCGGCCAAGGCCGGCGGCGCGCCGACCATCCCCTCGCGCTGGCTGCAGCGGACCGCCGACGTCGCGCCGGCGGACTACGCCGCGGCCGAGGCCCGCGGCGCCCGCTACGCCGTGCTCGGCGAGCGCCTCGACGACGCCGGGCGCGACCCGCCCGCCCGGCCGCCGGAGCCGCGCCCCGCGCGGGAGCTCAGGCCGACGCGGCTCAGCGTCACCGCGGTCGAGACCTGGCTGCGCGATCCCTATTCGATCTACGCCCGCCACGTGCTGCGCCTCGAGGAACTCGGCTCGGTCGGCCCCGCGCCGGGCCCGGCCGAACTCGGCGATGTGGTGCACGCGGCGCTGGAGGCGTTTCTCGCGTCCGGCGTCGCGATGGATGACACCGCCGCGCGCGAAGCCCTGCTGCGGCTCGGGCGCGAGGCCTTCGGCGACCTCGCCGAGCGCGACGAGGTGCGGCTGATGTGGCTGCCGCGGTTCGAGCGCATCGCCGACTGGACGCTCGCCTTCGAGCGCGGGCGGAACGCGCAGGTGACGACCCGCCACGCCGAGCGGACCGGCGCCTTCGCTTTCCCCACCGTCGCGGGACGCGAGTTCACGCTCAACGTCCGCGCCGACCGCATCGACCTGCTCGCCGACGGCTCGGCCGTGCTGATCGACTACAAGACCGGGCGGGCGGCGACCGCGCGGCAGGCGCTCGCGGGCTTCGCGCCGCAGCTTCCGCTCGAAGGCGCGATCTTGCGCGAAGGCGGGTTCGAAGGGATCGCGCCCAAGGCCGGCGCGCTCGGCGGCATGATGCTGCTGAGGCTCACCGGCCGCGACCCCGCCGGCGAGATCATAGATATCCGCCACAAGACCGAGCCGCTGGAGGCCGTCGCCGACGAGGCGCTGAAGCGCTTCCGGCAGGTGGTCGACCGGTTCGAGAACCCGGACGAGCCCTACCGCTCGCTGTCGCATCCGCAGTTCCTGTCGCGCCCCGAGGGGCCTTACGCCCATCTCGCCCGCGTCAAGGAATGGTCGGCGACCGGCGGCGCGGCCGAGGGCGACGGGGGCGAGGCATGAGCGGCCCGAGCGAAAGGACCGTCGCGGATCAGGCGCGCGCCTCCGATCCCGCGAGCTCCGCCTGGGTGTCGGCCAACGCCGGCTCCGGCAAGACCTACGTGCTGGTGCAGCGGGTGGTGCGCCTGCTGCTCTCGGGCGCGGAGCCCTCGCGCATCCTGTGCCTGACCTTCACCAAGGCCGCCGCCGCCAACATGCAGAACCGGGTGGTGGAGCGGCTGCGCGGCTGGGCCACGCTGCCGGACGCTGAGCTCAGTCGCGAGATCGCGGGGCTCGACGGCGCGCCGCCCTCCCCGGCCCGGCTCGCCGGCGCCCGCCGCCTGTTCGCCCGCGCGCTGGAGACGCCGGGCGGGCTGAAAATCTATACGATCCACGCCTTCTGCGGCCGCCTGCTGCGGCAGTTCCCGTTCGAGGCCAACGTGCCCGCGGGCTTCGCCGAGCTCGACCCGCGCGACCAGGCCGAGATGCTGGCGCGCGCCCGCGCCGCCGTGCTGGCGCAGGCCGCGCGCGACCCCGGCGGCGCCGTCGGCCGCGCGCTGGCGCGCCTCGTGCCGACGGTCGCGGCCCAGACCATCGACGACGCGGTGACGGAGGCGCTTCAGGGCCGCGCGGAGCTGAAGGCGCTGTTCGAGGACCCGGCGATCGGCGGACCCGACGGCGCCGCCACGGCGCTGGCGCGGACCTTCGGTCTCGGCCCCGACGACGCCCGCGAGGCGCTGGAGGCGCAGGTGCTCGGCGCCGGCGTGCCCTCTGCCGAATGGCCCGCGATCGCGGCCTCGCTCGTCGAGGGCTCGGTCACGGACCAGAAGCTCGCCGGACATCTGCTGCGCGCCACGGCGGCGCGCGACCCCGGCGAGCGCCGGGACGCCTATCTCAGCGTGTTCCTGACCGACGCAGGCAAGCCGCGCGCGCCGAAGACCTTCCTCACCAAGGCGACGCGCGCGGCTTATCCCGCCATCGCCGCGCTGCTCGACGGCGAGATGGCGCGGCTCTCCGACCTGCTGCCGCGCCTCGCCGCGGCCGGAATCGTCGAGCGCACCCACGCGCTGCTGACGCTCGCGGAGGCGACCATCGCGGCCTACGCCCGCGCCAAGTCGGCGGAGGCGCTGCTCGACTACGACGACCTGATCGACAAGGCCCGCGCGCTGCTCGGCCGGGTCAGCTCGACCTGGGTGCGCTACAAGCTCGACGGCGGGCTCGATCACGTGCTGGTCGACGAGGCGCAGGACACCTCGCCCCAGCAGTGGGAGATCGTGCGCCGGCTCACCGAGGAGTTCTCCGCCGGCGAAGGCGCCCGCGGCCCCGATCGCCGCACCGTGTTCGCGGTCGGCGACGAGAAGCAATCGATCTTCTCGTTTCAGGGCGCCGAGCCCGCCGCCTTCGGCGCCACGCGCCAGACCTACGGCCGCGAGCACGAGGCCGCCGGGCGGCCGTTCCAGGACGTGCGGCTGCAGGAAAGCTTCCGCTCCGCATCCGTGGTGCTGCGGGCGGTGGATTTCGTGTTCGCGCGCGAGGAGGCCCATGCGGGCCTGAGCTCGGACGCCGCCGGCACCCACCACACCACGACGCGCCGCGACGCGCCCGGTTCGGTCGAGGTCTGGCCGATCGTGCCGGCGATCGAGGCCAAGGGCGCCGAGGAGGCCTGGGACGCCCCGTTCGACGAGGTGAAGCCGCAGAGCGCCGTGGTGCGGCTCGCGGAGGCGATCGCGCGCGAGATCGACCGCGCGATCGCCGCCCGCGAGGTTCCGGCCGGCGAGGTGCTGGTGCTGGTGCGGCAGCGCAAGGCGCTGTTCGAGGCGATCCTGCGCGCGCTCAAAAGCCGGGGCGTGCCGGTGGCGGGCGCCGACCGGCTGATCGTCGGCGAACACATCGCGGTCATGGACCTCGTCGCGCTCGGCCATGCGCTGACGACGCCGGACGACGATCTCGCGCTCGCCTGCGCGCTCAAGAGCCCGCTGTTCGGGCTCGACGACGACGACCTGATGGCGGTCGCGGCCCCGCGCTCCGGACGGCTCGCGGACGCGCTCGCAGGCGGCCCGCCGCGGGCGCGGGCCGCGGCGGACAAGCTCGCGCGGCTCGCGCGCGAGGCCGCCCAGCGCACGCCGTTCGCCTTCTACGCCGGGCTGCTGGCGGAAGGCGGTGCGCGCCGCGCCTTCCGGGCGAGGCTCGGCCACGAGGCGGACGACCCGCTCGACGCCTTTTTGGACCTCGCGCAGGATTTTTCCGCGACCCATGCGCCGACGCTCGCGGGCTTTCTCGGGTGGCTCGCCGCAGCCCCCGCCGAGATCAAGCGCGACCTCGACGTCTCCTCCGGCGAGGTGCGGGTGATGACCGTGCACGGCGCCAAGGGGCTGGAGGCCGGATTCGTTGTGCTCGCCGACACCTGCGGCGGCGCGGCCTCCGGCCGGGGCTCCGCGCTGCTCGACGTGGCCCGGCCGGATGCCGGCCACGGCGCCGCGCCGATCCCGGTCTGGGCCGGCCGGAAGGACGACGACCCGCCGGCCCTGGCCGCCGCCCGCGCCGAGGCGCGCGCCCGCGCGGCGGCCTATGACCGCCGCCTGCTCTACGTCGCCATGACCCGCGCCCGCGACCGGCTGCTGGTCTGCGGCCACGAGGGCGGCCGCCCCCGCCCCGAGGGCGCGTGGTACGACCTGATCCGCGACGGGCTCGCGGGCGCGGAGGGCGTCGAGAGCGTCGACATCGGCATGGAGCAGCCGGCGCTCCGGCTGCGCGCCGGCGCCCTGTTCTCCGACGGCGAGCCCGAGCTGCCGCTCCCGGCCCCCGACGCGCCGGCGCCGGACTGGCTCGGCCGCGCCGCCGCTCCGGAAGCCGCGCCCGGCCCGCCGCTGTCGCCTTCCGCGCTCGCGGTCGAAGACCCGGACGCGCCGGCGCCGATCCCCGGGCCCGGCGCGGACGCGGCGCGGGCGCGCGGCGCGCTGCTGCACCGGCTGCTGAAGGCGCTGCCGGAGCTCGCGCCCGAGCGGCGGGCGGAAGCGGCGGCGCGGCTCGCCGCGGGCGCGGCGGAGGTTCTGCCGCCCGACGTGCTGGCGGCGGCGACGTCCGCCGCGCTCGCGATCGTGGCCGATCCCGCCTTCGCCGCGGTGTTCGCGCCCGGCGGGCGCGGCGAGGTCCCGATCGTCGGAACGCTCGCGGACGGACGCCCCGTCTCCGGCCGCATCGATCGGCTCGCGGTGACGGAGCGCGAGGTGCTGGTGGTCGACTACAAGACCGACCGCCGGCCGCCGCCCGAAGGCGCGCCGGTCCCTCCGGGCTACGCGGCGCAGCTTTCGGCCTACGCCGAGCTGCTCGCCGCGATCTGGCCCGACCGCCCGGTGCGCGCCGCGATCCTGTGGACCGCCGGGCCGCGGCTCGACCGGCTGCCGTGACCGCCGACCCATGCGCGGCCAAAGGCCCTGATCCGCTTCGCTTGACGCTCCCCCGGGCGGTTCATACGTTCGCTCCGAACGAAGAGCAGGATCGCCCGCGCCCGCGGGCCGTCCGCCGGACCAACACAAGGATGCTACCCATGGCGACCGCCAAGGTTTCCGACGCCACCTTCGACGACGACGTGCTCCGCTCGACGGAGCCGGTGGTGGTGGACTTCTGGGCCGAATGGTGCGGCCCCTGCCGCGCCATCGCGCCGGCGCTGGAGGAGATCTCCAACGAGATGGCCGGCAAGGTGAAGATCCTGAAGCTGAACGTCGACGAGAACCCCGAGGTCGCGACCCGCTTCGGCATCAGCGCGATCCCGATGCTGATGATGTTCAAGGGCGGCCAGCACGTCGCCACCCAGCGCGGCGCGGCTCCGAAGTCCAAGCTCGTCAACTGGATCGAGAGCGCGGTCTAGACGCCTCCCAATCCCGGTCTTTCCGGCGACGGCGTGTGAACCGCCCAAATCCTCCGGCTTCAACGGCCGGGGGATTTTTTGTTTCAAACGCCCGCCCGCAGTTACGGAACGCTAAAGCATACCCCACAAATCTTAGGGTCGGACGCGTCCGACAGAGCCGCGCTCCAATGCGGGAGGGGCGCGTGACGATCCTTTTTGGAAGCCTGCGGCGAAGCTTCGTCGTCAGCGGAGCGACGACGACCCTGCTGCTGGCGATCGTGGCCGCGATCGGAATCTGGGCGACGACGTCGCTCGGCGCCTCGATCCGCCGCGCGCAGATCGCATCCGACGCCCTGCGCAGCCACATGACCGCCGACATGATGCACGACGCGCTTCGCGCCGACGTGCTGGCGGCCATCGAAGCGGGCTCCCGGAATCTGGATCAAAGCTCCCTGCTCGCCGATCTCGATACGCATGTCGCGAGCCTGCGACAGAGCCTTACGGAGATCCGCGCCCTGCCGCTTCCCGCGGAATTGAAAGAGGCGTCCGACGCCGTCGGCGGCCCGCTCGAGGCCTATGTGGCGATGGCCGAGAAGCTCGTCCCGCTCGCCGTCGAGAACGTCGGGCTCGCGCGGCGGGAGGTTCCCCGGTTCATGTCCGCCTTCCGCGCACTCGAAGAGAGAATGGTGACGGCCGGCGACCTGATCGAAAAGCACGGAGCCGAAAGCGCCGCGGCCAATGTCGCGCTCGCCGACACCGCCGCCTCGGCGATGATCCTCGCGCTGGTCGCAGGCGTCGCCGCGACGCTCGTGGCGACCGTCCTGATAGGCCGCGCGATCGCGCCTCCGATCGTCGCGTTGACCGACGTGATGGCCCGCCTCGCAGAGGGCGACACGACCGTCGAACCGCCCGCGACCGCGCGTCGCGACGAAATCGGCGCGATGGCGCGGGCCGTCGACGTGTTCAAGCGTAACGCGATCGAGATGGGCCGGCTCGAGGCCGAACAGGCTCGCCTAAAGGCCACGACCGAGGAGAGCCGCAAGGCCGAGATGCGCCGCCTCGCCGACCGGTTCGAGGCCGAGGTGATGGGCGTCGTGGCGGTGGTCTCGGCCTCCGCCGGCGAGCTGCGGCGAAACGCCGAGGCGATGCGCGCGGCCGCCGACCAGACGAGCGGCAGTTCGACCGCGGTGGCCGCTGCCGCCGAACAGGCCACTGTCAACGTGCGGTCGGTGGCGGAGGCGGCTTCGCAGCTGTCGTCCTCGATCCGCGAGATCGCGCAACAGGTCGGCTCGGCGTCTGGCGCGACCGCGACCGCGAGCGACCAGGCGGCGGGCGCCGTCGACCTCGCTGACCGCCTCGCCGGCGCCGTCATCCGAATCGGAGAGGCGGTGACGCTGATCGGCGATGTGTCCGCCCAGACCAACCTCCTCGCGCTCAACGCGACGATCGAAGCCGCGCGCGCCGGCGAATCCGGCCGCGGCTTCGCGGTCGTGGCGAACGAGGTCAAGCTGCTCGCCGCGCAGACCGCCAAGGCCACTCAGGAGATCAACGGCCACCTTGACGACGTCCGCAACGCCACGGGCGAAATGGTCAAGGCGATCGGCTTGATCGACAGCTCGATCCGCGACGTCGACGCCATCTCCTCGACGATCGCGGCGGCGGTCGAAGAGCAGGGAGCCGCGACCGAGGACATCGCGCGCAACATGGACGAGGCCTCGGGCGGCACGCGCGACGTCACGGAGAACATTTTCAGCGTCGGTCGCGCGGCGGAGCGCACCGGCAGGACCTCGGACGAGATCGTCGGCGCCTCGGGCGAGCTGGCGCGTCAGGCCGAGAGCCTGAAGACCCAGATGGCGAGCTTCATCGCGCATATCCGCGCGGCCTGAGCGCGTCCGGACAAAGCTTCGGCGCGGCTCCGAAGTCCAAGCTCGTCAACGGGATCGAGAGCGCGGTCTGAGCTTCGCTAGAGCTGGACTCTGAACGACGAAAGCCCTCCGGCGGACCGCGCCGGGGGGCTTTTTTGTTGGCGACGGCGGGCCGGGCTTTCGACTTTGGTCGCGGATGCGATAGCCTTCGCGTGACAGTCACAGCGGAGCTGATCGATGACCGAAGGCGTCACCCGCCGACAGGCGCTCGCCGCGACCGCGGGCCTTGCGCTCGCGGTCGGCGCGGGACCCGCCCGCGCCGCGTTCCCGGAGCGGCAGATCACGGTCGTGGTTCCGTTTCCGCCCGGCGGGCCGAACGACATCATCGGCCGTCTCGTCGGCCTCGCCTTCGAACGGGCGTTCAAGGCGCCGTCGATCATCGAGAACCGGCCGGGCGCAGGCGGCGCGTTGGCGCTCGGCGTGAGCGCGCGGGCGACCCCGGACGGTTACACGGTGGTGCTGCCCTCCGGCGTCAGCTACGTCACGCAGCCCGCGCTTCTTCCCGACGCGCCCTTCAAGCTCGACGGCTTCCGCGCCATCGCCATCGCGGCGAGCGGGCCTTCCGTCCTCGCGGTCCGCAGCGGCTTCGAGGCGACGTCGGTCGAAAAGCTCGTGGCGCTCGCCAAGGCTCGGCCCGGCGAACTCACCTATGGGTCGTCGGGCGTCGGCACGACCCTCCATCTCGGCGGCGAACTGTTCAAGCGGCTGGCGGCGGTCGACATCATGCACGTGCCCTACAAGGGCACCAGCGAGGTGGTGCTCGACCTTGCGGGCGGCCGCATCGACATGGCCTTCATCAGCCCGATGAACGCCCGCAAGCTCGCCGACGACGGCAAGATCCTGGCGCTCGCGACCACCGGCGCGACCCGGTCCAAGGGCTGGGAGCAGACGCCGACCGTGGCCGAGGCGGGCGTCGCGGGCTATGCGCTCGACAGCTGGTATCCCCTGCTCGCCCCAGCCGCCACGCCCGACGAGGCGGTGCGCGCGCTGAACGCCGCGCTCGCCGAGGGGCTCAAGGCGCCCGAGGCGCAGTCGCGCCTCGCCGATCTGGGCTTCACGCCGCGCGCCGATTCCGTCGAGGCCTCGGCGGCGTTCATCGCCGCCGAAAGCCGCAAGTGGACCGACCTGATCGCGCAGGCGAAGATCTCGGCCGAGTAGCGCGCGGGCGCGCTACTGCGGCGGCGTGCCGTTGGCGGCGAGCGCCTCGCCGGCGAGGTAGAGCGAGCCGATGATCAGCACGCGCGGCGGCGTGGGGCCGGCGGCGCGGGCGGCGTGGCCGAGCGCCTCCTCGATCGAGGCGCAGCCTTCAGCCGACAGCCCGGCCCGCACGGCGGCCGCGACCACCTCGTCGGGCGTGCGGGCCGCGGTCGAGGAGCCGATCGGCACGCAGTAGACGCGGCCGGCGAGCCCGGCGAAGGCCTCGAGAAAGCCGTCGGAATCCTTGGTGTTGAGCATGCCGACGATCATGACGATCGGCTTCGGCGAGCGCTCGTCGAGTTCGGCCAGCGTCGAGGCGACGGCGCGGCCGCCGTCCGGGTTGTGGCCGCCGTCGAGCCAGAGTTCGGAGCCTTCCGGCAGCAGCGCCGGCAGCCGACCGCCCGAAAGCCGCTGCATGCGCGCGGGCCAGTTGACCGAGCCGAGCCCAGCCTCGATCGCCTCCGTCCCGACGCCCAGCGCCGGCAGACCACGCAGGCAAGCGATGGCGGCGCCGGCGTTCTCGATCTGGTGGCGGCCGACGAGCCGCGGCAGCGGCAGGTCGAGCAGCCCGTCGCCGTCCTCGAACACCAGCCGGCCGCGCTCCTCGCGCGCCTGCCAGTCCTGCCCGGCGATGACGAGCGGCGCGCCGACGCGGGCCGCCTCGCGCTCGATCGCGGCGAGCGCGGCGTCGTCCTGCCGGGCGATCACGGCGGGGGTCAGGCTGCGCAGGATGCCGGCCTTCTCGTGCGCGATCGCCTCGATGCTGTCGCCGAGGAATTTCTGGTGGTCGAGGCTCACCGGCGTGATCACGCTCGCGATCGCCGACGGCACGACGTTGGTGGCGTCGTAGCGCCCGCCGAGCCCGACCTCCAGCAGCAGCACGTCGGCCGGCTCGCGCGCGAACAGCAGCAGGGCCGCGGCGGTGGTGATCTCGAACAGCGTGATCGGCTGATCCGCGTTCGCCGCCTCGACCTCGCGGAAAATCTCGGTCAGCCGGCCTTCGTCCACATAGGCGCCGCCGCCGGGCGCGCCCAGCCGGATGCGCTCGTGGAAGCGCACGAGATGGGGCGAGGTGTAGACGTGCACGCGCTTGCCCGCCGCCTCCAGCATCGCGCGCAGGAAGGCGGTGGTCGATCCCTTGCCGTTGGTGCCGGCGATCTGGATCGTCGGCGGCAGCGCCCGTTCGGGATGCCCGATGTCGCCCAGAAGCCGCTCCACCCGCCCGAGCGAGAGGTCGATCTCCTTGGGATGCAGCGCCAGAAAGCGCGCAAGGATGGTCTCGCTCTGGTCCACGAGCGGCTCGTTCCGGGCGGGCGACGCGCTCACGCGTGAGCGACCTCGGCCGCGGCCTCGTCCGAGGTCGGCTCCACCACGACGGCGGGTGCGGTCGGCTTGGCCGCGCCCGTCAGCAGACGGCACAGGCGCGCGAGCGTCGCGCGGAGATCCTTGCGGTGCACGACCATGTCCACCATGCCGTGCTCCTTGAGATATTCGGAGCGCTGGAAACCGTCCGGCAGCTTCTCGCGGATGGTCTGCTCGATCACGCGCGGGCCGGCGAAGCCGATCAGCGCGCCCGGCTCGGCGATGTGGACGTCGCCGAGCATGGCGTAGGAGGCGGTGACGCCGCCGGTGGTCGGGTTGGTCAGCACCACGATGTAGGGCTTCCGCGCCTCGCGCAGCATCTGCACCGCGACGGTGGTGCGCGGCATCTGCATCAGCGACAGGATGCCCTCCTGCATGCGCGCCCCGCCCGAGGCCGCGAACAGGACGCAAGGCGTGCCGCGCTCCACCGCGGTCTCGAGTCCGCGGACGATCGCCTCGCCGGCCGCCATGCCGAGCGAGCCGCCCATGAACTCGAAGTCCTGCACCACGACGGTGACGGGCGTTCCCTCGATGGTCCCGACCGCGACCTTCACGGCGTCGTTCATGCCGGTCTTGGTGCGGGCGTCCTTGAGGCGGTCGGCGTATTTCTTCTCGTCGCGGAACTTCAGCGGATCGATCGCGACCTCGGGAAGCGCGATCTCCTCGAAGCCGGCGTCGAGCGTCGCGGCCAGGCGCTGCTTGGCGCCCATGCGCATGTGGTAGCCGGAGCCGGGGATGACCCAGTCGTTGGCCTCCACGTCCTTGTGGAACACGAGCTGCCCGGTCTCCGGGCACTTGATCCACAGGTTCTCGGGCGTCGACTCGCGACGGGTCCAGAGGCTGTTGATCTTCGGGCGAACGACGTTGACGAGCCAGTTCATCGGGGCCTTCGAGCCTCCAGCTTAAGCGTTCAGGCCGCGGCGCGGCCGGAGCGGGCGCCGGCCGCGAGCGCCGACACGAGGTCGGTGACCGCCGAAACCGTCTTTTCCGTGGCGCGGCCGTCGCCGTCGAGGCTGGTCCGCACCGCGTCGACCAGCGCCGAGCCGACCACCACGCCGTCCGCGCCCCGCGCGATCGCCGCCGCGTGCTCCGGCGTCTTCACGCCGAAGCCGACCACGACCGGCAGCGCCGTGTGGCGCTTGATGCGCGCGACCGCGGACGCCACCACGCCGAAATCGGGCGTCGCCGCCCCGGTGATCCCGGCGATCGACACGTAATAGACGAAACCGGAGGTGTTTTGGAGCACGGCGGGAAGCCGCACGTCGTTCGTCGTAGGGGTCGCGAGCCGGACGAAGGCGAGGCCCGCCTTCAGCGCCGGCAGGCAGAGCTCCTCGTCCTCCTCCGGCGGAAGGTCGACCACGATCAGGCCGTCGACGCCGGCTTCGCGCGCGTCGGCGAGGAAGCGGTCGACGCCGTAGACATAGATCGGGTTGTAGTAGCCCATCAGCACGATCGGCGTGGCGTCGTCGCCGGCCCGGAAGGCGCGCACCAGGTCGAGCGTGGTCGTGACGGACTCGCCGTGCCTGAGCGCCCGCAGGCCCGCCTGCTGGATCGCCGGGCCGTCCGCCATCGGATCGGTGAACGGCATGCCGAGCTCGATCACGTCCGCGCCCGCGCCCGGCAGCGCCTTCAGGATGGCGAGCGAGGTCTCATGGTCGGGATCGCCGGCCGTGATGAAGGTCACGAGCGCCGCGCGGTTTTCACCACGCGCGAGCGCGAAACGGGCTTCGATGCGGGCGGTCATGTCAAACGCGATTCCATGGAGATGTTCTAAGGACCAGAGGCCGCGACGCACAAGCTTCCGGTTTACGGGTTCAATCGCCCGACGGCCTCCGGGCCGCATGGCGGAAACGCTGCACGACGACCTCGTCGGAGCCTACGAAGTAATCGAAATGATAGGGGAAAGGGGTCAACACCATGCGACGGACGCCGGTGATGGGCGTCGGCCTGCCCAGAAAGGGATAGCGCTGGACCTGCAGGAACGCGGCGACGATACGCGCCTCCACATTGGCCGCGCCCTGCGGCGACTCCGCGGCGATGTAGGTCAGGGCGTCTTCGATCTGTCGCAGGGCTCGCTTCTGAACGCGGAGCTTCAAAGGCGAAATCTGGAAAGGACCGCTTCCACCTCGTCGTCAGTGGCGAAATCGCCGCGTTTCATCTCGGCCTGCGCCTCGATCAGGTCGGCCTCTTCTTCCGGCGTCAGGTCGATCACCTGCGCGTCGCGACCGGCGTAGGTCAGCATCAGGCGCGCGAGTTCGTCCTGCATTTCGGCAGGCAGCTTCCGGGCAGTCTGAACCGCTTGTTCCAGCAATTCGGTCATGACGTCACTGTACACGGGAACAGGCGACGCGGCACCGCCGGCGCGGCGTCGCCCTTCCCGAAGAAAACATCACGTCTTTCACAGGCTCGTCCCCAGCAGCTCCGCCACCTGCGGCACGTCCTTGTCGCCGCGGCCGGAGAGGTTGACGACCATCAGGTGATCCTTCGGCAGCGCCGGCGCGCGCTCGATCACCTTGGCGATGGCGTGGGCGCTTTCGAGCGCGGGAATGATGCCCTCGAGCCGCGACAGGACCTGGAACGCCTCGACCGCCTCGTCGTCGGTGGCGGAGAGATAGGTCACGCGGCCGATGTCGTTCAGCCAGGAATGCTCGGGGCCGATGCCGGGATAGTCGAGGCCGGCGGAGATGGAGTGGCCTTCCTCGATCTGGCCGTCCTTGTCCATCAGCAGGTAGGTGCGGTTGCCGTGGAGCACGCCGGGGCGGCCGCCGGCGATCGAGGCGGCGTTGAGCTTGTCCAGGCCGTGGCCCGCGGCCTCCACCCCATAGATCTCGACGCAGGGGTCGTCGAGGAACGGGTGGAACAGGCCGATGGCGTTGGAGCCGCCGCCGACGCAGGCGTAGAGGCTGTCCGGCAGGCGGCCCTCGAGCTCCTGCATCTGCTCCCTGGTCTCGTCGCCGATGATGGACTGGAAGTCGCGCACCATGCCGGGATAGGGGTGCGGCCCGGCGACGGTGCCGATGCAGTAGAAGGTGTCGGCGACGTTGGTCACCCAGTCGCGCAGCGCCTCGTTCATGGCGTCCTTGAGCGTCTTCGCGCCCGACTGCACCGGCACCACCGTCGCGCCCAGCATCTTCATGCGGAACACGTTCGGCGCCTGCCGCGCGACGTCGACCGCGCCCATGAACACCACGCATTCGAGCCCGAAGCGCGCGCAGAGCGTGGCGGTCGCGACGCCGTGCTGGCCGGCGCCGGTCTCCGCGATGACGCGCTTCTTGCCCATGCGCTTCGCGAGCAGGATCTGCCCGAGGACGTTGTTCACCTTGTGGGAGCCGGTGTGGTTCAGCTCCTCGCGCTTCAGATAGACCTTGGCGCCGCCGAGATGCTCCGTCAGGCGTTCGGCGAAATAGAGCGGGCTCGGCCGGCCGATGTAATGCGTGCGGTAGGACGCCATCTCGGCGTGGAAGGCCGGGTCCTTCTTCGCCGCCTCGTACTCCTTCTCGAGGTCGAGGATCAGCGGCATCAGCGTCTCGGCGACGAAGCGGCCGCCGTAGATCCCGAACCGGCCGCGGTCGTCGGGTCCGGTGCGGAACGAGTTCGGCTTCGGCTGCTCGGTCACGGGCGATGAACCTTCGTCAGGACGGCGTTGGGGCGCTTGCGCTTCAGCCATTGCGTACGGCGTGGACGAAAGCCCGGATGCGCTCCGGGTCCTTCGCCCCCGGCGCGCGTTCGACGCCTGACGAGACGTCGACGGCGGGCGCGCGCGTGATCGCGAGCGCCTCCGCGACGTTCTCAGGGTCGAGGCCCCCGGAAAGCACGAAGGCGCGACGGGGGTCAAGGCTCGCGAGCAGGCTCCAGTCGAAAGCGACACCGTTGCCGCCGGGAAGCGCGGATCCCTTGGGCGGACGGGCGTCGAACAGCACGCGATCGGCGACGCCGGCCCAGGCGTCCGCGGACGCGACGTCCGCGGCGGTCGCGACCGGGACCGCCTTCCAGATCTCGGCCCCATAGCGGCGCTTCAGCTCGGCTGCGCGCTCCGGCGTCTCCGCGCCGTGCAGCTGAAGAATGTCGGGGCGCACGGCCGCGACGAGCTCGGCGAGCAGCGCGTCAGGAGCGTCGACCGTCAGCAGCGCGATCTTCGCCCGCCCGCTGGCGAGCGCCGCGAGTTCGCCGGCGCGCGCAGGGTTCACATGACGCGGGCTCTTCGGGAACGAGACTAGCCCGACCACGTCCGCGCCGGCGTCGAGCGCCGCAAGCAGCGTCGCCGGCTCAGACAGACCGCAGATCTTGATCTCGACCGACATCGCGCCTCGCCCGCCGGCGCGAAAAGGCGTCGGCGCCGACGCCTTCGCATGTCGGGGTCCGTTTGCAAACCGTCAATGCTGCACGCGGGGCGCTCAGGCGTGCGCGAGGCGGATGGCGGCTCACGCTCTGGTCAGGACGCACGCTTGCACCTGCCGGACTAGGCCACAGCCAGACCGACGCCGCTGTGCTGCCGCGTGGGCGGCGAGCGCGCTCGCCAGCGGCCTTCGATGTCCCTGACTTGATCACGAGGAGGAATCAACATCCAGAATACGTACTAATGTTTATATTCGACAGACGTAGTGTTAATTGCTATGCAAGGCGTACGAGAGCGGTCCGCTTTCGACCACGTCCCACACCGGCGCGACGGACAGCGCCGCATCGGAGCCTTCCATGGCCGCCTTCACCCGCCGCGCCGCGCTCGCCGTCGGCATCGCCTTCGCGGCCCTCGCCGCGCCCGCCTCGGCCGCCGAGCCGGACACCATCCTCAACGCCACCTACGACATCGGCCGCGAGCTCTACGCCGAGCTGAACAAGGCGTTCGTCGCGGAGTGGAAGGCGAAGACCGGCAAGGACGTCACCGTCAACCAGAGCCACGCCGGCACCTCCAAGCAGGCGCGCTCGATCGTCGAGGGCCTCGACGCCGACGTCGTGACCTTCAACCAGGAGCTCGACGTGCAGTTCCTGGCGGACAAGGGCTTCGTCGCGGCGGACTGGAAGACGAAGCTCCCGAACGACGCCTCGCCCTACTACTCCCTGCCCTCCTTCGTGGTGCGCGCCGGCAACCCGAAGAACGTCAAGAACTGGGACGACCTCGTCCGCGACGACGTCAAGGTGGTGTTCCCGAACCCGAAGACCTCCGGCAACGCCCGCTACACCTATCTCGCGGCCTACGCCTTCGCGCTGAAAACCTATGACGGCGACGAGGCCAAGGCCGACGCCTTCGTGAAGAAGCTGCTCGCCAACGTGCCCGTGTTCGACACCGGCGGCCGCGGCGCGACCACGACCTTCATCGAGCGCGGCATCGGCGACGTGCTGGTGACCTTCGAGGCCGAGACCGCGGCGGTGAAGAAGGAGTACGGCTCCGACAAGGTCGACCTCGTCACGCCGGCGGTGAGCCTGCTCGCGGACTTCCCCGTCGCCGTGGTCGACAAGGTGGCGGCGAAGCGCGGCAGCGAGGCGATCGCCAAGGGCTATCTCGAGTGGCTGTACTCGCCGAAGGCGCAGGAGATCATCGCCGCCTTCAACAACCGCCCACGCGACCCCAAGGTGCTGGAGGCGACCGCCGCCCAGTTCCCGAAGGTGGAGCTGCTGACGGTCGACGCCGCCTTCGGCGGCTGGAAGAAGGCGAACGAGGTGCACTTCGCCTCGGGCGGCAAGCTCGACCAGCTTTTCGTCGCGCGCTGACGCGTTTTTAGCGAAGCTGCGTCGCCCTCCGGCTTGACCGGAGGGCCCATCTCGGCCGTAAAGCTCGACGCCAAGCGTGGATCCTCCGGTCAAGCCGGAGGATGACGCGTTTCATTCTGCGCCCCGTCGGCCGCCGCGGCCTCGGGGATGCGTTCAGCGAGCCCGCATGCACCGCTCCGTCCTTCCCGGTTTCCGGCTCGCGATGGGCTGCACGCTGCTCTATGTCGGCGTGATCGTGCTGCTGCCGCTGGCCGCGCTGCTGTGGCAGGCGGCGGATCTCGGCTGGGCGCGGTTCGTCGCCGTGGTGACGGGCGAGCGCGCGCTCGCGGCCTTCCGCGTCACCGTGCTGAGCGCGCTGGGCGCCACCGCCTTCAACGCCGTGTTCGGCCTCGCGCTGGCATGGGGGCTCGCGCGCTACGCCTTCCCCGGCAAGCGGCTACTCGACGCGCTCGTCGACGTGCCGTTCGCGCTGCCGACGGCGGTCGCGGGCATCGCGCTGACCGCGCTTTTCGCGGCCAACGGCTGGTACGGCCAGGTCCTCGCCCCGCTCGGGATCACGGTAGCCTACGCTCCGCTCGGCATCATGGCGGCGATGGCCTTCACCTCCATCCCCTTCGTGGTGCGGTCGGTGCAGCCGGTGCTGGAGGACCTGACCTCCGAGGTGGAGGAGGCCGCGGAGACGCTCGGCGCCGGCCAGTGGCGCACCTTCGCGAGCGTCGTGTTCCCGGCGATCTTCCCCGCCTTCCTCGCCGGCTGCAGCCTGTCCTTCGCCCGCTCGCTCGGCGAATTCGGCGCGGTGATCTTCATCGCCGGCAACCAGCCGTTCCGCACCGAGATCGTGGCGCTGCTCGTGTTCATCCGGCTCGAGGAATACGACTACGCCGCAGCCGCCGCGATCGCGACGGTGCTGCTCGCGGCCGCCTTCGTGATGCTGCTGGTGGTGAACGCCATCCAGCTCTGGCACCTGCGCTACCTCAGGGGCGCGTCGTGAGCGCGGCCCGCCGCCCCCGCATCGGCGACGGCCCGCTGTTCCGCGCGGGCCTGCTGACCGCCGTTCTGGTCGTGACCGCGCTCGTCATCGGCGGGCCGCTCGTCGTCATCTTCGTGGAGGCGCTGAAGCTCGGCTGGGGCGCCTACTTCGCCAATCTCACGACGCCCGACACGCGGCACGCGATCTGGCTCACCGTCGCGACCGCGCTGATCGCGGTGCCGGTCAACGTCGCCTTCGGCATAGCCGCGGCCTGGGCGATCGCGAAGTTCGAGTTCCGCGGCAAGGGCTTCCTGACCGCGCTGGTGGAGCTGCCGTTCTCGATCTCGCCGATCGTCGCGGGCGTCGCCTATCTGTTCGTCTATGGCGCGCAGGGCTGGTTCGGGCCGACGCTGGACGCGCTCGGGATCAAGGTCATGTTCGCCTATCCCGCGATCGTGCTGGCGAGCCTGTTCGTCACCGCGCCGTTCGTGGCCCGCGAGATCCTGCCGCTGATGCAGGCGCAGGGGTCGGGCGAGGAGGAGGCTGCGCTGTCGCTCGGGGCCTCGGGCTGGCGCACGCTCTGGAGCGTGACGCTGCCGAACATCCGCTGGGCGCTGCTCTACGGCGCGGTGCTGACCAACGCGCGCGTCATGGGCGAGTTCGGCGCGGTGTCGGTGGTGTCGGGCTCGATCCGCGGCGTGACCAACACGCTGCCGCTGCAGATCGAGCTCTTGTACCAGGACTACAACGCCGCCGGCGCCTTCGCCGCGGCGACGGTGCTGGCCGGCATCGCCTTGCTCACCATCCTCGCCAAGCTGGTCGTCGAACGCTTCAGCCCACGCGACGAGTGACGGCGCTCAGCTCGCCGCCGACCGCGGGGCGAGGAAGAAGTCGACCGAGCGCGCCGCCACCTCCGGCCGCCAAGCGTGCGGGCCGTCGTACTCCACATAGGTGACGTCGTAGCCCGCCTCCCTCAGCCGGGCGGAATGGGCGCGGCCGGCGCGGTCGATCGGAATCTGCTCGTCGCGCAGCCCGTGCGACAGGAACACGCGCGGCGCGCCGATCTGCAGGTGCACCGACATGAAGCCGGCGGAGGACACGATCATGTGGCTGACGATGTCGCCGTTGGTCGGCCCGAGCGAGAGCACGTAGCTGCCGCCGTCGGAATGGCCGGCGAAGGCGAAGCGCGTCGGATTGAGCAGGAACCGCGACGCCACTTCGCCTAACGCGACGTCGAGCCGCTCGCGGTCCGGGCCGTTGCCGGCGATGACGATGTCCCAGGTCGGATAGAGCGACTGCGGAGCCAGCAGCAGGAAACCGCGCTCCAGCGCATGGCGCTCCATCATGGGCAGGATCTTCTCCGCGCTGCCGCCGCCGCCGTGAAACAGCGTCATCAGCGGCGCGGGCCGGCGCGGATCGAGGCCGTCCGGCACGACCAGCAGCGCGTCGCGGGTCTCGAACAGGCCGAGCGCATGGCGGCCCGGCGGCAGCGGCGGCCGGTCCGGCGGACGGTGGACGAAGTCCAGCCGCCCCAGAAGATGGGGATCGAGCATTGTGGACAGCCTCGGAGTCTGGAGCGCGGCGGCGCTATGGCCGCGCCGTCATGCCCGGCGAAGCCGGGCGTCCACGACATGGCGACATCCCTCGCCGCGGCCGAAACGGAAACGGCGCGCATCGCTGCGCGCCGCCCCGGTTCGTCACGAGGAGCGCGGGATCAGACCGCGCGCGCCTGGTGCAGCATCTCGATCTGCTGCTCGGTGTAGCCGAGGTCCTTGAGCACCTCGTCGGTGTGCTCGCCGAGCAGCGGGGAGGCCTTCACGTCGACCTTCATGTTCGAGAACTTGATCGGGCTTCCGACCGTCAGGTACTTGCCGAGCTTCGGATGGTCGACCTCGACCACCGTGCCGCTGGCGCGCAGGCTGGGATCCTCGGCGATCTCCTTCATCGACAGCACCGGCGAGCACGGGATGTCGTACTTGCGCAGGATGTCGACCGCCTCGAACTTGGTCTTGTCGGCGAGCCATTCCTCGATCGTGGCGAAGATGTCCATGATCTTGTCCTGACGCGCGCGGGCGGTGTTGTAGGCCGGATCGTCGATCCACTCCTCCTTGCCGAGCGCCTTGCAGATCGGAGCCCAGGCGTGGCCCTGGATGGTGAAGTAGATGTAGGCGTTGGGATCGGTCTCCCAGCCCTTGCACTTCAGCACCCAGCCCGGCTGGCCGCCGCCGCCGGCGTTGCCGCCGCGCGGCACCACGTCCGAGAACTCGCCATGCGGGTACTGCGGGTACTCTTCGAGATAGCCCAGCGCGTCGAGGCGCTGCTGGTCGCGCAGCTTGACGCGGCAGAGGTTCAGCACCGAGTCCTGCATGGACACGGCGACCTTCTGGCCCTGACCGGTCTTGTTCTTGTGGTGCAGCGCCGTGAGGATGCCGATCGCGAGGTGCATGCCGGTGTTCGAGTCGCCGAGAGCGGCGGCCGACACGGTGGGGGGGCCGTCCCAGAAGCCGGTGGTGGAGGCCGCGCCGCCGGCGCACTGCGCCACGTTCTCGTAGACCTTCAGGTCCTCGTAGTGGTGGCCATCCGAGAAGCCCTTCACCGAGGCGAGGATCATGCCCGGGTTGAGCTCCTGGATGCGCGCCCAGGAGAAGCCCATGCGGTCGAGCGCGCCGGGGCCGAAGTTCTCGACCATGACGTCGGATTCCTTGATCAGCTTCTCAAGGACTTCCTTGCCTTCCGGCGTCTTGGTGTCGAGCGTCAGCGAGCGCTTGTTGGAGTTCAGCATCGTGAAGTACAGCGCGTCGGCGTCTTCGATGTGCCGGAGCTGGGAGCGGGTGACGTCGCCGGCGCCGGGGCGCTCGACCTTGATGACGTCGGCGCCGAACCACGCGAGCAGCTGCGTGCAGGCGGGACCGGCCTGGACGTGCGTGAAGTCGATGATCTTGATGCCTTCCAGCGGCTGGGTCATCTCAGTCTCACTCCCTCTTTACGTCGCATCCGGCCCTCTTGGCCGAGATGGCGCGTTGATTGGACGCCGGGGCGCGAACCCCGGCCGTCATCCGATCGGCGCAGAGCGCGCGTCCGCCTCGAGCTCCGCCAGCCGGCGGCGCATCTCGCGTTCGTCGTTCCATCGCCGTGTGTCGTCGCGGACGATCGCCGTGACCCCGCTGACCGCGCCCGCACCGTCGAACAGGAGGCCGACGGAGAACGCGATCGACAGCGGCCGACCGTCCTTGTGCAGCGCCGGGACCCGCAGGATCTCGGTCCCGTAGCGGGTCTGTCCCGACGCCATGGTCCTGGCGTAGCCGTCCCAGTGGCGACGGCGGTGGCGCTCGGGCGTGATCAGGTCGAGCGACTGGCCGAGCGCCTCCTCGGCGGTGAAGCCGAAAATCCTCTCCGCGGCCGCGTTCCACACCACGATCAGCCCGAGCGCGTCGCTGACGACGACGGCGTCGCCCGCAGTCTCCACCAGTTGCGCGTAATCGACCGGATCTGGCATGGCGCAATCCTGGGCCGGCGCCCGCTCGCTGAACTCCAGTAAAAACAAGTCGCCGCCAAGACGAGACACGCCATGGCGAACGCAACGTCCGGCGGAAGCCGGAGCTTTCACGTGGATGCGCAGAGAACGCAGGGACGCCTTGGCCCGTCTTCTCCTTCGTTTCCTCCACCAAAGACGGACTCATTGGCCCGACCCGGCGCGTCTGATCGCGCTCTATTTGGTATGTGGAATTTGGTATGCCAAAAACAGGAGGGCGTCAAGCGCGAACAGGACAAGACGCCGCAGGGGCGCCGGCCCTCCGCGTCGAATGTCAGGGCGTCTCGCCGTGTGTCCGGGTGCGCGGCGCCCGCGGCCCGTCAGGCCGTCCGCGCCAGCGCCTGAAGCGCGCCAACCCGCGCCGCGGCGCGCTCGTGACGGGTCGCGGGGGCCAGGGCGGGATCGGCGTCGCCGTCGCGGGCCGCGCGCTTCACCGCAACGAGCCGGGGATCGCCGAACTGGTCGAGCAGGTCCTGGAACGCCGCATGCCGCTCGGCGTCGAAGGCGTGGGGAACGCCGTCGGGCTTCCGGGCCGGATGGGGCGGCGCGAAGCCGCCGCAGGGGACCAGTCCCTTCGGCGCCGGCACGTTGGCGCCGTGGGTGCGCCCGGTCTTCATCAGCTTCGGCAGCAGATGGGTGTGCGGCCCGGGCGGGCTGAACGTCCCGTCCATGGGAATCGGCTGGAACACCTCGACGCGCCCGAAGCGCGTGACGAACACCCGGTGCGGCTGGGCGCGGAAGATCGCGCCCATGACCGCGCTCCCCTCCCCGAACAGCGACTTGCCCTCCGCCGCCCGCAGCGCGTCGATCAGGGCTTTGTCCGTGGTGCGGATCAGGGCGTCCATCTGCAGGCGCGCGAGGCCGAGGTCGAACAGCACGCCGTCGCGGTCGTCGGCGCGCACGGCCTCGCGGTCCGGCCCGAGCTCCGTCAACACGGCGCGGCGGTTGAGGGCGCAGGCCTTGCGCGGCAGGCACAGCGCCACATGCTGGCTCCAGCTTCTGGCGCGGCTCATGGCGCCCTCATAGGCGAAGAGCGTCAGATCCTCGCTCGGCTCCAGCCGGATAGCGCCGCGGGCGGTGAAGGCCGCAAGGCCGCGGCCGTCGGGAAAGGCCGCCGGCTCGTCCGGATCGCGCGAGAATTCGGCGACGACGCCGAAGGTTCCCATGTGCCAGTGGGTGTCGGCGCAGGCGAGGCGCGCTTCCAGCAGCGAGGCGACGTCGGTCACGGGCTTCTCCTTCAGGCGTCGTCGGGGGCGAGGCGCCGCCATGGCGCGATCAGCGGTTCGCCGCCGGCCTCCGCGCGCGCCAGCGTGACCCCATAGGCCTCGGCCGCGGCGGCGTCGGTCAGCACCTCGGACGGCCGGCCGTCGCCGAGGATGCGGCCGCCCGCCATCAGGATCAGGCGGTCGCAAAACCGGCTCGCCAGCGTCAGATCATGCAGCACCACCACCACGCCCATGCCCCGGCGGGCGGCGGCGCGAAGCCGCTCCATCAGGCCGAGCTGGTGGGCGGGGTCGAGCGCCGCGGCGGGCTCGTCGGCCAGCAGCCACTCGCCTTCCACCGCGAAGGCGCGGGCGAGCAGCACCCGGGCGCGCTCGCCGCCGGACAGCTCTCGCATCAGCCGGCCGCGAAAGGCCTCGGCGTCGGCCGCGCGCAGCGCCCGGTCCACCGCCGCGGCGTCGCTTGCGAGCGCGGCGCGGCCGAAACCGCGATGGGGCAGCCGGCCCAGCGCGACCACGTGCTCGGCCCTGAGCGGCCAATGCGCCTCCGCGGTCTGCTCGAGATAGGCGAGCCTCTTCGCGAAGGCCCGGCGGCCAATCTGCGCAAGCGTCCGGCCGTCGTAGAGCGTCTCGCCCCCGTCCGGCGTCCGGAGCCCCGCAAGCGCCCGGAACAGCGTGGTCTTGCCGGCGCCGTTCGGCCCGATCAGGCCGACGAACGCGCCGGGCTTCAGGTTCAGCGACACCCGGTCGACCCGCGCCATGCCGCCGAGCCGCACCGTGAGGTCGCGCGCGGCGATCTCCATCACGCCTCCCGCCTGAGGCGCCACAGCAGCGACAGGAAGAACGGCGCGCCGATCAGCGCCGTGACCACGCCGAGCTTCAGCTCCGGCCGCACGCCGATGGCGCGCACGGCGATGTCGGCGCCCAGCACCAGAACCGCGCCGCCGAGCCCGCTCGCGAGCAGCAGCCGGCCGGGACGCCCGCCCACCAGCGGGCGCAGGATGTGGGGAACCACCAGCCCGACGAAGCCGACCGCCCCGGTCACCGCCACCGTCGCGCCGACGCTGAGCGCCGTGCCGATCACCAGCATGGCCCTGACGCGGCCCATGTGGAAACCGAGGCTGGTCGCGGTGTCCTCGCCCAGCGTCAGCGCGTCGAGCGCCGGGCCGCAGGCGAGGATCAGCCCCCAGCCGACGACGAGCAGCGGCAGGATGAGGGTGACATGGGCCATGCTGCGGTCCGCCAGCGAACCCATCAGCCAGAACATCACCTCCAGCGCGGCGTAGGGGTTCGGCGACAGGTTGAGCGCGAGCGAGGTCAGCGCGCCGGCGAGGCTGTTGATGGCGACGCCGGCGAGGATCAGCGTCATGGTGGCGGAGCCGCGGCCGGCGAGGCCGTAGAGCGCGGCGACGGCGAGCGCGGCGCCGAGCACGCCGCCGACGGGCAGCGCCAGCGCGAAGGCCGAGGACAGGCCGGAATAGAAGGCCAGCACCGCGCCGAGCGCCGCCGCGCCAGAGACGCCGATGACGCCGGCGTCGGCGAGCGGATTGCGCAGCAGCCCCTGCATGGCGGCGCCCGCCAGGCCGAGGCTGAAGCCGGCGAGGGCGCCCATCAGCGCCCGCGGCAGGCGCAGCTCCGTGAACACCAAAGCCTCGAGCGAGGCGTGGCCCGCGAGGGCGTCGGCCATCGCCCGGCCGAGATCGAGCGGCGCGTAGCCGATGGCGAGCGAGGCGGCGAAGGCCGCGAGCCCGACCGCCGCGAGCCCGGCCAGCAGCAGGCCGTGGCGGGAAATCCGCGCGGCGCGTCCTTCGGCGGGGACCGCGCTCATCGCGGCGCCTCCGCCGCGTCCGCCAGGATGTCGAAGGCGTCGGCGAGGCTGGGGCCGGCGCAGGTCCAGAGCTTCGGCGGCACGCGGGCGACCTTCACCCGGTCGCCGAGGCGCAGCAGCGCCGGATGCCGCAGCATCTCGGTCGCCATGGCCGGCGGCCCGGCGCGGTCGCCGTCCACGATCAGAAGGTCGATCCCCTTGGCGATCACCAGCTCCAGCGGCAGCTGGCCGTAATGGTCGAGCTCGAGCTCCGCCACCACGTTGACGAGCCCCGCCCGGCGCATCAGCTCGTCGGTCAGCGAGCCCGGCCCAGCGCTGAAGCCGTTCGGCCGCAGCACCGCCGCCCTCAGCTTCGGCTCCCGCGCCGCCACGGCGCGCGAAAGACGGCGGTCGAGCTCCGCGATCATGGCCTCGCCGCGGTCCACATGGCCGATCGCCTGCGCCACGCGGCGGATCTCCTCGCGCACGCCGTCGAGCGTGCGGGGCGCGTCCGCGTCCACCACGGGCACGCCGATGCGCCGGAGCACGGCGACCGACTGCCGGGAGGTGTAGCGGCCGGCGAGCACCAGGTCGGGCCTCAGCCCGATCACCTGCTCGGCGAAGCCGTGGGTCGCCGGAATGCCCCGCACCTCGTCCGCGACGTTGGAGCCGGCGGACAGGGTGGACAGCCACGTCACCCCCGCCGCCTGCGACCGGTCGCCGAGCCGGATCAGAAGCTCGTCGGTGCAGAGGTTGATGGAGACGACGCGCGCGGGGGCCGGCGCGGCCGCGGCCGGCGCGGCGGCGAAGAGGCCAAGCGCCGACAGCGCCCCCGCCAGCGCGCGCAGGCGCTCAGCCATGGCGAAAGCCCCTGCCCTGTTCGTCGATCGCCTCCGCCGGCCGGCCGAGCCAGCGCTTCGCGATCGCGCGCCATGTGGCGAGGCGCGAGAAGTCCGGCGTCCCGGCGAGGCTGTCGTCGTCCTCGATGAAGGGATTGGGAAAGAAGATCGAGATCATCGGCTCGCCGGCGCCGTTCCACATCTCGAAGCCCCAGGTCACCGGCTTGCCGTCCGCGCCGTAGCCGCGGAAGAGCTGCGCCTTCGACGGCTTGCGCCGCTTCGTCAGCTCGGCCGAGACCGGAAACCGCTCGGAGCCCCGGTTCTCGCCGATGCAGAGGTGGAAGTGGCCGCCTGAGCCGAACATGACGGTGAGATAGCCGTCCGTAAGCCCGATCTTCTCGGGCGCGGCGGGACACTTCCACTCATAGGCCGCGCCCTCGATCAGCGGGCCGAAGCGGATGCCCCGCCAATGGTTCTCGAACACGTCGCGCAGGAAGGCCTCCAGCGTCGGCTCCTCCGCCGGCAGCGACCAGATCTCGCGCTTCGGCGCTCCGTCGTCGCCGCGGACGGTTTCGGTGGGGGCGCGGGGCGTCAGGGGTTCGAGAACGATCATGCCGATGCCTCACCGGAGAATGGGGGGAGATCGCCCGGCGCGCCGGGCGATCCGGTCGTAGGTCAGAACGAGACCTTGAGGCCGCCATAGGCGGCGCGGCCCGGCGTGTTGTAGGTGAAGACCTCCTCGTACTTCTTGTCGAAGAGGTTCTCGATGCGGCCGTAGACTTCCGTGTTCGCGTGGATCTTGTACGACCCCGCCACGTTGACGAGCGTGTAGGCTTTCAGGCCGATGGTCTCGCGCCACGGCGCGGCGTTGAGGAAACGGTAGTCCTTCTGCCTGCCGTTGTAGACGAGGCCGGCGTTCACGTTGGCCTTGCCGTCGAGGAAGACGTAGTTGGCGTTCAGGCTGCCGATATGGCGCGGGCGCCGCACGAGCTGGTCGCCGTTCGGGTCGTCGCCGTCCGAATAGGTGTAGGCGGCGCGGATCGACAGGCCCTCGACCGGGCGAACGGTCAGGCCGAGCTCGACGCCCTTGATGCGCGACGTGCCGGGGAGATTGACCGGCGTGCTCCTGCCGCTCGCCGCGTCATAGGCGCTGGAGATCAGATCGCTGACGCGCTGCTGGAAGTAGGTCGCGTCGGCGACGATCTGGTCGCCCCACAGCGGCTGGTCGAAGCCGACGTCCCAGCCGCGGGTCTTCTCCGGCGTCAGATCGGAGTTGCCGCGGAAGTCGCCATAGAAACCGTAAAGCTCGAGCAGCGTCGGGTTCTTGACGCCGGTTCCGAACGAGGCGCGCAGCTTCGTGCCGGTCCGGGCGAAGGTGTAGGCGCTCGCGAGACGGTAGGTGGTCTCGTCCTTGAACCGCTCGTTGAAGTCGTGGCGCAGGCTTCCGGTTACGAACAGGCTGTCGAACAATCCGATCTGGTGCTGCGCCACAAGCCCGGAATTGACGATCGACTTCCGCACCGGCCCGCTCGTCCCGAAGGGCGGCTCCTGATAGATGCTCCTGCTGACGATGTGGTCGCGCTGGCTGTCCGCGCCGAAGGTCAGCACATGGGTCGCCGGCAGGCCGCCTTCGGTCGAGAAGCGGTAGTTCGTCTGGTAGTCGATCTTCGCCATCTCGCCGAGGGTCGACGACGTCCGGACGTCGTCGACGTCGTAGTTGCGGCGGTCCTGGTTGGTGTAGGACAATCCGAGCACATGGTCCCACGCGCCCTCCAGCAGCGTGGCCTTGCCCTGCACGCGCCCGAAGAACTGCTGGCCTCGCTCGCGATCGCCGCTCTCGACCGACGCGCTGTAGGACGGGTCCGCCAGCGGGCTTCCAAACCCGTCGCGGTCGGCCCGGAAACCGGTGTAACGGGCCACGCCGGTGACCTCGAACATGTCGCTCGGCCGCACCGAGACCTTCGCCAGCGCCGTGCCGCTCTCGTAGCCGTCGCGGTCGCGGAACCCGGCGTTCCAGGCGTCCCGGCTCTTGGCGATGGAGATCCCATCGGCGTGGAACATCTGGGTGGCGAACAGATAGTCGTAGGCCTCGTCTCCGCCGGAGACGGCGGCCGAACCGTTGAGCGTCCCGAACGAGCCGCCTTCGACCTGTCCGCGGAAGGACGGCTTGCCGTCGCCCTTGCGGGTGACGATGTTCACCACGCCGCCCGCGGCGTCGGAGCCGTAGAGCGCGCTCTGGGGGCCGCGCAGCACGTCGACGCGGTCGACCTCCAGCGCCAGCAGATTGGCGAAATCGAACTCGCCGCTCATGCCCGGATCATTCATTTCGATCCCGTCGATCAGCACAAGCGTTTGGTTGCCTTCGGAGCCGCGGATGCGGATCTGGGTCAGCGCGCCCACCGGGCCGGTGCGGTTGACGGCGACGCCCGGCATCTCGCGCAACACATCGGAGACGACGCGGATCTGGCGCTTCTCCAGCTCCTCGCCCGAGATCGAGGAGACCGCGCTGCCGATCGCGGCCTGCGGGCCCTCGACGCGGTTGGCGGTGACGGAGACTTCTTCGAGCGCGGTCGCCTCGTCCGCGGCGGGCGCCTGGGCGAAAACGGGCGTCGTCAGGGCGACGGAAACGGCGGCGAGCGCGGCGGCGCCCCTGAGAGAGGAAGGCAGGTCAGACATCGGGACCCCAAGCGGGACGAGTGGCACGTCACCGCGAACCCGAAGCCTCCCCGATCATGCGCGCATGACGCCCGCCCGACGGTTCGCCCACCATCGAGACACCCCGCCCGACGCGTTCGCGTGTGACCACACGGCTGACGGCAGGTCTCCTGGCTCACGGGTCCCTGCGGCTCCGTCGCCTTCCCAGATCCGGAGATCCAGTGGCCGATGACGAAGTCGCTCGCCGTTCACAGTAGCGGGGGCTGCCGCGGCCTGAGGTCGAGCGACCCGCACCGCGTTCCCTTTTGATCCCCGAGGGGAACCGTCGCGCGGACGCTAGGGCGGGACCGTGGCGAGGGTCAATATGGCGAAAGGCGCGGGCGCCCCGCAGACGACGCGCCCGCGCCTTTCATGTCACACCGCTCCGCGCCCTGGAGCGGGGGCCCTCACCAGCGGTACTTCACGCCGGCGTAGACCGCGCGGCCGGTCCCCGGCTCGTAGAGCGGCATGTTGGAAGTGGCGCGATCGATGATGCTGGCGCTCGAGATGTATTTCTTGTCCAGCAGATTCCGCCCTTCCACATAGGCCGAAAGGGCGCCGCCGGCGTCGTAGCCCGCCTTGGCGCCCAGCAACGCGTAGGCCTTGGTCTTCTGCGTGTTGGCGCTGTCGACGTAATAGGCTTCAGGTACCCATTCGAGGTTCGGTCCGGTGTAGAAGCCCTTCGGGTGCTTGTAGAGCAGCTCGGCGCGCACATAATGCCGCGGCGCTCCCGGCAGCTCGTTGTCGCCGAACTGGCTGTCGCCGTCGAAGCGGAAGTCGTTGAACGTGTAGGCGAGGTTGAGCCACAGCTTGTCGACCTCCGCCGGGGAACGAGCGTCACCCTTGGTGACGAGGCCACTGTCGCCGCCCTTCACGAATAGCCCTTTCCAGATGGCGGCGCCGAAGCCTATCTCGACGCCCTGATGCACGGTCTTGTCGGCGTTCACGACCCGGCAATTGCCGAAATCCGAATAGAGGCACTGGAACTCGTCCTTGATCTCCATCCGGTAGACCGCGACGTCCCAGGTGACGTCCTCGCGCGCGCCGCGCGTGCCGATCTCGTAGGTCCAGGCCTTCTGCGGCTTCGCCAGCGCCGCCCCGGCGAAGCTGTTCTCGCCGTAGCTCGGAACCTCGACCGAGCGCGAGATGTTGGCGAAGGCCTGCCATGTGGGGTCGATGTTCCAGAGCACGCCGAACTTGGGGCTGAACTCGGAGAAGCTCTTGGAGCCGGAGTCATCCTTCTGCGTGTCGGACGGGTTGTAGAGCGCGTCGTCGAAGAAGCGGTCCTTCTGGGCGCGCTTGGCGTGGAGAAACTGGAGGCCGGTCACCACGCCAACGGTCGGGGCCACGAAGAAGGTGTTCTCGGCGTAGGCCGAGACGTTCTTCGAGGTCTGTTCGGCGTCGAAGCGCTTGCCGCCCTTGTCGCCGCCGAGATTCTGATACTGGCGGGCGTCGTTCTCGCCGTTGTGGAGGTTGACGCCCGCCACCAGCCGATTGGCGTGGCCGGCGATCTCGCGCTCGTCGGTCGCGCGGGCGAAGCCGCCATAGTCGAAATACTTGTAGTCGAGCCACTGGAAGATCGGGTGCCGCAGGTGGCGGTCGACAACGAAGGCTCCGACGTCGAGCGTCGTGGTGTCGGCGATGCGGAAGGTCGTCTTGTTGGCGAAGCGTAGCGTGTCGAGGTTGCGCTCGTAATCCTGAGCGAGATTGCCGGCGTTGGCCCGCTTCGGGTTCTTCAGCGCCTGTTCGCGGGTGACCGCGCCCGGAATGTTCTGATCCACCGTGTTGGCGTTGAGGTAGAACCGCGTCTCCACGCCCTCGGACAACCGGTAGCCGATATTGGCGCTCACGCGGGCGGCGTCGCCGCTGCTGTGATCCCGGAACCCGTCCGCGCGCTGCCAGGAGCCGGTGATGAAATAGTCCGCGTTTCCGTGGACGCCGCCCGAGCTCGCCTGCGTGCGGACATGGCCGAAGGAGCCCAGGTCGATCCCGACCTGAGCGACGCTCGCGAGCGGATCGCGCCCCGTCGCGGTGACGAAGTTTACGGCGCCGCCGATGGCGTTCGCGCCGAACCGCAGCGCGTTCGCGCCCTTGTAGACCTCGATCATGCGGTAGGCGGACGGGTCGATCTCCTGGAAATCGCCGTAGCCGTCGGCCGTGTTGATCGGGATTCCGTCCATGTAGAGCTGGACGCCGCGCAGGTGGAAGTTGCGCGACAGGCCGGAGCCGCGGATCGAGAGCCGGGTGTCGTCGCCCCATTTGGGCTGGGCGAACACGCCGGGCGTGTAGTCGAGCGCGTCCTTGATCGTGAGGGCGGGCGTCGTGCGCTTGTAGGTTTCGGCGTCGATCACCTCGACGGCGCCGGGCGTGCGCTCGATTTCCGCGCGGCGCAGGTCGAGCGAGGGCGAGGTGAGGCTGCCGCCGGCGTCGCCGCGGCCTTCGACGTCGATGCCGGGCAGCGCGATGGCGGCCTCGGCGTCGGCCTTCGGGGACTGGGCGTGGGCCGGGGTGAGGAAAGCGGCGCAGGACAGCGCGACGCCCGCAAGGCGTGCGGACCGGGACATGGGAAACTCCGAGAACGGGAAGGCGTGAGGACGATCGGGGCCGGAACGGTCAGCCGAACCGCGGCGGCGCCCTCGGCGTCCTCAGCCTCCTGTCCCGCGCCGGCCTCGGAGGCGGCGCGGCCGCCCGCGCGCCGGCGCCGGCGAACCGCTCGACGTCGAGCGCGAGCGTGAGGACGGTCGCGTCGGGCGGGCCGAAGGCCACGCCGGTCCAGCACCCGACCGCGCAGCAGCCGGCGGGCTTGCCGGGCGCGTCGCCGCGGTCGGCCAGACCGCCGTCCACCGACGCTCCGGAGCACAGCACATGGCCGCCGGCGTCTGGCGCCGACACGCGCATGTCGGCCGCGAACACCGCCTGCAGGATGAGCGCGTAGGCGAGCGCGACCGCCGCGATGAGGCGGGGCGGCCGGGTCATCGCCTGATGTCCACGTCGGCCGAGAGGCGCACCATCTCGAAGTCCGAGACGAGGATGTCGAGCCGCGCCTGCCAGCGCCCCGGCGCGGGGATCACGAGCCCGTCGACGCGCCACGTGCCGTCGCCGGGCTTCACCGCCGCGCGCCGGATCGGCTCGATCCCCGCCGCGGGGTTCGACAGCGCGACGGTGAGTTCCTTCGCGTCGAGCGGGCCGAAGTCGCCGGTCATGATCACGATCGAGACCGTCACCGGACCCGCGCGGCCCGGCGCGATCGTGACGTCGGCCATGGCCTTGTCGGTGTGGATGTGGAACGCCGCCGGCTCGGCCGCGGCGACCGCCAGCACGCGCGGCGGCGGCGTGAAGCGCCAGAGCGCCGCGACGCCGAGGATCGCGGCGACGAGCCCGATCTCGACGGCGATCGCCCGCGCGAGGTTCCGCCGGGCCTGCCGGGAGCCGCTCTCGGCCGCTCCGGTCAGCCGCCAGCGGTTCAGCGCGGCGAGCGCGAACAGACCCGCGAGCAGCGCGGCCTTGGCGAGCAGCACCCGCCCATACGCGGTCTCGACCAGCGCGGCCGCGCTTTCGAGCTGGATCGCGGCGAGGGTCAGTCCGCTGAGCACGAGCGGAAGCAGCGCGAACGGGACGACGCGCGAGAAGCGCCGCAGCGCGTCGAGCGCGCCAGCGCCCTCGCGAGCGAGCGCCAGCCCGAGCGGGGCCAGCGCGCCGGCCCAGAACGCGACGCCGGCGCCGTGGAGGAAGACCATCGGCCGCGTCAGCGCCTGCGGCGACGCGGCGGCGGCGTGGCCGCTCGCCGCGAGCGCGAGGCCGACGCCTAAGAGCGCCGCGGCCGACAGCGCGCGGGCCGGGAGGCCGCGAGCCCGGAGCGACGCCAGCCCCAGCCCCAGCGCCGCCATGGCGAGCGTCGCCGTGCGGGCGTAGCTGGTGGCCCAGCCCGTGGTCCAGGCGAGCGGGTTCCCGAGCGCGTCGAGCGAGGCCCCGAGCGCGTCGAGGCCCTGCAGGCCAAGCGACAGCGGCGCGGCGACCACGCCCGCCGCCATCGCCGCGGCCGCGACGCGCGCGCCGGACCGCGAAGGGCCGCCGATCCAGGCGACCGCGAAGGCTCCGCCGACGCCGAAGAACAGCGCCGCATAGAGCGCGACCTTCGCGGCCCAGATCGCGGCGCGGAGCGCCTCGTCCACGGCCTCCGCCTCCGGCGCGCCGGAGGCGCTCGGCGCGCCGATGGAGAAGGCGACGGTTCCGCCGACCGGGTGCCCGTCCTCGGACACCACCCGCCAGCTCAGCGCGTAGGTGCCGGAGGTAAGCCCCGCCGGAGGCTCGATCTCGAGCGTCGTCCCTTTCACGGCGAAGCGCTTCAGCGTCTCGGCTCCGCCGTCCGGCGCGATCAGCCGGAGCGCGATCGGCGACACCGGCTCGCTGAAGACGAGCGCGAGGCGCGACGGCGCCGCGGCCGAGACGGAGCCGTCGGCGGGCTCGGCGCGGACGAGGCTCGCATGGGCGAAGGCGGCGGACGCCGAGACGAGCAGGAGCACGGCGGCGACAGCGTAAGCCGCCGCGCGATCCCGCATGCGCGCGAGAACTCCCGCGCCTGTCCCGGCGATGCGCCGCATCCGCCCCGCCTCAGCGCGCCGGCAGCAGCTTCAGCGCCGGGGCCGGCGCCTCAAGCTCGCTCGCGGGCGCGCCCGCGGCCGGGATCTCGATCCACCGCGCGGCGGCGCCGCCCGGGCATTCCTGCACCACGGGAAAATAGAGCGGCGCCTCCGTGTTCAGGTCCTTGGTCAGGAAGCCCTGCAACACGAACTCGTCGTAGAACGCGTCCGGCAGCTCGCCCCCGCTCCACACCACCTCGGTCACGCCCTCGGTCAGGGTGACGCCGTGGTAATAGGGATAGGCCCTGGCGTATTTGCCGGTCACGGTCTCCAGCTTCCAGCCGGGCTTCGGCATCGGCTTCACGCCGATGACGCCCTCCGGAATCTTCACGCGCACCACGTTGGTCGGCGCGCCCTTGCAGCCGTGCGGCACCTTGAACACGGCCTTGTAGGACGCGCCGACCGGCGCCTCGCGGGTTTCGAGCGTGACATGGGCGGAGGCCGCGGTGGCGAAGGCGGCGAGCGCGGCGCCGATGACGATGGTCTTCATGGATCTCGTTTTCCTGTTCGGTCGCGCGACGGCGCGGACCGCGCCGCTTGAGCGACGACAGCGTCGGAGCGGGCGCGACGCAGGCGGTCGCGGCCGGACGGGGCGTAAAGGCTCGGGGATGCGCCGGCGCGCGCGGACGATCGCGTTAAGCCAGGCGTCAGGGGCGCAGGAACGGCCTGCCGGGCCGGGTCAGGCCGCGGCGGGAGGCGCTCGCGCGGCGCCGGGCGAGCGCTCCGGCGCGCCTGAGGCCGCCGCAAAAAACGCGGCCGGCCGGGCGGCCTCGGAGAACGCGGGCTGCGGCCGGACGTAGGCCACGTCGGGCGCGGGCGCGGCGCCGCCGCCGAACATGGCGCAGCCGTTGACGCAGCAATCGGGGAGCGCGTGACGCCCGGCCGGATCGGCCGGTCCGTCGTCGGCGGCGCCCGAGGGCGCGCAGAGCACGTGCGGCAGGCCGCCGGCGGTCCACGGCGAGGCCGAGGCTCCGAGCGTGAGGCCGATCAGCGCCGCCTGGACGACGAGCAGGTAGGCGGCCAGAACCGCCCCCCATGTCCGCCGTCGGCCGCGCCTGCCCGCCACGATCTTTCCCCGCATTCGCCCCGTTCCGGACCCATATCAGGCCGCGGCGCCGGTGGAAACGGCGGAAGCCCGCGACCTGACGCCTATGTCCGGCCTCACTCCACCGCTTCGACGGGGAGCGTGCGGAAGCCCGCGGCGGGATGGCGGGCCGGAAGCCGCGGGCCGCCGCCGGTGAGCTTCTCCCTGAGCGTGCCGGGGGCGTAGGCGCGCTTGTAGCGGCCGCGGCGCTGCAGTTCCGGCACCACATGCTCCGCGACGTCCTCGAAGCTCTCCGGCGCGACCGCCGCGGCGAGGTTGAAGCCGTCGACGCCCGTGGCCGCGATCCAGCTCTCCATCAGGTCGGCGACGGTCGACGGCGCGCCGACGAAGACCGGGCCGACGCCGCCGACGCCCACGTGCTCGGCGACCTCGCGCACGGTCCAGACCCGCGAGGGGTCGGCGCGGGTGATGTTCTCCATGGCCGAGCGTCCGGCCTCGGTCCGCACATGCGTCACCGTCTGGTCCAGCCCGTAGGACGAGAAGTCGACCCCGGTCCAGCCGGACATGAGCGTGAGCGCCCCTTCGTGGCTGACGTAGCGGCGGTAGTCCGCGAGCTTGGCCTCGGCGGCGGCGTCGGTCGGCCCGGTGACGACGGTCGCGAGCGCGAAGATGGTGATCGCCGCGGGGTCGCGGCCCGCCTCCGCCGCGAGCCGGCGGATGTCGGCCACGCGCGGCGCGATCGCCCGCGCGCTCGGGCCCGACACGAAGACGCATTCCGCGTGGCGCGCCGCGAACACGCGGCCGGCGGGCGAGCTGCCGGCCTGATACAGCACCGGCGTCCGCTGCGGCGAGGGCTGGGACAGATGCACGGCGTCGACCGAGACATGCGCGCCGCGGTAGCGCGCGGGCCGCACCCGAGAGGGCTCGGTGAACACGCCGCGCGCCCGGTCGCGCACCACGGCGTCGTCGTCCCAGCTCCCTTCCCAGAGGCTGTAGACGACGTCCATGTACTCCTCGGCGACCGCGTAGCGCTCGTCGTGGCCACGCTGCCGCGCGAGGCCCGCCGCCCGCGCGGCGCTGTCGAGATAGCCCGTCACCACGTTCCAGCCGACCCGCCCGTCGGTAAGGTGATCGAGCGTGGACATCCGGCGCGCGAACGGAAACGCCGGCTCGTAGCTGAGGTTGGAGGTGACGCCGAAGCCGAGATGCGTGGTCGCCGCGGCCATGGCGGGAACCAGCAGCGAGGGGTCGTTCGAGGGGATCTGCGTGCCGTGGCGCAGCGCGGCGTCGGGCGAGCCGCCATAGACATCGTAGGCTCCGAGCACGTCGGCGAGGAACAGGCCGTCGAACAGCCCCGCCTCGAGCGTCTTCGCAAGCTCCATCCAGTAGCCGAGCCGGTTGAACTCGGCCGACCGGTCGCGCGGGTGCCTCCACAGGCCGGGCGACTGGTGGCCGACCGCGTTCATGCTGAACGCGTTGAGCCGGATCTCGCGCTTCGGCTTCGGACGTCCGGTCATCGGCGGGCCCTCACGCGGCGCACGGCGAGATCGCCGGCGAACTGCACGGCGCAGACGAGCGCGATCAGCACCGCGATCACGGCGGCCATGACGGTGGTGTCGAAGCGCTGGTAGCCGTAGCGCATGGCGACGTCGCCGAGCCCGCCCGCGCCGACCGCGCCCGCCATGGCCGAGGCGCCGATCATGGTGACGACGGTCACCGTGAAGCCGCCGATGAGGCCCGGCAGCGCCTCCGGGATCAGCACGTGGCGGACGATGTCGCGCCGGCGGCAGCCCATCGCCTGAGCGGCTTCGATCAGCCCGCGGTCGACCTCGCGCAGCGACACCTCCGCGATGCGGGCGAAGAACGGGGTCGCCGAGACCGACAGCGGCACGATCGCGGCCCAGACGCCGATCGTGGTGCCGGTGATCAGCCTCGTGAACGGGATCAGCGCGACCAGCAGCACGATGAAGGGGGTCGCGCGGAAGCCGTTGACGACCGCGCCCAGGACGCGGTGCAGCCGCGGCGCCGCCACGAGCCCGCCCGGCTGCGACAGCACCAGCAGCACCGCCAGCGGCACGCCGAGCGCCGCCGCGATCAGCGCCGAGACGCCGACCATCTGCACCGTGTCGAGCAGGGCCCGCCAGAGGCGGTCAATCATCTGAGGCGACATAGCCGAGCACCCGGGCGTTCGAAGGCAGGTCGAGGCGGCTGGACAGCGGCGACGCGGCGAGCAGCCGCCCCTGCGTGTGGCCGCCGATGCGGTCGAGCTCCGCGGACAGGACGCGCGCGCCGGGCCCGAGGCCCGCGGCGGCCGCGGCGAGGTCGACCTCGCGCTCGCCCGTGAAGCGGAGCTCCACCAGCGCCTCGCCGCGTGAGGGACGCTCGCTCGTCACGCGGGCCGCGACGTCCTCCGGCAGGCCGTGCGAGAGCGGGCGCAGCAGCGCGAGCGTCGCCGGATGCCGCGGATCGCCGAACACGCGCCAGACCGGGCCGCGCTCGGCGACCTCGCCCTTCTCCAGCACCAGCACCTCGTCGCAAATCTCGCGGATCACGCTCATCTCGTGGGTGATCAGCATGATGGTGATGCCGAGGCGGCGGTTGATGTCCCTGAGCAGGTCGAGGATCGAGCGCGTCGTCTCCGGATCGAGCGCGGAGGTGGCCTCGTCGCAGAGCAGGATCTTGGGCCTCGGACCGAGCGCGCGCGCGATGCCGACGCGCTGCTTCTGCCCGCCGGACAGTTTTCCGGGATAGGCGTCGCGCTTGTCCTCGAGGCCGACGAGCGCCAGAACCTCGGCCACGCGCGCATCGATGTCCCGGCGTGGCCATCCCGCGACCTTCAGCGGCAGCGCGATGTTCTCGGCGACGGTCTTCGCCGACAGCAGGTTGAAGTGCTGGAAGATCATGCCGACACGGCGGCGGAGCGCGATCAGGCCCTCGCCCTCCAGCGCGCCGACGTCCTCGCCGTCGACGATCACCTGCCCCGTGGTCGGCGCCTCGAGTCGGTTGACGAGGCGCAGGAGGGTCGACTTGCCGGCGCCCGAACGGCCGATGACGCCGAAGATGCGCCCCTCCGGCGCCTCGACGTCGACGCCCCTGAGCGCCCCGACCTCGCCCTTCGGCGAGACGTAGGTCTTGCCGACGCCCCGGAACGAGATCGCCGGGCGCGGGGGCGCCGACGGGCTCGCGTCGATCGGCGCGGCGTGGCGCGGGACGGCCGGCGGCCGGGCGAGGGCCAGCGCCTCAGTCATCGAGCCAGGCGAGCGCGTAGAGCTTGGGATCGTCGGCGAAGGCCTTCGCGAGGATCGCCTTCACCTTGGGCGAGTTCTGATAGACCTTCACGAACCTGGCGAGGTCCGGATCGGCGACACGGTCCTTCTTCGCCACGAACAGGATCGCGAACTGCTTGTCCTCGATGCCGGAATAGATCAGCCCGCTGCGCGCGTCGAAGCTCTTCGACGCCACGATGAAGTGCGGGTAGCCGAGCGCGAGGTCGACGTCGCCGGTGACCCGCACGAGTTGCGGGCCCTCGACCTCGGTGAAGCGCAGGTTCTTGCGGTTCTCCACGATGTCGTCGAGCGAGCCGAGATAGCCGACGCCCTCCTTCAGCTTCACGAGCCCGGCCTTCTGCAGCAGCAGCAGGCCCCTGCCCTGGTTCACCGGGTCGTTGGCGATCGCGACCGTCCCGTCCTCAGGGATGTCGGCGAAGCTCTTATGCTTCAGCGAGTAGAGCCCGACGTTCGCGAGCGCGCCGACGCCGACGTCGGCGAAGTCGTAGCCGCGCTGCTCGATCGCCTTGTTCAGGAAGGGGCGGTGCTGGAAGTAGTTGAGGTCGATGTCGCCGGACTGAAGCGCGACGTTCGGCGTCGTCCAGTCCGTGAACTCGACCACCTCGACCTCAAGCCCCTGCGCCTTGGCCTCTTCGGCCGCCGCCGCGATCGAGTCGCCGTAGCCGCCCGGCACGGTGCCGACCTTGATCTTGCCGGCCGCGGCGGGAAGCGCCGTCAGCGCGGCGAGCGCCGCGACGGCCACGAAAAGAAGCTTCTTCATCGTCGTGTCCCGATTGGAGTTCGACATTGCGGCGACCCTCCGCGTCATGCCCGCGCCCTTTGCGCGGGCATGACGGCCGGCGTCGGGTCAGACCTGCGCCAGCAGCTCGGTGATCTTCACCTTCTCCGGCAGCACCTTGCGCTCGGTGAGCCAGTCGGCCGCCTCCTGCAGGCGCGAGACGAAGCCCTCGTCGGTGACGGGGTAGATCTCGTAGCGGCGCTTGAGCTTGAGGAAGTTCTCGCGCACGGCGTCGCCGTAGCGGGGCGGCGTGCCCTGCGCGATCTTCTCGGCGTCCTCCGAATTGGCGCTCGCCCAGTCGGCCTCGGCCTTGAAGGCGGCGTTGACCGCGCGGACGAGGTCGGCGTTCTCGGTCGCGAACTGCCGCCGGGTCAGCCAGGTCGTGAAGTCGATCTGGAAGTCGAGGTCGCGCTCCTCGAGAAAGATGTCGTGCGCCTTGTACTCGACGCGGGCGATGTCGACGCCCGGGCTCCACATCGACCAGGCGTCGACCTTGCCGGAGGCGAGCGCAGGCGCCGCGTCCGGCGGGTTGAGGTAGACGAAATTGACCTTGGAGCGGTCGATCCCGTTCTTCTCGAGCGCGGCCACCAGCAGGAACTCGCCGAGCCCGGAGCGGTTGACCGCGACCGACTTGCCGACGAGGTCCTTCACGCTGTCGATGCCGGAGCCGTCCTTGGCGATGATCGCGGTGGTGCGCGGCCGGTAGATCAGGAACTGGGTGAAGACGAGCGGCGAGCCCGCGATGATCGCGGCGAGCGCCGGCGTGGTGGAGCCGCCGAAGGAGAAGTCGGCGCTGTTGCCGGTGACCGCCTGCAGCGTCGGCGCGTGGTTCGGGAACGGACCGACCCACTCGACCTTGATGCCCTGGTCCTTGAGCGACTTCTCGAGCGCGCCGCGCTCCTTGGCGATGAGCGTCAGGCCGCCGGAGGGACCGAAGGTGAGCCGCACGGTGTCGGTGTTGCGGGACAGCGCCTCGCCGGACGTGAGCCCGAGCGCGAGCGCGCCGGCGCCGGCCGCGGAGGCGCCGAGGAAGGTGCGGCGCGAGAGATCGGAGAAGGACGACATTTCGAGGCCTCAGAGCGACGGGGAAGACTGGGAAAGCGGTTGGGACTGGACGGCTAGGTCCCGGCCGCGCGGGGACGCGTGGACGCCGAGCTGGGCGAGCAGCGTCTCGCGGACGCCGTGGCGCGAGGCGGCCGGGCCGAGGCGGACTTCATGCGCGATGGCACCGTCGCGCATCAGCAGGATGCGGTCGGCGAGCGCGATCGCCTCGTCGACGTCGTGGGTCACGAGCAGCACGCCGGGGCGGTGCAGCGCGATCAGGTCCTTGACGAGGTCGTGCATCTTCAGCCGCGTCAGCGCGTCGAGCGCCGCGAACGGCTCGTCGAGCAGCAGCAGCTCGGGCTCCTGCACCAGCGCGCGGGCGAGCGCGACGCGCTGCGCCTGCCCGCCGGAGAGGTTGCGCGGCCAGTCGTCGAGCCGGTCGCCGAGGCCGACCTCGGCGAGCGCCGCCGCGGCGCGCTCGCGCGCGCCCTGCTCGGGCTGGCCGAGCGACACGTTGCGCCACAGGCTGTCCCACGGCAGCAGCCGGTGCTCCTGGAACACCACCGCCGGCCGGCGGGGCGCGTCCACCTCGCCGCCGTCGATCGGGTCGAGGCCGGCGAGCGCGCGCAGCAGCGTGGTCTTGCCGCAGCCGCTCTCGCCGAGCAGCGCCACGAACTCGCCGCGGGCGATGACGAGGTCGAGCCCGTCGATGACGGTGCGCTCGCCATAGCGGCGCACCAGCTTGCGGACGACGACGGCGGGCTTAGCGCCCACGACGGCGAGGGTCATCGGCGGCCTCCCGCATAGTTCGGGTGCCAGGCGAGCAGCCGCTTCTCCAGCAGCCGCGCGATCGAATCCGACCCCGCGCCGATGAAGGCGTAGATCACGATCGTCAGGATGATCACGTCGGTGCGCAGGAACTCGCGAGCATCCATGGCGAGGAAGCCAAGTCCGGCCTGCGCGCCGACCGTCTCCGCCACCACCAGCGCGAGCCACGCGACCGCGAGCGCGTAGCGCACGCCGGTCAGGATCGAGGGCAGCGCGCCCGGCAGGATGATGCGCCGGATGGTCGCCCAGCCGGACAGGCCCTGCACGCGGGCGAGCTCCAGCAGCTTCGGATCGACCTGCCGGATGCCGAGGATGGTGTTGATGTAGATCGGGAAGGCGACGCCGAGCGAGACCAGGAAGATCTTCTGCGCCTCGCCGACGCCGAACCAGATGATGGTGAGCGGCAGCGCGGCGAGGAACGGCACCGCGCGGATCATCTGCACGCTGCGGTCGATGGCGGCCTCGGCGATCCGCGAGAAGCCGACCGCGACGCCGAGCGAGAACCCGATCGAGCCGCCGATGGCGAAGCCGGTCGCCGCCCGAGCCAAGCTGACGCCGAGATCGTGGAACAGGCTGCCCGACGCCGCGAGCTTCCAGGCGGTCTGCGCCACCTTGCTCGGCGCAGGCAGGATCTGCGGCGCGACGTAGCCCGAGCGGCAGAGCGCCTCCCAGGCGACGAGCAGGATCAGCGGCGCCGCCCAGGACAGGGCGAGCAGCGCGGGCGAGGCGGCGCGCTTCGCAGAGACCGGCGCGCGTCCGGCCGCGGCGGCCGCGGGCTGACCCGGGGATCGCGCGGGAGCGGCGCCGAAGGCGGCGGGATCGGCGAGGCTCATCGGGCCTCCGACAGGCGTTGGGACGGGGCCGCGGCGGGCGTCTTGCCGAGGCGCGGGAAGATCTCTTCGGCGAACCGGCGCTGCTCGGCGCGCAGCGGCTGGAACTGCAGCATGAACAGGCCGACGCCGGCGCGGTGGAACGCCGAGATGCGCTCGGCGATCTGGTCGTAGGAGCCGACGAGGCCCGCCGCGGTGCCGCCGTTGGTGCCGACGAAAGCCTGCTGCCGCGCCATGGTCTGGAACATGACGACCTTGGGATCGGTGTTGGCCTTCTGGACGGCCTTGGCCGGCTTGTCCTTCTCGGCGAGCGCGATCAGCCGGCGATGCTCGGCTTGCGCCTCGGCCTCGGTCTCGCGCGCGATGACGAAGGCCGAGAGCCCGAAGCGCAGCGGCGCGCCGGCGCGCGGCCGGGCCCGAAGATCGGCGATCAGAGCCTCGACCGAAGCCAGCGGCTGGCCGTTGATGAACCAGACGTCGCTGTGTTCGGCCGCGAGCGCGCGCGCCGGCTCCGACTCGCCGCCGAGATAGATGCGCGGCCGCGCCCGGAAGCGGCCCGCGGGCGACAGCTTGTAGTCCTCGATCGTGAAATGCTCGCCCCGGTGCGAGACGGTCTCGCCGCGGGTCAGCCGCTCCACGATCGACAGCCACTCGCGGCCATAGGCGTAGCGGTCGTCATGGTCGAGGAACGGGATGCCGGCCTTCTCGAATTCGGCGCGGTTCCAGGCGTTGATCAGGTTGATGGCGAAGCGCCCGCCGCTGATCTCCTCGATCTGCAGCGCCATCTTGGCGAGGACGACCGGGTGATAGAGCGCGGGTTTGATCGCCGTGATGATCTCGATCCGCCGCGTCAGGCCGGCGAGCGCCGCGGACGCCGTCCAGGCCTCGATCTGGTCGCGATCGGAGAAATGCGGGTTCACCGTGTGCTGCGCGACCAGCGTCGCGTCGTAGCCGAGCGCGTCCGCCTCGACGATCGCGTCGCGGTTATGGACCCACGAGGCGTCGTAGGGCTCCTGCGGATCATGGGCCGCGGCGCGCGGCCCGTGCACGGGCGCCCAGACGCCAAACTCGATTTCGGACATGAACGACGATCCCCTTGCGGTCGGCGCTCAGCTTATAAACTCTATGGATTAAGTAGCAATATTGTTCTGGCGTCCCAGATGCGGAAATTTGCGGCGGCGGCACGGTCCCCTTCCGGCGGGGCGGGGACGGACCGAGCATGGCCGCCATGAGTATAGTAATTTTATAGATTTAGTTTGACATAATCGTGAAGGCCTCGCAACGATCGCTCACCTGGTCGTCATCAGGACGCGCGAAACCGCGCCGCGACGCCGAGACCGGCTCCGGCCCCTTTCCCGGACGCGGGTCCGGGGCTTCGCCGCCGATGGTCGCCCGTCCTCGCCGCCGACCGCGCTCGAACAACGGGGCTCGTCATGTCGTCGTCTGACGTTACGTCTGGAACAACCGCTTCTTCCGCCAGCCTCGAGAGGCAGGAACGCTTGACGCGCATCGGAATCCTGGCGGCCCTCGCCGTCGTTGCGACGGCGGTCGCGGTCGGCCTCTGGCTCGCGCCGATCGACTGGGACGCGGCGCCCGCCGAGATCAGCGCGGGCCTCGCCTCGCGCGGCTTCTGGACCGCGGTCGCGGTCGGCTTGGTGGCGCAGATCGTCGACGGCGCGCTCGGCATGGCCTACGGCGTGACCTCCACCACCTTCCTGCTCTCCACGGGCGTGCCGCCGGCCGCGGCCTCCGCCTCGGTCCACATCGCCGAGATCTTCACCACCGGCTTCTCCGGCCTGTCGCACTGGAAGCTCGGCAACGTGAACGGCAGGCTGTTCCGCCGGCTGCTCATCCCGGGCGTCATCGGCGCGGTCGCCGGCGCCTATCTCGTCACGACGCTGGACGGCGACCTGCTGAAGCCGTGGATCTCGGCCTACCTGCTGCTGATCGGCCTCTACATCATCAGCAAGGCGTTCCGGGCCATCCGCATCCGCACCGAGCCGCCGACCTACGTCGCGCCGCTCGCCGTCACCGGCGGCTTCGTGGACGCGGTCGGCGGCGGCGGCTGGGGCCCGGTCGTCACCACCTCGCTGCTCGGCTCCGGCCAGGACCCGCGCACCACGATCGGCTCCGTCAACGCCGCGGAGTTCTTCCTCGCGATCGCGAGCGGCGCGTCCTTCGCGCTGCTCGGCGGCTTCACGCACTGGACCACCATCGCGGGCCTCGTGGTCGGCGGCCTGTTCGCGGCCCCCTTTGCGGCCCTGCTCGTGCGCAAGCTGCCGGCGCGCGTTCTGCTGATCATCGTCGGCGTGCTCATCACCTCGCTCAGCCTCTGGAACCTCTGGAAGGCCTTCGCCTGAGGCCAAAAGTCGGCCCGGCGTCCGGAACGCGGCGTTTGACACCCGTTCCGGACGCAATAGTGTCGAAGCGCACGTCGCCGGACCTTAGGCTCGCCAGACGCGAGACGTATGCGAGCGGTGCGCCCGAAGCCGTGGTCCGGGTGAAGGACCAACGGCCTCGATCCCAACTGTCGCCATACGCGGAGAGCGGACGCCATGGCCTCCGTCTCAAACCCCGCCGACCATGAAGCCGCCGAGTTCCAGCCCGTCCAGCGCGGGACCGCGGCGAGAATAGCCGCCGAAGCGGCGCCGGAGGCGCAGGGCGAAATCTCGGCCGAATACGTTCTGGCGACGATCCGGGACCACGTCGGCGGCGACATCGTCGCGACGATCTACACGCAGGAGGAGCTCGTCGCCGCGACCGCGGCGCTCGCCGACGGCCAGTTCGTCAATCTCGTGCGCGCGACCACCCTGCTGCAACCGCTCACCATCGGCGGCGACAGCGTGACGTTCCAGAGCCCGTACGGCGCGAACGGCCTGCTGGTTCTGGCCGACCACGTCCGCTCCTTCGCCCTGTCGGGCCCCTCCGGCCTCTCAGTCATGGGAAACGGGCTGAACAACGTCATCAACGGCGGCAACGGGAGCAACACGCTCAGCGGCCTTGGGGGAGACGACATCCTGCGGGGGTTGAACGGCTCCGACACGTTGCTTGGCGGCGAGAGGGCCGACAGGCTCGATGGGGGCGCCGGCGCAGACCGCATGGAAGGCGGCGCAGGCGACGACACTTATGTTGTCCAGGAACCCGGCGATCGGGTGATCGAGGCCGACGGCGAAGGGTTCGACACCGTCTACAGCTCCGTCAGCTTCTCGCTCGTCGGGCAGTCCATCGAACGTCTGATCCTGACCGCGACCGGAGCCAACCGGGATGACGGCACCGGCAACGACCTGGACAACATCATCATCGGCCATGTCGGAACGAACGTCATCGACGGCGGCGCCGGCGCCGACCGGATGGAGGGACGCGGCGGAAACGACACCTATTACGTCGACAATGCCGGCGACGTGGTGATCGAGGCGGACGGAGGCGGCGTCGACTCGGTTTACAGCTCGGTCAGCTTCTCGCTCGCAGGCCAGTTCATCGAGCGCCTGATCCTCACGGGCTCCGAGTCCATCAATGCGTTCGGCAACAGCCAGGCGAACGCCATCGCCGGCAACTCGGCGGCAAACGTCATCGACGGCCGCGGAGGCGCGGACCGGATGCAGGGCGGCGCCGGCGACGACACCTATTTCGTCGACGACGCCGGCGACGTCGTGATCGAGACGCAGGGCGCCGGCTTCGACACCGTCAACAGCTCGGTCAGCTTCTCGCTCGCGGGCCAGTTCATCGAGAAGCTCGCGCTGACCGGGAACGCCGCGATCAACGGAACCGGCAACAGCCAGGCCAACACGCTCGTCGGCAACGCCGCCGCCAACACGCTGAACGGCCTCGGCGGCGCCGACCGGCTCGACGGCGGCCGCGGCGTGGACATCCTCACCGGCGGCGACGGCGCCGACACCTTCGTCTTCTCGAGCGTGCTCGGGAGCGGCAACGTCGACCGCATCACCGACTTCGTCGTCGCCGACGACACGATCGAACTCGATCGCCGGGTATTCTCGCAGATCGAGCTCGGAACGCTGGCGGCCGGCGCGTTCACCACCGGAACCGCGGCGACCGAGGCCGACGACCGCATCATCTACCACGCCGCCACCGGGCAGCTGTTCTTTGACAAAGACGGCTCGGGCGACGCGGGCGCGATCCATTTCGCGACGCTCTCGCCCAACCTCGCCACGCTGTCGCATCTCGACTTCGTCGTGGTGGGCTGACACACCGGGCGCGACGTCGCCTCCGCTCGGGGCGGCTCCGCTTCGTCGAGGCCCGCCATGCTCCAGATCACGCCGAACCTCGCGGTCGACGAGGACGAGATCGAACTCGCCTTCGTGCGGGCCTCGGGGCCCGGCGGGCAGAACGTCAACAAGGTCGCGACCGCGGTGCAGTTGCGGTTCGACATCCGCCGCTCGCGCTCGCTCCCCAACGACGTGGCGATCCGGGCGATGAAGCTCGCCGGCGCGCGGCTGACCAATGACGGCGTGCTGGTGCTGACGGCGCAGTCGCACCGCACGCAAGGCGACAATCGCACGGAGGCGATCGAGCGGCTGACCGCCCTGCTGCGCGAGGCGGCGGAGAAGCCCAAGCCGCGCCGCGCCACCCGCCCGACGCTCGCCTCGAAGGAGCGCCGGCTCACGGGCAAGTCCAAACGCTCCGGCGTCAAGGCGATGCGCGGGCGCCCGGCGGCGGACTGACGGCCGGCTACTGCACGGCGCTTTCGGGTTCGGCGGCCACCGCCGCCGTGGCGCGGCTGTCGAGGGCGCGCAGCAGGACGTCGACGTAAGGCCGCGGCGCGAGCGTCACGTCGAGCAGGCCGCCGGTGTTGACCGTCGTGCGCTCCTTCGGAACGGACAGCGCGGTCTCCCAACCCCAGGTGTCGATCAGCGGGTACATGACGTGGCCGAGCATGGGCACGCCCTGCGCCATCGCCTGGGCCTGCTCCAGCAGCATCTGCGCGTGCCAGCGCGCGCCGTAGGCGTAGAACGGCGTGCCGGTCTCGCCGATGACGATCGGAAGCCGGTAGCGGTCGTAATAGGCCACGATCGCGCGGTAGAGCCCGGCGCGCTCGCCGGCCGCGACCTGCGCGGCGTAGAGCTGGGGCTCGGGCGAGAGCCGGTCGCCGCTCGTCCCGCGGTCCTCGTTGTGGGCGTAGTAGTCGACGCCGAACAGCGTGTCCGCGCGCATGGACTTGCCCGTGACGCGCTTCAGCTCCGCATGCGCATGCTGGAGCGTGGCGATCATCTCGGCCAGCCGGTCGCGGCGCCGGGCGCGTTCGCCCTCGCCGCCCGCGGCGCCGACATAGCGCGCGACCGCCCAGTCGAGCGAGGTGCGCTCGGCGGGCGGCGTCAGCGCCCAGCGCTTCGCCAGCGCCTCCGGCGGCGTGTTCGCGAGCGCGGCCGGATCGGCGTCGAACAGCCACGCCTTGCCGAGGATCAGGTCGCTCGGGAAGAAGCGCAGGAAGCGGTTGAACTCCGGGCGGCCGGGTTTGAACACCGCCGCCTCGGTGTGCATGTAGAGCGGCCGCCTGCCCTGCTCGGCCGCCTCGATCTCGATCGCGAGCCGGGCCTTCACCGCCGCGGTCGCGATGGCGAAGGCGCGCTCCACATAGACCACGTGATGGCGCGGATCGCCCCAGCCGGGATAGCCGCCGTGCCACATCTCGCTGTTGAAGCCGACCGTGGTCTCCGGCTCGTTGATCAGCGTCACCGCCTTCACGTCGCCGGCGTAGCGCCGGTAGGCCTCGCGCGCGAAGCGGGCGAAGTAGCCCGGCCATTCCGGATGCAGGTAGTAGCTGCGGGCGTGGTCGGTCCGCCCGTCGGCGGTCAGCGTGCGGAAGCGGTCCTCGACGCCGAAATGATGCAGGTCGAGGCTGAGGTTTACCCCGGCGCCGGCGAAATCCCGGATCAGCCCGTCATGCTCCGCCCAGCTCGCGGCGTCGTCGAGGTTGATGCGGTGGCCGGAGAGGCCGATCCGCAGGTTGAACACGCCCATCGCCTGCAGCTCGGCGATGGTCTTCGCGCGCCGGCCGGCGTCGAACAGGCCGGCGTCGTCGAGCGAATCCCAGCGGTAGCTTTCGTCGCGGGTCAGCGGATTGCCGGTCTCGATCCCGGCCCAGAGGTAGCTCGCCGCCGTGTTCGCGCCGATGGTGGCGTCGTAGAGCGCGATGGTCTCGTCGCTGACGCGCTTCTCCTCCGCGCTCGGAGTCCGCACGGGAAGCGGCTCGATCGCGAGCTTCACGGGCGCGTCGAACGGCTCGGCAGCGGGGTCGGCCGCGTCGAGGGCGATCTGGGCGCGCGACGCCCAGTCCTCGAGCCACGCGTTCCGCGCGGAGGCCGACGACGGCAGGACGAGCGCCGCCGCAAGGCCGCATGTCGCAAGGGCGACGGCTCCGGATCTGGCCATCGGCCCCCGTCGGTTTCTGGTTGATTCCCGCACGCCCGACTGTGGCCGCCGCCGATGCTGCGCCGCAACCCATAGGCGGCGCGGCTGGCGGTGATGTGATCGTCGGCTCATTCCCGTCGCTCAGACCGGGACGCGCACGACGGCCCTGAGGCCGCCGAGCGGGCTCGACTCCAGCGTGACGTCGCCGCCGTGGCTCCGGGCGATGTCGCGGGTGATGGCGAGGCCGAGGCCGGTGCCGCCATGGTCCTGATTGCGGGCCTGATCGAGCCGCAGGAACGGGCGGAACACCTCCTCGCGCTGCTCCAGCGGAATGCCCGGGCCGTCGTCGTCGACCCGGATCTCGAGCATGCGGCCGTCGTGGATCGCCTGGATCGCGATGCGCCGGGCGAAGCGCGTCGCGTTGGAGACCAGGTTGCCGACGCAGCGGCGGAACGCGTCCGGCCGCAGCACCGCGATCGGCTCGCCGTGGCTCTCGACCGTGACGGAGGCGCCCGCGGTCTCGCCGGCGCGGCGGAGATCGTCGAGCAGCGCCGGCACGTCGGTCGGCGCCGGCGCCTCGCCGGCGTCGCCGCGCACGAAGGCGAGATAGGCCTCCAGCATGCGCGACATCTCATCGACGTCGCGCGCCAGATCCTCGACCTCCGGCCCCTCGTCGAGCAGCGCGAGCTGCAGCCGGAACCGCGTTAGCATGGTGCGCAGGTCGTGGCTGACGCCCGCGAGCATGGTGGTGCGCTGCTCGATCTGGCGCTCGATGCGGTCGCGCATGTCGAGGAAGGCGCGGCCCGCCTCGCGCACCTCGCGGGCGCCGCGCACCTTGAAGTCCGGGCTCGCGCGGCCCTTGCCGAAGCTCTCCGCCGCCTCGGCCAGCGCCAGGATCGGCTTGATCTGGTTGCGCAGGAACAGGATCGCGACGCCGATCAGCACCAGCGAGGCCCCGACCATCCAGACCAGGAAGATGTGGCTGTTCGAGGCGTAGGTCTGGCTGCGGCGTGCGAGCACCTTCATCACGCCGTCGTCGAGCGCGACGCGGATCTCGACATAGTTCGAGCGCCCGACCGTATCGATCCAGAACGGCCGCTTGAGATCGTCCGCGAGCTCGTTCGACAGCTCCTCGTCGATGATCGAGAAGAACGGCCGCGGCCGCGGCGGCGGCAGGGCGCGGTCCGGCAGGAACTCCACCTGCAGCGACAGGTGCTCGCGCGCGATGCGGGCGACGACGGCGTCGTTCTCGGGCGTCGGGTTCGCCGCGTGCAGCGCGACCAGCGCGGCGACGTCGGCGCTCACCGCCGAGGACAGGCGCTGGGTCACCAGCTCGTAGTGCCGCTCCATGAACACGAACACCAGCACGCCCTGCAGCAGCACCATCGGCGCCACGATGATCAGCAGCGAGCGGGTGTAGAGGCCCTTCGGCAGCAGCCGACGCAGCCAGTGCTCCGTGGGCGCGGCCGGTTCGGTCATTCGTCCGTCAGCAGACGGTAGCCTAGGCCGCGCACCGTCTGGAGCAGGATGGGCGCCGTCGGGTCGACCTCGATCTTGCGCCGCAGCCGGGTGACGACGACGTCGACCGCCCGGTCGCCGGGAGCGGCGTCGTCGCCGGCGAGCGCGGAGCGCGGCACGGTCTGACCGGGGCGCTCGGCGAGGGCCGCGAGCAGGTCGCGCTCGCGGTCGGTCAGGCGGATCACCTCGTCGCCGCGCTTCAGCTCGCCGCGGCCGCGGTGGAAGGCGTAGCCGCCGAACCGCACCTCGGGCGCGGAGGCGGAGGCCCCCGACGCGCCCGCGCGGCGCAGGATGCCGCCGACACGCAGCAGCAGCTCGCGCGGGTCGAACGGCTTCGGCAGGTAGTCGTCGGCCCCGGTCTCGAGCCCGGCGATGCGGTCCTCGGCGTCGGAGCGCGCGGTCAGCATCAGGATCGGCACGCTGGAGCGGGCGCGGATGGCGCGGGCGAGATCGAGCCCGCTCTCGCCCGGCATCATCACGTCGAGCACCAGCAGGTCGAAGGCGAGCGCGTCGAGCTTCTGGCGCGCCTCGGCGGCGTCGGAGGCGACCGTGACGCGATAGCCCTTGCCCGACAGGAACTTGTGCAGCAGCGTGCGGATGCGCGCGTCGTCGTCGACCACGAGCAGATGGGCGGCGTCGTCGCTCAGCGCTTTCGCCGTCCCCTGGTCAAGCGGCACGCGCTGTCAGCCCAGCCCGCCGCGCGGCCGCCCGAGAGCGACGAGCTGGCGAACCTGCTCACGCTCCGCGGGATCGACCATCGCGAACAGGAACCGCCGGGCCGCGTCGCCGGCCTCCGGGCCGCTGAGTTCGATCGCGCGGCCGATGCGCTCGCTCTGGATGTGGGCGAGCCTGAGCGCGAGAGCGTCGCCGCGCTCGGTCACGAACAGCAGCCGCTGGCGACGGTCGGACGCGCCCTCGCGCTGGACCACGAAGCCCTGGTCGACCAGCTCCCGCAGCACGCGCCCGAGGCTCTGCTTGGTGATCTTGAGGATGTCGAGCAGGTCGGCGACGCGCAACCCTGGATTGCGGTCCACGAAATGCAGCACGCGATGGTGCGCGCGGCCGAAGCCGAAGCCCGCGAGCTCCTCGTCGACGTCGCGCACGAAGTCGCGATAGGCGAAGAACAGCAGCTCCATCAGGTCGTAAGGCGGCGCGTCGGGGTCCGGCTGGATGGGCGGGGCCTCGGAGCGGCCCCGCGAGGCGGGGCGCCCGGCGATTACGTCAGCCATGTTGACTTATCCGTGCCGTTTCATTACACGAAGGCCGCTGCAGGCGACACGAACTTGCCGAGAGGCCCCGCCTGCCGCACAGATCATTGCGCGACCGCGCCTGAAGGTCGATCGCGCACGAAGATTACCCACTCCGGGCGGCGGACGCAAAACGCCGATGGAGCGGAGAAGCGCTTGACCCCGGGCCTGTTTCAGGCGCACGCACGGGCGACGCGCGAGCGAGATCAGGACGCCAAGGCGACGCGGCCGCATCCGCCGGCCCGCCGCCGACCTTCGAGGAGCATCATCATGGCCGACGCCCAACCCTTCGACCAACGCGAAGGCGTCATCTGGTTCGACGGCGCCTTCGTGCCGTGGGCCGACGCCAAGGTGCACGTGCTGACCCACGCGCTGCATTACGCGAGCGCCGTGTTCGAGGGCGAGCGCGCCTATGGCGGCCGCATCTTCAAGATGCGCGAGCACAACCAGCGGCTGATCGACAGCGCGCGGCTGCTCGACTTCGAGATCCCCTACTCCGTCGAGGAGATCGACCGGGCCTGCGAGGAGACGCTGGCGCGCCAGGGCTTCGTCGACGCCTATGTCCGCCCGATCGCGTGGCGCGGCAGCGAGATGATGGGCGTCGCCGCCCAGAACAACACCATCCATCTCGCGATCGCCGTGTGGCAGTGGCCGAGCTATTTCGACCCGGCGCAGCGGCTCAAGGGCATCCGGCTCGACATGGCGCAGTGGCGCCGTCCCGACCCGAAGACCGCGCCTTCCAAGGCGAAGGCCACCGGCCTCTACATGATCTGCACCATGTCGAAACACGCGGCGGAGCGGCGGGGCTACGCCGACGCGCTGATGCTCGACTGGCGCGGCCAGGTCGCGGAATGCACCGGCGCCAACATCTTCTTCGTGAAGGACGGCAAGCTGCACACGCCGACGCCGGACTGCTTCCTCGACGGCATCACCCGTCGCACCGTCATCGACCTTGCGCGCAAGCGCGGCGTCGAGGTGGTCGAGCGCGCGATCCTGCCGGAGGAACTGGCGGGCTTCGAGCAGTGCTTCATCTGCGGCACGGCGGCCGAGGTCACCCCGGTCTCCGAGATCGCCGAGCACCGCTTCGTCGTCGGCGAGCTGACGCAGGCGCTGATGAACGACTATCAGGCGGTGGTGCAGCCCGCCGAGGCCGCCGTCGCAGCGGCCTGAGGAGGTAGCGGTAGTTTCGCCGTCCGGCGCCATGAGGCCCGGACGGCGACGGACGCGAAGCGGCGCTCAGTGGGCGCGGGTGGCGTCGTAGGACGGAGTCTGGGCGCGGAAGGCGTCGAGCCACTCCACCAGCCGCGGATGGTCGGCGCGCCAGCGCCCCTCGAAGCGCAGGTCGAGATAGCCGAGCGCGCAGGCGACGGCGATCGAGCCCACGTCGACGCGGGCCGGCGGCGGTGCCTGTTCGAGCGCCGCCAGCGCGCGGGCGACCTTGCCCGCCTGATTGTCCAGCCACTTCTGGGAGCGCTCGCCCTCGGCGCGCAGGCGCGTCTCGTAGATCTGCAGAAGCGCGGCGTCCATCAGCCCGTCGGCTAGCGCCTGCAGGCGCAGCGCCGCGAAGCGCTCCGACGGATCGGCGGGGATGATCCTGCCGCCGCCCGCGAGATGATCGAGATATTCGAGGATGACGGGGCTGTCGAACAGCGTGGCGCCGCTGTCGAACTCGAGCGTCGGAATCTTGCCGAGCGGGTTGATCTGGCGGATCGGATCGGCCGGGTCGGAGGTGTCGGTCATCACGATCGTCAGGCGATCGGACAGGCCGAGCACGGCGGCGGCGATCTTGACCTTACGGCCGAACGGCGACGGCGGCGAGGAACGGAGTGTCAGCATGGCGGCTCCCGATGGCGCGCCGCGGCCCGCGACCGCGGCGGCGGCCGGACGCGCGACGCCGACAGCCGCTGCTTAGCGTGGCCTTCGCCATCCGCCAACCGGCCGGCGGCCTCGCGCCGCCACGGCCGGCGGCCGTCCGCGCCCCGCCGCGTGCAGGGCGCGGGAGACGCGGTCAGCCCGGAATGAGGTTGACCGCTTTCGGACCCTTGCCCTTGCGGTCCGGCTCGACGTCGAACGACACGCGCTGGCCCTCGGCCAGGTTCGACAGGCCCGACCGCGTCACGGCCGACACATGCACGAAGATGTCATTGCCGCCGTCGTCCGGCTTGATGAAGCCGTAGCCCTTCTCCGCGTTGAAGAATTTGACCGTCCCGCTTTGCGCCATGTGGGCGCCCCCTTGCCATTCCCGTTGCACCCGACGCCCAGCCCACGTGGCGCCCCCCGCACGTTCTCCGGCCGCTGTTCCGGCGATCGCGCATCGTGTCTGATTTGGTAACTTTTGGGTCGTGTCGATGGCAAGGCGAAAAGATGGCGCGTCCCGCGGCCGCCCCGCGCCCAAGCGTCTCATGGGATTTCTACGGAGCGAGCGTCTCGACCGCGGCCCGCGCGCCCGCGCTTTGAGCGAGCGCCGCCGCGAGATCAGGCAGCCCGGAACGCAGTTCGTCGGCGAGCGTCCAGGGCGGGTTCGCGATCACGAGGCCCGAGCCGGACAGAAGGCGGGGATCGGACGGCTCGCGCACCATGAGCTCGACGCGCAGGAGCTTGCCGACGCCCGCGGCGATCAGCGGCCCGGTCAGCTCCCGGATCGCGGCCGGGTCCTTGACCGGATACCACAGCGCGTAGACGCCGGTCGGCCAGACCCGATGGGCGGCGAGAAAGCGCTCGGCCATGCGGGCGAGCTCGCCCGGCTGCTCGAAGGGCGGGTCGACCAGCACCAGCCCGCGCCGCTCCCGCGGCGGCAGCCATGCGCCGAGCGCGGTCCAGCCGTCGATCTCGACCACCTTGGCCCGCTCGTCGCGGCCGAGCGCGGCGGCGAGCGACTGCCGATCCTTCGGGTGAAGCTCGCAGAGCCGCAGCCGGTCGTCCTGCCGCGCCAGCCGGCGGACGATCTCCGGCGAGCCGGGATAGCGCGTCAGCGCGCCGTCCGGCGTCTGGAACTCCGCGAGCACGGCCCGCCAGGGCGCGAGCAGCGTCTCGGCCGCCGCCCCGAGCCGGCGGCCGACGAGGCGGCCGACGCCGTTGCGCCACTCGCCGGTCCGCTCCGCCTCGCCGCCGGCGAGGTCGTAGACGCCGACGCCGGCGTGGGTGTCGAGATAGCTCCAGGGCGCGGACTTCGCGTTGAGATAGTCGACGATCCGCGCCAGCACGACGTGCTTGAGCACGTCGGCGAAATTGCCGGCGTGGAACGCGTGCCGGTAGTTCACGCCTCGCCGTCGCCGGCGGGGGGCAACATCACGACGAAGTCCTTCTCGCAGGGCTCAAGGACGGCCCAGACGCCGGTGAAGCCGGGCTCGATCACGATCGCGGCGCCGGGGCCGTACTCCTGCGCCTCGCCGCCGTCCGGCGTCAGCACGCAGCGGCCGCTGCGCAGCCGGCACCACTCCCATTCGTCATAGGCCACGCGCCACGCGCCCGGCGTCGCCGCCCAGACGCCCGCGAACAGCCGCCCGTCCGGCGCCTCGTAATGCACCGTAGTGCGGAAGCGCGGCTCGCCCTCCACCACGAGCTCCGGCGGCGGCGCGCTGTCCTCGAACGGCGCGGTCGGCCCGCCGAGCCGGTGCAGACGCATGGCGGGTTCGACGTCGGGCTCGGTCATTCGCGGGTCTCTCTCATGGGCGGCAGCACAAGCTCGCTCGCGCGGCAGGCGCGGCGATCGACTTCGGCGCAGGGGCGGAACGACAGGTCGCGCTTCATGCAGACGCGGACCTCGCGCAGGTTGCGTCGGTTGCAGTCGACCGCGATCATGCTAGGGGCGAGGCCGGGATTGGCGGCGATGAATGCGCGCTCGACCTCGGCCGGCGACGTGACGAGCGGCCGGTCGAGCCCGCGGTAGATCTCCGGCACGACCACGCGCTCATAGGCGCGGCGGGTGAGCGCGAAGAACGCCTCCGGCCCGAGCCCGGAGCAGGTCCCATGCTTGCGCCACTGGTGCCGCACCAGGCCGGGGCTCGGCATGACGTCGAGCATGGAATCCACCACGGCCCGGCTCGGGAAGCCGCCGGCGCGGCAGTCCGACGGGAAGCCGCGCTCGTATTGCGGCCACAGCCCGTGCGCCACGAAGCCGAACGGGCGCGGTCCGGCGCACTGCGGGCCCTCCGCGCGCCGGCCGGCGGAGGCGCAGTAGGTCGGCGACCAGGACAGCGACAGCACGTAGAAATCGAAGTCGCCAGGGCGGTCCTGGGCGAGCGACGGCGACGGCGCGAAAGCGGCGAGCAGCAGCATCCACGCCAGGACGGCGCGAAGGCCAGACCTCACGGGCGGGCCATCTTGCAGTCCGGCGCGTAGGCGAGATTGCGGTCGAGGCCGGTGACGCACCAGTTCACGCCCCACCCCACGCCCGCGAAGGCGAAGCCCTCGCCGATCTCGTAATAGACCGACCGCCTGCGGCCGTCGGTGGTGACGACGCGCGCGGCGCAGAAGCGGCGCGGGATGAACTCCGGCCCCCAGCTCCGATAACCGATTTCGCGCGTTTGGCCGAACCCTGCGAACTCGAGCGACGAGCCCCAGTAGCTCCGCTCACGCGAGGCGAAACGGCCCGCTATATGACCGAGCACGCGCTCGTCGCCGCAGGCCGGCAGCGCGCCGGTGTAGCCGCGGAACACCGTCTGGCGCGACTCGTAGCGAGCATAGTCTGCCGCCGAGGCGGCGGAGCCGGCCGCAACCACGGCCACGAAAGCAAGAACGAACTGCAGCGCGCGCATGCGCACGATCTCCGGACGCGACGACAGCAGGACCATCGAGCGGCGGGGGCGTCAAATCAAGTGCTTGAGCGCCATATGGTTACGCGGACGCCCTCCGCGGCGGACCGCCGTCGCAAGACCGTCGCGACGCCGCGCCACCCTCGGCGCGGCGCGCCCGCTACAGGAGACCACGCACCGAATGCAGCGCTTTCCTTCCGCGCGGGACGCGGCCCTCGCGCTCCGACCGGACCGTCCGGTCTACGCCTTCGACCGCCGCGCGCTCGTCGAGGACGCCCGCGCCTTCCTCGACGCCTTCCGGGGAACCACGGCCTATGCGGTGAAGACCAACGGCGAGCCCTTCGTGCTGGAGGCGCTGGCCGAGGCGGGCGTGTCGGCCTTCGACGTGGCGAGCCCGGCCGAGTTCGCGGCGGCGCGCGCGGCCGCGCCGGAGGCCGCGCTCTACTACATGCACCCGGTCAAGGCCCAGTCGGACATCCGGCTCGCGCTCGAAGGCTACGGCGTGCGGGCGATCGCGCTCGACCACGACGACGAGGTCGCCAAGATTCTGCGCGTGGTGCGCGCGCTCGACCTCGCGCCCGAGGACTTCACATTGTTCGTGCGGCTCGCCACCAAGGGCCACGCCGCCTACGAGCTGTCGAAGAAGTTCGGCGCGGCGCCCGCCCATGCGGTCGAGCTCGTCCGCCGCATCGACCGGATCGGCTTCCGCGTCGGGCTGACCTTCCACGTGGGCAGCCAGGTCGAGGACCTGGAATCCTACGAGCGCGCGATCGCGACCGCGGCCTGGGTGAAGGGACGCGCCGGCGTCCCGATCGCGGCGCTCGACGTCGGCGGCGGCTTCCCGGCCCGCTACGGCCACGACCGCAAGCGCCCGGCGGCCCCGGCCCCCGCGGTCGGCGCGCTGATCGCGCGGGTGCAGGACGAGGTCGACGAGTGGGGGCTCGGCGACCTGCCGCTGATCGCCGAACCCGGCCGGGTGATCGTGGCGCGCTGCCTGACGGTGGTGGTGCGGGTGCTGCTCAAGAAGGGCCAGCGGCTCTACATCAACGACGGCATATGGAGCTCGCTGTCCGACAGCTGGACCGGCAAGATCACCCTGCCCGCGCGGCTGATCCCCGACCCGGCCCGCCGCCGGGCGCGCCGCGCCGCCGCGCCGAAGCTCGCGCCGTTCCGGGTCTGCGGCGCGACCTGCGACTCGGTCGACATCCTGTCGCGGCCGTTCTGGCTGCCCGACGACGTCGACACCGGCGACTGGATCGAGATCGGCCACATCGGCGCCTACAGCCTCGCGCTGCGCACCCGCTTCAACGGCTTCTACCCGGACGACTTCGTCGCGGTCGACGCCGCCTTCGAGGAGGGCGAAGGCCCGGAGGGCTACGCCACGCTGGAATCGCGCGCCAGCGGCTGACGCCCGGCGTCACCGCTCGCCGCGGAACACGATCGGGAACCGTCCGGGCTCGCCGACGCCGTCGCACTCCTCCTTGGCGCGGTACTCGACCATGCGGAACGCGGCGCCGCCCCACTCCCATGCGCCGACCGTGCCGCAGTCGCCCGCGGCCCGGCCCTTCTCGAAGGCGGTGAGCTGCTTCTTCGCCGGGTCGTAGGCGACGTTCGACAGACTGTCGACGCCGGTCCAGCCGAGCGACTCGACGAAGGCCGCGAACAGCAGCGGCTCGAACCGGTCCGCCGCCTGCGACGGGTCCTCCAGGAACAGCACGAACTCGACATTGTAGGCGCCCGAGGCGCAGACGATCGCCCACAGCGTACGCCCGGAGCCGAGATCGGCGGCGAAGCTCTCGTCGGCGAGGAAGGACGGATCGTTCTCCGTGCGGTCCCACACCGGGCAATCGCGCTCGACCATGATCGTGCGCAGCCGCGCCGGGATCGCCTCGCGGGTGACGTCGCGCACCTGGCCGGACAGCGCCGCGGGCGTCGAGCCCCCGATCAGGGCGCTCAGCGCCTCCGGCTTGTCGGCGCGCGCCTGCGCGCGGTCGACCTCGGCGAAGGCGCCCTGCAGGCCCGGCAGCGGGACCTCGACCGCGATCTTGTCGTCAGCCTCGCCGGTCACCTCGACCGACAGCACCCGTCCGCGCCGCATGAAGGGAAGCAGCCGCCGCGTCGCGCCTTCGGACAGGCGGATCTCCACATTCGCGGCGTCCGGGCCGGGCGTGACGGCGAGATCGGCGCCCGGCGCGAGCCGGACGGGGGTGCCGCCGTCGACCGCGAGCGCCAGCCGCGGACGCGGCAGCGGCGTGGCCGGCCCCTCGAGCACGATCCGCAGCCGCGGCTGCGCCTCCTTCGCGCCGGCCCGCGTCACGATCAGGCTCACATGCTTCGCGCCGGCCGCCGGCAGCGCCGCCGAACCCACACTGCATTCGGGCGCCGCCCCCTCCCCGCAGGTCACCGTCCAGGCTTCGAACCGCACCGCGGCGACGCCGGCCGCCGCGGTCGCGACGACGCAGAGGACGGCGAGGACAAGACGCATGGGCGGGTTCTCCTGAGACGGCCAGAGCGGGCGGCGGGACGTGGCGATCACGGACGCGTCACGCGGAATTGAGCGTCCCTCGCCGCGGCGAGGCAACGACCAGCCTCCCCAAGCGTTGTGCGTGGGGAGATGGGCGAACGCAACGCCACAGACGCGCCTTGTCGCGCGCGACAGCAAGGACATTAGCATGAGAAAGACGCTCACCCTGGCCGTGGCGGCCGTGATCGGCCTCACCGGCGTGCTGACGGGACCGGAAACCGCCTCCGCGCAGGCCGGAACGACGAAAAGCGCGCCGCCGCCGGCCTCGCTCGACCAGGTCCGGGGTCAGGCCCTCGCCGCGCTCGCGTCCGGCGACGTCGAGAACGTCCGCGACCGCCGCTGGCGGGGCGACCGGCGCTGGCGCGGCGACCGAGGCTGGCGCGGCGGCCGGCATTACCGTGACCGCCGCTATTACGGCGGGCGGCGCTACTACAGGGACCGGCGCTATTACGGCGCCCGCCGCTATTACCGGGACCGGCGCGATCGCGGCGGGTACCTGGCGGCCGGAGCGCTCGGCCTCGCGGCCGGCGCGATCATCGCGGGGTCGGCGGCAAATAACCGCGCCTACGCGCGAGGCGACAGCTATTGCGCGCGTCGGTTCCGCTCGTACAATCCGAACACTGGCACGTACACGGCCTATGATGGACGCCAGGTGGCTTGTCCGTAACTTAGGCTGCTTCGTTCTTCGCCCCGCCCCCGGCGCGCGCCCCGCGCCGGGGGCTTTTTTCATGCGCGGAACCAGCGCGCGGCCCGGACGTTTCCGTCACAGACAGAAACGGAACGGGAACGCCATGACCGAACGCAGCACGCCGCAGGACCGCACCGACGAACGCCGCGCCGCCGACCCGGACGCGCCGACGCCCGGCGGGCCCGTCCACGCGACCGACGCCAATCCGAAGACCGCGCCGGTGGGCAACGCCGAGAAGGACCCCGCTGACTGGGTGTCCGGCGACGAGCCCATGACAGGGGCGCAGGCCTCCTACCTCAAGACGCTGTCGGAGGAGACCGGGGTCGCGTACAAGCCCGACCTCACCAAGGCCGAGGCGTCGACGCTGATCGACGAGCTCAAGAACGCGCGGAACGCCAAGCGGTGATCTGAAGGGCGCAATCCGGTCAGAACCGGTAGTTCAGCCCGAGCCTGACCTGGCCGCCGTCGGGATTGAAGCCGACCGCTTGGCCGACGTCGAACGAGCGGCGATCGAGATCCACGTAGATGAACTCGGCCCGCGCGGTCAGCGCGCCGAACAGATGGGTCTCCACGCCGGCGCCGATGGTCCAGCCGGTGTGGAGTTCGCTGTCGCGCGCGCCGTCGCGGGCGTAGTCGGCGGAGGCGAAGGCGGCGCCGGCGGCGCCATAGACGACGAAACGGTCGAAGGCGTAGCCGACGCGGGCGCGGATGGTGCCGAACAGGTCGATGCCGTACCGGCCGCCCTCGCGCCGTCCGTCGACGCCGCCGCCGGAGAGGTCGCCCTCGACCCCGACGATGACGTCGTCGAAGCGCCAGTCGTAGCCGACCGACGCGCCGATCAGCGGTCCCGCCTCGCCGATGCGGCCGTAGCCGCCGATGGCGCCGACGCGAAAGCCCGTCCAGTCGAAGGCCTCGTCCGCTCCGGTCACGTCGACCGCTTGCGCCGGCGAGGCCAGCGCCGCGCCGAGGGAAAACAGAAGCGTGCCGAGGAGACGATGCATGCGGGGCGTCGATCCGGGGAGCGCGAAACGGGCGCGGGCCTCAGGCCTGCGAGACTGGAAAACTAACGCAGGACACGGCTCGATCAGGTTAACGGAACGTAGCCGCGATCAGAAAAATCCCGCGCAGTAAACAAATCCTTAATGCCGGATTCGCGCGCGACGAAAAACCCCGCGGCTCGCGCCGCGGGGTTTTGACGAGGTTCTGGGTCGGGCCCGAAGGCGCCCGACATGGGATCACCAGGCCGAGCCGAACTTGTAGGCGACGCCGCCCATCACGCGGTTCTCGGTGACGTCGGTCTTCTCGCGCGAACCGCCGATCCGGTACTTGTCCGTGCCGTAGTCGGTGTAGCGGTACTCGAGGCGGGCGGTGACGTTGTCGGTCACGGCGCTTTCGACGCCGGCGCCGACGGTGTAGCCGACGGCGGTCTTGTCGTCGCTGCCGCGGTCCGCGCCGATCCGGCCGGTGACCTTCTGGCCGCTGTAGGCCACGCCGGCCGCGCCATAGGCGAGGTAGCGATCATAGGCGTAGCCGACCTTGGCGCGGGTCGCGCCCGACCACTGCTGCTCGTTGCGAATGCGCGTGGCGGCGGTCACCTTGCGGTCGGAACCGTCGTTGTAGTTGATGTCGGTCTCGACGCCGACGACGACCGGCGAGCCGTCAAACTGGTGGTTGTAGCCGGCGTAGCCGCCGACGATCGCGCCGCTCGGCTTGGTGTCGCGGCCCTGGCGGTTGTCGGCCTTGGCCCAGCCGTAGCCGGCCTGGGCGCCGACATAGGCGCCGGACCAGGTGAACCCGGTCGCGGGGGCGGCGTATTCGCCGACCGGGGTTTCGTAGGGAAGGTCGGCGGCGAGCGCGGGCGCGGCGCCGAGCGCTGCGACGGACGCGGCGATGACGATGGAACGGATCATGGGGCAGCCTCGATACTCGACATACGACCGGGCGAGGGAATCCGGCCGAAACGCGACAGGGAACACATGGTGGTGCGGACGCCGTTTCGTCGCCGGGAGGCGAGAGGGCGTTGGGCCGAAACTAGCCGCCAATCCTTAGCGAGTCGTGAAGGTTATCGGGACATGAAGCGAACGGACGAAACGCCGCGGATTTTTTTGTCAAAGCTTTGATCGGACAGGGCTTCCCGCCGTCCACCCGCAGCGTGGCGGCGAGACGAAAAAAGCCCCGCGGCGAGGCCGCGGGGCTTATCTCCAGACCTGTCCGGCGGGCGAAGGCCCGCCGTCCGGGATCAGAACGGCGAGTTGAACTTGTAGGCGACGCCGCCCATGACGCGGTGCTCGGTGTAGTCGGAACGGATGCCGCGGCCGATGTCGAACCGATCCTTGCCGTAGTCGTTGTAGCGGTACTCGGCGCGGACCGAGATGTTGTCCGCCGCGGCGTACTCGACGCCGCCGCCGACCGTCCAGCCGACCGCGGTCTTGGTGTCGCGGCCGAGGCCACGGACGCGGAGCTCACGATCCGCATAGGCCACGCCGGCCGCGCCGTAGACCAGGAAGCGGTCGAAGGCGTAGCCGAGGCGGGCGCGGGTCGCGCCGTTCCACTCGCTCTCGGTGCGGGCGCGGCGGCGGCTGCCGTCGGCGTCGCTGTAGTTGAAGTCCGTCTCGATGCCGATCACGACCGGCGAGTTGTCGAACTGGTAGTTGTAACCGGCGTAGCCGCCGATCGTGAAGCCGTCCTTGTTGGTGCGGGCGGCCGAACCCCAGCCGTAGCCGGCCTGAACGCCGATGTACGGGCCGGTCCAGGTGAACGAAGGCACCGGCGCGATCGCCGGAGCCGGCTCTTCATACGCCGGCAGATCAGCCGCCATCGCGGCGGGAACCATGGCGGCGAAAGCTGCCGCGGAGGCGGCGCCGAGAAGGATACGACGGATCATGATGGTAACCTCAACTTACTGTGTTCGCTCCGGATCAATTCGGAGCATCTGCCCTCTATATAACGCAGGCCCGACTCAAATTGTGTAGCAACAATGCAACGCAACCGAGTCATTCAGCGCCCACGCACGCAGTCCAGCCCGAAAACATTTCTGCGTTTACACCCCCTTAGACGGTAAAATACCTTCCAAGAGGTTACTCACCAGCGGCGATCTCAATCACCAGCCGCTGGAGAATTTGTATCCGACGCCCAGCATCACGCGATTTTCAGTCAGATCAGACCTGACCCGACTGCCTGCGACGCTGAAGCTGTCCGTCCCGAAATCCGAATAGCGGTACTCGACCCGCGCCGTGACGTTGTCGCTGAGCGCCGCCTCGACGCCGCCGCCGATCGTCCAGCCGACCGCGACGGTGTCGTCCGAGCCGCTCGCGCCGCCGGGCGCTGTCGCCCGCGCCTTCACCTCGTGATCGGCGAAGGCGAGGCCGCCCGCGCCGTAGACCAAGAAGCGGTCGAAAGCGTAGCCGACCCGGGCGCGCACGGCGCCGGTGAAGCCCACGTCGTTGCCGATCCGGGTGTCGGGAGCGCCGGTGAACCCGCGCGTGCCGCGCCGGGCGTCGCCGTCGGTGTAGTTGATGTCGGCCTCGACGCCGAGCACCAGCGGGGAATTGTCGAGCTGGTGATTGTACCCGGCGTAGGCGCCGACGGTGAACCCGTCCGGCGACGAGCCCGGCTTGAAGCCGTTCACGCGGTTGTCAGCGTCGAACCAGCCATAGCCGGCCTGCAGGCCGAGATAGGGACCGGACCATGTGAAGGAGGGAACGGGCGCCGCGACGGCGGGCGCCGCCTCATAGGCGGGAATGTCGGCGGCGAAAGCTGCGCCGCCCCAGAGGGCAAGCGCGGCAGCCCCCCCGAAGAGCGTCGCTCGCTTCATTTCGTTCGACTCCTACGCGTCTCACCGCCCATTGGCGCTGAAGGACCCCCGCGTCGATAGCGCTGAAACGCGCCATTCGCCATTTGGTTCCATCCACGTTCCCGAGTAGCGCCGAATACCGGTATGATCGGGCTTTGGGGCCGTTTGCGTACGCGAATGTGGCGGGCCACTGACCGAAATAAGGTCAGCGACTGCGTTGCAGTTGGGCAACTCTCGGCTCTCGTACCATGAAAATCATCGATCGAACAACTCAGGTGACGCCGCATGCCGGCTGAGGTTCGGCGGCCGGGCGCCGCGCTTGTGACAGGAGGCGGCCGCAGAATTGGCGCCGAAATCGCGCGCGCCGTCGCGCGCCGGGGCCAAGCGGTCGCGGTGCACCATCTCCGCTCCTCCGCCGAGGCCGAAGGAGTGGCTGATGAGATCCGGCGGGCGGGCGGCGCGGCGAGCGCCGTCGCGGCGGATCTCGCGACGGCGGACGGTCCCGCCGCGCTGGTCGCCCACGCCGCCGCCACGGTCGGCCCGCTCACCACGCTCGTGAACAACGCGTCGATCTTCGAGCATGACGGGATCGGCGCGCTCGACGCCGACCTCTGGGGCCGGCAGATGGCCGTGAACCTGCGCGCGCCCGTCTTCCTGATCGAGGCGTTCGCAGCGCAACTACCGCCGGGGGCGCAGGCCTGCGTCGTCAACATCATCGACCAGCGCGCGCTGCGCCCGACGGCCGACTTCCTGTCCTACACGCTCGCGAAATGCGCGCTGCTGACCGCGACGGAGACGCTGGCGAAGGCGCTCGCGCCGCGCATCCGGGTGGTCGCCGTCGGCCCCGGCCCGACCTTGCCGAACGGCTGGCAGGACGCCGACGCCTTCGCGCGCCAGCAGGCGTCGACCCCGCTCGCGCGCGGCCCCTCCCCCGCCGAGATCGCCGAGGCCGTGGTCTATCTGCTCGGCGCCGAAAACGTGACCGGCGTCATGATCCCGGTCGACGGCGGCCAGCATCTCGTCGGCCCGGCGGACGACGGCGGACCCTCCCTCGCGGAATCGGCCCGCGGCGCTTAAGTTGCGGGTCTCATGACCGACACGGACATCCCCCCGCGCGAGGACGACGGCCTCGCGGACGCAGGCGTCGAGGAGCGCGCGACGATCGAGGCCGAACTCGACGCCGCCCCCGAAAGCCTGCGCCGGGGCGTGGAGGTGATCCGCGAGCAGGTGAAGCGCCTGCCGAATGGGCCCGGCGTCTACCGCATGTTCGACGCCCGCGGCGACGTGCTCTACGTCGGCAAGGCGCGCTCGCTGAAGAAGCGGGTGGCGAACTACGCCCGCGGCGTCGGCCACAACACCCGCATCGCCCGCATGATCGCCGAGACGGCGGCGATGGAGTTCGTCTCGACCGAGACGGAGACCGAGGCGCTCCTGCTCGAGGCGAACCTCATCAAGCGCCTGCGCCCGCGCTTCAACGTGCTGATGCGGGACGACAAGTCGTTCCCCTACATCCTGATCGCGACCGACCATCCCGCGCCGCAGATCGCCAAGCACCGCGGGGCGCGGACGCGCAAGGGCGACTATTACGGCCCCTTCGCCTCCGCCGGCGCGGTCGGCCGCACCATCGACGCGCTGGAGCGCGCCTTCCTGCTGCGCTCCTGCGCCGACAGCTACTACGAGCGTCGCACCCGTCCCTGCCTGCTGCATCAGATCAAGCGCTGCTCCGGCCCCTGCACCGGCGAGATCGCGCTCGACGACTACGCCGTGCTGGTGGAGGAAGCCCGCGATTTCCTCTCCGGCAAGAGCGACCGGGTAAAGACCGACCTCGCCCGCGCCATGGACGAGGCGTCGGAGGCGCTCGATTTCGAGCGCGCCGCGGTCTATCGCGACCGGCTCGCGGCGCTCGCGGCGATCCAGGCCAACCAGGGCGTCAATCCGCGCACGGTCGAGGAGGCCGACGTCTTCGCGATCCACGCCGAGGGCGGCCAGACCTGCGTCGAGGCGTTCTTCTTCCGCGCCTACCAGAACTGGGGCGCGCGCGCCTATTTCCCGAAGGCCGACCGATCGCTCGAGACCGGCGAGGTGCTGGGCTCGTTCCTGTCGCAGTTCTACGACGCCGAGGAGCCGCCGCGGCTGGTGCTGCTGAGCGAGGAGATCGAGGACCGGGCGCTGCTGGGCGAGGCGCTCACGATCCGCTCCGGCCGCAAGGTCGAGGTGGCGGTCCCCGCCCGCGGCGAGAAGAAGGAGCTGGTCGACCGCGCGCTGTCGAACGCGAAGGAGGCGCTCGGCCGCAGGCTGGCCGAAACCGCGACGCAAGGAAAGCTGCTCGCCGGCGTCCAGCAGGCGTTCGGCCTCGCCGCGCAGCCGCAGCGCATCGAGGTCTACGACAACAGCCACATCATGGGGACGGCGGCGGTCGGCGGCATGATCGTCGCGGGCCCGGAAGGCTTCCAGAAGAACCAGTACCGCAAGTTCAACATCCGACCCGAGGACCTCACCCCCGGCGACGACACCGGCATGATGCGCCAGGTGCTGCGCCGCCGCTTCGCGCGGCTGCAGAAGGAATCGCCGCGCGACGCGGAGGGCCGGACGGCCGAGGACGCCCCGCCCTGGCCGGACCTCGTGCTGATCGACGGCGGCCAAGGCCAGCTCGCCGCCGCCCGCGAGACCCTGACGGAGCTCGGCCTCTCCGACGTGCCGCTGGTCGGCATCGCCAAGGGCGTCGACCGCGAGGCGGGCCGCGAGACCTTCTTCCTCGAGGGCCGGCAGCCGTTCCGCATGCCGCCGCGCGACCCCGTGCTCTATTACGTCCAGCGCCTGCGCGACGAGGCCCACCGCTTCGCGATCGGCACGCACCGGGCCCGGCGCTCCAAGGAGTTCGTGGCCAATCCGCTCGACGAGGTGCCGGGCGTCGGCCCCACCCGCAAGCGCGCGCTGCTGCGCCACTTCGGCACCGCCAAGGCGGTCGCCCGCGCCGGCCTCGCCGACCTCGAGAAAGCCCCCGGCGTCAGCCGTTCGATGGCGAAGGCGATCTACGACTTCTTCCACGAGAAGGGCGAGCGGTAAGCCGCCGGCCGTCGCCCGGATCGCGCCTGCGATGTGGAATGACGCGTTGACGGCCGTCCGCCTCCCGTGGTCGTGTCGCGCCGGTCAGACATCGCATTCTCCGGCGGCGCGCTCCATGAGTCCCGAAAGCCAGCTCGACCCGGTCAGTTCAGCAGCGGTCCGCCAGGGGCGGAACGCCTCGCGGCTGCACGTGACGAGCCTTCCGAACCTCCTCACCTATGGCCGCATCGCCGCGGTGCCGGTGGTCGTCGGCTGCCTTTACGCCGAGGCCGACATCTACCGCTGGTGCGCGGTCGGCCTGTTCATGGTGGCCGCCATCACCGACTTCCTCGACGGCTACCTCGCCCGCGCCTGGGCGCAGCAGTCGCCGCTCGGCCGCATGCTGGATCCGATCGCCGACAAGCTGCTGGTCTCCGCCTGCCTGCTGATGCTCTGCGCCATCAACACGATCGAGGGCTGGTCGCTCTGGGCCGCGGTCGTCATCCTGTGCCGCGAGGTGCTGGTCTCCGGCCTGCGCGAGTTCCTGGCGGAACTGCGCGTCAGCGTGCCGGTGACGCGGCTCGCGAAGTACAAGACCACGGCGCAACTGATCGCGGTCGGCTTCCTGCTGGCGGGGCCCGCCGGCGACAAGATCCTGCCCGGCGTGACCGCGGTCGGCCTCGGGCTGCTGTGGTTCTCGGCGATCCTTACGCTTTACACCGGCTATGACTATTTCAGGGCTGGCCTGCGCCACGTCCTGGAGGAGCCGGTGGAATGAAGCTGCTCTACTTCGCCTGGGTGCGCGAACGCGTCGGACGCGCCGAGGAGGTGGCCGAGGCCCCCGCCGGCGTCTCCACGATCGGCGAGTTGATCGCCTGGCTGCGCTCGCGCGGGCCGGAATACGCGCACGCCTTCGAGTCGGACGCCATCCGCGCCGCCATCGACCGCCGCCACGCCAAGCCGGACGCCAAGATCGCCGGGGCGCGCGAGATCGCCTTCTTCCCGCCCATGACCGGCGGCTGAGCGCCGCCATGGCCGTGCGCGTGCAGACCGACCTATTCGACGCCGCGCGCGAGACCGCCGACCTCGGCGCAGGGCACGTCAACGTGGGCGCCGTTGTGACCTTCACCGGGCTCTGCCGTCCCAACGCCGACTCCGGCGCGCCGCTCGAGGCGCTGACGCTCGAGTGCTACCCCGAGATGGCCGAGGAGGAGCTTTCCCGCATCGAGGCGGAGGCCCGCGCGCGCTGGCCGCTGATCGACGCGCTGATCGTCCACCGCCACGGCCGCATCCGTCCGGGCGAGCCGATCGTGCTTGTGGCGACGCTGTCGCCGCACCGCGCCGCGGCCTTCGCGGCGGCCGAGTTCGTGATGGACTATCTCAAGACCTCCGCGCCGTTCTGGAAGCGTGAGGAGACCGCCGACGGCGCCTCCTGGGTCGCGGCGAAAACCGCCGACGACGACGCGCTGGAGCGCTGGTCGCGCGGCTGACCCGCGCTCGTCGAGCGATCACCTGAGATTCGCCTCAAGCCCTCGCGCTGCTTGGCTTTTCGGCCTGCGCGCGGCGCCGCATGCTTGCGTTAACTATCCTTAACTTTAATAAAATATGACCATCGCCGCCGGTCCGGCGCGGCTTTAGGATTCAGGCCATGTCGGGTCGCCTCTCCTTCCGCGTCAGCACAGCCATGATCGTCGGCGCCTACGCCATCATCGCGGGCGTTCTGGTGCTGGCGCTCGGCGGAAACCTGCTTCAGGCGGCCTCGACTTACACGCCGCAGATGTCGTGGCTGATGCCCGAGGCGACCGGCGCGCGCATCGCGGCGCTGAAGGCCGCAGGACGCGCCGACGTGGCGTCGCTCTACGCGCTCGTGGCGGCGCTGTCCTGGGGGCTGATCGGCGCGCTCGCCGCGGGCGGCTTCGCCTGGGGCGCGCTGAACAAGGGCGAGACGGTGATCGGCGTCGACAAGGCCTTCACCTATGTCGCCGTGCTCTCGGGCCTCTACGCGCTGTCGACCGGCATGACGATGGCGGTCCACGCCCTGCACGTGACGTTGCCGCCGGGAGGCCTGAGCGCCGTGCCGGCGCTGTGGTTCGCGACTATGATCCCGAGCGCGGCGATCCTCGCCCGCATCGGCGGCATGGTGATGCACGATCTCGGCGCGCTGATCGCGATCGCGATCGACGCCGAGCCCAAGCGGCTCTCCGAACTCGTCGCGACCGTCGAGGCCCGGCGGGGAGCGGAAAGCCTCGAGGCGCGCGTCGCCCGCCTCATCGCCCGGCGCGCGCCCCGCGCCTGAGCGCAGGCTGACGGGCCCCGCGGCGCCAGCGCGTCCGCTCCCCACCCACGCCCTGCGACCCCGGCCGGCTCCGCGTGAGCCGGAATCCCGCCATGGCGCAGCCGTGGCCATACACAACCATAGATTGATATCAGCATTAGACCGTATATTTACGGTCGCTGCGATTTGGCAGTCTGGAGGAACGGTCGCCGCTCCAGCGCGGCGGACACGGTGGTTCACGACGTCGCGTAAGCAGCGAAAGATCCGCAACCCCTTTCCCGGCGCTTCCCCATGAAACTGTTCACGATCGGCGACAGCATCTCGCAGGGCTTCATGTCGCTCGCCGCGGCGCGCACCGAACTGTCCTACTCGACGCTGCTGGCGAAATGCCTCGGCCTCGCCGCCAGCACGGACGAGTACCCCATACCCTTCTGGGGCGAAGGCGGGCTGCCGATCAACATCGAGAAGCTGCTGCGCAGCCTGCAGCGCAAATACGGCAGCGACATCCGCGGCCCGATCGAGTGGCCGCTCGCCGTGGCCACGGTCAACGGCATCCTGGACGACGTCGAGGACTATTATGAGCGCGGTCTCGGCAACATCGCCCTGCCCCAGGCCGGCCGGCGCCAGTTCTTCCCCAACGTTTCGGTGGCCGGCTTCACGGTCGCCGACGCCTGGACGATCACGCCGCGCCTGTGCCTCGAACGCATCGCCGCGGACGAGGCGAAGAACGGCGGCGACGGCTTCTTCGACCTTCCGAACGCGGCCTTCGAGCGCACCGCCCATGCGGTGCTCAACCCGTCCCGCGACCCGCGCTTCAACGACTACAGCCAGTTGCGCTGGCTCAAGCATCACCATCACTCGGAGGGCGTCGAGAACGTCGTCGTCTGGCTCGGCGCCAACAACGCGCTCGGCACTGTCGTACGCATGGGCGTGAAGAGCACCGCCAGCGCGCGCAAATCGCCGCTGAAAATGAGCCTCGACGAACGCAACGAATACAATCTCTGGACCGTCGAGCATTTCACGGAAGAGTACGAAGTCCTGATGGACAAGCTCCACGCGACGCTCTCGACCGGCAAGCGGGACTGCAAGGTATTCATCGCCACCGTTCCCGCCGTCACCATCGCGCCGCTCGCGCGCGGCGTCGGCGCCTCGCACGAGATGAACGACCCGTTCGGGACGCTGCCGAGCGCGAAGTACTTCGACCGCTACACCTACTTCCTGTTCGACCACGACTACGCCCGGCGGTCCGGCAACTCGCTGACGCGCGACGAGGCGCACAGGATCGACACGACGATCGCCGGCTACAACGCCGCCATCGCGAGACTGGTCGCCGACTACAACGCCAAGGCCCCGTCGGCGGGCGGGCGCAAGGTCGAATACGTGCTGGTCGACATCTGCGCCCAGCTCCTGCGCCTCGCCTTCAAGCGCAACGACGGCCACCCGCCCTACGTGCTCCCGCCGGAGCTCGTCGCGCTGAACGAGAAGCTCGGACGCACCGTCGACACGGTCTATTACACCGTCGACCGCAAGGCGAAGATGAGCGCCGGCGGCGTGTTCAGCCTGGACGGCGTGCATCCGACCGCCATCGGCCACGGCCTGATCGCGCGCGAGTTTCTGGAGGCCTTCGCGGCGGCCGGCGTCGCCGCGCCGCGCAAGCTCGACTGGAATGCGATCGTCGCGAGCGACTCGCTCTATTCAAACCCGATCGCGCTGATGCCCGAGCTCTACGACAACACCCGCCTCGCCGGGCTGCTGCTCGACCTGCTGCGGCTGCCCTGACGGCCGGGCCGTCAGAACATCCGGCCGCCGTTCGGCGTGGGGAGCGTGGGCGCGAGCAGCACGACCTCGCCCTCGGAGTCGGGCACGCCGAGAGTCAGCACCTCGGACATGAACTTCCCGATCTGCCGCGGCGGGAAGTTCACCACCGCGACCACCTGCCGGCCGACGAGCTCGGACGGCGCGTAATGGCGCGTGATCTGGGCCGAGGATCGCTTGACCCCGATCTCCGGCCCGAAGTCGATCCGGAGCTTGAGCGCGGGCTTGCGCGCCTCCGGATAGGGTTCCGCCTCAACGATCGTGCCGACGCGGATGTCGACCTTCAGAAAGTCGTCGAACGCGATCGCGGGCGTCGCGGCGGATCCTGTTCCGTCGGCCATCAGGCGGCGGTCGCCACGTCGTCGGCCGCCTCGTCGCGGCGGCGCTCCGACGCGCGGCCGAGAATGCGGCCGCAGACGCCGCGGAAGGGCGCCGTCAGCCGGCCGACGTCGTCGGCCCGGCGCGCCCAGCGCTCGGCCTTCCGGAGCTGCTCGTCGAGCGCCTTCATCGTGCGGGCGAGGCCGGGATCGTCGTCGTCGAGGAAGACGTCGAACACCCGCGCGTTCGCCAGCACCAACGCCTGCGCGCGCGCGGCGCCGAGCGGACCGGATTCCTGCACGCCCGCCGCCGCCAGCATCCACTGCATGGACGACACCGCGACCTGGTTCATCGCGCCGGCGCCGAGCGGATCGACGCTGAGCCCGCGCCGCACCGCCCTGAGCGCGGCGCGGTGGGGCGCCAGCGCCTCGAACCGCCGCATCAGCACGTCGAACAGGCGCTCGCGCGCCGGCTCGTCCACGAGGTCGTCGGCGCGGCCCGCGAGCACCTCGAGATCGATCCGCCGCACGAAGCCGGCGAGGATCGCGCCCTTGGAGGGGAACAGCGCCCGCAGCTCGGCCAGCGAGACGCCGGCCTTCTCCGCGATGTCGAAGAGCCCGATCTCGCCCCAGCGCCGCTCGGCCAGCAGGGCCAGCAGCGCGTCGACGACCTTCTCGCGCGGATCGCCGCCCTTGGGCTCAGGAATGGCCCTCTCAGGAGAGGCCGCGGCGGCCTCCGGCGTCGGGGCGTTCGGATCGGGCTTGGCGTCGTTCGACGGTTTGCGGGCCATGGCGGATCTCCTCCCTGGCGTTCGATCGGGTCGGACGCTGAACATAGGATGGCTGTGGCGGCGCTTCCATGACGAAGCGCCCGCCCCTCGCAACCTGAAGACCCGCGACGCCCGGCCGGCGGGACCTTAGAGCTTGATCTCGTTGTCCGCGGGCATCGTCGCGCCGGGCGCCGCGGCGGCGCCTGCGGCCGCGCCCGTGATGTCCGGCGAAGGGATCGCGAGCTGCAGCGCGTCGGCGGTCTCCTTCCAGACCGACGCCAGCAGGACGGGATCGCCGTTCAGCTTCCGCCCATAGCTCGGGATGATCGCGCGCAGCTTGTCGCCCCACGCGCCCTTGACCTGATCGGGGAAGGCCCGCTCCAGCAGGCCGAGCATGACCGCAGGCGAGGTGGAGCCGCCGGGCGAGGCGCCGAGCAGCGCCGCGATCGAGCGGTCCTTGGCCATCACCACCTCGGTGCCGAGCTTCAGCACGCCGCCCTTCTTGGGGTCGTTGTAGATGATCTGCACGCGCTGGCCGGCCTGCCACAGGCGCCAGTCCTCGTCCTTCGCCTCGGGATAGTACCGGCGGAGCTCGGCGAGCTGGGCCTCATGGGACTGCACCAGTTGCCCGGCCAGATAGTTGACGAGAGCGATCTCGTTCCAGCTCACCTGAAGCATCGGCGCGACGTTGCTGAGCGTCACCGAGTCCGGCAGGTCGAAGTAGGAGCCGTGCTTGAGGAACTTGCTCGACCAGGTCGCGAACGGCCCGAACAGCAGGACGCGCTTGCCGTCGAGGACGCGGGTGTCGAGATGCGGCACCGACATCGGCGGCGAGCCGACGTCGGCCTTGCCGTAGACCTTGGCGAGATGCTGGGCCGCGACCTGCTCGTTCTCGGTCACGAGGAACGAGCCGCCCACGGGGAAGCCGGCGTAGGACTTCGCCTCCTCGATGCCGGAAAGCTGCAGCAACGGCAGCGCGGCGCCGCCGGCGCCGATGAAGACGAAGCGCGCGTCCACCGTCTGGATCTTGGCGTCGTCGTTCATGTCGAAGGCGGAGATGCGCCACGTCCCGCTCGGGTTGCGCGTGATCGACCGCACCTCGACGCCGGTGGTGAGCTTGAAGGTGGGCTTCGCGGTCAGATGTCCGAAGAACTGCCGCGTGATCTCGCCGAGATTGACGTCCGTGCCGAGCGGCGAGCGCGTCGCCACGAGGTTCGCGGTGTCCTTGCGGCCGGCCATGGACAGCGGAATCCATTCCGCGATCTTCGCGGGGTCGGTGGTGATCTCCATGCCGGCGAACAGCGGACTCGCCTTCAGCGCCTCGACCCGCTTGGTGATGAAGGCCACGTTGTCCGCGCCCCAGCACAGGTTCATGTGCGGCGTGGAGTTGATGAAGGCGCGGGGATTTTCGAGGATGCCGGTCCGGACCTGGTGCGCCCAGAACTGGCGCGAGATCTGAAACTGCTCGTTGATGTCGATCGCGCGGGCGATCTGGACGTTCCCCTTGTCGTCCTCAGGCGTGTAGTTCAGCTCGCACAGCGCCGAATGGCCGGTGCCGGCGTTGTTCCAGCCGTTCGAGCTCTCCTCGGCGACGGCGTCCAGCCGCTCGAAGGTCTCGATCCGCCACTCCGGCTCAAGCTCCGAAAGCATCACGCCGAGGGTCGCGCTCATGACGCCGCCGCCGATGAGCAGGACGTCGACGCTGCGGTCGGCTGTCTCGGCGCGGTACTGCCCGGCGGTCGCCCATTTGTAGGCGAAGAACGCGGCGCCGGCGCCGAGGGCGGTCCCTAGAAGGCGGCGGCGCGTGATAGCGAGCGGCTTCGACGCGGCCCTGGGCGTGGTCTCTCTTTCGGTCATGAATGTGCTCCGCGGAGGCTGCTGATGGCCGACGCATATGCGCAAACGCTGTCGGCGCTCAGTTTTTTGTAATTATTACAACCACCTATCCGGCGGCATAGACGAAAGTCTGTATACCCGCGGGCGACGGGTGTCCAGCAGCGGCGGGAACCGCGCGACGGCGTGGGGAAAACCTCCGGCGGCCAGCCCGCTGCAGGCTGGTCGCGCACTCGCCGCACACGCGACGAGACGGCTCCGCGGCGGAGACCGCCGCAGAGGCGCGAAGATGTCCGGGTCTGAAACCAACGGAAAGGACGCTCCGGCGGCGGACGCGGGGAACTCCGAAAAGCTCCGAAGCGTCCGTCCGCCTTACGGCGCCTCTGTCTAGGCGCGGCCCCGTCATAATGCAGGGCGGGCGGCTTTTCGCAGGCCCCGGACGACGCGCGGGCTAAAAGCCCGCGAAGCGTCCGCAAACCTGCGCTGCGACCGACGTCCCGGGACGCAGGCCGCCGGAAAGGCCCACGGCGCCGATTTGCGGCCATCCCGTTGTTTGGCAAATAGCAGACGTCTGCGGCGACCTCAGGGAAGGCCAGCCGCCAGAAATGACGTGAAGGCCCGGAGGCGCAGGTCACCCGAAACGCTAAGCCTACGCGCCGCCCGCCACATCGATCGCGACCTTGCCGCGGAGCGCCCTTGCGGACCCGTTCTCTGCGAGTTCGTGCGCCTCATTCATCCGTGCCAGAGGAAATGTCGCGCCGATCACAGGCTTCACCAATCCGCGCTCGATGAGCCCGGTCAGCGCGTCAAGCTTGCCGCGATTCTGACGCGTGAACACGAAGTGATACGCCGCGTTCTTGCTCCACGCGTCGATGAGGTTCTGCGGCTGACTGATGTCGACGATGCTGACCACCCGGCCGAACGCCGCAAGCGTTAAGGGGCTTCTGGTGAGCGTAACCCCGCCTACCGTGTCGAAGACGACGTCGACGCCATGTCCGTCGGTCAGGCGAGAAACCTGCGTCACGTAGTCGTCGGCGATGTAGTCGATCACGTCATCGGCGCCCAGAGAGCGCACGAAGTCATGATTTTGGGCGCGAGCTGTCGCAATCACCCGAGCGCCGATCGCCTTGGCGACCTGGACGGCGATGGCGCCGACGCCGCCTGCGCCGCCATGAACGAGGATCGTCTCTCCAACGCTCAGTCGCGCCCGCTGGACCAACGCTTCCCAGACCGTGCCGCCCACGAGGGTCAGGCTTGCCGCTTCGATATGACTGAGATTCCTCGGTTTTCGTCCAACGATGTCCACGTTAGCGACGTGCTGCTCGGCGTAAGAGCCGTCGCCGCCGAAAATCTCCGGCGTGTAATAAACCTCATCGCCGATCGAGAATTCGTCGACCCCCGGGCCGACTTCCTCCACGACCCCCGAGATGTCGTGGCCGATGATCGCGGGCAGCGGCACGTGGTCTTTGTAGTCGCCGCGGCGGATCTGGTAATCGAGCGGATTGACGGCGGTCGCGTGCACGCGCACGCGCACCTGGCGCGGCCCCACAACGGGCGCCGCCACCTCGCGCAGCTCGAACGTGTCGGCTCCCCCGAAGCGGGGGAGCACGACGGCCTGCATGGTCTTGGTCATGACCAACCTTCCGATCAGTTCTTGACGAAGCGGCTTGGGCGATTTGCGGAAGGCTGCTTGCGGCTTTCAACCGCCGAAGGGCGCGCTTGGGTCTGACGAATGACCCACGTTCCGTGCGCCTTGGGACCTCGGGTCTCAAACTCCCGACGAATCTCGGCGCGCGAATTCGTGGTCGACGGACCCTCGGCCTGAACGGGAGCCGAGGCGGCCCCTATGAGCGCCGCGGCGGCCATGGCGCCCAGACGCCACGTCGCGCGGAAGAAGTGATGATCGCTGTTCATAGCTAGACTTCCCTTTCAAAAGGCTCAGCCGGACCAGGCGGCCTCGGACGCCTATTGCGCTTTCGCGCCCATCGGAGGCGCGCTGTGTGAGCGAGAAGTGAGAACCCTGGATTGCCTTCAGTAGGCAGGCCGATCTAGCTTCAGCTTCAATCGATTTTTGAAAGCGAATCGATGCAGGTCGACGATCTGAACCTCTTCGTCCGCATCGCGCGGCTGGGCAGCATCAGTTCCGCCGCTCGCGACCTGGGCCTCAGCCCGGCGAGCGCGAGCGCCCGGCTGGCGGCGCTTGAAAAGCGTCTTGGCGCTCGGCTGATCCATCGGACGACCCGGCAGGCGACCCCGACCGAGGACGGGCTCGCGTTGTTGCCGCATGCGGAGCACGTCGTGCTGGCTATGGAGGCTGCACGAGCCGCGATCGGACGCGGGCAGGCCGCGCCACGCGGCACATTGCGGATAGCGGCTCCGGCCTCATTCGCCCGGATGCACATCGTGCCGGGGCTGCCCGAATTCTGCGGTCGTTATCCAGATCTGGCGATCGACCTCAGGATCTCGGACAACGTGGTCGATCTGGTCGAAGGCGCCTTCGACCTTGCGGTTCGATACGCCGACATCAGCGACTCATCGTTCATCGCGCGGCGGCTCGCTCCGGATCGGCGCGTGCTTGTCGCTTCGCCCACGTACATCGACCGTCGCGGTCGGCCGAACACGCCCGACGAACTGGCGGAGCACGCCTGTCTGGTAGTCGGCACGCTCGATCTCTGGACGTTTCAGGCGAAGGGTGGGGAACGCATCGAACGGCGCGTCACGCCCGGGCTTCGGATCAACGACGGCGGCGCGGTGCGTGACGCGGCGTGCGCCGGGCTTGGCGTCGCTCTCATGGCGACCTGGTGCGCCTCGGACGAACTTCGGTCCGGCGCCCTCGTGCCCATCCTTCCGGATTATCCGCTCGTCTCAACGCAGTCGCTTTGGGCGCTCTACCCAAGTTCGCGTGAGCTCGCGCCCAAGGTCCGGGTCATGATCGACTGGCTTGTCCAAAGATTTGGCCGGCATCCGTATTGGGACCAAGGTCTGGAGAACGTCCTTGGGCCGACCATCTTCGACGCCCGCTGAGGCTCTTAGGCGCGCGACTTCCTCCGAGATCCTTCAAGCAGCCGCACTTGGAAGATGGGTCCAAGCCAGCCCCTGCCGACCATTCGGTCTCAGGCGTCATGCCCGGAGAAGCTGGGCATCCACGATTTGACAGGAACGTGGCGCTCCACGCCGAAGTCGCGGACGCCCGGCCTTCGCCGGGCATGACGATGGCGGCTGTGCGGGGAGACGCCCAGACGCTCAAGCGCCGGAAACGCCGGACGCCCGAAACGGCGCCCGGCGATCTCCGATCAAGTTCTCACTGGAACTTGTAGGTGACGCCCGCCATCATGGTGCGGCCGATCCCGAGTTTGGCGCCGTCGCTGCGGTCCGTGATGTAGAACTTGTCCGTCAGGTTCTGGCCCGACACCCAGGCCGTCAGCTCCTGCGTGACCTTGTAGCTGGCGCGCGCCGAGAGCAGCCAGACGCCCTTGACCCGGCCTTCTTCCACGTCCAGCGGATTCATCGGCAGGTTGAGGGCGTCGGTGTAGAAGCCGCCCCTGTAGGTCCAGCTCATGCTGGCGTCGAGGCCGCTGTCATGCTGCACCCCGAGCGTCAGATTGGCCGTGTGCCGCATGGATTCAGGCACCTCGTTGCCCGAGACGTCCGCGCCGCCTTCTTCGGTCCCCTTCACGATCTTGCTGTGGACGTAGGTGTAGACGCCCTCGCCGTAGAGGTTCCAGGGGCTGGTGATGAAGGCGCGGCTGTCGAGGCGCGCCGAAAGCTCCACGCCGTCGAAGCGGACCTTGTCGAGCGAGCTGAACACCCGGTCGCCGAGGTCGGACTGGAAGGCCTCGCCAAACTGGTAGTTCCGGATGTCGCTGTGGAAGTAGGCGACGTCGAAGGTCAGGCCCTGCACGGCCTTGGTGCGGACGCCGATCTGGAAGTTGTCGCCGACTTCCTTCCGCGGGGCGATGTAGCCGTCGTCGGCTTCGAGCACGTCGCGCACGATGTGGGGCGACAGGCCTCGATGATAGCCGCCATAGACCGTCGTGTCCGGCATGGCCTCCCACGCGAAGGAGAGCATCGGCATGACCTGCAGATAGGACGAGTTTCCGTTGTTGGCGGAATCGTCGAGATCGCGGAATCCGATCTTGTAGCGCTCCAGACGCACGCCGGGGACGAGCGTGAAGGTCGGCGTCGCCTTAATGGCCGTCTGGGCGAAGGCGGCGAAGGATTTGGCGGTGAGCTTCTGCGCGCCGTCGTCATCGCCGCGGTTGCTGAAGTCCAGACGCTCGTTCGTGTCGCCGATGCGGTTCTGGTTGTCGAAGAAGTGCTCCTCGTACCGCACGCCCGCCTGAACCGTGTGCGTCATCCCGCCGAACAGCGGCAGATCGGCGCGTTCGATGCGGGAGTCCGCCCCCACGTTCCGGTAGAGGCGGTCGCGGCCCTCCATCACGAAGTCGGACGGCGGATCGTTCGACTCGTCGCTGACGTAGAAGCGGGCGCGATCGTGATGATTGCCGTAGATCCGCGTGGTCAGAGTGGTCTTGCTGTCGATGTAGTAATTGTGAGCGATCTGGCCGCGGAAATAGTCGGCGTTGTAGGTGTTCCAGTCGTAGCAGCTGCCGCATGCGACCGGAAAATTGCCGTTGTCGGCCCCGCGCTTCTTGTTGCGCTTGAACCTCCTCAGCTCCGAGAGCGTGCCTGAGAAGTTGTCTTCGTCGTAATGATCGCGTTGACGGTGGAAACCGCCCGAGAACGTGAGGTCCTGGTTTTCGCCGCGAATGCCGATCGCGGCGTAAAAATCATTGTAGCCCAGTTTTTCGACGTCCCATGCGCCGCCGGCGTCGAGCCCCGAATAGGACAGAACGACGCCGATATTGTCGACGGACTGGCGCGTATGGACATGGCGCATGTTGTTCAGGCTCTTGTCGGCGCCTTTCGTGTCGCCGATCGCCGCGCTGAACACCGTCTCCTTAGGCCCGAATGGCGAGAGGTTGCGGAAATTGATGACGCCGTGATTGTTCAGCGGCCCGTAGTTCACAAGCGGTCCCTTGAGAACTTCGATGCTTTCGATGCGCTCCGGCGGCGGCGTGTAATGGGTGCCGGCGTCGAGATAGGGCGAGAAGTTGATAGGAACGCCGTCCTCCATGACGAGGACCTTGCGCGACCGGCGGAACGGCGAACCACGCAGGCTGATGCCGGAGTGCCGTCCGAAGCCGTCGTCCGAGACGGTGGCGACGCCGGGCACGTTCCTGAGCGCGTCATGAGTCGTGAGCGGACGCTGGCTTTCGAGATCCTGCAAGGAGACGCGATTGGCCGCGCCCGCGAAATCCTGAAGATCGGCCGGCAGCATCTGGCGCGCGTCGACCGGACCGACGGGGCCAGCCTCGGCTGAGGCGCCCGCGGTCGGCGTCTGTGACGGGGCGCCGATGACGTCGATCTGTTCAAGCCGGGTCGCGCCGCCCTCCTGGGCGCGAAGCTCCGTGGAGGCGAGCGCAGCCGCCACGCTGGTGGCCGCAAGCAGCGCCACGCGTTGTTGTTTTTTCTTCATTGGCCCCCCAATAGGGGAAACACTCCCCTGGGGCGGAGGGAAACATTTCCTCCCAGAGCGGGGCTAGTCCTGCCTTGATCACGAAATGATCATCCACCTCACATTATTGTAATAATCTAAGTCTAAGGCGCCACTAAGTATTATTATTATGATATGTTTCTCAACCTAGTGGTATCAGCGTCTTCCGCTTGACTGATCGGAGCGGTCTGGTCCTGTCCGGGCGAGCTGGTCGTAAGCGACGGTGCCGGCGACGTCGCAGATATAGATGGCGTGCAGGGGCGTAAGCCGTCTTGCACCGCACGACCTGCCGGAATCAGCCCGACCCGGCCTTACGCGAGCGCCCCCATACGCTCCCCGGCCAACTGCCTAGCCCGCGAGTTCCCGTGCCCGGGTCACGGCGGCGCGGACGGCGCGCTCCATCAGGGGGTCGAGCCCGTCGTCGGCCATCAGCACGGCGAGCGCCGCGGCGGTGGTGCCGTTGGGCGAGGTGACGTTCTTGCGCAGCGTCTCCGGCGCGTCCGGCGACAGGCGCAGGAGCTCGCCGGAGCCCTCCACGGTGGCGCGCGCGAGGCGGGCGGCGAGATCGGCGGGCAGGCCCGCGGCGACGCCGGCCTTCGCGAGCGTCTCGACCAGCAGGAAGACATAGGCCGGGCCGGAGCCGGAGACGCCGGTGACGGCGTCGATCAGCGCCTCGTCCCCGACCCACTCGACCGCGCCGGCCGCGCTCAGCAACGCGTCGGCCAGCGCCTTCTGGCCGGCGGAGACATGGGCGTTGGGAACGCAGGCGGTGATCCCGCGGCCGACGGCGGCGGGCGTGTTCGGCATGGCGCGCACGATGGCGGTCTCCGGCGGCAGGCCTGCGCCGAGCGTCGCGAGCGTGGTGCCGGCGAGGATGGAGACGACCACCGTGCGAGGGCCCGCAAAGGCCGCGGCGGTCGGCAGCGCGGCGGCCGCGACCTGCGGCTTCACCGCGAACAGGATGGCGGAGGGTTGTTCGATCGCGCCGGGCTCTGGCGCGACCGTCGCGCCCTTCGCGGCGAGCGCCGCGGCGGCGCCCTCGGGAAGTCCGGGATCGACGACGGCGACGAGGCGGGGGTCGAGGCCACGCGCCAGCCATCCGTCGAGCAGGGCGCCGCCCATCTTGCCGGCGCCCACGAGAAGAACCGGGCCGCCCGGATCGAGCGGCCCGGCGGAATTCGACGCCGTCACGAGGGCATGTGCGTGCTCACGCCTCCCCCGCCGTCTCGAAGGCCACCACCTCCATGGCCTCCTTTGCGCTCCTGCCGGCCCAGACCACGAACTGGAACGCCTGGTAGTGGCGTTCGCAGGCCTCGATGGCGGCCTGAAGCAGGGCCTCGCATTGCGGAATGCTCGCCTCCGCTCCGCCCGAGAGCAACAGGGAATGCCGGTACATGACGACGCCCTCCTTGCTCCACAGGTCGAAATGTCCAAGCCACATCTGCTCGTTGACGAGCGTCAGAAGCTGGTGCACCTCCGCCTTCCGGCGATCGGGGACCTTGAGGTCGAAGGCGCAGGCGAGGTGAAGGGACTCCAGATCGTCCATCCACGTGAAGGACACGTGGTAGTCGGTCCATGAGCCGTCGACGGAGATCGTGATCTCGTCGTCGTCCGACCGGTCGAAGGACCAGTCGTTCGCCGTCGCGATGCGTTCGATCATGTCGACAGGATGGGCCTGGCGATCGGCGTCCACGTCGATGAGAGCCATGAGCTCCTCCCGGGGTGGGGCCCTTGAAGGGCGTGGGAACGACGTCACGCGTGACCGGCGGACCGGCTGATCCGACCGCCGACCGCGACCCTGAGGCGCCCCGCCCGGAGGCGGCGGCGATTCGAGCCGCCACGATCAGTATATGGCGTCGTTTTGCGCGCTGCACACAACTAATGCATCGCGGCGCGGCGATATCCTGGGGTTAGGGGGCGACCGTGTCGTCGGCGCCGCTGCCGGCGGACGCCGCAGGCGCGCCTGACAGCTTCGCCTCGAGCGCATCGAGGCGCGCGGCCAGCCGCTCGTTCTCCTCGCGCGCCTTCTGCGCCATCGCGCGCACGGCCTCGAACTCGTCGCGGCGGACGAGGTCGAGTTCGGACAGCACGCGGTTCGCCTGCGCGCGCACGACGGTCTCGATCTCGCGCCGCACGCCGGACGCGGCGCCGGCGGCGTCGGTCATCAGACGGCCGATCTCTTCGAACACGCGGCCCCTGGGTTCGGTCATTGCTGGGGAAAACCTTTCGAGATGAAGCTCCGGCCCATCATGTGGCCCGCGCGCCGTCCGGGATCAAGCCGCCGTGGGCCCTGCGTCGCCAGGCGTGGCCTGGCGCGCCACGCGAAACATCTCCGATTACATCGCTTCTAATATACACTCGCAATCTCAGGAGCACGTATTGGTGATCCCTGGAACAGACGTCATTGAAAAGCGGCGATCTGATCCTTACTCAACCCGTCGACTTTGTCCTCCACACGCCTCGGCGCGAACACGTCACGGGTCCATCATGCCGTCGCTCTCCGCATCACGCGCAAGACTTGTCCGACCGGGCGCGCGTAGGGACCGCGGATGACCGGGAGCGCTCTCGCCGACAGCTCCGCCGGCTACGGCGCGGTCACGCGCGCGTTCCACGGCGCGATCGCCGCGCTCGTGCTGTGGCAGTTCGCGATGGTCCTCGCCTACCGGCTGCTGGGAGAGCACAACGCCACGCTCAACGCGATCTACGGCGTGGCGCCGCACGGCCCCGTCGGGCTGCTGGTGCTGCTGCTTGTCATCCCCCGCGCGGTCTGGGCGTTCGCGAACCGCAAGCGCCGCCCGTCCTACGGCGCCGGGCCTGCGGGCCGGCTGGCGCGGACGGCGCACACGCTGATCTACGCGCTGCTCTTCCTGGTCCCCGCGGTCGCCGTCGTCCGGCAGTACGGCAAGGGCAAGGGCTGGGACGTGTTCGGGATCCGGCTGTTCGAGCCGACCGGCGTGACGAACGACACGCTCGTCGCGATCGCCGACGCGACGCATTCCCCGATGTCCTGGACGCTGCTGGCGCTGATCGGCGGGCACGCCGCGGCGGCGGCGCTTCACGGCCTCGTCTGGAAGGACCGCGTGGTCGGCCGCATGTTCGGCCGGCGGGCGCAGGCTCTCGACGCGGCCGCGCAGTAGCCGCCCCCTCCCCTCTACGCCCCGCATTTGCGGGCGCCGGCGCGCTCGCCTATATGCTCAGGCATTACGGAGCCAGACGCCGCCATGAACCGCTACGAACGTCCGCCGTCGTCCGGGGAGGCCGAAGTGCGCTACCTCGACGCCGACTTCCGGGTCATGCGGCCCGGCGCCTTCGTGCGCTGCGCTGTGACCGGCCAGCCGATCGCGATTGAGGAGCTGCGCTACTGGAGCGTCGAGCGGCAGGAGCCTTACGCCGGCCCCGAAGAGGCGCTGGCGCGGGCGCTCGGCAAGGCCTGATTCCGTGTCGGGGGCGGAGCTCGACGGGCTTCTCGCGGTCTACGGCCTCTACCTCGTCGCGACCGCGAGCCCCGGCCCCAGCAACATGACCATCATGGCGACCGCCATGACGCTCGGCCGCCGCGCCGCCTTCGCGGTCGCGGCCGGCGTGCTGACGGGCTCGCTCTGTTGGGCGACGCTCGCGGCGCTTGGCGTCTCAAGCCTGCTCGCGGCCTACGCCGAGGCGCTGTTCGCGCTGAAGATCGCGGGCGGTCTCTATCTGCTGTGGCTCGCCGCGAAGTCGGCGCGGGCGGCCCTGCGGTCGGAGCCCCCTCCGCCTCAGCCCTCGGACCGCCGCGCCACCCTCACCGGGCTCTACCGCCGCGGCCTCGCGCTGCACCTGACAAACCCTAAGTCGATCCTCGCCTGGATCTCGATCATGTCGCTCGGCCTCGGCGCCCACGCCTCGCCTGCGACGCCGTTCGTGATCGTGGCCGGCTGCTTCGCTCTCGGCGTGCTCGTCTTCGGCGGCTACGCCGCGCTGTTCTCCACGGCGCCGATGGCGGCGGGCTACCGGCGCGCCCGGCGGGCGATCGAGGCCGGGCTCGCCGCCTTCTTCGCTTTCGCGGGATTCAGGCTTCTGACAAGCCGCCTCTGACGCCCGCGCCGGCGAGCGCGGCGCGGACGAGAGCGAGCAGACGTTCGGCGTCCTCCACCTCGAGCGCGACCGGCACGACCACTGCGGCCTCGGCGAGCGGCGCCAGTTGGCCGGTCCACTTCACGGCGTCCTTGGCCGTGGTCGCGATCACCGCGCCCGCCGCTCGCGCCTCCGCAAGGATGGCCTCCGCCTCACGCGGCGACGGCGCCGCGTGGTCGGCGAGCGCATGGAGCCTCACCACCTCCGCGCCGAGGCTTTCGAGCGTCTCCACGAACTTCGCCGGCCGGCCGAGCCCCGCGACCGCTATGACCCGCCGGCCTGCGAGCGCGGCGGCCGCTTCCGGCGCCGGCCGCAACGCGCCGCGGAACACGGGAAGGCCCGCTTGCGTGATCTTGCCCGCGACCGCGTCGCCGGGCGCGCCTGCGCCGATGATAAGCGCGGCATGCGCGTGCGCGAGCTGGGCCTCAAACGGCGCCCGCAGCGGCCCGGCCGGGAGGCAGCGCCCGTTGCCGACGCCCTGTCCGCCGTCGACCACCACCAGCGAGAACGTCTTCGCCAGCGCCGGGTTCTGGAAGCCGTCGTCGAGCACCACAACGTCGGCGCCACGCGCGACCGCCAGCCGCGCCCCGGCCACGCGGTCGCGGGCCACGAAGGTCGGCGCCGCCCGGGCCAGCAGCAGGGGTTCGTCACCGACCTCCGCGGCGGTGTGGTCGCCGGGATCGACCGCGACCGGCCCTTCGAGCCCGCCGCCATAGCCGCGCGAGACGATGGCGGGCCGCCCGCCCTCGGCGGCGAGACGGCCTGCGAGCCAGATCGTGGTCGGCGTCTTGCCGGCCCCGCCCGCGACCAGATTGCCGACGCAGAGCACGGGCGCGCCGACGGTCGCTCCCGGCTCGGCCATCCGCGCCGCGGTGATGGCCCCGACGCGGCGCCCTATCGGCCCGAGCAGCACGGCGGCGAGGCTCCGCTCCCGCCGCCAGAACGCGGGGGCGCGCATCAGGCGACGCCGAGCCGGACCTGCATCAGATAGGGCTCGATCGCGCTGAGCGTGCGGTCCACGGCGCCGCCGAGCCGCTGGCACGCGCACGCCGCGGCCGCGACCATCGCGCCGCGCGCCCCGCCGTCGAGCACGATGCGCGCCGCGGCCGCCCCGAGCGCGTCCGGATCGACCACGCGGACGGCGCCGCCGCTGCGGTCGAGCATGTCGTAAACCTCGGCGAAGTTCGCCACGTGCGGCCCGTGCACGACCGGCGCGCCGAGCTTCGCGGGCTCGATCGGGTTCTGGCCGCCGTGACGGACCAGCGAGCCGCCGACGAACACCACGTCGGCGAGGCGGTAGAACAGGCCGAGCTCCCCGATCGTGTCGGCGACGTAGAACTCGACGTCGCGGCCGGGCTCGGCGCCCTCGGAACGGCGGACGGCCGCGAGGCCGTGCAGGCTCGCCGCCTCGGCCGCGGCGGCGCCGGCGCTCGGGTGGCGCGGCGCGATGATGGTGATGAGGTCCGGCGCATGCGCGCGCGCCACCACATGAGCGCGGGCGACGGCGGCGTCCTCGCCGGGATGGGTGCTGGCGGCCACGAACACCGGGCGCCCCCGCGTCATCGCGCGCAGCGCCGCGAGCGCGGAGGCGTCCGCGCCGGGGGGGGCCGCGTCGAACTTGAGGTTGCCGACGTTCTCCACCCGGCGCGCGCCGAGATCGACGAAGCGCGAGGCGTCGCCCTGCGACTGCACGAGGCAGAGGTCGAAATGGTCGATCAGCGCGCCGATCGTGCGGCGGGCCCGCCGCCAGCGCACGAAGGAGCGCTCCGACATGCGGCCGTTGACCAGCACCAGCGGCGCCCCGAGCGTCCGCGCGCGCCGCAGCAGGTTGGGCCAGATCTCGCTTTCGGCGATGAGCGCGAGGTCCGGGCGCCAGTGGGCGAGGAAGCGCTCCACGTAAGCCGGAACGTCGAGCGGCACGAACTGGTGGATGGCGCCCTCCGGCAGGCGCTGCGCGGCGACCGCCGCCGAGGTGACGGTGCCGGTCGTCACAAGCGCCCAGAAGCCGCGCGCCACGAGGCTCTCAACTAGGGGCGCCAGCGCGTTGAACTCGCCGACGCTCGCCCCGTGCAGCCACACGAGCGGACCGTCCGGACGCGCCATGCCGGCGATGCCGCGGCGTTCGGCGATGCGCTCCAGGTTCTCCTTGCCGCGGCCTGCCCGCCGGCGCAGCAGCGCCCCCGCGAACGGGCGAAAGGCGGCGAGCCCCTGGCGGTAGAGCGCCAGAGGCGCGGTCGCGCGCGCCGCGCGGCGGAAGTCGTCAGGCATCTGGAGACGTCTCGGCTGCGGCGCGGCTCGCGCCGCGTCTTGTCCACTGCATCCCCACCGCAAGGTAGGCGCGCTCATGCGCCGCGTCGAGCCCCGCCTCGATGGCCCGGCGCGCTTGTTCGAGCGCCTCCGGACCCGCGTCGCGCTCGACCCTCACCGGGTCGCCCAGCACGGCCGCGCCGCGGCCGAACGGCAAGTTGATCGCGGCGTGATCCCAGGTGTCCAGCATCTTCGCCCGGCTGGTGGCGACCGCGAACGGGAACACCGGCCGTCCCGACAGCTTCGCGAGCAGCGCGACGCCCTCGCCGGCCCGGCCGGAGACCTTCGGCACGTCGGCGGTGAACACCATGCTCTCGCCGTTCGCCAGCACGTCGAGCATGGCGCGGAGCGCCTGCGCGCCGCCGCGGCGGGCCGACTTCCGCGCCGAACCGCCGGACCCGCGCACCGCGCCTATGCCGAAACGGGCGCAGGCGATCGCATTGACGCCGCCGTCCGCGTGGCGGGAGGCGAGCGTGCGCGCCGGCATGTCGCCGCGCTTCATGGCGGGCACCATCAGGTGCTGGCCGTGCCAGAGCGCGACGATGACGGGCAGTTCGGGAACGAGGCGGTCGTGCAGGTCCGGCGGATCGAACGTCCAGCGGTTGGTCGCGCGCACCAGCCGGATGTATCCGGCGAGCAGGCTCCCGGCGGCCTCCTGGACCGCCGCGGACCGGCCGAGTCGCTTGAGCATGGCGGCAGGCCGGACGCCCGTCAGCGCGCGGCCGAGGCGTCCGGCTCCAGCAACCTGTGCAGATGCACGACGAAATAACGCATATGGGCGTTGTCGACGGTCGCCTGCGCCTTAGCCTTCCAGGCCGCGCGCGCGCTCTCGTAGTCGGGGAAGACGCCGACGATGTCGAGCTCCGCCAGGTCGCGGAACGAGACGCCCGAAACGTCCTCCAGTTCGCCGCCGAAAACGAGGTGCAGGAGCTGCTTGGGCTTCACGTCGGTCATTTGATCCTGTCCTTCGCGGCGGCGACCAGTTCGGGTTCGGCGGAAATGGCGTCGAGCAGCGCCGCATGACGGCGCGGCGCGGCGGCGACCAGCGCGCCCTGCCGCGTGCTCTTCCGGTTGTAGGCGGGGGCCGCGCCGTCGAAATCGGTCAGGACGGCGCCAGCCTCCTCAAGGATGAGATGGGCGGCGGCGATGTCCCAGTCATGCGCGTCGGGCCGCGCGAGCGCGGCCTCGAGCGTGCCGTCCGCCACCTTAACGAGCCGGTTCGCGAGCGCGTAGATCCAGGCGCCCTCGACCACGCCGCGCGTCTTCAGCGGCGAGATCAGCGAGCGCGTGCCGCCGACGCGGGCGCCTTCGAGGTCGTGGGAGTCGCTCACCGTCAGCGGGCGGCCGTTGAGGGTCGCCCCGCCGCCGCGCACCGCGGCGTGGGTCACGCCGCGCACGGGGTTGTGGACGATGCCGGCGATCGGACGCCCGTCCTCGATCAGCGCGACCGAGACCACCCATTCCGGCACGCCGTCGACGAAGGCGCGGGTGCCGTCGATCGGATCGACGATCCAGACCCGGCGCCGGTCGAGCCGCTCGGGCGTGTCCGCGGTCTCCTCCGACAGCCAGCCGGAGCCCGGCGCGAGCGGCGGCAGGCGCTCGGCGAGGTAGCGGTCGACGGCGATGTCGGCCTCGGTCACGGGGCTGTCGTCGGCCTTGCTCCAGCGCTCGGCCCCGCCGCCCTTGAACAGACGCGCGGCGATCGCCCCGGCTTCGCCGACGACCTCGGCGAGGCGACCCGCGAGGGGAACGAGGTCGAGCTCAGCGTCGATCGAGGTCACGGGCGCGGGACATCCTGTGTGCTGGGAGAGACGGTGCGGCGCGGGCGACAACCGCACCCGCAAAGTGTCGGGAACAAGGCCGATCCGCAAGCGCGCCACGGCGCCGGCGTTGTCGCACGGGCCCGCGCGCGGGTGAAGCGGTTCATTCAAAGCTTACCCTGCGTCGAAAGCACCTCTTCAGCATAGCGGCAGACAAACCGAGCAGAACGCCCGGACAAGAAAAGATTCACCAGCCTCGTTAAGCCGACGCGGCGAATGCGTGAGGCATCGTCCGGCCTACAGCGAAGAGCCCGAACGACGGGGCCTTCAGGGAGACTGGACAGTGGGACGTCAAACCGAAGCCGGCGCGCAGGCGTGCGCCGGAACGGGGTCGGCCGGCCGGCTCGATCCCTTCGCGTTGCCGATCCGCTTCGCGGCGCCCGACGCCGCGGCGGACGGCGGCGAGCGGCGCGTGACGCTCGATGCGGAGCGCGTGGTGGTGGACAGGAAGGTGCGTAGCATGTCGATGCGGATCGCGGTGCCTCTCAACGCCTTCTCCGGCGTCGCCGTCAGGGTGGCGCCCGGCGAGAAGCCGGAATGCGACCGGGTCGAGGTAGTGCTGGCCCATCGCGACAGGGCGCTCGACGTGCCGCTGCACGAAAGCACGCCGGACGGCGACGGCCTCGCCGAATGGAAGAGCTGGGGCCGCGCGCTGAAGCTGCCGCTGCTGGTGGAGGAGCTCGACGGCCGCCGCTCGACGCCGTCCGCCATGCTCGGGCTGGTCGAGGTCCGCCGCCCACGGCCGCGCCGTCGCCACAGCCTGCTGGCCGGCCGGCGGCCGCGCTTCCTCGCGAAGCGGCGCACCGGCAAGCTCTCGGGCGAGGCCAAGGTCAACCGCGGCGAGCGCGAGATCATCGCGCGGAACTGACGGCGTGCGCCGCCTCGCAGGCGCCTAGGCACGACTACGGCGGAGCGCCTGGGCGCTCCGCCGTTTCGCATGGGACGCGCGGCGCCGTCAGGCGCCGCCGTTCATCTTCCGCACGCAGGCGTTCTCGTGCCGGATCATCGAGGCGATGGTCCAGACGCAGGTCGCGAGCGCAAGCACGCTGAGGACCATCAGCACGCCCGGCTGGTCGGCGAAGGTGAAGTAGGCCTTGGCCCCTTCCCAGGTGGTGATCGGAGCGGAGTTCATCACAGTCTCCTGAGCGACATGGCGTTTGAGGGAGCCCGCGCGGGCGCGAAAGGCCCGCGCGGGAGAGATCGGGGCGTCACTCGGCGGGGCTCAGCGCCTCGCCGGTGAAGGCCGGGATGGTGGAGGCTTCCGGATAGGCCTTGACCGGCACTTCCGCGATGTCGAGGCCCGCGAGCTCGACCTTGGGGTCGGTGCGGAGCAGGCCCAGCATCTTCAGCACGTAGGAGGCCGCGAAGCCGGGGACGAAGCCGAGCGTCGCGAACACCAGCATGCTCATGAACTGGCCGCCGAAGGAGATCGCCGGGCCGCTCACGTTGGGGTAGCCAGCGGCGAAGACGCCCACAGCAAGCAGGCCCCAGACGCCGCCGAAGCCGTGCACCGCGACCGCCCCGACCGCGTCGTCGATCTTGAAGCGGACGAGCAGGATGTCCGCGAGCTTCGGGATGACGCAGCCGCCGATGAAGCTGATCAGGAAGGCGAGCGGCGGGTAGTAGACGTCGAGGCCCGGAGCCGACGAGATCACGCCGATCAGCGCGCCGGACATCATCCAGAACGGGTCGCGGGTGACGAGGTAGGAGCCGATCATGCCGCCGGCGACGCCCATCAGGGTGTTGAAGGCGAAGGCGGAGAGCGTGGTCGGCGTGTTGTAGATCGTCATCCACGTGCCGCCGTTGTAGATGATGCAGCCGCCGAGGAAGCCGAAGAAGCCCATCACGATCAGCATCAGGCCGATGAGCGACATCGGCATGTTGTGGCCGGAGATGTGGTTGACCGTGCCGTCGGCGTTGAAGCGGCCGAGGCGCGGCCCGAGGTTGATCAGCACGCCGAGGGTGAAGAAGCCCGCGATCATGTGGACGCAACCGGCGGCGCCGATGTCATGCAGACCGAAGGTCGAGGTCAGCCAGCCTTCCGGGTGCCATCCCCACGAGGCGCCCAAAATCCAGACGAAGCCGCCCAGCAGAATGGCGAGGATCGTGAAGGCCGACATGCGGATGCGCTCGATGACGGCGCCCGACATGATCGAGGCGGTCGTCGCGGCGAACAGCGTGAAGGCCGCCCAGAAGATGCCCGAGGCGTTGTCGCCGAGGTTGGGGCCCATGGACTCGCTCCAGGGCAGGCCCGCCGCCGCGGCGTCGGATACGGTGAGACCGGTCGGGAAGGCGAGATAGATCCACCAGCCGAAGAAGTAGAAGGTCGGCACCAGGAACGCGAAGGCGAGCAGGTTCTTGAGGCCGGAGGCCAGCGCGTTCTTGGCGCGCGAGGCGCCCATCTCGTAGGCGAGGAATCCGGCGTGAATGGCGATCATCAGCGCCGTGCACCACCAGTAGAACACTTCCGCGTTCACAGTTTTCGTCAGCGCGACCGCGGCCTCCAAGGCCTCGATCTTCGCAAGCAGCGCCGCGTTATCCATACGAACCCCCTTGTCCGACTTCGTCCCGGCGGGGCGGCAGGCCGCACCGGTTGCGTGCCGGAGAAAGCAGCCGCCGTGCCATGCCGGGACAAAACGACCTTCAGGGGAATGACAGTTTCGTGATGGGAAACGTCAGCCGTAGATCAGCAGCAGGATCGCCGCGACGACGACGCCGACGGCCAGCCACAACCGGAGCCCGGCCTGACGCAGCATGAAACGCCGGTGCGGCGGGCTGACAGGGTCCTTCGGGGCGTCGCTCATGGGGGCGGCTTCCTCACATCCTCAGCAGGGCGTCGAGCGCGAAGCCGGCGAAGACGAGCGCGCCGGCCTCGCGGTTCGACTTGAACAGGCGGAGGCAGAGCGCGGGGTCGGCGATGTCGAGCCGCGCGACCTGCCATGCGCCATGCGCCGCGAAGGCCGCGACCCCGGCGTAGGCCGCCGCGCCGCCGCCCGCGGCGAGGACCGCGAGCGCCAGCAGCGCGGCCGCGCCGGCGTAGAGGCCCGCCACGATCGGCCGGGTGCGCTCGCCGAACAGCAGAGCCGTGGAGCCGACGCCGACGAGGGCGTCGTCCTCCTTGTCCTGATGGGCGTAGATCGTGTCGTAGCCGATGATCCACAGGAACGCCGCGGCGTGCAGCAGGAGCGGAGCGGCGTCGAGCCGCCCGAAGGCGACCGCCCAGCCCATCAGCGCGCCCCAGCCGAAGCAGACGCCGAGCATGGCCTGCGGCCACCAGGTGACCCGCTTCATGAAGGGATAGAGCGCGACCGGCAGCACGGAGCAGGCGCCGACGAGCACGGCGAACCACGGCAGCGCCAGCAGCACCGCGAGGCCGACCAGAAGCTGCGCCGCCAGAAACACAGCGGCTCCCTTCGCCGTGACTTGGCCTGACGGCAGCGGCCGCGAGCGGGTGCGCGCCACCTTGGCGTCGATGTCGCGGTCGACGAGGTCGTTGTAGGTGCAGCCGGCTCCGCGCATGGCGACGGCGCCGACCGCGAACAGGGCGAGCGTCCACAGGTCCGGCGCGGCGCCGCCTGCGACCGCCGCGAGGCCGACCGACCAGGCGCAGGGCCAGAACAGCAGCCAGGCCCCGATCGGGCGGTCGGCGCGGGCGAGCCTCAGGAACGGGCGCCACGACGCCGGCGCGTGTTTGTCCACCCAGTTTCGGGGCTGCGCGTCGGCGACGGCGCCGGAGGGCGATGCGGTGTCGGTCATGGTCGCGACCGACGACGCGGCATGGCGCGCGAAACGTCAAGCCCGCGCCGCGCTTCCGGCGCCTTGACGCCCGCGCCGCCGCGCGCCATCCCTCCCCGGCCCGCGAAACCTCCTTCCCCGCGCGGCCGAAGAGCATCCCCGAGGGCGATGTCCGCTCAGCCCGAACATGCGCCGCTGATCGATCCCGCCACGCTGCCCGAGCGATTCCGCGACGGCCATGTGGTCGTCGGCAATTTCGACGGCGTGCACCGCGGCCACGCCGCCGTCATCGCGCAGGCTGCGGAGAACGCCCGCGCCGCGCGCCGCCCCGTGGTGGCGCTGACCTTCGAGCCCCATCCGCGCACCTTCTTCCAGCCGGACCGGCCGCTGTTCCGCCTGACCGACGCGCGGGAGAAGGCGCGGATTCTGGCGCGCGCGGGCGCCGACGCCACCGTCGTGTTGACCTTCGACGAGCGCCTGTCGCAGATCGAGGCGGAAGATTTCGTCGCCGACGTGCTGGCGCGTAGGCTCGGCGCACACACCGTCGTCGTCGGATGGGATTTCCACTTCGGCCGCGGCCGGCTGGGCTCGCCCGCCTTTCTCGCGGAAGCCGGGCCCCGGCACGGCATGTTCGTGGAGGTGGTGCCGCCCCATGGCGGCGCGACGCCGGTCTCCTCCAGCGCGATCCGCGACCTGCTGGCGGCCGGAGATCTCGTCGCCGCGAACCGCCTGCTCGGACGCCGCTGGACCGTCGAAACCGAAGTCGTCCACGGCGACAAGCGCGGCCGCGAACTGGGCTTCCCGACCGCGAACCTGATACTGCCGCCGGAGACGCGGCTCGCCCACGGCATCTACGCCGTGCGGGCGCTGGTCGACGGCGCGGTCGTCAACGGCGTCGCGAGCTTCGGCAGCCGCCCGCAGTTCGACGACGGCGCGCCGCGGCTGGAGGTGTTCCTGCTCGACTTCGCCGGCGACCTCTACGGCAAGCGGCTGCGCGTCGAGCTCGTCGCCTGGCAGCGCGCGGAGGCGAAGTTCGAGAGCGTGGAAGCGCTCGTCGCCCAGATGGAGCGCGACAAAGCCGAGGCGCGGCGCCTGCTCGCGCTGCCCGAAGACCCGCTCGCCCCGAGCGCGCTGGTGTGATGCGCGGCGGTTTTGGCCGTCATGCCCGGCGAAGCCGGGTATCCACGACTTGGACATAGAGTTCGACGCCTAAGTCGTGGATACCCGCGCGAAGGCGCGGGCATGACGGCGAGATCGCCCCGACCGATTGCGCTTCAGGCCCGCCAAGCTCGGCGTTCGGCGTGAATGCGGGCTGGCGCCTTCCGCCCACCCTTCACTTGTCAGCAAGCCCGACCCTGCTACAAGGCGCGCAACCTCTTTAACCGCCAAGGCTTCGGCCCATGCGCCTGCGTCCGTCTCCGACGTTCCGAATTACCGGCCCGGCCTCCGCCTGAGCCGCGCGGTTCGCGCGCCCAGGCGACAGGCCGGGAGACGACACGCCGCCTGACCGACGCCTCACGAGACACCCGGACGCGCCCCAATGCCCTCCGACGCCAAACCTTCCGACGCCACGCCTTCCGCCGCCCGCGACTACTCCGAAACCCTGTTCCTGCCGCAGACCGACTTCCCCATGCGCGCCGGCCTCCCCCAGAAGGAGCCGGAGCTGCTGAAGCGCTGGGAGCGGATCGGGCTCTACGAAAAGCTGCGCTCGTCCAGCGCTGGGCGGAAGAAGTACGTCCTCCACGACGGCCCGCCCTACGCCAACGGCCACCTGCACATCGGCCACGCGCTCAACAAGATCCTGAAGGACGTCGTGGTGCGCACCCGCCAGATGGCGGGCTTCGACTCGAACTACGTGCCGGGCTGGGATTGCCACGGCCTGCCGATCGAGTGGAAGGTCGAGGAGGGCTACCGCGCCAAGGGCCTGAACAAGGACGAGGTGCCGGTCATCGAGTTCCGCAAGGAGTGCCGGGAGTACGCGCAGAACTGGATCGGGATCCAGTCCGCGGAGTTCCAGCGCCTGGGCGTCACCGGCGACTGGAACGACCCCTACACCACCATGAAATTCTCGGCCGAGGCGCAGATCGCCCGCGAGATCATGACCTTCGCGAAGACCGGCCAGCTCTACCGCGGCTCGAAGCCGGTGATGTGGTCGGTGGTGGAGAGGACCGCGCTCGCCGAGGCCGAGATCGAGTATCAGGAGTTCACGAGCGACACGGTGTTCGTGGCGTTTCCTCTTTCGCCATCGCCCGCCAGTCCTGCCGGTTCACACACCTCCCCCACGGTGACAGCCGGCGCTAACACGCCGGCACAATCTCATGCCGTAGCTGGAGATCTCGCGGACGCCTCCGTCGTCATCTGGACCACCACGCCGTGGACGCTGCCGGGCAACCGCGCCGTCGCCTACTCCCCGAAGATCACCTACGGCCTCTATGAGGTGACCGAGGCCCCCGAGGACAACTGGGCGAAGGTCGGCGCACGCTATCTGCTGGCGGACGCGCTCGCGGAAGGCGTGTTCAAGGCCGCCAAGGTCACCCGTTTCAAAAAGGTCCGGGACGTCACGGCCTCCGATCTCGAAGGCCTCGTCGCCGCGCATCCGCTGAAAGAGCACGGCTACGACTTCGCCGTTCCCTTGCTGCCCGGCGACCACGTCACCGACGACGCGGGCACGGGCTTCGTGCACACGGCGCCCGGCCACGGCCGCGAGGACTTCGAGCTCTGGATGGAGCATCGCTTCGACCTGGAGAAGCGCGGGATCAGCTCGAAGATCCCCTACACGGTCGACGCCGAGGGTTTTCTCACCAAAGACGCGCCGGGCTTCACCGGCCGCTCGGTCATCACCCACAAGGGCGACAAGGGCGACGCCAACCAGGCGGTCATCGACGCGCTGGTCGCGGCCGGCCGGCTGGTCGCGCGCGGAAAGCTGCGGCACCAGTACCCGCACTCCTGGCGCTCCAAGAAGCCGGTGATCTTCCGCAACACGCCGCAGTGGTTCATCCACATGGACCGCGACATCGCCGGCCCCGCGGACACGCTGCGCTCGCGCGCGCTCGCGGCGATCGAGGCCACCGCCTTCTACCCGCCGCAGGGCAAGAACCGGCTGCGCGGCATGATCGAGGGCCGGCCGGACTGGGTGGTCTCGCGCCAGCGCGCCTGGGGCGTGCCGATCACCGTGTTCACGCACAAGGAGACCGGCGAGATCCTGCAGGACCCGCGCGTCGACGCGCGCATCGCCGAGGCGTTCGAGGCGGAAGGCGCCGACGCCTGGTTCGCCGACGACGGCTCGCGCTTCCTCGGCAACGACCACGCGCTTTCCGACTACGAAAAGGTGCCGGACATTCTCGACGTCTGGTTCGATTCCGGCTCGACCCACGCCTATGTGCTGGATCGCCGCCCCGACCTCGCGCCGAAGCGCCTCGTCGACGGCGGCGAGGACCAAGTGCTCTACCTCGAAGGCTCCGACCAGCACCGCGGCTGGTTCCACTCCTCGCTGCTGGAGAGCTGCGGCACGCGCGGCCGCGCGCCCTACGACGCGCTGCTGACCCACGGCTTCGTGCTCGACGAGCAGGGCCGCAAGATGTCCAAATCGCTCGGCAACATCGTCGCGCCGCAGAAGGTCATCGAGCAGTCCGGCGCCGACATCCTGCGCCTCTGGGTCGTGCAGTCGGACTACGCCGACGACCTGCGCATCGGCCAGGAGATCCTGAAGACCGCGACCGACGCCTACCGCAAGCTGCGCAACACGCTGCGCTGGATGCTCGGGGCGCTGGCGCATTTCCACGACGGCGACGTCGTCGAGCACGCCGCCATGCCGGAGCTGGAGGGCTACGTGCTGCACCGGCTGGCGGAGGTCGATCTGGAGGTCGAGGCGGCCTATGAGGCCTTCGACTTCAGGCGCGGCTTCGCGAGCCTGTTCACCTTCCTGACGAACGACCTCTCTGCGTTCTACTTCGACGTCCGCAAGGACGCGCTCTACTGCGATCCGGCGTCGTCGGTGACGCGCCGCGCCTGCCTCACCGTGATCGACCGGGTGTTCCGCACGCTGGTGACGCGCCTCGCGCCGCTGCTGCCGTTTACGGCGGAGGAGACCTGGCTGTCGCGCTTCCCCTCCGAGGACGGCTCGGTCCATCTGGAGCTCTACGCCCTCGCCGATCCCGACTGGCGCGACGAGGCGCTGGCGGAGAAGTGGGAGAAGGTGCGCCGGGTCCGCCGCGTCGTCACCGGCGCGCTGGAGATCGAACGCGCCGCGAAGCGCATCGGCTCGTCGCTGGAAGCCGCGCCGATCGTGCATGTGACCGATCCGGAGCTGGCGCAGGCGCTCAGGGGCGTCGACCTCGCCGAGGTCGCGATCACCAGCGCGATCACGGTCGCCGCCGACGAAGGGCCGGCCGACGCCTTCCGCCTGCCCGACGTCGCCGGCGTGGCGGTGGTGTTCGCGCGCGCCGAGGGCCGGAAATGCGCCCGCTCGTGGAAGGTGACGCCCGACGTCGGCGCCGATCCGGACTATCCCGACGTCACCCCGCGCGACGCCCAGGCGCTGCGCGAATGGGACGCCGCGCGGGAGAAGGCGGCGTGAGGCGATGACGCTCGCGTCGCCCGTCCGCCGCGCCTATGCGCTGGCGCTCGTTGTGCTCGCGCTCGACCAGGCGCTGAAGCTCTGGGCGCTGTTCGTGTTCGACCTCGCGGAAAAGGGCCGGGTCGCGGTCGCGCCGATGTTCGACCTCGTGCTGGTCTGGAACACCGGCGTCTCCTACGGCCTGCTGCAGCAGGACAGCGAGTTCGGCCGCTGGGCGCTTGTCGCGCTCCATGTGGTCGCCTCGATCGCGATCACGATTTGGATCGCGCGCGAGAAGGACGCCCTTTCCGCGCTCGGCCTCGCGCTCATCCTTGGCGGCGCGATCGGCAACGGAATCGACCGGATCGCCTACGGCGCCGTAGTCGATTACGCCCTGCTGCACTGGGGAGACGCGACTTGGTACGTGTTCAACCTGGCCGACGCCGCCATCGTTGCGGGGGTCGGGCTGCTTCTGTATGGTGCGCTCCGCGGCCCGAAGAGCGCCGCAGGGGTATCTTCGTAGAGCGTCGGGCCGTAACAGGCTGGCGCTTCAAGGCCATCGCCTGAAGGACCAGTCGACCATGCGCCACGTCACCGTCCGCCTCGCCGCCGCGGCCCTCGCCGCCGCCGGACTGGCCGTCGCCCACCCCGCGCATGCGCAGGACATGGGCTCGAACCCGATCACCGATCTGTTCGACGCCTTCGGCATGGGCGACAAGGAAAAGCCCGAGATCGAGTACCGCGAGCGGCCGGCGCTGGTGCCGCCGTCGTCGGTGAACCAGCTTCCGCCCCCGCAGGCGAAGGGCGCCGTCGGCCAGGCGACCGGCCAGTGGCCGTCGGATCCGGACGTCGAGCGCCGGGCGCGCCAGCGCGCCGAAGCCGACCTGCCCCGCACCGAGCAGCGCAGCTACCGCATGGGCGACCGCGAATCCCGCCTCGACCCGAGCGAGCTCAAGAGCCGGCGCGTGCCGAGCGAGGCCGGCGTCGGCGGCTATACCCCGACGCAGGGCGACAACGAGATCTCGCGGCTGTCGCCGAGCGAGCTCAAGAGCCGGCGGGCCGTGACCCGTCGCGACGCCGGCGGCTACGCCCCGACGCAGGCCGACAACGATATTTCGCGGCTGTCGCCGAGCGAAGTGAGCGGGCGCCGGGCCGTCTCCTCGTCGGCCGAAGCCGCCCCTGCCCCGGTCGCCCCGGTCGGCGAGCGCAAGCGTCTGACCGACCCGCCGACCGGCTACCTCCAGCCGGCCCAGACCGCGCCCTATTCCGGCCCGCAGACCGCCGCGGCGCAGGACAAGGCCTGGTACCAGAAGCTCAACCCGTTCTCGAACTGAGCGGCCATCGCCGCCGCTCAGGGTTGGTCGACGCCGCGCCTCCGGCGCGGCGGGACGGTCGCGCGCGCCCCGGCCGGGACGCGGTCCGCGCCGGATGACGCAAACTTAATCCGCGGCGAGCCCATGTGAGGCGCGACGCCGCTCGCGCGCCGGGACGCCCGCGCCTATATGTTGGGCGCTGCGCCGGGCGTCCGCCCGGCCGCCCTGCGGTCTCAGCTATGTCCGCGGGCTTCGCTCGACAACGTCAACGCGATGGCTGCAGGATCGATGCTCAAACGTCTCACCGGAGGTTTCGCCAGAACCATGGCCGCCGTCACGCTCGCAGGCTCCCTCGCCGGCCTCTCGCCGTCCGCGACCGAGGCCGAGCCCGCCCGAGCGGCGGGCCCCCAGGTCTCGACCTTCACGCTGGACAACGGGCTCGAGGTGGTGGTGATCCCCGACCGGCGCGCCCCGGTCGTGACGCACATGGTCTGGTACAAGGTCGGCTCGGCCGACGAGCCGCGCGGCGTCTCCGGCATCGCCCACTTCCTCGAGCATCTGATGTTCAAGGGCACCGCCAAGAACCCGGCCGGCGCGTTCTCGAAGCAGGTCGCCGAGCTCGGCGGGCAGGAGAACGCCTTCACCTCCTTCGACTACACGTCCTATTTCCAGCGGGTCGCCAAGGAGCACCTCGCGACGGTGATGGCCTTCGAGGCCGACCGCATGACCGGCCTTGTGCTGACCGACGAGGTGGTGAATCCCGAGCGCGACGTGGTGCTGGAGGAGCGCCGCTCGCGCGTCGACGGCGATCCGTCCTCGCAGCTTTCCGAGGCGGTGGCGGCGACCCTGTTCGTGAACCACCCCTACGGCACGCCGATCATCGGCTGGGAGCACGAGATCGAGAAGCTGTCGCGCGAGGACGCCCTCGCCTTCTACAAGCGCTTCTACACCCCGAACAACGCCATCCTGGTGATCGCCGGCGACGTCGACGCCGACGAGGTCAGGACGCTCGCCGCCGAGACCTACGGCAAGGTGGAGCGTCGCGCCGATCCCGGCCCGCGCCTGCGCCCGACCGAGCCGGAGCCGCGCGCCGCGCGCCGCGTCTCGCTGTCCGACCCCCGGGTGACGCAGCCGTCGATCTCCAAGCAGTTCCTCGCCCCGTCCTACGAGACCGCGGCCGGCGACGAGGCCTATGCGCTCGATCTCGCGGCGCAGATTCTTGGCGGCGGCACCACGAGCCGCGTGTACCGCTCGCTCGTGGTCGAGAAGGGGGTCGCCGCCAGCGCCGGCGCCTGGTACCAGGGCGACGCGCTCGACGACGGCCGCTTCGCGATCTACGGCAGCCCCCGCGGCGCGGCGACGCTGCGCGAGGTCGAGGCCGCGCTCGACGAGACCATCGCGCGCTTCCTCGACGAAGGCCCGACGGCCGAGGAGCTGGAGCGCGCCAAGACCCGGCTCGTCGCCGACACAATCTACGCGCAGGACAGCCAGGCGACGCTCGCCCGCATCTACGGCGCCTCGCTCGCCACCGGCGGCACGGTCGCCGACGTGCAGAACTGGCCCGCCAAGATCCGCGCCGTGACCGCCGACGAGGTGCGCGCGGCCGTGCGCGCCGTGCTCGACCCGCGCCGCGCCGTCACCGGCGAGCTGATCGGCGCCAAGGCGCCGGCCGCCCGTCCGGCCGCCGAGGCGCGCCCGTGACGGCGCGCGCCGCGTCGCCCATGGTCTCCCGCGCTCTGAAAGGACTGTTCGCCGCCATCATGATCACCGCCGCCAGCCTCGCCGCCACCGCCGCCGCCCGCGCCACCGACATCCAGCGGGTGAAGACCCCCGGCGGGACCGAGGCCTGGCTGGTCGAGGAGACCGCCGTGCCGGTGATCGCGGTCGAGATCGCCTTCCGCAGCGGCGCCGCGCAGGACCCGGACGGCAAGGAAGGCCTCGCCGGCCTGATGGCGACGCTGTTCGACGAGGGCGCCGGCGACATGTCGGCCGAGGCGTTCCAGCAAACGCTCGAGGACAAGGCGATCGAGCTGTCGTTCTCGTCCAGCCGCGACGGCGTGACCGCGAGCCTGCGCGCGCTGCCGGAGACGGTCGACGAGGCGTTCCGCCTGCTCGGCCTCGCGCTGTCGAAGCCGCGCTTCGACCAGGACGCGCTCGACCGCATGCGGGGCCAAGTCTCCGCCCAGATCCGCCGCAACGCGCTCGATCCTGACGATCTCGCCGGCCGCACCTTCTTCGCCACGGCGTTTCCGGGCCATCCCTACAGCCGGCCGTCCCGCGGCACGCTGGCGAGCCTCGCGAGCCTGACCCGCGACGACCTCGTGGCGTTCCACAAGCGCCAGATCGCTCGCAACAACGTGGTGATCGGCGTCGTCGGCGCGATCGACGCCGAGCGGTTGAAGGGCCTTGTCGACGGCGCGCTGAGCGGCCTGCCGGCCAAGGCCGAGCTCACCCCCGTGCCGACCGTGACGCCGCAGGGCGCCGGCCGCACCGAGGTGGTCGAGCTCGACGTGCCGCAGAGCTCGATCATCTTCGGCCGCCCCGGCCCGCTCCGGAACGACGACGATTTCATCCCGGCCTACGTGGCGAACCACATCCTCGGCGGCGGCACCTTCTCGTCGCGCCTGTTCACCGAGGTGCGGGAGAAGCGCGGCCTCGCCTACTCCGTCTACAGCTACCTGCAGCCGTTCGACCACGGCGGCCTGCTGCTCGGCGGCGTCGCGACCCGCAACGACCGCGCCGGCCAGTCGGTCGACCTGATCCGCGCCGAGATCGCGCGCATGGCGAAGGACGGCCCGACGGCGGAGGAGCTCGCCAGCGCCAAGCGCTACCTGATCGGCTCCTACGCGCTGCGCTTCGACACCTCGGCGAAGATCGCGAACCAGCTCGTGCAGCTCCAGCTCGACGACCTCGGCATCGACTACATCGACCGCCGCAACGCGATGATCGAGGCGGTGACGCCGGAGCAGGTGAAGGCCGCGGCCGCCAAGCTGTTCGACGGCGGCAAGCTGCTGGTGGTCGCGGTCGGCAAGCCCGCCGGCCTCGCTGACGCCAACGTCCGCAAGCCGCCGGCGCCCGACGCGGCCGGCGACGCCCCCGGCGCGCCTGCGCCCGCCCCCGGCGGCGCGCCGCGCTGAGGCCCGTCGTATCGAAACCCGACGTCATGGTCCGGCTTGACCGGACCATCCATCCCCGGCGTCGATAGTCGATAACGGCCAACAAGATGGGTCGTCCGGGAACTCGAATGTTTTCGAGTTTCCTCCTGAAGGTGGTTCAGATCGGCAACGCCGATCTGAACGCAAGCCGGAGGACGACAGGCGATGACCGCAGCGCTCGATCGCTCGTGCGGTTCTGCGTAACCGCCCGGCCCCTTACGCCAGCACGAAGATCAGCCCGGCGATTGCGAAGCCCATCACGCTGATCAGGGTCTCCAGCACCGTCCAGGTCTTGAGCGTGGTCTTCAGGTCCATCTCGAAGAACCGGCCGACCAGCCAGAACCCGCTGTCGTTGACGTGGCTTGCGATCACCGAGCCCGCGGCGAGCGCGAGCACCAGCGAGGCGGTCTCGACAGAGTTGTAGCCGGCCGCGGCCACCGCCGGCTGCACCAGACCGGCCGCGGTGATGAGAGCGACCGTCGCCGAGCCCTGCGCGATCCGGAGCGCGGCGGCGATGACGTAGCCCGCCACGAAGATGTGCATGCCGAGCCCGTCGAGCGCGCCGGCGAGCGCGGACCCTATGCCGCTTTCCCGCAGCACGCCGCCGAACATGCCGCCGGCGCCGGTGATCAAGGTGATGGCGCAGATCGGGCCGAGCGCGCTGTCGACCAGCTTCTCGAGCTCGCCGAGGCCCTTTCCGCGGCGGACGCCCAGCACGTAGGTCGCGACCAGCACCGCGACGAGCAGCGCGATCGGAGTCTGGCCGAGGCCGCGCGCGACGATGAACCATTGCGCCTTGCGGTCGAAGACGCCGGCGGCGGCGAGGAAGTCGAGGCCGGTGTTGACGAAGATGATCGCGAGCGGCAGCAGCAGCAGCCAGATCACGGTCGAGGACTTGGGCGGGTTCGGATCGTGCGCCGCCTGCGGGCCGCCGGACAGGAGCTCCGGCACCTTCACCTCGATGCGCTTGCCGATCCAGAGGCCGAACAGGTAGCTCGTGACGTACCAGGTCGGCACCGCGACCACGAGGCCGAGCAGCGTGACGAGGCCGATGTCGGACTTCAGCAGTTCGGTCGCGGCCACAGGCCCCGGATGCGGCGGCACGAACACGTGCATGACCGAGAACGCGCCCGCCGCCGGGATGCCGTAGCGCAGCAGGCCGCCGCCGAGCCGCTTCGCCACCGAGAAGATGATCGGCAGCATCACCACGAGGCCGGCGTCGAAGAAGATCGGGAAGCCGAAGATCAGCGACGCGACGCCGAGCGCGAACGGCGCCCGCTTCTCGCCGAACAGCCGGATCAGGTCGTCGGCGAGCGCCTGCGCGCCGCCTGAGACCTCCACCAGCCGGCCGAGCATCGCGCCGAGGCCGACGAGCAGCGCCACGGTGCCGAGCGTCGTGCCGAAGCCCGAGATCAGGGTCGGCACCACCTTCTCCGGCGCGATGCCGGCCGCGAAGGCGGTGACGAGGCTGACCAGGATCAGCGCCAGGAAGGCGTGCATCCGGAAGCGCATGATCAGCACGAGCAGCGCCACGATGGCGGCGGCGGCGATCAGCAGCAAGGGTCCGGCGCCCATGGCGGGCGCGGCTGCGGCAGGGGTCATCGGGTCTCTCCCTCGGGGAAGGTCAGGCGCGCGCGGCGACGGCGCGGGGCGCCGGATCGCCCAGCCCGAGCGCCTCGAGCGCCCGCGCGACGACCGTGTCCGGGTCCGCGTCGACGTCGACGAGAACGCCGTCCGTCTCGTCCGGCGCGAGCTTCTCCAGCGCCTCGAACTGGGAGTCGAGCAGGGAGACCGGCATGTAATGCCCGGTCCGCTTCGCCATCCGCTCCTTGACGAGCGAGAGCTCGCCGACGAGCTCGACGAAGCTGAGCTCGACGGTCGCGCCGCGCAGGACCTCGCGGTAACGCCGCTTCAGCGCCGAACAGGTGACGACGCTGGACGATCCGGCCGAGGCGTGGTCCGAGATCCAGTCGCGGATGCTCGCGAGCCAAGGGGCGCGATCGTCGTCATTGAGCGGGACGCCGGCCGACATCTTCTCGATGTTCGCCGGCGGGTGGAACTCGTCGGCCTCCGCGAACAGCCAGCCGAGCCGGCCCGCCAGCGCCTTGGCGACGGTGGTTTTGCCAACCCCGGACGGCCCCATCACCACGATGCATCGCGCGCTTGGCTGCGTTTCCGGCAACTGAGCCTCCCTCGGCCTGATCTTGTTGGGCCGACCTTCGCGCCGCCCGAGGGATGCGTCAAATAGCGCGGGCGCGCCGGTTCCCAGCCCCTGCGCCGACGCAAAGCTCTCCGGGCGCGAAAGCAAGCGAGCCCCGGCCCGGAGCCGCGGCTCCGGGCCATGTCCATGCCCCGCGACAGCCTCTAGACTGGCCCCCGACTCGCCAGCCCAGAGACACCACGCTCGCCGATGCCCGTCCGCCTGCTCTCCGACGTCGTCGCGAACCGCATCGCCGCGGGCGAGGTGGTGGAGCGCCCGGCGTCCGTCGTGAAGGAGCTGGCCGAGAACGCGCTTGACGCCGGCGCGCGCCGGATCGAGGTGGCGCTGCAGGGCGGCGGCGCGCGGCTGATCCGCGTCGCCGACGACGGCTGCGGCATGGAGCGCGACGACCTGACGCTCGCGGTGGAGCGGTTCGCGACCTCGAAGATCGCCTCCGACGCCGATCTCGTCGGGATCGCGACCATGGGCTTCCGCGGCGAGGCGCTGCCCTCGATCGGCGCGGTGGCGCGGCTCGGGATCGAGACCCGAACCGCCGGTTCAGCCCACGGCTGGCGGCTGTCGGTCGAAGGCGGCGTCAAGTCCGAGCCCGAGCCCGCGGCGCTTCCCCACGGCACGCGCATCACCGTGCGCGACCTGTTCTTCGCGACCCCTGCGCGCGCCAAGTTCCTGAAGACCGACCGCGCCGAGGGCCAGGCCGCGGCCGAAGTGGTGCGCCGGCTCGCGCTCGCCGCGCCGCAGGTGGACTGGACGCTCACGCTCGAAGACCGGACGCTGCGCTTTCCCGCCGTCTCCGACGACGACGCCGGCCGCGCCGAGCGCATGGCGCAGGTCCTAGGCGCGGAGGTCGCCGAGGCGGTCGTCGCGATCGCGGGGACGCGCGAGGGCGCCGGGATCGCCGGCCATGTGGGGCTCAGCCACCTGCACCGCGCGACGGCCGCGGCGATCCACCTCTCCGTCAACGGGCGCCCGGTGCGCGACCGCCTGCTCGTCGGCGCGCTCAAGGCGGCCTATCAGGACGTGACGCCGCGCGACCGCTGGCCGGTCGCGGCGCTCGACATCCGCGTCGGCGCCGGCGAGGTCGACGTTAACGTGCACCCGGCCAAGGCCGAGGTGCGGTTCCGCGATCCCGGCCTGATCCGGGCGTTGCTGATCTCCACCGTGCGGGCGGCGCTCGCCGAGCGCGGCCCGGCGCCCTACGCCGCCGGCGGGGCGGAGCTGGCGCGCTTCGCCGCCGCGCCCTTCGGCCACCGGCCCGCCGCGCGGCCGGCGGCGCCGACGCGCTGGCCGCAGCCCGCCCCGCGGCGCGGCTTCGGCGAAGCGGCGCAGGCGGGGTTCTCGGTCGATCTGGTTGACCTACCCCCCGCCGCCGACCCACAGGTCGCCGCGGCCGCCCCCGACGCCGCGCTCGACCGCCCGCTCGGCGCCGCCAAGGCCCATCTGCACGACACCTATGTGCTGGCCGAAACCCGCGACGGCGTCGTGCTGGTCGACGCCCATGCGGCGCATGAGCGCCTGAAGTACGAGGAGCTGAAGCGCCTGCGCGCCGCCTCCGGCGTGCCGCGCCAGGAGCTGCTGGTCCCGGACGTGGTCGACCTCGACCCCGCCGACGCCGAGCGGGTGCTGGCCGCGGCCGACCTGCTTGCCGGGCTCGGCCTCGCGGTCGAAGGCTTCGGGCCCGGCGCGGTGCTGGTGCGCGCGACGCCCGCGCCGCTCGGCCCCTGCGACGGCGCCGCGCTGCTGCGCGACGTGGCGGAGGCGCTCGCCGAGGGCGACGCCGAAGCGGCGCCGGTGGCGCGCCGGCTCGACCACATCCTCGCGACGGTCGCCTGCCACGGCTCGGTGCGCGCCGGCCGCAAGCTCAAGCCCGACGAGATGAACGCGCTGCTGCGCGCGATCGAGGCCGAGCCCGCCGCCTCGACCTGCAACCACGGCCGCCCCACCTTCGTGCGGCTCGCCGTCGCCGACCTCGAAAAGCTGTTCGGCCGCAGGTGACGTCGGATGGGTTGATCGCGCCGTCCTCCTCCCGCACACAGGATCGACGTTCGTCGAATCGCCGGGGAAGGCCGCCATGCTGGAACAGACCGCCGCCGATCTGCTGATCCGCCTCGCCGCCGTCTATGCGCTGCTCGGCCTGTTCGTCGCGCTGACGGTGATCGTCGCGCTCACCGCGGTGCGGCTCATCGCCGTGCCGAAGCTGCTGCGCACCGCGCTCTACGGCGTCTACGCGCTCGCCGGCGTCGGGCTGATCGCGGGCTGGCTCGCGGGCGCGCTGCAGCCGCCGGACGCGGCCGCCACGCAGGTCGCCGCCGCCGCCGAGAGCGCCAAGGCGTTCCAGGCCCGCAACAGCGCGATCGTGGCCTCGGACTCGGGCCAGGTTCCGGTCGGGCAGGTCGGCACCGTCTACATCCAGGTCCCCGACATGGACGCCCGCTTCGCCGCGGAGAACCTGTGGCGGACGCTGAGGGCGGCCGGCTTCCAGTCGCCGGGCATCGAGGTCATCTCCGGCCGCTCTCCGGCGGAGCCCGAAGTGCGCTACTTCAACGACGCCGACAGGCCGCTCGCCGACCAGGTCGCGGCACTCGCGGCCCAGCACGGGCTGAAGGGCTCGGTGGTGAAGACGATCGCGAACTACACCGCGCCGCCCGGCCAGATGGAGTTCTGGTACCCCCGGTGACGGCGGCGGCGAGCGGGCGGCCCTGCGCATGGCGACGGACCCGACGCTCTCCGCGCGCGAACGGCGGCTGATCGAGGCGATAGCGAGCCCGGTGATCGTGATCGCGGCGGGGAACGACGCCGTGATCCTCGCCGCCAACCCCGCCGCGCGGCGGCTGCTCGGCGAGCGGACGGCGGCGCGACGCCGGCTCGCGGCGGCGCTGGGGCCGGACGCCGCGGCCGCGCTCGCGCGGACGATCGGAGCGATGGCGCTGAACGGAGCCGGCGCAGGCGTGACGCTCGACTGCGGGGCGGCGGGCGCGGTCCGGTTCGAGCTCGCACGCGATCCGAAGGACCCCGGCCTCGTGGTCGCGACGCTCCGCCCCGAGGCAGCGGCCGCCGGCGCGGCCGACGAACGGGCGGAGATGCGCGCCGTGCTGGAGTCGCTCCCCGTCGGCGTCGAGCTCTATGATCGCGACTTCAACGCCCTGTTCTACAACAGCGCCTCGGACGCGCTGTTCGATTACGCTGGCGTCGCGATCGCCCATCACGACCACTGGTGGCGGCTGGCCTTTCCCGACGCCGAGGCGCGCCGGAGCGCGCGCGGGGAATGGCGGCGCACGGTCGCCGCGGCGCGCGCCGACCCGTCCCGCGCCCACATGGCCGAATGGACCGTGCGCACGCGCGACGGCGGCGACCGCGTCATCCAGTTCTTCTACCGCTTCCTCGGCGAACGCTACGCCCTCGTCCTGTGGGACGTGACAGAACAGCGCCGGCTGGAGGCGGAGCTCCGCTCGGCGGCGCGGACGGATGCGCTGACCGGCGCGGCGAACCGCCGGCGCTTCGTCGAACGGCTCGCCCATGACGTCGCGGCGGCGCGCGCCGGCGGCGGTCCTCTCGCGCTGATCGTGCTCGACATCGACCACTTCAAGGCCATCAACGACCGCTTCGGCCACGCCGCGGGAGACGACGCGCTGCGGGCGGTGGCCGAGCGCGCCGCCCGCGCGCTGCGGCGCGACGACATGCTCGCGCGGGTCGGCGGGGAAGAGTTCGCCGCGCTGCTGCCGCGGGCCGGCCGCGCGGAGGCCCAGGCCGTCGCGGAGCGCCTGCACGCGGCGGTCGCGGGCGCCCCGATCGTCGCCGGCGCCGTCACGCTCGGGGTGACCGTCAGCCTCGGCGTCGCGCTGCTGCGCGACGACGACCGCGCGCCGGACGATCTCTTCGCCCGCGCGGACGCGGCGCTCTACGCCGCCAAGGCGTCCGGGCGGAACAGGGTCGTGTTCGAGGAGCCCTGAGGACAGGCGCAGATCGACGTTGACTCCGGTAGGAGCCTGATACCAAAAAGAGACCTAAGCGAAGCGCCGCCGTCGCGAGCCCCGGCCGCCGGTTGGGTCCGGTCAGGAGACCATCCGCCATGGGAATCGAGCGGCTCATCCTGACGCAGGTGATCGTCTATTCGGTCGCCGTGCTGATCGTCGCGCTCACCCTCGCGATCGTACTGGACCTGTTCGGCCTGCGGCGCCTGCCCGCCGAGATCCGCAAATATATCTACCGCACCTTTCTGGTCGGCATCCTTGGGCTCGTGCTCGCCTTCGTCACCGGCGTGCTGAAGACGCCGGGCGAGATCGAGAACGCGGTCGGCCAGGTGGTGGCGCGCTCCACCGAGAACAACATCCGCCTCTCGAACGCCCGCTCCTCCGCCATCCTGCCGGAAGCGCTCGCGGGAGCCGCGCCGCGGCCGGCCGATCCGCAGTCCGCCGCAACCGTCTACGTGCAGGCCTCGACGCTGGCGCAGAAGAACGGCGCCGGCCCCTTCCTCGCCGCGCTGAAGCAGGCGGGGGTGAAGACGCCGGGGGTCGAGATCGTCGGGGTGCGCGCGCCGCCCAAGGCGGAGCTGCGCTACTTCAACGACGGCGACAAGGATTTCGCCGAGAGGATCGCCGGCGTCGCCCGCGCGAACGGTTTCGACGACGTCGTGGTCAAGACCATCACCAGCTACAAGGCGCCGCCGGGCCAGCTCGAATTCTGGTACCCCCGCGCCGTGGCCGATCCGGCCCTGTGAGGCGCGGAACGCCTCCTCAGCGGGCGAAGGCCTCGAGGATGTTGCTGAAGTCGTCGGTCCAGGGCCGGCGCGCCATGTCCGGCGCGACGCGCGTCCAGCCCGTTCCGGTCGCGATCGGTCCGACGTCGGCGTCGTTCGCCGCCAGCATCACCGCCGTGACGCTGGTGCGCATCCGCGCGGAGATCGGCTCGTCGAGGTCGCCCTCGCGCCGGAGCCATGTGGCGAGCCCGAGATCGGCGCCCACCCGGGCGAGGATCGGCGCGAGCTCGAGGTGCCGGTTCGAGACGTGCATCAGGATCGCGCCGCCGGGCGCGAGCTTCGAGCGGTAGAGCGCCAGCGCCTCGCGGGTCATCAGATGGGCCGGGATGGCATCGGACGAGAAGGCGTCGACCACCACGAGGCCGAAGCCTCCCGGCTGGTCGGCCATGGTGAGGCGGGCGTCGCCCAGCACGAGCGGCGCGTCGGGCGCGCAGGCGCCCACGAACGGGAAACGGCCGCCCGGCCGGGCCAGCCGGATCACGGTGTCGTCGATCTCGAGGAAGCGCCAGGTCTCGCCCGCGAGACGATGGCAGGCGAGGCTGCCGCTGCCGAGCCCGATGACGGCGACCTCCCCGAGCGAGCCGCCGCGGGCCGCGCGGATCGCCGCGACGCCCTGCCCGAGCGCGCCTTCGCGGGTGTAGTAGGTGGTCGGCTCCGGCGCGCCCTCGTAAGGTGAGCCGTCGTCGTTCGCGACGCGCATGGCGCCGTGGATGGTGTTGCCGTGCACGAGCGTCACGAAACGGCCGTCGGCGGTCGGCGAGACGCGGTGCACGCCGAAGAACGAGCGCAGGCTCTCGCCGCGCTGCGCGCCGGGCGTCACCCCGCAGGCGACCAGGGCGGCGCCGAGCGCAAGCGGGACCACGCGCGCGGGCCGGCCCCAGAGCACGACCATCCCGCCGGCGAAGGCGAGCGTCAGCGCCACATGCACGCCGACGCCGGCGGACGGTTCGATCGCGGCGTAGAGCGCGCCGAGGGCGACGGCCCCGAAAGCGATCACGCCAATCGCGACCAGGTCGCGGCGGTCCTCCCCCTTGAGCGCGAGGCCCGGCAGGCAGAGCGCGGCGGCCGCGAGCAACAGCGGGTATTCGGCGACGGTCGAGAACAGGCGCGGGGCCACGAGCGCGGCGAAGGAGCCGCCGAGCACGCCGCCGAGCGACATGAACAGATAGAAGCGCGTGAGGTCGCCGGCGGCCGGCCTCAGCGCGTAGAGCCGGCCGTGCGCGGTGAGGGCGACGGCGGTCAGCAGCGCGAGATGGAGCGGCAGCGCCACCGCGATCGGCCAGTCCGACATCAGCGAGACGAAGGCGGCGGCGGTGAGCGCGACCTGCACGAAGGCGAGCGGCTTCGGCGCGATCAGCGGCTTCGCGCGGAACGCCGCGACGAAGGTGAGCAGGAACAGCGCGAGCGGCGCGACCCACAGCAGCGGCGCCGCCGCGACGTCCGTGGTGATGTGCGCGGTGACGGCGACCAGCAGCGCCGAAGGCACGAAGGCGAGCCCGACCCAGGCCGGCCAGCGGCCGGACGACGCCGCGTCGCGCGCGGCCGGGGCCGCCGCCGCCCCCCCGCCGCGCAGCGCGGCGAAGCCTGCGAGCGCGATCAGCCCGATCAGCACGGCGTAGCCGGCGGTCCACAGCCGGCTCTGCCCGGCGAGCGCCATCAGCGGTTCGGCGACGAGCGGATAGGCGACGAGCGCGCCGACCGAGCCGAGGTTCGAGGCGGCGTAGAGGAAGTAGGGATCGGACGCGCCTTCGCGACGCGAGGCCGCGAACCACGCCTGCAGCAGCGGTCCGTTGGCCGAGAGCGCGAAGAACGGCAGGCCGACCGACGCCCCGAACAGGCCGAGCAGCCAGATCGCCTCGCCGTCGGCGGGCGGACGCCCCCAGCCCGCGGCGACCGCGATCGGCAGGACGGCGAAGCCGACCCCGAGCACGGCCAGATGCGCGATCACGGCGTTCCTGAGCGTCAGCGTGCGGGTGATGAGATGCGCATAGGCGTAGCCGCCGAGCAGCAGCGCCTGGAAGAACACCATGGCGACCGACCACACGCCCGGCGCGCCGCCGAGCGTCGGCAGCACCATCTTGGCGAACATCGGCTGCACGGCGAACAGCAGGAAGGCGGAGAGTCCGATCGCCGCGGTGAACACCGTCGCCGCGCCCACGACCGCGCGCCGGCCCGCCGCCACGCCCTCGATATCCGCCGCCGTCATGCCGCCCGTCTCCCGCATCCCCGGGAGACGCTAGGCTGGGACCGCTTAACGCCGCCCTTATGCGGGCGGAGACGCCCTCAGAATCATCACCTTGGTGTCGCCATAGGCGCGGGTTTCGAGCTCCTCGAAGCCGGCGGGCGTCGCGGCGTCGGCGTTGGCCGCCTCCTCCCAGACGACGAGGGCGCCGGGCTTCAGCCAGCCGCCGTCGCGGGCGGAGGCGAGCGCGCGTTCACCGAGGCCGCGGCCGTAGGGCGGATCGGCGAAGACGAGGTCGAAGGGCGCGACCGCGCCGATGGGCCCGAGATGCGTCGCGTCGCGGCGGGCGATGCGGCTCACGCCGCCGAGGCCGAAAGCCTCGACATTGGCGCGCAGGCAGGCGCGCGCCTCCGCGCCCTCGTCCACGAACAGCGCGTAGCGCGCCCCGCGCGACAGCGCCTCGATGCCGAGCGCGCCGGTGCCGGCGAACAGGTCGAGCGCGCGCGCGCCATCGGCCGGATCACCATAGGCGTGGGCCAGCACGTTGAACACCGCCTCACGCAGCCGGTCGGTCGTGGGACGGATCGCGCGCGAGTCCGCCGCCGGACCTTTGAGCGCGCGGCCCTTGAACTTACCGCCGACGATCCGCACCGCCCGGCCGTCCCTTGCCGCCGCCGGGCTTGCCCCCGGCAGGTCTACCCGCAGCAGGCCTGCCCCCGCCGCCGGGCTTTCCGCCCGGGCCGCGCGGCTTGAAGCCTCCGGGCTTGCCGCCCGGCTTTCCGCCGCCGCCGGGCTTCGCCCCGCGCGGACGGCCGTCGCCACGCGGCGCGTCGCCGTCGCTGCGCGGACGGCCCGCGAATTTCGGACGGTCGCCGGCGGGGCGGTCGCCCGCGGGACGATCGGCGCGCGGGCGGTCGCTGCGCGGAGGACCCGAGCGGCGTTCCCCCTGCGGCCGTTCCGGCCGCTCGCCGTCGGTCCGGCGCGGCGCGCGCGCGCCCTCGGGGCGCTCACGGCGTTCCGACGTCGCGGCGTCGTCGCGCCAGCGCGGCGCTGAGGTCCGCGGCGCCGCGGGACGACGTTCGCCGCCGGGAGCCTCCCGACGATCGGGGCGCGGGGCGCGCGGGGGACGCTCGCCGCCCGCCCCGGACCGGGCCGGACGCTCGGAACGTTCGCCGCGCTCGACACGCTCCGGACGGGCGCGGGGCTGCTCGCCGCCCTCGCTCCGATCGAACGGGCGCGGGGAGCGCGCGGGACGGTCGCCGCCAGCCTCGCGGCGGGGGCCGCGAGCCGCGCGTTCGCCGCGCTCGGGCCGGTCTCCGCGATCCGGACGGCCGAGCGGACGCTCGCCGCCCTCGTTCCGCGCGAACGGACGGGGGCCGCGCGCCGGGCGCTCGCCTCGGTCGTCGCGACGCGGACCGCGATCGGGACCATCGGAACGACCGCCGGCCTTTGCTCCGGGCTTGGCTCCGGCCTTGGCGTCGGCGCGCGGCGGGCGCGGGGCGCGGCCTGCGGCGCCGAAACGCTCGGCGGCCGCCGGATCGCTGCGGCGCACGCGCTTCGGCGCGGGATCGGCCTCGCCGCGCTCGACTCGCTCCACCTTGACGGCGCGGCCCTTGCGGTCGGCGACGGAGCCCGCGCGCTTCTTCACCGGCGCGCGCTCCTCGCTCGGGCCGGCGGCGGCGGGCGCCGCCATGTCGCGGGGCCGGGCGACCGGGGCGCGCCGGCCGACGCGCTGCGACGGATCCTTGAGCCGGTCGCGCTCGGCGGTCGCGCGCGCCTCCGGGCCGGACTTGCGGCCTGCGCCGCGGCCGCCGGTCGCGAGCGGCGCGTCCTCGCCATGGTCGAACGCCGACGCCTCGAAGTCGCAGCCGGCCTCTTCGGCGAGCCGCTTGCCGAGCTGGTCGGCGAGCGTGCGGGTGCGCACCTCCTCGACCGCGCCCTCGCCGAGGTCGCCGAGCTGGAACGGCCCGAAGGAGATGCGGATCAGGCGGCTGACGGCGAGGCCAAGATGCTCGGCGACGCGCTTGACCTCGCGGTTCTTGCCCTCGCGCAGCCCGATCTGCAGCCAGCAATTGTCGTTGAGCTGGCGCTCCAGCGTCGCTTCGATGCCGCCGTAGTGGAAGCCGTCGATGGTCACGCCGTCCTTGAGCGCGTCGAGCTTGTCCTGGGTCACCCGGCCGAAGCAGCGCACGCGGTAGCGGCGCAGCCAGCCGGTTTCGGGCAGCTCCAGCACGCGCGACAGGCCGCCGTCGTTGGTGAGCAGCAGCAGGCCTTCGGTGTTGATGTCGAGCCGGCCGACCGTCACCACCCGCGGCATCGCGGGCGGAAGGATCTCGAACACCGTCTCGCGGCCTTCGGGATCGTGCGTGGTGGTCACATAGCCGCGCGGCTTGTGGTAGAGCCAGAGCCGCGTGCGTTCGCGGGCGGGCAAGGCGCGGCCGTCGACCGTCACGCGGTCCGCGGGCGTGACGTTGCGGGCGGCGGCGTCGATCACCGCGCCGTTGACCGCGACGCGGCCGGCGGCGATCCAGGCCTCGGCCTCGCGGCGCGAGCCAAGGCCGGCGCGGGCGATCACCTTGGCGACGCGCTCGCCGGGCGGCGAGGCGGTCCTGTCCTCGGCGCCCGGATGCGGGGCGTCGGTGCGGTCGGTTTCATCTGTCATGACGAGCGGGCGATAGCACGTGAGCGACGGGTTTACGAGGGCGAAGACGGCCGTGACGCCGATGGCGCGGGCGCTCGACGAGGCGCGGGCCGCCGCGGCGCGCGGCGAGACGCCGGTGGGCGCCGTGGTGACCCGCGACGGCGCCGTCATCGCAGCCGCCGGAAACCGCACCCGCGAGCTCAACGACCCGACCGCGCACGCCGAGATCCTGGCGATCCGCGCCGCCTGCGTCGCGGTCGGCAGCGAGCGGCTCGTCGGCTGCGACCTGCACGTGACGCTGGAGCCCTGCCCAATGTGCGCCGGGGCGATCTCCTTCGCCCGCATCCGGCGGCTCTATTTCGGCGCGGAGGACCCGAAGGGCGGCGCCGTCACCTCGGGCGTGAGGCTCTACGGGCAGCCGACCTGCCACCACGCTCCCGAGGTCTATCCCGGCATCGGCGAAACCGAATCCGCCGAACTCCTCAGGGCCTTCTTCCGCGCGCGAAGAGACCCCATGTCGGGCGTGTGAACCGGAACGCGTCTGGCGCGTTGTCGGGCTGGGCATTCTTGAGAGGAAGTTTCATGGACGTCGTCCGCATCCTGATCGCCATTCTGCTGCCGCCTCTCGGCGTGTTCCTGCAGGTGGGCATCGGCCTGCACTTCTGGCTCAACATCCTGCTGACCATCCTCGGGTACATCCCGGGCATCATCCACGCCATCTGGGTCATCATCCGCAAATGAACGCGCGCGCCGCGACCGGCTTCGCCGGACGCATGCCCCGCGAGCCCGGCCACGCCGAGACACTCGACGAGCTCGATCGGCTCGCGCATCTGCTGGACTCGCGCTGGCGGATTCCCGGCACCAACTGGCGCTTCGGCGTCGACGCCCTCGTCGGCCTCGTGCCGGTCGCGGGCGATCTCTCGGCGGCGCTTGTCTCAGGCTACATGATCAAGCGCGCGCATGAGCTCGGCGCGCCCGGCCACGTGCTCGCCCGCATGGTCGGCAACGTGGCGCTCGACACCGTGGTCGGCAGCGTGCCGATCCTGGGCTCGGTGTTCGACGTCGCCTTCAAGGCCAACCGCCGCAACATGGCGCTGCTGCGCCGGCATTTCCAAGACCGCTGACTTTTTAGACCAGGACGACGCCTTCGCGGCGCGTTACGCGATCTTTCGCAGCCCCCAAATCGTCTTGGTTGTAGTGGGATTTTCTGTTCTACTATAATCAGGATCACACAGCCTTTGCGGGGACGGCATGGGTGCGCGCTTTTTATTGATTTTTTTCTTCGCAATCGCGGCATCGCCTGATGCATGGTCCGCACCCGAATGTAGAGAGGGATTTCAACCTCGAGCGTCATACTGCGTATCGCAGAAAATGAGCGACTACCTCGCCTGCTTGGAGGCGTCGGGAGGAAACAAATCCGAGATCACCTCCGAATTTTCTACTGCCGTGAAGGAAAAGCTGAGCGGAAAAGTATCCGGCTCCGGCCAAGGAGTGATTGTACGAGCCGACGGTTCGATCGAAGTCGACAGCAGCTCCGAGAATATTATTCTCGGAAAAATGTCGTCGAAATTTTATGAAGGAGCCATGAAAGAATGCAGGAACGTACTCGACATAAAAGAGGACGCCCCCCATAAATCTTCATGGGTAATGGAAAATGGAATCCTCAATCTTATAAGCAACACCGATAATGTAGAAAATATAGAAATAAAACTGTATATTATGATAGAAACATTTCTGAAATGGAATGGCAATTATCAGCTGCACGGTCGGTATGCGAGCACCACGCCCGGAGTTGTCTACGCGGCGCACGGGGGCGACAAGCTGATCTTCTCGTTTCCGCTGGAAGATCAAGCCGACTCGTTTCGAGAGAAAATCGACGAAATTTTACGCAATTTGCACGCACATAACGTGGAACAAAAGTTAACATATCTACAGAATTGCATGCAGATCGAGTATGACTTTGCCGGAAGACATTATAGATATTTCCGACAGGAGATAGTCCCCTATGATAAGATGGCCACGGGAAAAATAAATCTTGATAAAATGACTTTTGACCGAGAGTGCACTGAAAACTTTTCCACAATCAGCAAGCACCCCGACGCCTATAAAACGGGAGGACAGATAGGGATGTTCGAATTTTGGTCCGGAAACGACAGACAAGAACTCTCAAACGTGATCGCTACAGATCTTGGACGACAGATAGCTTCCTGGACCAAACGCATCGCTGCAGAGAATAAATGATGATACGGAGTTAATATTCGCAATAATTCTCAGCCCAGCGCCGCCTCGATCGCCCGCTTGGTCTCCTCACGCGCATGTTCGGTCGCGCGCAGCACGGCGGAGGTCTTCAGGAAATCGAGCAGCGTGATCGCCTCCACATGGGGGCGGATCACCGCGTCCGGCGCGCGGCGTTCGAGCTTCAGAGCCACGATCGTCGCCTGCATGATCTGAACCGAGCCGAGCCCGATCTCCATCGCATTGGGCGGACGGGGTCTGTCGAGCACCGCCCCGCCGGTGACGTCGACCGCGATCACGGCGTCCACGTCGCCCAGCACGTCGAACGGAAGGGGGTTGGTCATGGCGCCGTCGATCAGAGTCCGATCCCGGTGGACGACCGGTCGGAACAGGCCGGGGATCGCCATTGACGCCGCGACCGCCGGCCTGAGCGGTCCGTCGCGGAACACGATCTCGGCGCGGGCGAAGAAGTCGGTCGCGATCGCCGCGAACGGGATCGCAAGCTCCTCGAACGTCTCCGCCACGCCCTCGGGCAGGAACAGACCCATCAGCGTCTCGGCGTCGAGCAGCACCGGGTTGCGCGAGCCCGCGCCGAACAGGTCCGGCAGCCGGCCGACCCTCGCCTTCCAGAACTTGCCGACCACGTCGCCGCGCGTCCGGAGCATCGCCGCGGTGTGGGCGCGCAGCTCCGCGGCGCTCAGGCCGGAGGCGTAGGCCGCGCCGTAGATCGCGCCGATCGACGTGCCGGCGATCGCGGACGGACGGACGCCGAGATCGTCGAACGCCTGCAGCGCATGGATATGGGCGAGGCCGCGCGCGCCGCCGCCCCCAAGCGCGAGGCCGATGCGGCGCGCGCTCATCCGCCGAACAGGTCGGGCTGCCCGGCCGGCCCGGGCTTCCGCGCCCTCGGCTCCCGCTTCGCCGCGGGCTCCGCAGGCCGGGTCGGTCCCTCGCCGGACGTCGTCGCCCCGACTTCGCCGTCCGCGAAAACGAGCCGAAGCGCGTCGCCGGGCTGAAGCTCGCCCGCGCGGCGCACGACCTCGCCGCTCCCCTCGCGCAGCGCCAGCGCATAGCCGCGCTCCAGCACGCCGGCGTGGCTGTAGCTCCGGAGCAGCTTCCACGCTCCGGCGAGCCGGTCGCGCCGGCGCTGCTCCAGCGTGGCGAAGGCGCGGGAAAGCCGGCCCTTCAGCGCATCCGCGCGCTCGCGGCCGAGCGCGATGCGGTTCGAGAGCGTCGCGGGCTGCAGCCGGGCGCCGGCCGCCGCGAGCCGGGCGCGGTGGCGGCCGGCGTTGGCGGCGAGCGCGGGGCCGAGCCGCGCGGCGGCATGGTCGAGCCGCTGGCGCGGCGCCTGCAGCAGCGCGCCGAGCGCCGGCAGCGCGCGCGCCGCGGAGCGCAGCTCCGTGCGCCTGGCCTCGAGCCCGCGGAAGGTCGCGCCGCGCAGCCGGCTCCCGAGCTCGGCCACATAGGCGACGAGCTCCGCCCGGACCGGCGCGACCATCTCGGCGGGCGCCNGCCGTCGGCGTCGGCGCGCGCCGGTCGGCGGCGTGGTCGATCAGGGTGACGTCGGTCTCGTGGCCGATGGCCGAGACCAGCGGGATTCCGCTCTCCGCAGCCGCGCGGACGACGATCTCCTCGTTGAAGCTCCAGAGGTCCTCGAGGCTGCCGCCGCCGCGCGCGACGATCAGCACGTCGGGCCGCGGGATCGGCCCGCCGGGCGCGAGCGCGTTGAAGCCGCGGATCGCCGCCGCGACCTCCGCCGCGGCCGTCTCCCCCTGAACGCGCACTGGCCAGACCAGCACGTGCGAGGGGCAGCGGTCGGCGAGGCGATGCAGGATGTCGCGGATGACGGCGCCGGTCGGAGACGTGACGACGCCGATGACCTGGGGCAGGTAAGGCAGCGGGCGCTTGCGGTCCGGGTCGAACAGCCCCTCGGCCCGTAGCTTGCGCTTGCGCTCCTCCAACAACGCCATCAGCGCGCCGACTCCGGCCGGCTCCAGATGGTCGATCACGATCTGGTAGGCGGACTTGCCGGGATAGGTGGTGAGCCGCCCGGAGGCGATCACCTCCATGCCCTCCTCCGGCTTGAAGCGGAGCTTGCCGAAGGCGCCGCGCCAGACCACGGCGTCGATCTTGGCGCCCTCGTCCTTCAGCGCGAAATAGGCGTGGCCCGAGGAATGCGGCCCGCGATAGCCCGAAATCTCGCCGCGCACGCGCACATGGCCGAAGGTCTCCTCCACCGTGCGCTTGAGCTGCTGGGACAGTTCCGAGACAGTGACGTCACGGGCGTTGGTAGGCGCGGCTGCGGCGTCGCTCAGGGTCATGGGCCTCTCTTCGAACTGCGCCGGTCCCTCATACCCCAAAACCCGCCGCCGCCGCGACATTGCTGCGTCGCAGCAAATACGAAGACGTCTAAATCCAAGTCGATCACAATTTCGTCTGCGACGGTACGGCGCATTGTGAGTGTTATGATTGTCTTATTTGAATTTCCGCGCATGCGCGCCAGGTCAGCGGAGACGAGGATACGTCTTCGTTCATCGGGATACTGTTTAATCTAATTCCAATCCGCCGCCTCATCCGCGCCTGTTGAACGATAAGTCCCGGAGCGATCGACTCGTAATCGAGCGCGCGCCGAGAACAACGCAACCGAGGAGAACGTCATGCGTACCGCCCTGCTGGCCGCGCTCTGCGTCGCCCTGCCCGTGTCCTTCGCCTACGCCGAAGAGCCGATCGAGATCGTCGAAGGCGGCGCCGCGAGCGCCAACGCCGTCAGCATCGAGAGGATGTCCTTCGCGACGCCGGAAATTAAGATCAAGGTCGGCGACAGCGTGACCTGGACCAACAACGACGACATCGCCCACAACGTCCACTTCCGCCAGGGTCCCGCCAAGGGCAACCCGAAGGCGCAGGGCAAGATGCTGTCGAAGGGCGAGACCTACACGGTCAAGTTCGGCGTCGCCGGCGAATATAGCTACCTCTGCACGCCGCATCCCATGATGAAGGGCAAGGTCATCGTCGAGTGATCTGACGGGCCGGGCGACCGGTCCAGTTCGCGGCCGGCGGCGCGCCCCGCCGTCGGCCGCGACCGGGAGCGCGGCCTTGTCATGGCGGGGCGCGCATGGGCCATGGCCATCGCACCCGACAGCCTCTAGAACGGCGCGACACCGACCACGTCGACGCCCGCGCGAGGCCCCATGATCGTTCTCCTTCTCGGCTCCGGCGGCCGCGAGCACGCGCTCGCCGCAAGCCTCGCGAAGAGCCCGCGGCTCACGCGCCTCATCGCCGCGCCGGGAAACCCAGGCATCGCGGAGCACGCCGAGCTACGCGACGTCTCCGTCGACGACCTCGACGGGATCGTGGCGCTGGCCAAGGCCGAGGCCGTCGACCTCGTGGTGGTCGGCCCCGAGGCGCCGCTCGTGGCGGGCGTCGTCGACCGTCTCGCGGACGCCGGAATCAAGGCGTTCGGCCCGAGCAAGGCCGCCGCCCGGCTCGAAGGCTCCAAGGCCTTCACCAAGGCGCTGTGCGCCGAACACGGCATCCCGACCGCGGGCTTCCGCCACTGCCGCGACGCGGCCTCGGCCCACGCCGCCGTCGACGCCTTCGGCGCGCCCGTGGTGGTGAAGGCCGACGGCCTCGCCGCCGGCAAGGGCGTGGTGGTGGCCGAGACGCTGGACGACGCGCACGCGGCCGTCGACGCGCTGTTCGAAAGCGACGGCGCCGAGGCGGTGGTCGAGGAGTTCATGGAGGGCGAGGAGGCGAGCCTGTTCGCCCTGTGCGACGGGACGACCGCGCTCCTGTTCGGCGACGCGCAGGACCACAAGCGCGCCTATGACGGCGACGAGGGGCCGAACACCGGCGGCATGGGCGCCTACTCGCCGGCGCCGGCGCTCAGCCCCGCGCTCGCCGAGGACGCGATGGCGCGCATCGTGCGGCCGACGTTGAAGGCCATGGCGGAGGCGGGCGACCCGTTCGTCGGCTTCCTCTACGCCGGGCTGATGCTGACCTCGGACGGCCCGAAGCTCGTCGAGTACAACACGCGCTTCGGCGATCCCGAGGCGCAGGTGGTGCTGCCGCGCCTGAAGGACGACTTGCTCGACCTGCTCTTCGCGGCGGTCGACGGCGATCTCGCCGCCCGCAAGCCCCGTTTCGCCCGCGAGACCGCGCTCGCCGTGGTGATGGCGGCGAAGGGCTATCCCGGCGCCTATGAGAAGGGGTCGGAGATCCGCGGGATCGCGAAGGCCGCGGCCCGGCCGGGCGTCACCGTGTACCACGCCGGCACCGCGCGCGACGGCGATCGCCTGCTGGCCGTCGGCGGGCGGGTGCTCGCGGTCTCCGCCATCGGCGCCGACGCGGCCGAGGCCCAGATGAACGCCTACGCCGCGGTTGACCTGATCGACTGGCCCGAGGGCTTCTGCCGCCGCGACATCGGCTGGCGCGCCGCCGCCCAGGCCGAGGAAGGGTGAGGCTCAAGCCGCAGGACCGGACGACCCTGCCCGCTCACCACGTCAGCTGGGGCGTCACCGCGACAGGGTGATAGCCGTGGGCGGCGAACAGCGCGGCGAGCTTCTCGGGGTCGGGAGCGCCGCGGCCGAGCTCCTCGGCGTGGATGCCGTCCGCCACGAACAGGCAGTCGAGGCCCGCCGCCGTCGCGCCGGCGAGGTCGGTGCGCACCGCGTCGCCGATGGCGATGACCCGCTCGCGGTCGACGTTGCGCTCGAGGATGTCGGAGGCGAGGCCGAGCGCGGCGTCATAGATCGGCGCGTAGGGCTTGCCGGCGTAATGGGTCTCGCCGCCCATGTCGCGATACATGTCGGCGATCGAGCCGGCGCACCACAGCAGTTGGTCGCCGATCTGCACCACAAGGTCGGGGTTCGCGCAGATCAGCGGCGTGCCGCGCGCCTTCAGCGCCTCGAGCCTCGGGCGGTAGTCCTCGGGGACCTCGACGTCGTCATGGACGAGGCCGGTGACGACCGCGACCGGCGCCTCCTCGGCAGCGACGCGCTCGATGCGTTCGTCGCCGAACAGCGGCACGTCGCGGTCCGGCCCGATGTGATGGACCCGCGAGACGCCACGCTCGGCCAGCATGTGGCGCGTGACGTCGCCGGAGGTGATGACCGCGTCCCAGGCGCTGCGCGGCACGCCGTAGCCGTCGAGATGGGACACCACCCAGTCGGAGGGGCGCGGCGCGTTGGAGACCAGCACCACGGCGCCTCCTCCGGCGCGGAAGCGGGTCAGCGCGTCGCTTGCGGCGGCGTGGGCGGTGAGGCCGTCATGCAGCACGCCCCAGACGTCGCAGAGCGCGACGTCATAGGCCGAGGCGAGCGGCGCGAACCGGGCGAACACCGGGGATTCGGAAAAAGCATCGGACATGAGGGCCCGGCTAAGCCCGGGCCGCAGCCCCGTCAAGCGCGGCGCACGAACGGCCGCGGCTGGAACCGGCGCGGCTGGCTCTCGGCGCGTGCCGGCTCGGGCGCCGCCGGCGGGTCCTCGCGCACCGGGCGCGGCACGCCGAACAGATGCCCCTGCGCGGCCCTGACCTCGTGGTCGAGCAGCTCCGGCACCTCGCGCTCCTCCTCCACATGGGTGGCGATCAGGTCGACGCCGTGGCGAAGCAGCAGGCTGGACAGGTCGGACGGGTGGATCGCCAGGCCGCGCGCGGCCTCGGGGTCGAGCAGCGCCGCGGCCGGAACCTTGACGAAGCGCACGCCGCGGCGGGCGAGATCGCGCGGCTCGATCCTGAGATCGGTCGCCTGGTCGATCGAGAACCGCCAGCCGCGCTCGCTCAGCGCCTTGCGGGTCTCGCGCCCGGCCTGGTCCAGTCCCTCGAACGCCTCCTGCGTCAGCTCGAGCGTCAGCGCGCGCGCGACCTCCGGCGTCCGCTCCGCGATGTCGATCAGCTCGCTGACGGCGCCCTCGTCGCCGAGCGTGCTCGCGGCGATGTTGACGAACACGCCGACGGTCCGCCCGCTCGCAATCAGCCGCGCCGCGACCCGCGCGCCGCGAGCGATGGCGCGGCGGTCGATCTCGCCGAGCCGGCCTTCGGCAGCCGCGACGGCCAGGAACTCCTCCGGCAGGGCGATGCCGTCCGGCTCGCGCAGGCGCGACAGCCCCTCGTAATGCAGCGTGCGGCGGTTCGGCAGCGCGACCACCGGCTGGAGGTAGAAGTCGATCCGGTCGTCGCGCAGCGCGAGCTCGACGCGGGCGGCGACGCCGCGGTCGACCGGCCCGTCCGGCTCCTCGGCGCCATGCTCGGCGTCGAGCGGATCGAACGCCTCGGGCGCCTGCGGCTTCGGGGCCGCGGGCGTCGCGCGTGCGGCGGCGCGGCGGCGTGGAGCCGCGCGGGGAGCCGGCGGCTCGGGCGCGCGCTCGGGCTCCCGGACGGGAGGCGGCTCGGTCGCGACGGGGGGCGGAGGCGCCGGGGCCGCCACGACCGGTTCGGAAATGGCGTCGAGGCGGAGATGGACGCGGTTCAGCGTCAGCTCGTGCGCCGCCACCTCCTTCGCGACCGACGTCACCAGCCCGCCGAGCGCCGCGATCTCCTCCATCAGCGGGCGGGCGGCGGCGCGGGCGCGCTCCTGCACCGCCGCGTCCAGCGTCGAGATCCGGACGTCGAGCGTCTCGACGCGGCTCTGGAGCTGCGTCGCCAGCCGATCGAGATCTTCGAGCCGGCTCTCGTCCAGTCCGGGCGGCCGCACGAAGGCCATGTGCGCGAAGGCCATCAGCGCCAGCGCCGACAGCGCCGCGAGCGCGCTTTCCGCGCCGCCAAGCCCGAGGCCGTAGCGCGCGATCACGCCGACGCACGCCGCCGTCACCGCCATCGCGAAGGCGACGAAGAAAACGGCAGGCTTGGGCATCCGGGTGCTTCCGTGGGGCGCGCGAGACGGAATCATTTCAGATTCGCGAATCACAGGCCAATGTCCTCGCGCGCTGAACCGCGCCTTCCCATATGAAAATCCGCGACCGCGGCAAAAAACCAACGTGAGGAAATCCGGATGATCGTGCTCGACGTCGAAGGAATGACCTGCGACGGCTGCTCCAAGGCCGTCCAGAACGCGATCGCCGCCCGCGACGCCGACGCCGTCGTGGTGGTGAACCGCATTGCCGGCCGCGTTTCGGCCGACACCAAGCTAACGGCCGAGGAGGCCGCGGCCGCGGTGCGCGACGCCGGCTACGACGCGGCGCCCGCCGTCACGGGCTGAGGATCGCCCCGGCGGCCGCGGCGGTCGAACGCCCGCTCACCTTTCATTTACCCTGTTCGGCGACCTTGGGCTCGCGTCCGGCGCCGCCGGCCGCGAGCAGAGGTTTCCGAGAGGATCGATGGCGCAGGCGCACACGTCGGAGGTTCGCCGAGCGGCTGACGCGCGGACGCACGTCCTGATCGTCGACGCGGACCCGGCCGCGCTGCGTGTCGCGACGGTCGCCGTCGCAACCGCCGGTGGCGAAGTCACCGCGGCGCTTGGGCCGGCGGAAGCGAGCGGCGCCATCGCCCGCGCCGCCGAGATCGCGGTCGTGGACGCGCCGGACCGCGCGGCGCTCGCGCTGATCGAGCGCTTCGTCGGCGAAGGCCTGACCGTGGTCGCCACCAGCGGCTCCGGCTCCGTCGGGCTGGCGGTCGAGGCGATGCGGCGCGGCGCGGTCGATTTCGTGCTGAAGCCCTATTCGCCGGACTCCCTCGCCCGCCGCCTGACGCCGCGCTTCTCCGAGCGCGCCGCGCGCGCTGCGCCCCCCGCGCCCGAGCCCGAGGATTTCTCCGGCTTCGTCGGCGCCTCCGAGCCGATGCGCCGGGTCTATGAGGAGATCGCCCGCATCGCGCCGTCGCGCGCGCCGGTGTTCATCACCGGCGAGAGCGGTTCCGGCAAGGAGCTCTGCGCGGAGGCGCTCCACGCCCGCTCAGGGCGCGCGGGCAAACCGTTCCTCGCGCTCAACTGCGGCGCCATCCCCCGCGAGCTGATGGAGAGCGAGATCTTCGGCCATGTGCGCGGCGCCTTCACCGGCGCCGCCGAGGACCGCGTCGGCGCAGCCGAGGCCGCCGCCGGCGGCACGCTGTTCCTCGACGAGATCGGCGAGATGGAGCTCGCGCTGCAGGCCAAGCTGCTGCGCTTCCTGCAGACCGGCGAGTTCCGCCGCGTCGGCGACACCCAGGCCCGCCGCGCCGACATACGCATCGTCTGCGCCACCCATCGCGACCCGCTCGCCGAGGTCGCCGCCGGGCGCTTCCGGCAGGACCTGTTCTATCGCCTGCACGTGCTGCCGATCCGGCTGCCGGCGCTGCGCGAGCGCGGCGAGGACCTGGAGACATTGGCGCTCGCCTTCCTCCGGCGCTTCGCCGCGGAGGAAGGCCGCCGCTTCACGCGCTTCGCGCCCGACGCGATGGCCCTGCTCCGGGCGCATGACTGGCCGGGCAACGTGCGCGAGCTGCAGAACGTGATCCGTCGCGCCATCGTCATGGACGACGGCGAGGAGGTGACGCTCGCCATGCTGCCGCGCGAGCTCCGCGCGAACGCGGGGCGGAACGTCGCCGCGGGGCCGGGAGCGCCGGACGCGATCGAGCCCTTCCACGTGCAGGAGCGCCGCATCATCGAGGCGGCGCTCGCGGCCTGCGGCGGCAACCTCGCCCGCGCCGCGGCCGCGCTCGAGATCAGCCCCTCCACGATCTACCGCAAGCGGGAACGCTGGGCGGACGGCGCGACCGCCTGACGGCCGGGATCTCCAGCCGGACGCGGGCTCCGTATTGACTGTGCGGCCGGGATGGCGTCAGCGTCCCGCCGTTCAACGGATGTCCCGGATATGTCGGACCATTTCGATCTCGCCGTCGTCGGAGGCGGCGTTCTCGGCCTCGCGCACGCGCTCGCCGCCGCGCGCAGCGGCCGCCGCGTCGTCGTGTTCGACCGCGAGGCGCGCGCGAACGGCGCCTCCGCGCGCATGCCGGGCGTCGTCAGCGTGACCGGCCAGCCCGCCGGCGCCGGCTGGCGCCGCGCCCGGCGCTCGCGCGACATCTGGGCCGAGGTCGCCGCCAAGGCCGCCGTGCGCGTCGAGCAGGAGGGCCTCGCGATCGTGGCCCGTCGGCCCGAATCCGCGGCCGTGCTGCAGTCCTTCCTCGCGACCGACATGGCCGAGGGCTGTCAGTTCTACCCGGCGGAACAGGCCCGCGCGCTGTTTCCCGAGTTCAAGGGCGACATGACCGGCGTGTTCTGGAGCCCGCACGAACTCCGGGTGGAGGCGCGGCCCGCCATGGCCAGGATCGCGGCGTGGCTGGCGGAGGCGCACGGCGTCGCCTTCCGCTGGGAGACCGCGGTCACGGCGATCGAGGGCGAGCGTCTCGCGACCTCGCGCGGGGCGGTCGAGGCCGGGGCGACCGTGGTCTGCGCCGGCGACGACTTCCGCACGCTCTACGCCGATCGCCTTGCGGGCCAGAGCCTGACGCGCGCCAAGGCGCACATGCTGCGCGTGCGCTACGACGACGGCTTCGAAGCGCCGGGCGTGGTCGCGTCCGACCTGAGCCTGCCGCGGCTTCCGGGCTTCGCCGACCTGCCCGAGACCGATGCGCTCGTCGCCCGGCTCGAGGCGGAGCAGCCCGAGCATATCGCCCATGGCGTCGCGCTGGTCGCGGCGCAGTCGGCGGACGGCTCGCTCGTTGTCGGCGCCAGCCGCGCCTTCGATCCGACGCCCGATCCGTTCCAGCCCCAGTCCATCGACGACCTGATCCTCGACGAGCTCGCCGCCGTGGTCGGCAAGCGGCCGAAGCAGGTCGTCTCCCGCTGGACAGGAACCTACGCCTTCTCGGCCGAGCGGCCCGTGCTGCTGGACGCCCCGGCCCCCAACGTGCGCGTGGCGCTCGCCGCCTCCGGCGCCGGCGCGAGCGCCGCCTTCGCGCTCGGCGAAGAGACGATCGCCGATCTGTTCGGCTGATAAGCTTCAGCCCACCAGCGCCGAGCCGTCGCAGCGCAGGCCGCGGACGGTGACGTCGGCCTCGCCGACCGCCAGTCCGAGCGTCTGGAGCAGCGTGTTCAGCACGGGGTCGATCAGCGCGCCGACCGGCGCGAGGGTGAGCTTCAACAGCGACTCGAGCGCGTCGCCGGTGAGGCCCAACCCGAGAATGCCGAGCACGGTCACGTTGACCTTGAGGCCGCCGACCAACGTGGCGAGCGTGGTCTGCGCCGCGTTGGTGGTCTTCACCGACTTCATCGTCCCGGCCGCGATGTCGTCATAGGAGAAGACGAGCGGCGTCGGCGCGACGTTGGTCGCCGCCACGTGCGCCTCGGCCGTCGCTCGCACCAGACCGAGCACGTTCAGCAGCGTAGCCGGGTTCATCTGCGGATTGGTCGTGAAGCCCGACCAGGCGGAGGCGCTGGCGGGCTCGCCAACCCACAGCTCCGTCACGGCCGGCGTGGCCTGCACCGTGACGCGGCCGTCGAGCCGGGGCTGCCGCCCGCAGGAGATCGCCGAGATACGCGCCTCGGCCGCCGCGAGGTCGACCGCGATCGGTAGGTAGATCACCCGGCCCAGCAGCGCGCCCGCGCCGCCGACCTGGGCCGCGAGCCGCAGCCGTGTCTGGGCGGTGCGCACGACGGTCCCCGCGCTCCCGATCGCGAGCCACGGCGAGTTCTGCGGCCGCTCGCCGATGTCGATCGTCGCGGTCAGGCCGATGAGGCCCGGAACCTGCGCGCCGAGATCGAGCGCGATCTGGTTCGCGCCGTTCGCCGCCTGGGCGGCGACGTTGAGCAGGTCGAGCGCGGACACCCCCGCCGACAGTGCGGAGGTCGTGTCGCCGAGGGCGAGCCGGGCGTAGTCGCCGAGGCTGATGAGTTTCGTCATATCGACGAGCCTGGTGACGTCGGCGGTCGCCGCGACCCGGCGCAGCGTCGCCGAGACCGACGACGAGCCCTGCGCCACGTCGGCCATGGCCGAGATCAGGTCGGTCGCCCGGACCCGCGCCGAAAGCACGTCGCCGTAGGTTCCCGCTGTGGCGTTGACGCGGACGCCGAGCGCGGTCAGCAGCGGCGTGATCTCCACTTTCGCGGAGGCGAGCGCATTGTAGTCCATCACGCTGAGCGAGACCGAACCGCCGAGCAGCTTCGACAGCAGGGCGTTGACGACCCCGCCGTTGAGCGAGGCGAGACGCGAGCCGATCGAGAACGAGGCGACCTGGGTGTTGGCGGCCACGCCCGCGGCGCGCACCACGAGACTGTTCTGCGGCAGGAACGCTTTTGCGAAGTAGAAGGAGGAGTCGACGCCGATCTCCACCTTCGCCGCGTTGTAGGGCGTCGTCCCGGCCCTGAACCGGCCGCCGGACGCGGTCCTCGGATCGGGCGTGTACTGGCCGAGCGTGAGGCGGAACTCCCGCGGCTCGGCGAACCCGTTGGCGGCGAGCGTCGCTCGGGCCGCGCGCTCGGCGTTGGCGAGATCGCCCGCGGCCGCGAGGGCTGCGAGATCCACCGCGCTCTGCGCCTTCCTGCGGTCGAGATAGATGCTGGAGGCGTCGATGCTCACCGCGAGCAGGCCCGCGGCGCAGAGGCAGAGCGCGGCAACGAGCACGGCGACCGCCCCGCCCTCGTCGCGCCGGAAGCGCCGCGCGAGGGCGAGCATCTCAATAGCCCCCGCGTTGGATCGAGGCCGAGCGCACGATCGTCTTCGTCGGCAGCGGCAGCAGGCCGCCGAAACTCCAGATCGCGAGCGCGGAGGCGTCGTAGGCGACCTGCACCTCGAACAGGTCGGCGTTGGCCGGCGACGGCCGGGCGGAGACCGTCGCCCGCGCCGGATCGAGCAGAACGTAACTGCCGGCGGAGGCCGCGACCCGGTCGCTCGCGAGCTGGGCGCGCTCGGCGTCGGAGAGCCCGCCGACGGAGGCCCGGGCGGCGTCAGCCGCCAGCTGCTGCACGCTGTTCGCGAGGCCGAAATAGAGCCCGTAGGCGACGACGCCGGCGATCATCATCAGAAGCACCGGCGCGAGCAGAGCGAACTCCACCGCCGTGGCGCCGCTGGCGTCGCGCAGCCGCGCTTGCAGGGAGCAGGCCTTGGGACGGTACGGACGAGCGACGGGCACGGTGCGCATCCATGGGGAGGCGCGCAGGAACGCGCGCACACCCATTGCGCGCGCCCGGTCGCTAACGAGACAGGCGCGCCGGAGTGGTAACGAAAACCGTTATCGATATTTTCGGGAGCCGCCCGCGGCGGGCCGCCGGCGCCCGAGATTGCCGCGCCGCGCCCGGTGCGGTAGGGAGCCCGCACTCCCGCAAGCCCGGACCGCCTGAACGCCCATGACCGCCCGCCGCACCGACCTCACAGCCCCCCGCACGCCGCGCGGCTTCGCCGACCGCGGCGCGGCCGAGCTCGCCGCGACCCGGTCCATGGTCGAGAAGATCCGCAAGGTCTACGAGCTCTGGGGCTTCGACGAGGTCGAGACGCCGTTCCTCGAGTACACCGACGCGCTCGGCAAGTTCCTGCCCGATCAGGACCGCCCGAACGCCGGCGTGTTCTCGCTGAAGGACGACGACGACCAGTGGCTGTCGCTGCGCTACGACCTGACGGCGCCGCTCGCCCGCCACGTGGCGGAGAACTTCCAGAAGCTCGCGAAGCCCTACCGCAGCTATCGTTTCGGCCCGGTGTTCCGCAACGAGAAGCCCGGCCCCGGCCGCTTCCGCCAGTTCCTGCAGTTCGACGCCGACATCGTCGGCGCCGCCTCCGTCTCGGCCGACGCCGAGATGTGCATGATGATGGCGGACGCGCTGGAGGCGGTCGGCGTCAGGCGCGGCGACTACGTGATCAAGGTCAACAACCGCAAGATTCTGGACGGCGTAATGGAGGCGATCGGCCTCGGCGGCGAGGAGAACGCCGGCCGCCGGCTGACCGTGCTGCGCGCGATCGACAAGCTCGACCGGCTGGGGCCAGAGGGCGTGCGCGCGCTTCTCGGCGCGGGCCGCAAGGACGAGAGCGGGGACTTTACGAAGGGCGCAGGGCTGGACGACGAGCAGGCCCAGCATGTGCTGCACACCATCTGGCCCTTGGACATCGCGCACTGGAAGCCAGCAAGTGAGACTAGCCAAACGGAATTGGCCGATGGCACCACTAAAAATATAGATGGATTGCAATGGTACCTCAGCAACGAGAATGCCATCGCAGCAAAAAGGGACCTGCTCGTCGGAACACCGAGCGGCCAAGCGGCGTATGTCGAACTAATGGCTATGGCGCGGCTATTTGACGAAGCCGGCTATGGCACTCGGCGCATCCGCATCGACCCCTCTGTCGTGCGCGGGCTTGAATACTACACCGGACCGGTGTTCGAGGCCGAGCTGACCTTCGAGATCGCCGACGACGCCGGCCAGCCGATCCGCTTCGGCTCGGTCGGCGGCGGCGGGCGCTATGACGGGCTGGTCGGCCGCTTCATGGCCGAGGACGTTCCCGCCACCGGCTTCTCCATCGGCGTGTCGCGGCTGCAGGCGGCGCTCGCGGCGCTGAAAGGTCCGGACGAGGCGGCGAAGGCCGCCGGGCCCGTGGTTGTGCTCGCGCTCGACCGCGATCGGATCGGCGACTCGATGGCGCTCGCGGCGCGGCTGCGGGCTGAGGGCGTCGCAGCCGAGGTCTATCTCGGCTCGTCCGGCATGAAGGCGCAGATGAAATACGCCGACCGCCGCAAGGCGCCGGTCGTGGTGATCCAGGGCTCGGACGAGCGCGAGAAGGGCGAGGTCACGCTCAAGGACCTGATCGAGGGCGCGAAAGCCGCCGCCGCGATCTCCGACCGCGCCGAGTGGACTGAAAGCCGCCCCGCCCAGGTCACCGTGCCGGAAGCCCGGCTGGTCGAGGAAGTGAAGGCGATCCTGAGCCGGCATATCTGACGACGGCGCGGTCGCAGCATTTCCCGGGCGTCAGGCCCACAATCGCCGTCATGCCCGCGCCTTCGCGGGTATCCACGACTTCGGCGTCGAGCTTCAGCGCATCAGAAAGTCGTGGATACCCGGCTTCGCCGGGCATGACGCTTCTCACGCGTCAACCCCGCCGCGGCGGGGCGGGCGTGGTCCGGACGCCGCGCGAATCCCACGCCGCCTTGGCGCCGGCGAGCGTCGCCGCCCCGCGTGGCTCGGCCGCGATCCGCGCAAACAAGCGCTCCAGCCGGTCGAGGCGGATCGGCCCGTCGCCCGCCGCGGCGATCGCGCGAGCGAGCAGGCGCAGGCGGATTTCGTCCGCGAGCCCCGCCCAGCCCGGCCCGAGGCGCGCGCCGTCCTCCTCCCGTACGAAATGCTCCGCCGCCGCGGCGTCGACCGCGGCCTCCAGTGCGTCCTCGACCCGCGCCATCCGGGCCGCGAGCGCGCCGAGCCGGGCCGCGGTCAGGCCTTCCCGCTCCAGCACGTCGCGCGCCCCGCGAAGCCGCGCCCGCAGGTAGGCCGGGTCGGCGTTCATCGCGTCCTCGGCCCAGCCGATCCTGCGCTCCTGCAGACTCGCGACCAGCCGCGCCTTGGGCGATTCAAGCAGCGGGCGCAGATGCGCGATCCAGCCCCGTTCCGCGCGCGGACGCATGGCGGCGAGGCCGGCCGGGCCGCTTCCGGCGCCAAGCCTCATCAGCACCGTCTCGGCCTGGTCGTCGCGGGTGTGGGCGGTGGCGATCGCATCCGCCCCGACCTCTGAGGCGTGCGCCAGCAGTGCGGCGTAGCGGGTGTCGCGCGCCCGCGCCTCGACGCCCGCTCCGGGCGGGATCGCGCCGGCGAGCCGCGCATGCGGCAGCCCGCGTTCGGCGCAAAGCCGCGCCACGGCGGCGACCTCGCCGTCGGCCTCCGGGCGCAGGGCGTGCGCCACGGTCGCGACGGAAAGCTCGGGACCCTCCTTGCGCCGCTCGCGCCACTCCGCGGCCAGAACCAGCATCGCGACCGAATCCGCCCCGCCCGACACCGCCAGCACGACGTGGCCCACGCCGGCGAAGCGCAGGTCGAACAGCGCGTCGCATTCGGACGGCGTCAGGGCTGAGGTCGCGTCGGTCATGTGCCGCCGGTTGCAGACAAGCGTCGCGCCAGATGACCCCAGCCCGAGCGCCGCGTCAGCCCCCGTTCGTCACGGGACGCGCGGACGCCAGAACGCAGTCATGCCCGCGTTCTGGCGCAGGACCTGCGCGTCAGGCAGGCGTGCGGAAGGTCAGCAGGCGATGCGCTTGAACTCGCGGTCGCTCTGCGAGCGGATGCGGCTGTACTTCTTGCCCGCCTCGGCGATGGTGGCGCAGGCCTCTTCCTTCTTGCCCATGCCGTTCAGTGACATGCCGAGCTTCAGCATGCTCTCCGGCGCCTTGGCCGACTGCGGCGCGTCGACATAGATCTTGTAGAAGCTGTCGGCGGCGTCGGTGTACTGCCGGCGCTGGTAGAGGCTCTCGCCCAGCCAGTAGCGCGCTTCCGCCGCCTTCGGGTCGTTCGGGTTCGCGCGCAGGAACTCGCGGAAGGTCTGCTCGGCGAGCTCGTAGTCGCGGCGCTGCATGAAGCCGACGCCCATGTCGAACTGGTCGCGCGGGTCGCCGGTGCCGACCGACATGCCGCCGCCCTGCCCCTGCGACGCGCCGCGCGGCGGCAGCGCCCCGGTGGGGCCGGTCGCCGTACGGTCGGGCGCGGCGCCGGGCGGGGTGATGCGCATCGGCCCGCTGGGATCGTCGCCCGCGCCGTCATCGATCAGGCCGCCAATCGAGTCGCGCGGCGCGCCAAGATTGGAGGGCGCGGAGCCGAGGTTGGACGGACCCGGCGCCGGGCCAGCCGAGCCTGCGGTCGCGCCCCCGCCTGCCCCGCCGGGGGCCGACGGGCCGGCGTCGCCGCGGCGGCCGGGCTTCGCCGCTCCGCCGCCGCCCTTGCCGCTCTCGAGGTCCTGGAACCGGAACTCGGCGTCGCTCTGGAACCGCTTCTGGGTCTCCTCGCCGCGCTTGATCTGGAACTGCAGCTCCTCGATGCGGCCATTGAGCTGGCGCATCTGGTTCTCCAGCCGGTCGAGCCGCACCGCGATGTCCGCCATCGACGACTGCGCCTGCTGCACGTTCGAGGACGGACGCTCCTCGCGCGCGCCGCCGAAGAAGGCGAGGCTGCGCTCAAGCCCGTCGACGCGGCGCTCGATCCCGCCGCGCTCCTCGGCCGTCTCGCCGTCGAAGGCGAGCGCCGCGGTCATGGGAGCGCATGCGAGCGCGGCGCCGAGCGCGAAACGTCGGACGAGCGGGAAGCGCGGAGCGATGTGCATGGGGGCGGACGTTCCCAGCCGGATGTGAGCGATAAGAGCCGCTTACGTCGCGAGTTCGGCTGAATTAGGGCTGTTTCCGCCGGCGGGCGCAAGAGGCCCGCCGGCGGAAAGACGTGCGTCAGTAGCCGGCGGAACCCTGCAGCGCGGTGACGGCGCGGCGGTTCTGCGACCAGCAGGAGATGTCGTCGCACACCGCGACCGGACGCTCCTTGCCGTAGGACGTGGTGCGCACGCGGGACGCCGAGACGCCGCGGGCCGCGAGGTAGTCGCGAGTGACCTGGCTGCGGCGGGCGCCGAGCGCGAAGTTGTACTCGCGCGTGCCGCGCTCGTCGGCGTGGCCTTCGATCAGGATGGAGTAGCGGGGATAGCGCGACAGCCACTGCGCCTGCTTGTCCAGCGTCGAGCGGGCGGTCGAGGTGAGCTCGGTCGAGTCGGTCTCGAAGAACACGCGATCGCCGACGTTCACGACGAAGTCCTGCTGGCTGCCGGGAGGGCCGCCGCGGCCGCCCGCGCCATAGCCGCCGCCCGCGCCGTCGAGGCCGTCGCCCGGGCCCTTCTTCGCGCAGGCCGCAAGCAGCAGCGTCGCGCAGATGGCGGCGGCGACCTTGCCGCTTCCGCCCAAACGCATGGTACGCAACATCCCCGATGACTCCTTGTGGCTTTCGGTTGAGCGATCCATAGCATCCTCCCGGTTAACCGAAGGTTCCGTTAGGCTTAAAGAGCCGTTACCGCCTTCGGGCGCCGCGCGCGGCCGAAGTCGATCAGTCGCGGCGAAACATGACGCGGGCGTGGCCCGCCGCGCGGGACCTGTCGATTGGGCGGCCCCTGAGTCCGCCGCGCCACAGCGGCGGGCGCGGGCGCCCCCGTCAGCCGCCTTCGAGCGCGGGCGATCCCGCGGCGCCGGCGAGCAGGTCGACGTCGTCCTTGAGCTTCACGCCGGTGAGGCCGAGGCGCAGCGCCTCGCGGGCGAGCCAGGCGAGCTTGTCGGCGGCGAGCGGGTAGGTGAGGCCGCCGAGCCGGTGGACGTTGGAGATGCAGTTGCGCTCGCTGTCGCGCCGGCCGCGGCGGGGATCGAAGGTCAGGTAGACGCCAAGGCTCTCCGCGACGCTGAGGCCCGGCCGCTCGCCGATCAGCACCGCGACGAGCTTCGCCTGCAAGCGCTCGCCGACCTCGTCGCCGAGCGCGACGCGGGCCTGCCGCGCCACCACCACCGGCCCGATCGACAGCCCGCTAAGGCGCTCGACCGCGGCGTGCAGCAGCGCCGCGGCGTGGGTCTGCACGGCGGTCGCCGACAGCCCGTCGCCGATCACGAACACGACGTCGAAGCCCTTCTCCTCGACGTCGAGCGCCTCGGCCGAGACCTCGCTCAGCCGCCGGCCCAGATCGGGGCGGCGCAGGTAGATCGAGCGCTCGGGGGCCGCGCTCTCGACCTGAACGACCCGGTGGGGGCCAAGCTCCGCCGCGAGCGCGTCCACGTCGAGCGGCAGATGCACGGCGTCGCGCGCCTTCGCGTGGGCGTGCTGGAATTCGAGCACGGCGCGCAGCGGCTGCGCGTCGCCGCTGCGGCCGAGGCCGACGCGGGCGGAGGTGGCGGCCCGGAGCGGGCTCCAGAGATCGGTGACGTTGCCGGGGGCGTCGGCCATAGGCTCGGTCTCCGGTCAGGCCACGCGGCGGGTCTGGTCGAGCAGCCGCGACATGCGCGGATCGGACAGCGTGAGCTCGTTGATGCGCCCCTCGGGACCCACCATGCCCATGCGCTCCAGCCAGGCCTCGAACTCGGGCGCCGCCTTCACGCCCATGGTCGCGCGCAGGTACAGCAGGTCGTGGAACGACAGGCTCTGGTAGTTGAGCATCACGTCGTCCGCGCCCGGCACCGCGATCAGGAAAGTGCAGCCCGCCACCGTCAGCAGCGTCATCAGGCCGTCCATGTCGTCCTGGTCGGCCTCGGCGTGGTTGGTGTAGCAGACGTCGCAGCCCATCGGCAGGCCGAGCAGCTTGCCGCAGAAATGGTCTTCCAGACCGGCGCGGATGATCTGCTTGCCGTCGTAGAGATATTCCGGGCCGATGAAGCCGACCACGGTGTTGACGATCATCGGATCGAACGCGCGGGCGACCGCGTAGGCGCGCGCCTCCATGGTCTGCTGGTCGACGCCGTGATGGGCGTCGGCGGAGAGCGCGGCCCCCTGCCCCGTCTCGAAATACATCACGTTCTGGCCGACGGTTCCCCGCTTCAGCGCCAGCGCGGCCTCGTGCGCCTCCCGCAGGACGGCGAGGTCGACGCCGAAGCCGCGGTTCGCCGCCTCCGAGCCCGCCACCGACTGGAACACGAGGTCGACCGGCGCGCGCCGGTTCATGATCTCGATCGCGTTGGTGACATGGGTGAGCACGCAGGTCTGGGCCGGGATGTCGTAGGACTGGCGCAGCGCGTCGAGCATCTCCATCAGCGCGATGGCGTTCGGCACGTTGTCGGTCGCGGGGTTGATGCCGATCACGGCGTCGCCGACGCCGTAGAGCAGGCCGTCGAGCACGGAGACCGCGATGCCGCGCAGGTCGTCGGTCGGGTGGTTCGGCTGCAGCCGCGAGCCGAGCCGGCCGGGAAGGCCGAGCGTGGTGCGGAAGGCGGTGACCACGCGGCGCTTGCGCGCCACCGCGATCAGGTCCTGGTTCCGCATCAGCTTGGACACGGCCGCGACCATCTCGGGCGTGAGGCCGGGCGAGACGGCCGCGAGCGCCTCGCCGTCGGCCTCGTGGCCGAGAAGCCAGTCACGGAAGCCGCCGACGGTGAGATGGGCGATCGGGCGGAACGCTTCCGCGTCGTGGCCGTCGATGATGAGGCGGGTGACCTCGTCGTCCTCGTACGGGACCAGCGCCTCGTCGAGGAAGACCTTGAGCGGCAGGTCGGCCAGCACGTAGCGGGCGGCGATGCGCTCCGCGTCGGTTTCGGCGGCGAGGCCGGCGAGCTCGTCGCCCGAGCGTCGGGGCGAGGCCTTGGCCAGAACCGTCTTCAGATCGTCGAACGCGTAACGTTCGCCGCCGAGGTCGCATCGGTACGCCGTCACGGCCGCCTCCCGCAGTCCATATCCAGGCGTCGTCAGTCTAGACCCGCGCCGCGGCCGGGCTAAGCCCATTCTGCAGGCGACGGGGCGCGCGGCTGCACGTTTTCCGGCCCCGGGACGCAAGACGCCCCGGCGGGGGCCGGGGCGTCTCACAGGTCAGCGGATCCGCCGAAGAGGTCTCATCACGATCCGCGCCACGGCTTTCGAGGCCGCGGCGCGAAGATCAGGCCGCGGCCTTGCGTCCGCGCTTGGCCGGAGCCGGAGCGGCGGCGGCCGCCTTGCTGCGCTGCTGGCCGAGGCCGGCCTTCTTTGCGAGCGCCGAGCGGGCGGCGGCATAGTTCGGGGCGACCATGGGATAGTCGGCCGGCAGGCCCCACTTGGCGCGGTAATCGGCCGGCGTCATGTCGTAAGCGGTGCGCAGATGACGCTTCAACGACTTGAACTTCTTGCCGTCTTCCAGGCAGATGATGAAATCGGGACCAACCGACTTCTTGATCGGCACCGCCGGCGTAAGCTCGACGACCGGCTCCTTGGTCGCGCCGGTCGCAGCGGCGGCCAGGGCGCCGTGCACCGTCTGGATCAGACCCGGGAGATCGGCCGCGGCGACCGAGTTGTTGCTGACGTAGGCGCTCACGACATCGGCGGCCAGGGTGACGTAATCGATCTCTTCGCTCATTTCGATTGAAACTCCTCTTTCGCTAATCAGGGATTGAGCCGGTTCGCGCAATTTTGCAAGTCGAAAACGAAGTCGCTCTCGATAAATCCACCATGAGCGGGCTATAACGGGTTCGCGCGGCAGCAGAGGGCTATTAAAAGTAGCGACTGGGCCCCGCGTCCGTCCCGTCGCGAGCGCCGCGCAGCGGCTTCCGAGCGGCGCGACCTATGGTCTTTCCGGACGATCGCCGCGAGCGAATCTGAGCGGGAGGGTCTACATAAAGCGATATTCGCCGCACGCCGCCGCGAAGGAGACGTGAATGCCGCACGAGACGCCGCTGATTTCGACGTTGGTCGCGGGCTTCGTGCTCGCCTTCGTGCTCGGGGCTCTCGCCAATCGGCTCAAGCTACCTCCTCTCGTAGGTTATCTCGTCGCGGGCGTGCTCGTGGGGCCTCACACGCCCGGCTATGTCGCGGACCAGCAGCTCGCGCCCGAACTGGCGGAGATCGGCGTCATCCTGCTGATGTTCGGCGTGGGGCTGCACTTCTCGCTGAAGGACCTGCTCTCGGTGCGCGGCATCGCGGTGCCCGGCGCCGTGGTCCAGATGGGCTTCGCCACGCTGCTCGGCTGGGGCCTCGGCGCGGCGCTCGGCTGGAGCCATGGCGGCGGCCTGGTGTTCGGTCTCGCGCTCTCCGTCGCCTCCACCGTCGTGCTGCTGAAGGCGCTGCAGGAGCGCCGCCTCATCGAGAGCGAGCGCGGCAGGATCGCGGTCGGCTGGCTCATCGTCGAAGACCTCGCGATGGTGCTGGCGCTGGTCCTGCTTCCGGCGGTCGCCAGCATCGCGGGCGGGGACAGCGGGCACAGCGGCGGCGATCCGCTGGCGACGCTCGTCAGCCGCGCGCTCGGCGTCGATCTCGGCCTTATCGGCGTGCTCGCGCTGACGCTCGTCAAGGTCGCGGCCTTCGTCGCCTTCATGCTGATCGTCGGCCGGCGCGTCATCCCGGCCGTGCTGCACCGGATCGCGCACACTGGCTCGCGCGAGCTGTTCCGCCTCGGCGTGCTGGCGATCGCGCTCGGCGTGGCGTTCGGGGCGGCGAAGCTGTTCGGCGTCTCGCTGGCGCTCGGCGCCTTCTTCGCCGGCATGATCCTGTCCGAGAGCGAGCTGTCGCACCGCGCCGCGCAGGAGAGCCTGCCGCTGCGCGACGCCTTCTCCGTGCTGTTCTTCGTCTCGGTCGGCATGCTGTTCGACCCGTCGATCCTGATCCGCGACCCCGGCCCGGTGATCGCGACCTTCGCGATCATCGTGATCGGCAAGTCGATCGCGGCCTTCCTGATCGTCATCGCCTTCAACCGCACGGTCGGAACCGCGTTGACGATCTCCGCGAGCCTCGCGCAGATCGGCGAGTTCTCCTTCATCCTGGCCGAGCTCGGGGTCGGTCTGAAGCTGCTGCCGGAAGAAGGCCGCGACCTCATCCTCGCCGGCGCGCTGCTGTCGATCGTGTTCAACCCGATCATGTTCGTGCTGGTCGAACGGCTGAAGCCGTGGCTCGAGGCGCGGATCGCCCGCGGATCGCCGAAGGTCGCCGTGGCGCAGCCCGACACTTCCGGCCCCGAGCTCGACGTCGACCGCACCAAGCCGCTGGTCGCCCCCGACGGCGGCCCGGCGCCGGCCGCGGCCGAACCGTCGGTCGCGACCGTGGAGGCCGAACGCGCCGCTGCGGTCGATGACGAGGACGCGCCGCAGCAGGCGACGACGCTGACCGGCCACATCGTGCTCGTGGGCTACGGCCGCGTCGGCGCGCTTGTGGGCGAGCAGCTCAAGGCCGCGGGCGTGCCGTTCCTTGTGGTGGAGGACGCCGAGAAGCCGATCGCCACTCTCAAGGAGTCCGGCGCCGAGACCATCGTCGGCAACGCCGCGGCGTCCGACGTGCTGGCGCTCGCCGGACTCGACAGGGCGTCCCGGCTCGTGGTCGCGATCCCGAACGCGTTCGAGGCCGGCCAGGTGGTGGAGCAGGCCCGCAAGCTCAACCCGAACCTCACCATCCTCGCCCGCGCCCACGCCTACGCCGAGATCGAGCATCTCGAGAAGCTCGGGGCGAACGAGGTCATCATGGGCGAGCGCGAGATCGCCCGCGGCATGCTGGAGCGCCTCGGCCTCGGCCGCGGGCTGTCGTCCGGGCCGACGCCAGACCGGCCCGCCGCGCCGCCGGACGGCCCCGGCGGAGGCTCCGCTCCCGACGTTCCGCCCACGGGCGGCGCGGCTCCGGGGCCTGCGCCTACGACGCCCGAGGCTGCGCCCCGCGCGGCCGATCCGGAGCCGCAGACCGAGCCGTTCCGCCCCCTGCCCCCGGCCGCGACGCCCGCCTGATACGCGGAACGCCGATCAGCCCCGCCGAATGGCCGGCTCGACGCCGGCCCTTCGGCTCACTATATCGATCGGTACAAAACGTCTGGAAAGTTCGCGGAGATGGGCAGGCCCAAAGAATTCGACGTCGACGAGGCGCTGTGCGCGGCGCTGGAGGTGTTCTGGCGTCACGGCTACGAAGGCGCGTCGCTGAGCGACCTCACGGACGCGATGGGCATCACGCGCCCGAGCCTCTACGCCACCTACGGCAACAAGGAGGAGCTGTTCCGCAAGGTGCTGGACCGCTACGAGCAGAACCATCTCTGCTTTGTCGCGGACGCCCTCGCCGAGCCGACGGCGCGGCGCGCGATAGAACGCCTCCTCAAGGGCTACGCCGACGTGCTGACCGATCCGATGCATCCGCCGGGCTGCCTCGGCGTCAACAGCGGCGTCGCCTGCAGCGAGGCCGGCTCCACCATCCGCGACGAACTCGTCGCGCGGCGCTCGCTCAGCGAACGCACGCTGCGGGAGCGGCTCGACAAGGCCGCGACGGACGGCGAGCTGCCACCCGACGAAGACCCGGCCGACTGGGCGCGCTACGTGATGGCGGTCGGCCTGGGCATGGCCGTGAAGGCCTCGTCCGGCGCCGACCGCGCCGAACTCTACCGCGTCGCCGACCTCGCGCTCCGGGCGCTGCCCAGCACCTGCCGCGCGCTCTGACCAGCGCGCGGAGCCCCGGTCAGCGCCTCGTCGGGATCAGCCGCGAAGGCCTTCCGCGAGGTTGCGGTTGATGTTGATCAGCGCCGACATCGGCTCGGCGGAAGGGTTGATCTCAAGGCTGTGGCAGCGGTCGAGCACGAACATCGCGATCTTCTTGATGTTCGTCTTGGTGGCGGCGTCGAGCGGGTTTTCGGCGCGCAGCACGGAGCTGAGGAACACGGTCCAGAGCTTGCGGTTGAAGGTCGCGGCCTCGCGGGCGGCGGTGCGGTCGAAGGGCTGCGCGGTCTGCGCGGCGGCGAAACGGGCCGCCGCCCTCAGCAGCAGCTGGGCCTCGCGCTCGCGCGGATTAGCCGTCGCTTGCGCCATCCGCGCGTACGCCTGCGCTCCGTTCTGCATGCTCGAAGATTCCCTTCTCGTGCGCCACGAGACTGCGCGCCTCACGCAAAGCTTTGTAAAGCGCGCCTGTTAAGACGTGGTTATTTATCCGGTCGATCAGGGGAAGCATGCTCGGCGCGGCCTTCACGGCGTCGCGAGTGAGCGCGCTGTAGATCTTGCTGACCTTCTCGATCGAGCCGGCCATGTACATCATCTGGACGGTGTAATAGATGCGCTTCGCCGGGGTGTCGGCGTCGCGCTCCTGCAGGATGTCGCGCTCGCGCAGCACCGGATCGCCGCCGTCGATCAGCAGCTGGGTGCGGGCGGCGCCGTTGGTGACCACGGACCGTCCGATGACGATCCGCTCCCCGGGCTTCAACTCCACCTTGAGGGTCATGCGCATCCTCCGTGGCCGGCGGCCTGAAACGGCGAGCGGCGGACGCCCGACCGGACGTCCGCCGCTCCGCCCGAAAAGGAAGCCCGGCGCCTCACTGCAGAAGCTGCAGCACCGCCGATTCCTGCTGCGTAGAGATCGAGAGCGAAGACACGATGAGCTGCTGGCGCGTCTGCAGCGTGGCGAGGTTCGCGGCCTCTTCGTTGGTGTCGGCGCCGACCAGGGCGAGCGAGCCGTCCTGCAGGGTGCCGATCATGTCTTTGGTGAAGGTCTCGCGGGTCTGCACGATCGCGAGCTGCGAGCCGAACTTGGCGGACTGCGCCTCGATGGTCGCAAGCGCCGCCTCGAGCGTGTCGATGATCTTCTCGATCGAGTCGGAGTCGTAGAAGTCCTCGGCGCTGATCGAGGCCAGGCCGAGGCCCTCGGCGTCGAACTGCACGCCCTTGACCTCGAGCCGCGACGAGCCGTCCTCGTTGAAGATGACGTCGAGATCGTCGCCGTTCAGAAGATTGACGCCGTTGTAGGTGGCGTCCTTGGCGAGCTTCGCGATCTCGCTGAGGAAGTCGTTGTAGTCGGTGGCGAAGTTCGAGCGCTTGGTGGCTGCGTCCTGATCGAGCACGGGGGCCGCGAAGCCGCCGCTGCCGAAGACCGCGCCGGCGCCCGTGGCGGTGCCGGTGGCGGCGATCGGCGTGTCGGCCGCGATCGCGTTCGTGGTCTGGAACGCGAGCTTGGCGCCGGCTTCGCCTTCCTTCGGGATCGATGCGGTGAGCTGGACGTCGTTGTTGAGCAGCCAGGCGTTCAGCTCGTCGATCGTGTCGACGTTGTCGGCGCCGGGCGAGGACGCGAAGGTCACGGTCTTCAGCGCGCCGAACTTGTCGGTGAAGGTGAGCGTCTTGTCCTTCAGCAGGCTGTCGCCGCTCGTCGTGGTCGACAGCGTGCCGTTGGTCGAGGTCGCGCTGGTCGCGGTCGAGCCGTCGGCGATCAGGCCGAGGGAGTCGAGCAGCGTGGACGAACCGCCGATGGTCAGGTCGGCGCCGCTCTCGAGCTCGAACTCCAGCGTGCCGCCGTTGTCGACGACGTTCAGCCCGGAGATGTTCAGCGAGTCGATCGCCGTCTTGACCTGCGCCGCCGTGGCGTTGGCCGGGATGTTGACCGTCGCGCCGTTGACCGTCAGCGCGCCGCCCGAGTGGGTCGCGTCGACGTCCTCGACGCCGTCGAAGGTCGTGGCGACCGCCGGCGTCACGGTGTTCATCGAGAGCAGGTTGTCGCCGCTCAGCCCGTTCATGGTCGCCGACGTCAGGCTCGCCTTGGTCGAGACCGCAAGCGGCGACTGCTGGGCGGAGCGGGCCGTCGACTTCAGCGACTCGACGAGGTCCGTGATCGCCTTGATGCCGTTGTCGGCCGCCTCGAGCGTCTGGATTGAGTTCTTGACGTTGTCGAGCAACGTTCCGAGATCGCTCGCCCGCCGGTCCAGCGACTGGGCGGTGAAGAAGCTCGCGGGATTGTCCAGCGCCGAGTTGACCTTCTTGCCGGTCGAAAGGCGCTCTTCGGTGCGGTTGAGCAGTTCGGTCGTCTGCTGCATCGAGCGCAGGTTCGACCGGACCGCGGAATTGAGCGTGATGTCGGCCATAAGAAAGGCTCCGATTCGGGACGTCGTTTAGGACGTTGATCGGAACATAGGCCGTTAACCTTAATCGGAAGTTAAGGTTAATGCCGGCTTAGCGACTGTGGTCTGACGCAACCGACGGGGCGCCGCCAAGCCCGCGCCCGCGCAAAAGAAAACGGCGGGAGCCGTGTGGGCTCCCGCCGTCGTTCAGGCCGGTTCTTCGCCGGAAGCGTCGATCAGCGGAGGAGCTGAAGGACGTTCTGCTCCTGGCTGGTCGAGATCGACAGCGAGGAGACGATCAGCGACTGACGGGTCTGCAGGGTCGCGAGATTCGCGGCCTCTTCGTTGGTGTCGGCGCCGACGAGCGACAGCGCGCCGTCCTCGAGGGTGCCGACCATGGCCTTCGTGAAGGACTGGCGGGTCTCGACGACCGAGAGCTGCGAGCCGAGGCGCGAGGACAGGCTGTCCAGCGAGCCGAGGGCGTCGTTCAGCTTGGAGACCACTTCCTCGATCTTCGAGCTGTCGGCGAAGTCCTCGAACGAGATGTCCGAGAGGCCGAGACGGTCCATCAGATCGACGCCGGAGACGTCGAGCTTGGAGGAGCCGTCCTCGTTGAACACGACCGAGAGGTCGTCGCCGGCGAGCAGGTTGACGCCGTTGTAGGAAGCGTCCTTGGCGAGCTGAGCGATCTGCTGGCGCAGGTCGTTGTAGTCGTTCTTGTAGTCCGTGCGGCGGGACTTGCCGTCGCCGTCGAGCACGGCCGACTTGGTGGCCGCGGCGGTGGAGGACAGGCCGAAGATTTCGCCGGCGGCGGGGGTGCCGTCGGTGCTGACCGCCGTGCCGCCGATCGTGAGGTCGGACGAGCCGTGCTCGTTCGTGGTCTCGATCGTCAGCTGGCCGGTCGAGGAGATCGTGGCCTTGGCGTTGTAGCCCGACAGAGCGGTGTTCAGGTCCGCGAGCGTAGACACCTGACCGGCGCCCGTGCCGAAGGTGATCGAGCCGGTCTGGCCTTCGCCGACCTTGACCGTCAGGGTCTTGCCCGTCAGGTCGTTCGCAGCCGCCGTACCGTTCGTCGAGGTGACGTCGGTGTCGGTGCCGCCCGCGGCGCTGAGGCCGAGGTTGTCGGCGAGGGCCGCCGTGCTGGCCGAGAGGGTCAGGTCTTCGCCGCTCGCGAGCGAGAAGCCGAGCGTGCCGCCGGTGTTGGTGACGGTGAGGCCAGTGATGCCGGCGGCGTCGATGGCGGCCTTGACCGCGTCGGCGTCGCTGTCGTCCGCGATGGTGACGTCGGTGCCGTTGATGGACAGCGTGCCGCCGGTGTAGGTGGCGGCGACGTTGCCGACGCCGGTCAGCGTCGTGGCGGTCGCGGCCGTGCCGGTGCCGAGCAGGTTCTCGGCGGTGGCGCCAGCGATGGCGGCGGAGGTGAAGCCGGCCTTCGCGGAGACGGCCGAGCTGGACTGCTGGGCCGAGCGGGCCACCGACTTCATCTGCGTGACGAGGTCGCTGATCGCCGAGATGCCGTTGTCGGCGGCTTCGATCGTCTTGACCGAGTTCGAAACGCTGTCGAGGAGGTTGGTGAGGTCGCTCGCGCGGCGATCAAGAGCCTGGGCGGTGAAGAAGCTCGACGGGTTGTCGAGAGCCGAGTTGACCTTCTTGCCGGTCGAGAGCCGCTCTTCCGTGCGGGCCATCAGGTCGGTGGTCGACTGAAGGGTGCGGAGGTTCGAGCGAACGGCCGAGTTGAGGGTGATGTCGGACATTTCTAGGCTCCTGTTCTGGGAGACTGAGGGGCGCGCCTCGTCCTGAAGCGCACGCGGAGCCTCGGGCGGGCGGCCCTAAGCGGGAGTTAATTCCGCGGCGCGGTTCCGCGCCTGTCGCCGGCAATCGAACGGCATGGTTATCAATAGGTTATGGCTGCAGGACGGGCGGTATCGGGATGAGCCGGGAGGTCGCCCCGGGCCACGCGACCGCAGGCCGGATCGCGACGGCGCATGCGGCGCGACGCTCCGCCGGGCCAGCGCAGGATCGTGTGGGCGCGCGCCCGCACGGAGCTTTTCATACCGATCGATAGCCTAAGCCTTGACAGCGGACGGCCCCGATATCTACCTAGCGGTACGATACCGATCGGTACATTATTCCGATACCTTCCCGGGGATGCCGCCATGACGCGTTCCACGCTGTCCGTACGCCTGAGCGCCGGAATCACCGCAGCGGCGCTCGCCGCCGCAGGGGTTTTGAGCTTTTCCACCCTGCCCGCCGGAGACGCCGGAGCCTCCGACGCGCCGGCCGCGCCCGCCGCGACCGAAGTCGGCGTCGCCACCCTCGCCCGCCGCGACACGCCGAGCTGGACGGTGTTCTCCGGCCGGCTTGAGGCGGTCGAACAGGTCGAGGTGCGCTCGCGCGTCGCCGGCCCGATCCAGCAGATCCATTTCCGCGAGGGCGCGCTGGTCAAGGCCGGCGACCGGCTCGTCACCATCGATCCCGCCCCTTACGCCGCCGAGGTCGAGCGCGCGCGGGCCGGCGTCGCGGCGGCCGAGGCGCGGCTGACGCTCGCCCGCGCCGACCTCGAGCGCGGCCGCCGCATGACGGCGCTCTCGACGATCTCGCAGCGCGACCTCGACACCCGCGTCAACGCGCTCGGCGAAGCGGAAGCGAACCTCGCCGGCGCCAAGGCGGCGCTCACGACCGCGGAGCTCAACCTGAGCTACACCGAGGTGCGCGCGCCGGTCGCCGGCCGCGTCGACCGGATCGAGATCACCGTCGGCAATCTGGTCGCGGCAGGCCCCGGCGCGCCGGTGCTGACCCGCCTCACCTCCGTCGACCCGATCTACGCCAGCTTCGACGCCGACGAGCTCGCGGTCTCGCGTGCGCTCGACAGCCTCGACGACGGCGGCGACCGCCGCGAGCGCATCGGCGACATCCCGGTCGAGATGACGCTGCAGGCGCGCGAGGACCAGGTCCGCGGCCGCCTGCAGCTCGTCGGCTCCACCGTCGACGCCCGCACCGGCACCATCCGCGTCCGCGCCACCTTCGCCAACGCCGACGGCCGGCTGATGCCGGGACAGTTCGCGCGCATGAAGCTCGGCCAGGCCAAGACCCGGCCGGCCCTGCTGCTGAGCGAGCGGGCGGTCGGCGTCGACCAGGACAAGTCGTTCGTGTTCGTCGTCGACAGCGAGAACCGCGCGACCTACCGCGAGGTCACCCTCGGCGCCTCGGTCGGCGCCCTGAGGGTGGTCGAGAGCGGGCTGGAGCCGGGCGAGCGCGTGGTGATCGACGGCGCCCAGAAGCTGCGCCCCGGCGCGCTGGTCGACCCCCGCCCCGCCGCCATGGACGCGGTCGCGAGCGTCGGCCGCCAGGCCTCGGCCAGCGAGTGAAGATCCCCGCGCCATGAACATCTCGAAGTTCTTCATCGACCGGCCCGTGTTCGCGGGCGTGCTGTCGATCGTCATCTTCCTCGCCGGCGTGCTGGCGCTGCGCGGCCTGCCGATCTCGGAATATCCGGACGTCGCGCCGCCGCAGGTGGTGGTGCGCGCGACCTATCCCGGCGCCAACCCGAAGGTCATCTCCGAGACGGTGGCGACGCCGATCGAGGAGCAGATCAATGGCGTCGAGGACATGCTCTACATGTCGAGCCAGGCGACCACCGACGGCGTGATGACGCTGACGGTGACCTTCGCGCTCGGCACCGACCCCGACAAGGCCCAGCAGCTCGTCCAGAACCGCGTCGCCCAGGCCGAGCCGCGGCTGCCGGAGGAGGTGCGCCAGCTCGGCGTCACCACCATCAAGTCCTCGCCCGACCTCACCCTCGTCGTGCATCTCGTGTCGCCGAACAAGCGCTATGACATGACCTACCTGCGCAACTACGCCGTCCTGAACGTCAAGGACCGGCTGGCGCGCATCCCGGGCGTCGGCCAGGTGCAGCTGTTCGGCTCCGGCGACTACTCCATGCGCGTCTGGCTGGACCCGCAGAAGGTCGCCGAGCACGGGCTCTCCGCCGCCGACGTGGTCGGCGAGATCCGGGCCCAGAACGTGCAGGCCGCGGCCGGCGTCGTCGGCTCCTCGCCCGCGCCTTCCGACGTCGAGCTCCAGCTCTCCGTCAACGCGCAGGGACGCCTCCAGTCCGAGGAGGAGTTCGGCGACATCGTCGTGAAGTCCGGCGCGAACGGCGAGATCGTGCGGCTGCGCGACGTCGCCCGCATCGAGATGGGCGCCGCCGACTACGCGCTGCGCTCGCTGCTCGACAACGGCGACGCCGTCGCCGTGCCGGTGTCGCAGGCGCCCGGCTCGAACGCGATCGAGATCGCCGACCAGGTCCGCGCGACCATGGCCGAGATCAAGCAGAACATGCCCGAGGGCGTGGACTATGAGATCGTCTACGACACGACCCAGTTCGTGCGCGCCTCGATCGAGGCGGTGGTCCACACCCTGCTCGAGGCGGTCGCGCTCGTCGTGCTGGTGGTGATCGTGTTCCTGCAGACCTGGCGGGCCTCGATCATCCCGCTCGCCGCGGTGCCGGTGTCGATCATCGGCACATTCGCGGTGATGCACCTGTTCGGCTTCTCGATCAACGCGCTCACCCTGTTCGGGCTGGTGCTCGCGATCGGCATCGTCGTCGACGACGCCATCGTCGTGGTCGAGAACGTCGAGCGCAACATCGAGGACGGGCTGGCGCCGCGGGAGGCCAGCTACAAGGCCATGCAGGAGGTCTCCGGACCGATCATCGCAATCGCGCTGGTGCTGGTGGCGGTGTTCGTGCCGCTCGCCTTCATCTCCGGCCTCACCGGCCAGTTCTACAAGCAGTTCGCGCTGACGATCGCGATCTCGACCGTGATCTCGGCGTTCAACTCGCTGACGCTGTCGCCGGCGCTCGCCGCCCTGCTGCTGAAGGACCACCACGCGCCGAAGGACCGCGTCACGCGCTTCCTCGACGCGACGCTCGGCTGGTTCTTCCGCGGCTTCAACCGCGCCTTCGCCTGGGGCTCGGAGGCCTATGGCCGCGGCGTCTCGCGCGCCATCGCCCGCAAGGCGGTGATGCTCGTGGTCTATGTCGCGCTGGTGGGCCTCACCGGCCACCTGTTCCGCGTCACGCCCGGCGGCTTCGTGCCGGCGCAGGACAAGCAGTACCTGGTCGGCTTCGCCCAGCTTCCCGACGCCGCCACGCTCGACCGCACCGAGGCCGTGATCCGGCGCATGAGCGAGATCGCGCTGAAGGAGCCGGGGGTGGAGCGCGCCATCGCCTTTCCGGGCCTCTCCATCAACGGCTTCACCAACTCGTCCAACGCCGGCATCGTCTTCACCTCGCTGAAGCCGTTCGAGGAGCGGCGCGACCCGTCCCTGAGCGCCGCGGCGATCGCGGCGAGCCTCAACGCCAAGTTCGCCGGCATCAAGGAAGCGACGATCGCCATGTTCCCGCCGCCCCCGGTGCAGGGGCTCGGCACCATCGGCGGCTTCAAGCTGCAGATCGAGGACCACGCCGGCCTCGGCTACCAGGCGCTCGACCGCGCGACCAAGGCGTTCCTCGCCCGCGCGCAGGCGGCGCCGGAGCTCGCCGGCCTGTTCTCCTCCTATCAGGTGAACGTGCCCCAGCTCTTCGCCGACGTGGACCGCGTCAAGGCGCGCCAGCTCGGCGTGCCGGTGTCGGAGATCTTCAACACGCTGCAGATCTATTTCGGCTCGATGTACGTCAACGACTTCAACGCCTTCGGCCGCACCTACTCCGTGCGCGTCCAGGCCGACAGCGCCTTCCGCGCCCGCGCCGACGACGTCGGCTTCCTCAAGGTGCGCTCGACGTCGGGCGAGATGATCCCGCTGTCGGCGCTGCTGACGGTGAAGCCGAGCTCGGGGCCGGAACGGGCCATGCGCTACAACGGCTTCCTCTCGGCCGACGTCAATGGCGGCGCGGCGCCCGGCTACTCCACCGGACAGGCGCAGGCCGCGGTCGAGAAGATCGCCGCCGAGACCCTGCCGAAGGGCTTCGCCTTCGAATGGACCGAGCTGACCTACCAGGAGATCCTCGCCGGCAATTCCGGGCTGATCGTGTTCCCGGTGGCGCTGCTGCTGGTCTATCTCGTGCTCGCCGCGCAGTACGAGAGCCTGACGCTGCCGATCGCGATCATCCTGATCGTGCCGATGAGCCTGCTCGCCGCCATGATCGGCGTCTGGCTCACGGGCGGGGACAACAACGTCTTCACCCAGATCGGCCTGATCGTGCTGGTGGGGCTGTCGGCGAAGAACGCCATCCTGATCGTGGAGTTCGCGCGCGAGCTCGAGCATCAGGGCCGCACGGTCCTGCAGGCCGCGATCGAGGCGAGCCGGCTGCGACTGAGGCCGATCCTGATGACGTCGCTGGCCTTCATCATGGGCGTGCTGCCGCTCGCGGCCTCCACCGGCGCCGGCGCCGAGATGCGCTCCGCCATGGGCGTCGCGGTGTTCGCCGGCATGATCGGCGTGACGCTGTTCGGCCTGTTCCTGACGCCGGTGTTCTACGTCGTGATCCGCAACCTTGCAGGGGGCGGCGCGCCGGAGCCGACGCCCGGCCCCGCCCCGGCGGAGCCCGTCGCCCCTTCGGCCGCGACGCGGGTGTCGCTCGGCTGACCTGAACCCTGCGGGCCGCGCTTCCGACGCGCGGCCCCGACCGAAGCAGGACGGCGGCGGGTTTCTGCGTCCCCACGCCCGAACCGTCGTCCTCGGAGGTCCGCGCGCCCGCCGCGCGGACCTCCAACTGGCCGACGGCCGCCGGTTTCCCCTCTCCCCGGCGGCCGTCGCGCCCTATTGGATTTTTGTCCGCTTCAGAACGGCGCTATCGCCGCCGGCGCGTCCACTCGTACCAGAGCAGGAACGCCAGGACGGGCACGCCGACCACAAGGAACGGCATCAGCCCGTCGCCCCAGCCGATGTTCTCCCGCCTTCGCCCGGCGCCGGTGATGGTCGGCTGCGTCCCGTCCGTGGCGTGCAGGAGGAGATCGACGACGTCGATCACGCCGCGCCCTTTTCGAGCCACGCCCGCAGCGCGTCGTTCACGCGCGACTGCCAGCCGGGCCCGGTGGCGCGCAGCTTCGCCACGAGGTCCTGATCCAGACGGATCGAGACCGCCTCCTTGGTCCGGGCCGGTCCGCGCTTGCGGATGGCTTCGTACATCTCGGGAAAGACCTCGGCGAAGGGCTTCGCGTTCAGGAAATCCTCTTCGGTCCATTCCGGATTGTCCGAAACGGCGTCCCAATCTTCCTTGGTGTAGCCCTTGCCGGGCTTGAACGACTTGTCAGCCATTGAAGAGCCTCCGCTCCTGGACGTTGGCAGGGCGCATGCTGACGATCGAAAACGCTTCCGAACCGAGCGAGCGGTAGACGACGGCCGTGACGCGCTCGCCGTTCAGGAGGCCGATCGCAAGGAAGCGCCCCCCGTAGCTCGGCCGGATCACCGCCGTCAGGAAGAACGCATCCGTCAGGTCGGCGAAGTCCATCGCGTGCTGCTCGATGTTCGCCAGCCGCTTCGGCTCGTCCCACGTGATGATCGTAACCTGTATATACAGGTTGCAGGTTCAAGACGCAGCTCAAGCAATGGCGCGAGGCGGGACCGGCGGAATCGGCCGGCCGACTGCGCGGTCCCGGTGGCGAAAAAGGAAGGCGGACGATGGGCGCGAGCGGAGGCTGTCTGTGCGAGGGCGTGCGCTACCGGATCTCCGGCGCGCTGTCGCAGCCGATCGCGTGCCATTGCTCGCAATGCGCGCGCACGAGCGGCAGCCACGCGATGATGTCGGCGTGCCGGACCGCGGACCTCACGCTGCTCTCCGACGAGACGCTCGCCTGGCATCGGTCGTCAGAGAACGTGCGGCGCGGCTTCTGCCGGCGCTGCGGCGGCAATCTGTTCTGGCAGGCGGAACCGGGCGACGAGATCTACGTCACCGCCGGCACGCTCGACGCGCCGACCGGGCTGCGCCTCGGCGAGCACATCTATGTCGGCTCGAAGTCGGACTATTACGACATCGCCGACGGCCTGCCGCAGAAGCAGGAATGGTGAGAGCGCGCGCGTCGCGTCACTTCAGCGGCCGCAGCCCCGTAGGATTGCCGTTGCCGACCACGTTGTCGCCGTAGGAAAACACCTTGCCGCTGCCGAGCGTGACGATGTCCGACCCGCCCCCGCTCGAGACGAGGCTGCTCGAGCCCACGAACAGCGTTCCGTTGTTCTCCACCTGAACGGCCGCGGTCGAATTGCCGACGATCGCGCTGTTGCGCACCAGCGCGGAATTGGCGGCGCCCGATTTTCCCGCGATCCTGACGCCGAACCCGTTTCCGCTTGCGGAGAGCCCGTCGATGAAGACACGCGTCCCGCCGCCGCCCTCGACGCTGACCGCCGCGCCCGTAAAGCCGCGAATGATGCTGTTGCGGATGTGAAGCGTGCCCTGCCCGGTCATCCGGATTCCGGCCACCCCCGTGCCGCCGCCCTGGATGGTTAGGCCTTCGAGATACACATCGACGCCCGCCGCCACGTTGACGATGACGCCGGTCGTGCCGGAGGCGAGAATACCGCCGCGCTCGGTCGAGCTGATGATCGTCATAGGCTTGGTGATCGTCACCACTCCCAGAGCCATAGGGTCGAGCACGCTGACCTCGCCCCCGCTCGCCGTCTTGGCGACCGCCATGACGAGCGTCCTGCACGGCGCCGTACGGCTGCAGGGATTCACGTCGTCGCCGACGCCGGACACCCAGGTGCGCGTCGCCTGCGCCGACGCCGACGGCGCGAAGGCCAGACCTGCGACGACGATGGACGCGAAAGCGACGAATATGCGGAAAAGCATGAAATCAGCCCCCAAAGAATCCGGCGCGCGACGCCCGAGACCCGAGAGCTAATACCAACCAAAAAATACCACAAGCTGGAGCATGGATTTAGGGTCGCCCATGCTCGCCCGCGCAGAAGCGCGCCGCCTGCTCTGGGCGCGCCTTCAGGCGGTGGCGACGAGCGTTGGTTCGGCGACCTTCGCGCCGAGCGTGTCGATGTAGGCGCGCAGCCTCAGCCGCGCCTCGTCGGGGGTCTGCTGCACCGTCACGCCGGTCGCGATGTCGACCGTGCGGAAGATCAGGCTGTTGGTGGCCGCGTCGATCTCGACCCGCCGCTCCGGCGGCGTCGGGGCGGCGGATTCCGCCGCCGGCCGTTCGTCGTTCGCGCGCTCAGGCGGCCGCTCCGGCGTCGGCTGCGCCGCGACGACGCGGATCGGCTGCGAGGCGGGCGCGAACGAACCGATGCCCGTATCCATAGCGTCCTCCCTCGGACCGCTCGCGGGACCCTTCGCCCGCGATACGCAATCTGACGGAGACCGCGTTAAGGCGGCGTTAGGAGGTTGGGTTAACGGCGGATCATTTCGATCCCCCGAATCATTTCGTATTCGAGCGATCAGCTCGTGCGCGACAGCGCCATCGGCGCGGCCGCCGGCCGGCCATAGGCGCCGCCGCGGGCGTCGTAGGTCTTGGGCGCGGCGCGGCCGCCGATCTCCTCCGACACGCCGCGCAGCAGGCTTTCGGCCACGGAGCGCGCGGTGCCCAGCACGGCGAGGTTCTCGTCGAGCGCGGTCCGGAAGGCGGCGTGCATGCGCTCCATCTCATCGAGCTGCTCGCGCGGCTGGACGGCGATCGCATCGACCGCGCCCGACACCGCGCCGACGTCGAGCATGTAGCGGCTCGACAGCGCGCCCTTCTCGCCCTCGAGCGCGCGGGCGGCCTGGTAGGCGCCGGAGCGGACGAGGCGCGTCTCCTCGACCACCACGCCGGTCAGCCGCTCAACGGTGTCGGCGAGCCGCGACAGCAGCGCCGCCGCCTCCTCCACCGAGAGCTGCGGGCGGGGCGTGTGGACATGACGGCCGGCGTGCATGGCGTCAGCTTCCTTTCTGGAGAGAGAGCAGTTCGGAGCGGACGTGATCCGCGAGGCCGACGCCTCCGGCGGCCGCGACCGAACGGCCGTACTGGTCGGCGAGCATGGAGCGGTAGGCGTCGGTCCCGGGCCCGCCGCCGAGCGGGCCGTCGTCGCCGAGGCCGGAAAACATCGACTGCATCATCTGCGTCAGGAACACGGCCTCGAAATCCACCGCGGCGGCGTCGAGGCGGGAGGCCGCCTTCGCCTGCGGATGGGCGTCGTAAGTCTTCAGCGCGCCGATCGCGGCGGCGGTCTGCGGGGTCGCGGCCGCTTCCATCACATCACCTCGATCTCGGCCTGCAGCGCGCCCGCGGCCTTGATCGCCTGCAGGATCGCGATCAGGTCGCGCGGGCCGACGCCGATCGCGTTCAGGCCGTCCACGAGCTGGCGCAGGTTCACGCCCTCGCGCAGCACGGCGAGCCGGCGGTTCGCGTCGGTGTCGACCGAGACGCTGGTGCGCGGCACGACCGTCGTCTGGCCGTCGCTGAACGGCTCCGGCTGGCTGACGATCGGGTCCTCGGTGATGGTGACGGTGAGGTTGCCCTGCGCCACGGCGACGGTGGACACGCGCACGTCCTGACCCATCACGATGATGCCGGAGCGCTCGTCGATGACGATCTTGGCGATCTGGTCGGGCTCGACCCGGAGCTGCTCGATCTCGGTCAGGAGCTGGACGATGTTGCCCTGAAAATTCTTCGGGACCTGGATCGCGACCGTCGAAGGATCGAGCGGCTCGGCGACGCCGGAGCCGATGAAGTCGTTGATCCCGGCCGCGATGCGCCGCGCGGTGGTGAGGTCCGGGTTGCGCAGGGCGAGCCGGACCGTCGTGAGGTTCGCAAGCGAGAACGGGATCTCGCGCTCGATCAGGCCGCCGTTCGAGATGCGCCCCGTGGTCGGCACGCCGCGCACGATCTGCGCCGCCTCCCCCTGCGCGTTGAAGCCGATCACCGCGACCGACCCCTGCGCCACCGCGTAGACCTCGCCGTCGGCGCCCATCAGCGGCGTCACGATCAGCGTGCCGCCCTGCAGGCTGGTGGCGTCGCCGAGCGCGGAGACGGTGACGTCGAGCCGCGTGCCCTGCGTGCCGAAGGGCGGCAGGTTCGCCGTCACCATCACAGCCGCGACGTTCTTGGTGCGCAGCGTCGCGCCGCGGGTGTTGACGCCGAGCCGCTCCAGCATCGACTGCAGGCTCTGCTTGGTGAAGGGCGCGGCGTTCAGGCTGTCGCCGGTGCCGTTGAGGCCGACCACGAGGCCGTAGCCCACGAGCTGGTTCTCGCGCACGCCCTCGATGTCGGTCAGGTCCTTGATGCGCGAGGTCACGCCGCCGCGGGTCGGGCCGCCGTCGTCCTGGCCGGCGAAGGCGCGCTTGCGGGCGACGCTCTTGCGGATGTCGACGCGAACGCCGGACTCGTTGCGCGCGCTCGCGCCGGGAACCACCCCGATCGCCGGGTCCGCGGCCTGCGCGGGCGCCGCGGCGCCGAGCGCGACGGCGAGCGCCATCGCGAGGGCCGGGAGGCGAGACAGGGCGGGAAGGCGCATGGCGTGCGGTCCGGATACGCGGGAGACGAAGCTCGGGCTCCCCTCCCCTTGCGAAAGCCGTGCCGGAGCCCCCGCTCCAAGACTATCTCGGCGAAGCGGCGTCACCGAGCCTCGGCGCGTCGAAAGCGCGCCGGCAGAATTAACCCTGAGGCCGGCAAATTCTGCCGAGGGTTAACGCCGGGTTAACCATACCGCCGCCATGGTCTCCGGACGCCGGAGGTCCGGCTTTGCGGGGACGCCAGCCACATGCGGATCGAAGGTCCTGGACGCCTGACGCCCGGCGGCGCGGCCGCGTCGCGCGCGCCCGCCGCGGGTTCGGGCTTTCGACTGGGCGACGCGCCGACATCGAGTCCGGCCGCCCAGCCGGCCGCCGTGAGGCAGAGCCCCGGCATCGACGCGCTGCTCGCCTTGCAGGCGGTACAGGAGCCGACCGCCGAGCGCCGACGGCGCGAGCTGAAGCGCGGCCGCGGCCTGCTCGACAACCTCGACGAACTCAAGATCGCGACGCTCGAAGGCCGCGCCGGCTTGCCCGCCCTGACCGCGCTCGCGGAGCGTCTCGCGGCCCGGAGCGAACAGACCGGCGACCGCGGACTGGACGACGCGCTGGCCGCGATCGAACTCCGCGCCCGCGTCGAACTCGCCAAGCGTGGAGCCTGACGCCGCGCGTTTTCGGACCGGACCAGCGCACGGGATTTTATGTAACAAAAATTACGTACTGATATCAAAGGCTTCCCGAATAAATCCGCAATTGTGGAGATCGCCCGACGTGGCTATATTCCGGCCCGAACGGAACCAGCGAGCGGCGACGCCAAAGGCGGGACTATGAGCGTGGAGTTGGCGAGCGATTACCGGCCGTCCGAGGACGAGCCCTTCATGAACCAGCGGCAGCGCCGCTACTTTCGCGAAAAGCTGATCGCATGGAAGGACGAGCTCCTCCGCGACAGCCGCGAGACCCTCGAGCACCTTCAGGACGAGAACCAGAACCATCCCGACTTGGTCGACCGCGCGTCGTCCGAGACCGACCGCGCCATCGAGCTGCGGGCGCGCGACCGCCAGCGCAAGCTGATCGCCAAGATCGATGCTGCGCTGGAGCGCATCGAGGACGGCTCCTACGGCTATTGCGAGGAGACCGGCGAGCCGATCTCGCTGCGCCGGCTCGAAGCCCGGCCGATCGCGACCCTGTCGATCGAGGCGCAGGAGCGCCACGAGCGCCGCGAGAAGGTCTATCGCGACGACTGACCCCGCCGTTCAGATCAATGAGACGACGCGACGCCCCGGCCGACTAGACCGGGGCGTTTGTGTTTCAGGCCACAAGTATTTTGCAGCGCAACACACGTTCTTAGAGACCGCTAACAAAGCGAATTAATGCCGATTTTAAGCTATCAGGAGATGACAACTCAGTGACGTGGGCCATCTAATGGCTTCACGCGTTACACTGAGGGGCGCCACGGCTCGGGAAGCGCAGTATGCAGCATCTGGCCGCTAACGTTGTCGAAAGTCTCGCGATGCGCATCTTCGCACGCGACCATCCACGCCGCGCCTGGCGGGTGGGCGACGCCGCCGCGCCGCGCCACGATCACGAAGGCTTCGCCTCGCAGGAAGAGCGCGAACTCTACAAGGCCTTCGCCTGGAACCGCCTGCACGAAGGCCAGAAGGCGCTCGACCGCCGGCGCCGCTGAGGCGCCGGCCCGCCCTCAGCCTGCGATGCGGTCGAAATCCGCGACCGCACGGGTGGCGCGGCGCAGGCGCGCGAGCAGGCGAAGACGGTTCGCCCGCAGCGCCGGCTCCGGCGCGTTGACCATGATGCCGTCGAAGAAGGCGTCCACCTCCGGCCGGAGCTTCGCCAGCGCCGCGGTCGCGGCGGGGAAGTCCTCGGCCGCCAGCGCCGCGGCCGCCGCGGGCTCCGCCGCATCCAGCGCCGCCGACAGCGCGCCCTCGGTCGCCTCCGCGAACAGCGCCGGATCGGGCGCGTCCTCGAACGCGCCGGAACCGTCCTTCTTCTCCTCGGCCTTCAGAATGTTGGCCGCGCGGCGGTAGCCCGCCAGCAGGTTCCTGCCGTCGTCGGTCGAGAGCAGCGTCTCCAGCGCCTCGACCCGGCGCACGATCAGCACGAGGTCGTCGTGGGACGAACCGTCACCCGCCGCGAACACGGCATCGACGAGGTCGTGCCGCTTGCCCTGCTCGCGCAGCTGGACTTTCAGACGGTCAGCAAAAAATGAGCCGAGGTCGTCCATCAACGGCATGACAGTTTGCCACTCGACTGCAGTGAACCGGCTCACATAGGCGTCGGCAATTTTCTCAGCGACCCCTGCGTCTACTGGGGGTGTTCTCTGCACTGATTCTGCTCGATCCATAAGCTCATACAGATGAATATAGTTATCATCGCCGCCTTTTGACGCTTCCAATTCGGCGAGATGCTCTGTTGCCACTTCATGCGATTCTAAGAATTCTTTCACGAGCTTTGCTCGCAAAACATCGGCTTCCTTGGAGATAGCGAGATCGCGCTGCGCATAAATTAGGTCGCGCAACCCTAGCCGCAGCCCGTTCTCCAGAATGATCCGCACCACGCCGAGCGCCGCGCGGCGGAGGGCGTAGGGGTCCTTGCTGCCGGTGGGCTTCTCGTCGATGGCCCAGAAGCCGACGAGGGTGTCGATCTTGTCAGCGAGCGCCACCGCGATCGAGACCGGGGCTACGGGCAAGCGGTCCGACGGGCCCTGCGGCTTGTAGTGCTCCTCCAGCGCGGCGGCGATCTCGGGATCAAGCCCCTCGGCGGCGGCGTAGTAGCGGCCCATCAGGCCTTGAAGCTCGGGGAACTCGCCGACCATCTCGGTGACGAGGTCGGCTTTGGCGAGCCGGGCGGCGGTCTCGGCCTTCGCCGGATCGGCCCCGATCAGCGGCGCGAGTTCCTTCGCCAGCCGCGCGATGCGCTCCACCCGCTCGTGCTGGGTGCCGAGCTTGGCGTGGAAGGTGATGCTTTTCAGCTTCTCCAGCCGAGCCTCAAGAGGCGTCTTCTTGTCCGTCTCCCAGAAGAAGCGGGCGTCGGAGAGGCGGGCGCGGACCACGCGCTCGTTGCCGTGGACGATGGCCTTGCCGCCGTCGGTGGCGTCGAGATTGGCGACCAGGATGAAGCGGTTGGTCAGCCGGCCGGTCGCCGGGTCCTTCAGCACGAAGCATTTCTGGTTGGCGCGGATGGTGGCGCGGATCACCTCGTCCGGCACATCGAGGAACTCGGCCTCGAACTGCCCCATGAGCACCACCGGCCACTCCACGAGGCCCGCGACCTCCTCCACCAGCGCCTCGTCCTCGACCAGCTCCAGGTTCTGGGCGTTGGCGAGGGTGCGGGCGTCGGCGCGGATGATGTCCCGCCGGCGTTCAGCGTCGAGCACCACGCGGGCCTTTTCGAGGCTCGTGACGTAGTCGTCGAAGCGCTTCACGCGGATCTCGCCCGGCGCGTGCACCCGGTGGCCGCGGGTTACGTCGCCGGAGACGATCCCGTCGATCTCGAAGCGGACGATCTCGGGCTCATCCTGCGGGGTCCCGAAGGTCGCGACGATCGAATGCAGCGGCCGCACCCAGCGGAGGGTCCCGGCTCCCCAACGCATGGACTTCGGCCAGGGGAAGGCGCGCACGATGGCGGGCACGATCTCGGCGATCACCTCGGTCGTGGCGGCGCCGTGCTTGTGGATGCGGGCGACGTAGAAGTCGCCCTTGGGGTCCGCCTGCACCGTCGCCTGATCGATCGAGGTCAGACCCGCCGCCTTGAGGAAGCCCTCCAGCGCCTTTTCCGGCGCGCCGACGCGAGGGCCCTTGCGCTCCTCGTGCCGGTCCGGCTGGCGGGCGGGGAGGCCGCCGACCACCAGCGTCAGCCGGCGCGGCGTCACGAAGGCCTTGGCGCCTTCGTAGGTCAGGCCGCGCTCGACCAGCGCGTTGGTCACCAGCGCCTTCAGGTCGTCGGCGGCGCGGCCCTGCATGCGCGCGGGGATTTCTTCGCAGAACAGCTCAAGCAGAAGATCGGGCATGGAGAGGCGCTCTTGGCCCGCGGGGGACGAGGCGCGGGCGACAGGTCGGAGGTTCGGGGCCGTCGATAGTCGAAAGCGGACGGCGACGCCAGACCGCGGCTTGGGGCGGGCTAAGTCCGGGCTCAGCCCGGCAGCCGGTCGGGGCCGGGGCCGAGCCGCTTGCCGCTCATGCGTTCGAGCTGGATCAGCAGCGCGGAATGGTCATAGGCCGCGCCGCCGTCGTCTCTCAGCGCTACGAACAGGTCGCGCACGGCCGAGAGCAGCGGCAGCGTCACGCCGCCGTCGGAGGCCGCGGCGAGCGCGGTGTCGAGGTCCTTCACGTGCACCCTCACCTGCCCGCCGGGCAGGAAGTCGCGCTCGATCATGCGCTGTCCGTGCTCGGCCAGGATGCGGCTCTCCGCGAAGCCGCCGCGGATCGCCTCACGCACCGCGGCCGGGTCCGCCCCGCCGCTCGCGGCGAGCAGCAGCGCCTCGGAGACCGCGCCGATGGTGATGCCGACGATCGCCTGGTTGGCGAGCTTGGCGAGCTGACCCGAACCGCTCGGACCGACCCTCAGCGCGCGGCCGAGCGGAGCGAACACGGGCGCGAGCTCCGCGATCGTCTCCTCGGCGCCGCCCGCCATGATGGCGAGCGTCCCTTCGGCCGCGCCGCGCGTGCCGCCCGAGACCGGCGCGTCCACATGGCGGAGCCCGAGCACGGAGAGCCTGAGCGCATGCTCGCGCGCGGTCGGCGGCGGGATCGAGCTCATGTCGAGCACGACCGCGCCCGGCGTCATCGCCGCGGCGGCCCCGGCGGCGCCGAACAGCACCTCGCCGACGATCGGCCCGTTCTCCAGCATGGTGATCACGACGTCGGCGCCCCGGACCGCGTCGGCCGCCGCGTCGGCTACCGCGGCGCCGTCGGCGGCGAGCGGCTCGGCTTTCGACCGGGTCCGGTTCCAGACCGTGACGGCGAAGCCCGCGCCCAGCAGGCGGCGCGTCATCGGCGCTCCCATCAGGCCGGTTCCGAGCAGGGCGATCCGTGGGGCGGTCATGACGTCGTCCTCCGCAGCTTTTGTCCGGCGTTATGCGGGGCGGGGGCGTAGCCGCGCAAGCGCCGCCTGCGGCGGACCGTCGCCGGGGGCGGGGTTTTCATCGACGGCCGCTGCGGCGAGAGTGCCCGCCCCCGCCACGTCGAACGGTGACCGCCTCCATGACAGCCTCCGTCCTCCGCCTGGCCGCGGCCGCATGTCTCGCCGCCGCGTTCGCCTCGTCCGCCACGGCCGCGCCCGAGGAGCGGAACGGACGCGTGGAGGAGCTGCTGTCGCAGATGACGCTGGAGGAGAAGGCGGGGCAGCTCAACTTCGTGTCGATCGTACCGGTGCTGGAGCCGGCCTACGAGGACGTGACCCGCCGCATCGCGGAGGGGTCGGTCGGCGGCCTGTTCAACGTCTACGGCGCGGAACAAACCCGCACGCTGCAGGAGATCGCGGTCACCAGGACGCGGCTGAAGATCCCGATGATCCTCGCCATGGACGTGATCCACGGCTACCGCACCGTGTTCCCCACCCCGCTCGCCCAGGCCGCGAGCTGGGACCTCGCCGCGATCGAGACCGCGGAGCGGGTGGCGACGGTGGAGTCGACCGCCGCCGGCGTGAACATGATCTTCACCCCCATGCTCGACGTCAGCCGCGATCCGCGCTGGGGCCGCGTGGTCGAGGGCGCGGGCGAAAGCCCGTGGCTCGCCGCCCGCATCGGCGAGGCGCGGGTGCGCGGCATCCAGGGCGCCGACCTGAAGAAGCCGGACAACGCCGCCTCCTGCGTCAAGCATTTCGGCGCCAACGGCGCGGTCGAGGGCGGGCGCGACTACTCCGCCCTGGATCTTTCCCCCCGCGCGCTGAAGGCGACCTACCTGCCGCCGTTCGAGGCGGCGTCACGGGCCGGGGTGCGCTGCTTCATGGGCGCCTTCAACGCCACCGACGGGCGCCCCACCATCACCAACCGCCATCTGCTGACCGACGTGCTGCGCGGCGAATGGGGCTTCACCGGCGTCGTGACCAGCGACTTCCAGGCCATCAAGGAGCTGCCCGACCACGGCACCGCGGCCGATCTGGCGGATTCCGCGCGCCAGGCGCTGACGGCCGGCGCCGACCTCGACATGGAATCCCGCGCCTATGTGAAGGAGATCCCGGAGCTCGTGCGCACGGGCCGGCTCGACGTCGCGGTGGTGGACGAGGCCGTGCGGCGGGTGCTGCGGCTGAAGGAGGATCTCGGCCTGTTCGAGGACCCCTATCGCGGCGCGACGCCCGACCGCGAGAAGCGCGAGATCTTCACCGACGCCCAGAAAGCGGCGGCGCAGGACATGGCGGAGAAGTCCTTCGTCCTGCTCAAGAACGACGGCGTGCTGCCGTTCGGCCCGGACGTCAAGCGCGTGGCGCTGATCGGCCCGCTCGGCGACTCCGCCGCCGACACGCTCGGCCCCTGGGCCGCCCGCGGCGAACCCAACGAGACCGAGACGCTGAAGCAGGGCCTTGAGCGCCGGCTGGGCGAAGGCGGCGAGGTGCTCGCCACCCATGGCGGCGCAGTGGAGGACTCCACCGACGAGGAGATCGCCGCGGCGGTCGAGACCGCGCGCCGGTCGCAGGCGGTGGTGCTGGCGGTGGGCGAGCGCTTCAACCAGTCCGGCGAGAGCGCCGCCCGCTCCGAGCTCGGCCTGCCCGGCCATCAGGAGAAGCTGGTGCGCGCCGTGCTCGCCGCCGGCAAGCCGACCGTGGTGGTGGTGTTCGCCGGCCGTCCGCTGGCGCTGAGCTCTCTCGCGGAGCGCGCGCCCGCCATCCTCTACGCCTGGCAGCCGGGCACCATGGGCGGCCCCGCACTCGCCCGCCTGCTGATGGGCGACGTGGAGCCGAAGGGGCGCCTGCCCATGACCTTCCCGCGCTCGGTCGGCCAGATCCCGATCCATCACGAGGCGCTGCCCACGGGGCGGCCGGCGGAGACGCCGATCAAGCCCTTCACCACGGGCTACGGCGACTCGACCTACGCCGCGCTCTACCCGTTCGGCTACGGCCTGACCTACACCTCCTTCACCTTCGGGCCGCCGAAGCTCGACCGCGAGCGGCTGGCCAAGGGCGAAAGCGCGACCGTCTCGGTCGCGGTGCGCAACCATGGCCGCCGCGACGGCGAGGCGGTGGTGCAGCTCTATCTCCGGCCGAAGGTCGCCGAGGTGTCCCAGCCCATGCGCGCGCTGCGGGGCTTCGCCCGCGTGGCGCTGAAGGCCGGCGAGACGAAGACGGTGGAGCTGACGGTGGCGGAGAAGGACTTCGGCTACTGGAAGAGCGAGACCGATTTCGGCGCGACGGCCGGCCCGATCGATGTCATGACCGGCCCCGACGCCGCCAACGTCCAGACCACGACGCTGACCTACGCGCCGTAAGGTCCGTCCGGAGGCGGCGATCAGCGGGTTCCATCATGCCCGCGAAGACAAGCATGCCCTCTTGTCCCGGCCTTGAGCCGGGCCCCAGAACCTCACGGTTCTTAAACGCGACGCGACGGGCCAGCCGCGTTGGTCTTCACACGGCGGCGCGTCTGGGTCCCGGCTCAAGGCCGGGACAAGGAGCAGGCTCACTCATCCGACGCCTCGCGATCCTCGGCGTCCAGCCGATCGAACACGGCCAGCATGAGCGCCGCGAGATCGCCGGGCGTCTCATCCACGCGATAGGCGCGGCGCACGTCTTGAGGTGAGACCGCCATACGTCTCCGCCAAATCTGCGGCCTTAGGTAGCAACTGCCAAAGGGCCGTAAGCCAATGGCGTACTTTCCCGTTGACGGCAGTGGGCCATTGGCTTACTAGAGGGAGTCGGCGTCCCGACGATTGCTCATTTGCTCAAGTCGGGGCTTAAGCGCGATCGACCCGGAGAGACACGTCATGGGGCCGCAGTTCGAGGTCATTCAGTTTTGCTCGGAAGGCTACGCGATCGAGTTTCTTCTGACTCGTTCTTTCCGCAGGGAGGCCGCCGACGTCTTCACCGCCGAAGAACGCACCGGGTTTATGAATTACATCGCGGCCAATCCAGATGCGGCTCCAAAGATTCCGGGGACGTCGGGGATTCGCAAAATGCGGTGGAAGGCGAAGGGCTTTGGAAAGAGTGGAGGCGCGCGGATTATCTACTATTTCCGCGATCTCAACATGCCGCTGTTGCTGCTGGCTGTGTACCCCAAGAACCATGTGGTGCGGCTAAGCGCGGCGCGGATGAAAGAAATCGGTCGAAAGGTCGACGCGATCGTCAGGGACTACGCGCTGGCGAACGCGAATACGAACCGAAAATCCGGTCGAAGAGCGTAGTGTTTCAGGTGGAGAACTAACATGAGCGATCTGATCAACGACGACGGCCAGAGCATCATCGATGGCCTTGACGATGTGATCGCTTTTAACAACGGCGACCAGAACGCGGCCCGCCTTATCCCATGGCAGGCGCCGACCAGCGTCGATGTGAGGGCGATCCGCAACAAGCTTGGTATGTCGCAGAAAGAATTTGCTGCGCGCTTCGGCCTGAAGCTCGCGTCGCTTCGGAACTGGGAACAGGACAAGCGCGTGCCCGAGACCGCGACGCGCGTGCTGCTGACGATCATCGATCGCGAGCCTGATGCCGTGAAGAAGGCTCTTGCGATCGGCTGAAACAATGAGGGCGACCCCATAGGGCCGCCCTCATATCTTGGGCTGAGAGCTGGAAGCTCGCACACCGGGTTTGCACTGGTAGTGTAGGGGTTCGATCCCCCTTCAGTCCAGCCTTTTCTATTGGCTAGCCAAGCACATGGCTAAGAGACTGAGGCGACGCGCCCTTTTCGGAGAACGAGAAGCCCTTGCCTTCCAGAACCGCGCGAATGGCCGCGAGGTTGTTCGTCACCGGCGTCCGCGTCCCTTTCTCGAAGTCGCGAAGGGTCGACAGGCCGACGCTTGCGGCCTTCGCCAATTCCTCTTGCGACATGCCTATCCACGCGCGAGCGGCGCGGCACTGTTCCGGTGACATGCCCTATGAGTAGCGACCATAAGTTTTATCGTCAAGAGCAACGAATTTCGTTGACGTTGGCGGAAATGATGATTATTGCTGAGGTCAACGAAAATCGTTGGCTTAGTGATGGCTCAGCACTTCCTCCTCTCCGCCAAGGCGCGCACCCTCTCCCTTCGCTCGATCTACGCGGGCGGCGAGGATAAGGCCTATGAGACGTTCAAGGCGATCCGCTGGGGCGCCACGAACGGCGAGCCGGTGTGCTCGCGCTGCGGCTGCTGCGACAGCTACGACATCGCCAAGCGCCGGCAGTTTCAGTGCAAGGCCTGCGGCTACCGCTACAGCGTCACCAGCGGCACGATCTTCGCCAGCCGCAAGATGGCCTTCGTCGACCTTCTCGCCGCGATCTGCATCTTCACCAACGCCGTTAAGGGCATCAGCTCGCTTCAGATGGGCCGCGATCTCGACTGCCAGCAAAAGACGGCCTTCGTGCTCTGCCACAAGCTGCGCGAGGCGATGGCGGCTGAGGTCGAGGGCGAAACCCTGGACGACGTTGTCGAGATCGACGGCGCGTACTTCGGCGGTCACGTCCGGCCGGCGAACCTCAAGGAAGATCGGGTCGACCGTCGCCGTGCCGAGAACCAGTCAGGCGCGCGCCGCGTGGTCGTGGTGCTTCGTCAGCGCGGGGGCCGTACTCTCCCCTTCGTCGCCAAGACCGAGGGCGAAGGCGTCGCTATCGCCCGCCGCGTCGTCGCTCCGACCGCCACAATGCAGGCCGACGAAGCCGCCCATTGGGATGCGCTCCACGCCTCGTGGAAGACGTTCCGCATCAACCATTCGCAGGCCTACAGCTTTGACGGCGCGTGCACCAATCAGGCTGAAAGCTACTTCTCACGCCTCCGTCGCATGGTGACCGGGCAGCACCACGGCGTGTCCCCGAAGCACCTCAGCCAGTACGCCCATGAGGCGGCTTGGAAGGAAGATCACCGGCGTGGCGACAATGGAGCGCTGGCGTTCCGCTCGCTCGGGCTTGGCCTCGCTCATGGCGTCAGCCGCGAGTGGGCGGGGTACTGGCAGCGTTAATGTACCTCAACCGTCTTATTCCTGCTCGCAGCAAATGTTGCCAGAACGAATCCGCCAGTTCCGCCCCCCCATGAGGGCGCGCTTTGGTCAGACAGCGTATCTAGCTGACTTCTAAAACCACGAAGCTGCGCCTCATATCCTTCAATGAGCTTGTCTTGCTCTTCAAACAATTTCGTTTGAGTGTCGATGATATTTTTCAGGGCCTGAATGTACTCTTTCATTTTTGCCCCGCCAGACATCGGGGCTGGAATTTCTAAATTCTGCGAGCGAGCTTCATCAATCCACTCAAGTATTGCCTCATGAGCGCTGGCAATGGCTTCGATTTCGGTTTCGCCGTCAGCCATGCATCCGCGCAAATCCGGGACAGTAGCCATGAAACCGCCGCCATCCTCCTCGGTGAGAGGAGTAACGACAATGGGATAAGACAGGTCGCTCATCTCTTGCCATCCGTTCCCTGATGCACCGCTTCAGTTCTACCGGTCCCCAGAGCCGCTGCCGCGCTTTGGAGTTTCGATGCTTCATCCGCCTCAAGATGGGCCATCGCAAGCGCCGTAAGCTTCCTGATGTATGGCGGCTTGATGGGCTTATGAGCCGGAATTGTTAATATCCCCGAAAGATGTTTACTGCGCACTTTGATATGGCTTCCACGGGTCGGCGGATTGCAACTTAACCCAATCTGATTGCAAAGCTTTTCGACATCTCGCACCTGCCAATCCCCCTTGGGATTCGCGCGCATATCGGCAAGTTCTCTGCATTCGATCTGGATAGGAGGCGTTTGGCGTTTTCTAGATGCCAAATCGGGATCGTTTTCCGCCACCACACCGGCTCCTTCGCCTCTCCGCCTCTGTCGCTAATTTAAATATGAACCAGTGTCTAGAACTCAACCGCCACACCTTCGTCCGTTCGTGCGCGAACAGACCAAGTGATGCCCTCTGAAGCTGAATTTTCCCTGCGGATGTCAAAGCCTGCGCTTATCCCACGAAGGGCCTTTCCGACCCTTTTCACCACGTCGCTCAACAACCGTCTGTCGGCCGCATCGCGCCCTTCTAGCGCTAGCACGGCCTTCGCAATCTCCCGGGTCGTCATCGGCTTTGGCGCCTCTCTGAGCGTGTCGAGGATTGCACGCGACAGGTCCCCCGGCCCAAATAGCACATCCCGCTTCTGGCGCGGCATGGCGGCGTCCAGATCGCCCACGTAGCCGAGAGAGCCAAGCACCCGGTCAAGCGCTTGAACGTCGTTCTTAATCTCCGCTAGGCGGTCGCGGATGCGTTCGGCCTCGCCGAACAGGTCGGCGCGCTTCGTTAGAAGCCCGTTGATCGTGTGCTCGAACGTGTCGGTTCGGGAGCGGCGGATGGTGCCGGCCATCAATCGACCTCCGGGAACATGTTGGGATGCCGACGCATGTACCGCTTCTGCTGCGGATAAGCCGTGCAAAACCGCCATCCATTCGCGACGACGACCATTACCGGGACGCCCGTGCTTGGCACCCTGACGGCGTACACCCTGCCTCCACGCAGCGTAGTGCGGACATACGACGCTTGCTTCTTTCGGATGGCCCTCCGCATCCCGGAATAGTCGCCGGGCCCGAGGACGACGCCCCAGCGCTCCAGCAGCCTCCGGTGAAAATGGAACTGGCTTTCTTCGATGAAGACGCCATTCCAGCGAGGATCAAGGTCGCTGCTCATGATCAACGATTTTAGTTGACCTTGGCGGGAACACCAGACATATTGTTTTGGCAGTTGCTACCTAAGGCCGCAAATCTGCACGAAGAATGGCGGCGCTCCTGACGGAGCGCCGCGGGACCATCGTCACTCGGCGGCCGCGACGTGCTTGCGGCCGCGTGCGACGCGTTCCTTCTTCAGCTCCTCGGCCACGAGGAACGCCGCCTCGATCGCCTGCTCGGCGTTGAGGCGCGGGTCGCAGTGGGTGTGGTAGCGGTCGTGCAGGTCCGCGTCCGAGATCGCGCGGGCGCCGCCCGTGCATTCGGTCACGTTCTTGCCGGTCATCTCCACATGGATGCCGCCGGCGTAGGACCCCTCGGCGCGGTGGACGTCGAAGAACGCCTTCACCTCGGCGAGGATGCGCTCGAACGGCCGGGTCTTGTAGCCGGACGCCGCCTTGATGGTGTTGCCGTGCATCGGGTCGCACGACCACACCACGTTACGGCCGCCGGTCTTGGTGGCGCGCACCAGCGCCGGCAGATGCGCGTCGACCTTGTCGGCGCCGAAGCGCGCGATCAGCGTGAGCCGGCCCGGCTCGTTGTCCGGATCGAGCGCCTCGATCAGCCGCATCAGCTCGTCCGGCTTCAGCGACGGGCCGCACTTCAGCCCGATCGGGTTCTTGATGCCGCGGAAGTACTCCACATGCGCATGGTCGAGCTGGCGCGTGCGGTCGCCGATCCAGATCATGTGGCCCGAGGTCGCGTACCAGTCGCCGGTGGTCGAGTCGACGCGGGTCAGCGCCTGCTCGTAGCCGAGCAGCAGCGCCTCGTGGCTGGTGAAGAAGTCGGTCGTGCGCAGCTCCGTGTGCGTTTCCGGGTCGACCCCGCAGGCGCGCATGAAGTCGAGCGCCTCCGCGATCCGGTCGGCCACCTCCTGGTAGCGGCCGGACTGCGGGCTCTCCTTGACGAAGCCGAGCATCCACTGGTGCACGAAGTCGAGATTGGCGTAGCCGCCGGTCGCGAAGGCGCGCAGCAGGTTCAGCGTCGCCGCCGACTGGCGGTACGCCTCGAGCTGGCGGCGCGGGTCCGGGATGCGGGCCTCGGGCGTCGCGTCGGTGCCGTTGACGATGTCGCCGCGGTAGATCGGCAGCTCGACGCCGTCCACGACCTCGGTCGGCGACGAGCGCGGCTTGGCGAACTGGCCGGCGATGCGGCCGACCTTCACCACCGGCGAGGCGGCGGCGTAGGTCATCACCACCGCCATCTGCAGCAGCACGCGGAAGAAGTCGCGGATGTTGTCGGCGGAATGCTCGGCGAAGGCCTCGGCGCAGTCCCCGCCCTGCAGCAGGAACGCCTCGCCCTTGGCGACCTTGGCGAGCTGGCGCTTCAGCTTGCGCGCCTCGCCCGCGAACACGAGCGGCGGAAACGACGCAAGCTGAGCCTCGACGGCCGACAGCGCGGCCGCGTCCGGATAGACCGGGGCCTGCAGGATCGGCTTTTCGCGCCAGCTTGACGGGCTCCAACGCTCGGACATCTCGGTTCTCCAAAAGCTCGCCGGGCGGCGCCGGCGCGGACGGTCGCGGCCGTCCACGCGTCATATGGCCGCTCGTGGCGCGCGCTTCTAGCACCTGCGCGCCGCGCGCGCCAACCCGCGGGAGCCGCGGACCGGCTCAGCCTTCCGGAGGGAGCGGCTCGAAGCTGTCGCGCAGCGGACGGCGCGGCATGGCGGCGAGCGCCGCGATGGCGACCGCGGTCGAGGCCGCCGCGATCAGGAACGCGATCCGGAAGGCGTCCGGGCTGATCGCCACCCGCGGGCCCGCGTCGCCGCCCTCGGCGCCGAGCCCCGCGCCCAGCACCACCGCCCCGAGCACCGCGACGCCGGCCGCGGAGCCGAGCGAGCGCATGAAGGCGAGCAGCGCGGTCGCAGCCCCCAGGTCGTGGCGCGCGACCGCGTTCTGCACGCTGACGGTGGTGGTCGGGAAGATCGTGCCGACGCCGAAGCCGTAGACGAAAAACAACGCCTCGGTGAGCCAGAACGAGCGCGCCTCGGTCGTCGCCGCGAGCACCGCGAGCGTCCCCAAGGCGACCGTGAGGCCGGCGAGCGCCGGGGTCTTGTACCGGTCGGAGCGCACCAGCACGCGGGCCGCGGTCAGCGCGCCGCCGACGGCGCCGAGCGCGAGCGGCGTCAGGCCGAGCGCGGCGAGGTCCGGCCGGAGCCCGTGCATGGACTCGAAGTAGACCGGCGCCAGCGTCGAGAGGCCGAGATGGCCGCCGACCGCGAAGAACAGCGAGGCCGTCGCGCGGGCGATGACGCGGTCCTTCAGCACGTGGAGCGGGATCAGCGGCTCGGCGAAAGTCCACAGCCGGCGCACGAACAGCGCGCCCGCCACCGCGGCCGACGCCGCGAGCCCGAGCACCAGCGGCGAGGTCCAGTCGCCGCTGACGCGCCCGAAGGACAGCGCCAGCATGGCGAGCGACGTCGCGCCGACCACGAGCATGGCGCCCGGCACGTCCAGCCTGTGCGACTTCGGCTGGAACGTCAGATCGCGCAGCGGCGCGTGCATGATCGCGAGCGCCAGCACGCCTATCGGCAGGTTGACCCAGAAGATCATCGACCAGTGCAGGTGCTCGGCCATCACGCCGCCGACGATCGGCCCCGCGATGCCCGACACCGCCCACATGCCCGAGATGTAGGCCGCGTAGTTGCCGCGCTGCTTCGGCGGCACGATGTCGCCGATGACGGTCTGCGCGAGCGCGATCAGGCCGCCGCCGCCGACGCCCTGCAGCGCGCGGCCGGCGACCAGCACGCCGAGATTCGGCGCGAGCGCGCACACGATCGACCCGACCAGGAAGATCGCGACCGCCGCGACGATCACCGGATAGCGGCCGTGGATGTCGGCGAGCTTGCCGTAGAGCGGCGTCACCGCCGTCGCGGTCACGAGATAGGCCGAGATCACCCAGGACAGGTACTCGGCGTGGCCGAGCGACTGGCCGATGGTGGTCATCGCCGGCGCGACGATGGTCTGGTCGAGCGCCGCGAGCAGCATCGCGGCCAGCACGCCGACGATGATCTGGCGCCGACGGACGTCGTCGATGACCCGGGACGGACGCGCGTCCATCAGCGGGGCCGACAGAGCGCGGCGGCTCCCGCCGCTTCACCTCTCCCCGCCGGAGAGAGGTCGATCGGCGAAGCCGGGCGGGTGGAGGGGATCGCAAACCGGAAAGGGGTAAGCCCCCTCGCCCGGCCCTCCGGGCCGACCTCTCCCCGCCGGGGAGAGGTGAAGGAGAGCGACGCGCCGCCTCGGCGAACGCTCACGACGGCGACCACTTCGTCCTGAGCGTGACGAGCTCTTCCGCGGCGGTCGGGTGCAGAGCCACGGTGGCGTCGAACTGCGCCTTGGTGGCCCCCATCTTCACGGCGACGGCCGCGAGCTGGATCATCTCCGCCGCGGCCTCGCCGACGATGTGCACGCCGAGCACGCGGTCGGTCGCGGCGTCGACGACGATCTTCATCAGCACCTTCTCGTCCCGGCCGGAGAGCGTCGCCTTCATCGGCCGGAAGCGGGCCTTGTAGATGTCGACCTCCCCGCCCCGCTCGCGCGCCTCGGCCTCGGTGAGGCCCACCACGCCCACCTCGGGCGTCGCGAACACGGCGGTGGGAATGTCGGCGTAGTCCACGAGCGTCGGCGCGTTTCCGAACACCGTGTCGGCGAAGGCGTGGCCCTCGCGGATCGCGACCGGCGTCAGGTTCACGCGGTTGGTGACGTCGCCCACGGCGTAGATCGAGGGCACGTTGGTGCGGGCGGTCACGTCCACCATGACCGCGCCGGCGTGGTCGCGCATCACATGGGTGGCGTCGAGGCCGAGATTGTCGACCAGAGGGCCGCGCCCGATCGCGAGCATCACCTGCTCCGCCTCGATCGCGCGGCCGGCGTTCGTGAGCACGCGGCGGACGTTTCCGACCGCCTCGATCCCGACGATCTCGTCCTCGAGGACAAGCTCCACGCCGCGCCTGGCGAGGCCTGCGGCGACCTCGTCGCGCACGTCCTCGTCGAAGCCGCGCAGCAGCTTCGCGCCGCGGTGGATCAGCGTCACGCAGGACCCGAGCCCGGCGAACACGCCGGCGAACTCGATCGCGATGTAGCCGCCGCCGACGATGACGATGCTCGCCGGAAGCGCGGGCAGGTCGAACGCCTCGTTCGAGGAGATCGCGAGCTCCGCGCCGGGGAAGACGCCCTTCGCGGGCGCGCCGCCGGTGGCGATCAGGATCGTCCCCGCCGTCACGGTCGAGCCGTCTGCGAGCGCGACCGCGTTCGGACCCGCGATGGTGGCGCGCTGGCGGTGGATCGCGACGCCGGCCTTGACGAGATTCGCCTCGTAGATCGCGGACAGGCGCGCGATCTCGCGGTCCTTCGCCGCGATCAGCGCCGGCCAGGAGAAGGTCGGCTCCGGCACGGTCCAGCCGAAGCCGGCGGCGTCCTCGAACTCGTCGGCGAAGCGGCTGGCGTAGACCAGCAGCTTCTTCGGCACGCAGCCCCGGATCACGCAGGTCCCGCCGATGCGGTACTCCTCCGCGATCGCAACCTTGGCTCCGTGCTGGGATGCGATCCGCGCCGCGCGCACGCCGCCGGAGCCCGCGCCAATCACGAAGAGGTCGACGTCGTAATCCGACATGGGTGTTCCTTCCGCCGTTCCGCGCACGAAAGCCGCAATAGGCTCATCGGCGGGGACTGAGCAAGGTGGGAAGCGGCGGACGATCGACAACATCGGCCTCGACATCCCTGCCCGGCGGTTGCAATTGTCGCACCCGCTGGCTTGCTTGTGATCCGTCGAGGCGCGCCGACAGAAGCGCGCTCGAACGCCGATTGGAGACGCTTTCCATGCCCCTCGCCTTCCGTCGACGCGTCGCGGCGGCCGCGGCGCTTGTCGCCGCCCTCTCGCCGGGTCCAGCGTTCGCCGCCGACATCAAGATCATCGCGCCGGCCTCGCCCGGGGGCGGCTGGGACCAGACCGCGCGGACCATCCAGCAGGCGCTCCAGGAGGAGAAACTGGCGGGTTCGGTCCAGGTCGAGAACGTCACCGGCGCCGGCGGCACGATCGGCCTGGCGCAGTTCGCCAACCGCGCAAAGGGCGACCCGCACCAGCTCATCGTCGGCGGCTACGTCATGGTCGGGGCGATCATCATGAACGACGCCCCGGTGACGCTCGACGCCGTCACGCCTCTCGCCCGCCTCACCGGCGAGTACGAGGCGATCGTGGTGGCGGAGAATTCCTCCATCCGGACCATGGCGGACGTGGTCGCGAAGCTGAAGGCCGATCCGGGCTCCGTCTCCTGGGGCGGCGGTTCGGCCGGCGGGGCCGACCACATCGCGGCAGGGCTGATCGCCAAGGCGGTCGGCGTCGACCCCACGAAGGTCAACTACATCCCGTTCTCCGGCGGCGGCGAGTCGCTCGCGGCGGTGCTCGGCGGACAGACGACGGTCGGCGTCTCGGGCTACGGCGAGTTCGAAGCCCAGGTGAAGGCCGGCAAGCTGCGCGTGCTCGCAATCTCGGCGCCGGAGCGCGTTCCCGAGATCGACGCGCCGACGCTGAAAGAGAGCGGCGTGGACGTGGAGGTCCAGAACTGGCGCATGGTCGCCGGCGCTCCCGATCTCACGCCGGAGGGCAAGGCCGAGATCCTGAAGACCATTGAGGCCATGGCGAAATCGAAGACCTGGACCGACGCGCTCAAGACCAAGGGCTGGACCGACACCTACCTGGCCGGCGACGCCTTCGCGGCGGAGCTCAAGGAGGACATCCAGAAGACCCACGTCATCCTGCGCGACATAGGGCTGGCGGAATGAGCGCGGCCGGCGGGAAATCCGGCCGCACGGCCGGCGCGGTCATCGTCGCTCTGGCGCTGATCGCGGTCGCCGGCGTCGTCGCCGCGGACGCGGTGCGGTTGAGCGCGGCGCGCACCTTCGGCCCCGGCATAGGCCCTTCCGCCTTTCCCTGGGCGATCGCGGTCGGCCTCGCCGCTCTCGGTCTCGCGAACCTCGTCGTCGCGCTTCGGGGTCGGGCGCCGGCGGGCGAGCCCGTCGAGATCGGCCCGGCGCTCTGGGTCGTCGGCGGACTGGCGGGCCAGATCGCGCTGCTGCCCTTCGCGGGCTTCTCGATCGCGACCGGAGTGCTGTTCGGGCTGACGGCGCGCGGCTTCGGCCGCGGCCCGCTCTGGCTCACCATCCCGATCGGCGCCGTCCTGGCCTTCGCGCTGTATGTGCTCTTCACCAAGGCCCTGGCGCTGACGCTGCCGGCCGGCCCGCTCGAAAAGCTCGTCTGAAGGACCGGCCGGATGGACGCTTTCGCCTCGCTCGCCGGCGGCCTCGCCGTCGCCCTCGAGCCGCACAACCTGCTGTTCTGCCTGATCGGCGTCACGCTCGGCACGGCGGTCGGCGTGCTGCCCGGCATCGGCCCCGCGCTCACCGTCGCGCTGCTGCTGCCGGTGACCTACAAGCTCGACCCGGCCGGCTCGCTGATCATGTTCGCCGGCATCTACTACGGCGGCATGTATGGCGGCTCGACCTCGTCGATTCTGCTCAACACTCCGGGCGAAAGCTCCTCGATCGTCACCGCGCTCGAAGGCAACCGGATGGCCCGCGCCGGGCGGGGCGGCCCGGCGCTCGCGACCGCGGCCATCGGCTCCTTCGTCGCCGGCGCGATCGCCACGTTCGGCCTCGCGCTGCTCGCGCCCTACGTCGTCAGCGTGGCGCTCGCCTTCTGGCCCGCGGACTATTTCTCGCTGATGGTGCTGGCCTTCGCGACCGTGTCCGCCGCCTTCGGCGACTCGGCGCTGCGCGGCGTCACAAGCCTGTTCCTCGGTCTCGCGCTCGGCCTTGTCGGCATCGACCTGATGTCGGGCCAGGCGCGGCTCGACTTCGGCGTGCCGGACCTGCTCGACGGCGTCGAGGTGACGACGGCGGCCGTCGCGTTGTTCGCGATCGGCGAGACGCTGTTCGTGGTCTCGCGCAAGGGGGCAGCCGACGAGACCATCGAGCCGATCAAGGGTTCGCTCTGGATGACGCGCGAGGACTGGTCGCGCTCGTGGAAGCCGTGGCTGCGCGGCACGGCCTTCGGCTTTCCGATCGGCGCGCTGCCGGCCGGCGGCGCCGAGATCCCGACCTTCCTGAGCTACGCGACCGAGCGACGGCTGACCAAGCATCCGGAGGAGTTCGGCAAGGGCGCGATCGAGGGCGTCGCGGGCCCTGAGGCCGCGAACAACGCCTCCGCCGCCGGCACGCTGGTGCCGCTGCTGACCCTCGGGCTGCCGACCTCGGCCACCGCCGCGATCATGCTCGCCGGCTTCCAGCAGTACGGGCTCAATCCCGGCCCGCTGCTGTTCGGCTCCAAGCCCGATCTGGTCTGGGGCCTGATCGCGAGCCTGTTCGTGGCGAACGCGCTGCTGCTGGTGCTCAACCTGCCGCTGATCGGCCTGTGGGTGAAACTGCTGGCGATCCCGCGGCCGTGGCTCTACGGCGGCATCCTGGTGTTCGCGACGCTCGGGACGCTCGGCGCCAACCCGTCGCTGTTCGAGCTCGCGGCCCTGCTCGCGCTCGGGCTGCTCGGCTTCGGCCTGCGCGTGTTCGGCTACCCGATCGCGCCGGTGGTGATCGGCCTCATCCTCGGCCCGATGGCGGAGGTTCAGCTCCGGCGGGCGCTCGCCATCAGCCAGAACGACTGGACGGTGCTCGTGACCTCGCCGATCTCGGCCGCGCTGCTCACGATCGCGGCTCTGGCGGTGATCCTGCCGATCGTGTTCAAAACGCGCGAGAAGGGCATCACCTTCGGCGAGGACGACTGAGGGGCGCTACTCCCCCGCCCGGAGCGCCGCGAGCGCGGCGGGCGTGTCGACGTCCATGAGCACGCCGGCCTGTCCGACGTCGACCTCCCGCACCGCCTCGACGTGCTGGCCGAGCAGGTGCCGGCCGCCGACGTCGCCCTCGACCGTCGCGAGCTCGCCGAAGAAGCGCCGGCCCCACAGCACGGGGTTGCCGCGCTTGCCGCCGAAGGTCGGCAGCACGACATGGGCGCCCGCCGCCGGATCGAACGCCGCGACGAGCCGCGCGACCAGCCCCGCGTCGACGCGCGGCATGTCGCCGAGCAGGACGAGCGCGCCGTCGACGCCCGCGGGCAGCGCCGCGAGGCCGGCCTTCAGCGAGCTCGACAGCCCTTCGCCGAACTTCGGATTGGCGGCGAAGCGCACGGGAAGCCCGGCCAGCGCGGCCTCGACCCGATCGGCCTGATGGCCGACGACGACCACCACCTCGGACAGCGCCTTCGAGGCGAGCGCGGCCTCGACGGCGTGCCGCACCAGCGGCCGACCCTCGACGATCTCGAGCAGCTTGTTCGGCCCTTCCATGCGGCTCGAACGCCCGGCCGCGAGCACGACGCCCGCGACGCGGCCGCCGCCCTCCTCCGCCTCCGCGCGCAGTTGCGGACGCGAGACGATCTCCATCAGCAGCCCGCCGACGCCCATGCCGGCGATGTCGGAGCCCGAAACCGGCGTGCGGGCGAGCAGCCGGCCCAGCACCCAGTCGAAGCCGTTCTCCTTCGGCGATCGCGCGCAGCCCGGCGCGCCGACGACCGGCACGTTCCCGATGCGGCCGAGCAGCAGCAGGTTGCCGGGATCGACCGGCATGCCGAGCCGCTCGACCGAGCCCCCCACCGCCTCGATCGCCATCGGCACCACGTCGCGGCGGTCGGTGATGGCGGAGGCGCCGAACACCACGATCAGCTCGGGGTCCGCCGGCGTGAGCGAGACGATCGCGCGGGCGAGGGCGTCGGCGTCGTGGGGCACGCGCAGCTCGCCCACCACCTTCGCGCCGGCCGGCGCCAGGCGGCGCTCGAAGGTCGCGATGGTCTTGTCGACCACCTTGGTCGCGAGCCCCGGCAGCAGGGTCGAGACCGCGGCCACCCGCGTCACCCGATAGGGCGCGATCCGCACCAGCGGGCCGGACGCGCGCGCCGCAGCCTCGGCGGCCGCGACCGTCGCCTCGGGCAGCGCGAACGGGATGATCTTCACCGTCGCCGCCATGGCGTCGCGGGCCACCGCGGCGTGCTCCGGCAGCGTGGCGAAGGTGACGTCCTCGGTGATCGCGTTCAGGGCGTCGACGCCGGCGCGGTCCACGAGCAGCAACCCGGCCTCGTCGGCGAACAGGTTGGCGCGGCCGGTGAAGGGGTGGTCGACGCGGACGCCCGCCCCTGCGAGCGCGGTCGCGATCCGGTGCGCGGCCTCGTTCTCGGGCACGTCGTCAGGCGCGAGCTCCGCAACCACCATCTCGGAGACGCCGGCCCGCGTCAGCGCCGCGGCGTCGGCGAGCGTCACCACCGCGCCTTTGCGGATCGCCACGCCTTCGGCGCGCACGGCGTGGGCCGCGACCGCCCCGACCGCCTGCGCCACCGGGACCGAACCGAATCTCATGCCGTGGCCTCCTCCGGCCGCCGGAGCGCGGCGGTGATTTCGGCGAGCGTCGCGACCGCGATCTCCGCCGGGCTTGCCGCGCCGATGGCCAAACCGATGGGCGCGCGGACGCGGTCGATCTCCGCCGGCGGAACGCCCGCCCCCTCCAGCCTCTGGCGGCGCGCGGCGTGCGTCTTCCGCGAGCCGAGCGCCCCGACATAGAAGCATTTCGCGCCGAGGGCCGCGACCAGCGCCGGGTCGTCGATCTTGGGATCGTGGGTGACGGCGGCGACCGCCGTGAAGGGGTCGAGCCGCAGGTCGGCGCGGTCCGGCCATTCCGCGCGCAGGTCGACGCCGGGGAAGCGTTCGGCGCTCGCGAAGGCCGCGCGCGGATCGACCACGGTTACGTCGTAGCCCGTCATCGCGGCCATCGGCGCCAGCGCCTGGCTGATGTGGACGGCCCCGACGATCACGAGCCGGGGCGACGGGCGGTGGACCGCGATGAAGGCGTCGCCCGCGACGCCGCTGCGGCCGGAGCGGATCGCCTCGCGGATGTCGGCCTCGGCCGGATCGCCCGTGGGGTCGGCCACGAGCCGCTGCTCGCCGTCGGCGAGCCGCGTGACGACGACCGCAAGCCGCCGCTCCGCCCGCGCGGCGTTGAGCGCCGCAAGCAGTGCGAGTTTCATGCGCGGAGCCGCCCGGTCACGCGACCTTCTCCACGAACACCTTGATCCGGCCGCCGCAGGACAGGCCGACGCGCCACGCGGTCTCGTCCGCGACGCCGAACTCCAGCAGGCGCGGCTCGCCGCTCGCGATGACCTCGGCGGCCTCGCCCACGACCGCGCCCTCGACGCAGCCGCCGGACACCGAGCCCTCGAACGCGCCGTCGGCGTCGATCACGAGATGGCTGCCGGCCGGCCGCGGCGCGGATCCCCAGGTCTCGACCACGGTCGCGAGCGCGACCTGGCGGCCTTCGCGGGCCCACGCCTCGGCGATGGCGAGCGGGTCGGCCGCGGAACGGTCGGGGGTGGCGGACATGGGGCGCGTCCTCGTTCCCGGCCCGGAGGAATTCCGGGCGTCGCGCCCGAACATAATCCTTCGCCGGCGTTTTGCGACGGCGTCAGCGCTTCGCCGGCGGCGTCAGCGACAGCTCGTTTAGCACGGCGCGCATGCGGCCGAGCGCGTCCTCGCCCGTGACCTCCGCGCCCTTCTCGACCGCCGCATAGATCGTGCTGCGGCCGCCGCGGTCGACCCAGCCGACCGCCCAGGCGACCCTGCCGCCGCCGGCCGGGCCGCACTCGCCGCTCTTCCACGCGATCAACCCCTCGGGGATGCGCTCGAACGGGATGATCTCGACCGCCCGCGCCTGCGATTCCGCGCTCGTCGGCAGTTCGCCGCGCTTCAGCCGAGCGAGGAAGTCGACCTGCTCGACCGGGCTGATCCTGAGGCCGTCCGGCGACTCGCCCAGCCACATGCGCTCCACCGGCTGTCCGGAAGCGTCGGCGTTGCCGTAGCGAAGGGCGGCCAGCGCCTTGCCATAGGCCTCCGGCCCGATCCGGCGCGCGAGCTCCCCGTAGACCCAGGGTTCGGGCTTACGGAACGCGTCGCGGAGACTGACGCCGCGCTCCTCCGGCTTCTGCTCGGCGTCCCCGCCCTGGGGCTCCCGCCGGATCGGCGCGTCGGCGTCGGACACGATTCCGCGATCGATCGCGACCACGTTGGCCGCGACCTCGAAGGCGGCGCAGGGCGGCAGCCGCTCGCCGCACGCCTCCGGATCGCTCACCGCCGGCTGCGCTCCGGCCGCTACGTCGCGCAACACGCCGCAGGCCGCGACGCCGTGGAACGCCCGTCCGAACGCGGCCGCGAAATCCTCGGTCGGCCCCTGGGCCCGCGTGGACGCCGGCGCGCACAGCGCCACGGCGACGGCGACCCGCGCGGCGGCCGCAAGACGCGGCCTCCGGCGCTCCGAACGCACTTCCGGGGCGAAGCCCCGCTCACATCCGTCCCTGTCCGCCAATGCGCCCTCGACGACGTCCCTCGCTCCTCCCCCCGACACATAGCACGCTCCGCGCCGTGTGGGCCTGCGCGACGCCTGTCGTCCGCATTCCCGGCGAAGCCGCGTTGTCGGCGGGCCGCGCGCTTGCTAAGACTCGAAAGAGGCCGATTTCGCACATTGCGAAGGCAGGCTCATTTTCCGGGCGGCAGGCGGGAGCGCGAGGCTTCGTCCGGCCCCCGAACTGAGGAAAGGGCGCGCGCGCGGCGCATGGAATATTTCCTCCAGCAGCTCATCAACGGCGTCACGCTCGGCTCGATCTACGGGCTCATCGCCATCGGCTACACGATGGTCTACGGCATCGTCGGCATGATCAACTTCGCCCATGGCGACGTGTTCATGGTCGGGGCGTTCATGGCGCTGATCGTCTATCTCGCCCTTGTCGCGATCGGGGTCACCTTCGTCCCGCTCGCGCTGCTCGTGGTGCTGATCGTCGCCATGGCGCTGACGGCGCTCTACGGCTGGACGGTGGAGCGGATCGCCTACCGCCCCTTGCGCGGCTCGTTCCGCCTCGCCCCGCTGATCTCCGCGATCGGCATGTCGATCTTCCTGCAGAACTACGTCCAGCTCGCGCAGGGCGCGCGGGTGAAGCCGCTGCCTCCGGTGGTGCCCGGCGGGCACCAGTTCGGCGCGGCGGAAGGCTTCGTCGTCAACATCTCGAACGTGCAGATCCTGATCGTCGTCACCACCGTGGCGCTGATGGCGATCTTCACGGTGATCGTCGCCAAGACCTCGCTCGGCCGCGCCCAGCGCGCCTGCGAGCAGGACCGCAAGATGGCGTCGCTGCTCGGCGTCGACGTCGACCGCACGATCTCGCTGACCTTCGTGATGGGGGCCGCGCTCGCCTCGGTCGCGGGGCTGATGTACCTGCTCTATTACGGCGTGGTGGACTTCTACATCGGCTTCGTCGCGGGGGTGAAAGCCTTCACCGCCGCCGTGCTCGGCGGCATCGGCTCGCTGCCCGGCGCCATGCTCGGCGGCCTGCTGATCGGTTTGATCGAGACCTTCTGGTCGGCCTATTTCTCGGTCGAATACAAGGACGTCGCGGCGTTCTCGATCCTCGCCATCGTGCTGATCTTCCTGCCCTCCGGCCTGCTCGGACGGCCCGAGGTCGAGAAGGTCTGATGCCGCAGGCCCCCGCCGCGGACGCGCAGGCGTCGACGGAAGCGCCCTTCGCCGCCGCGGTCCGAGACGCCGCCGTCGCCGCCCTGATCGCGCTCGGCCTGTCAGCGCCGATGATGGGCCTCGTGCCGGTGCAGAGCCCGCAGGGCCTGGTGCTGGAGCAGCGCTGGGCGCCGGTCGCGATCGCGGTGGCGGTGGTGTTCGCCGGCCGGCTGCTGCTCAACCTCACGCTCTGGCGGCCCGGCCGCGTCAAGCGCGCCGGCTACGTGCCGCCCAAGCTCGAGGCCAAGCTCGCGGGGCTCGCGCGCTTCCTCGGACCGCTCGCCATCGCCGGCGCGGTCGCGATGCCGATGCTGCCCTTCACCGAGCGCTACGCGATCGACCTCGGCATCCTCGTGCTGACCTACGTCATGCTGGGCTGGGGCCTGAACATCGTGGTCGGCCTCGCCGGCCTGCTCGACCTCGGCTACGTCGCGTTCTACGCGGTCGGGGCCTATTCCTACGCCCTGCTCGCGCAGTATTTCGGCCTGTCGTTCTGGATCTGCCTGCCCCTCGCCGGCATCCTCGCGGCGTTCTGGGGCGTAATCCTGGGCTTCCCCGTGCTCCGGCTCAGGGGCGACTATCTCGCGATCGTCACTCTCGCCTTCGGCGAGATCATCCGCATCGTTCTGCTGAACTGGTACTGGGTGACGGGCGGCCCGAACGGCATTTCCGGCATCCCCCGGCCGAGCTTCTTCGGCATCGACTTCGACCGCGGGCCGGACGGCTTCGCGGCGACCTTCGGGCTCGACTACTCGCCGCTGCACCGCATCCTGTTCCTCTACTACCTGATCCTCGCGCTGGCGCTGCTCACCAACTTCGTCACGATCCGCCTGCGCCGGCTGCCCATCGGCCGCGCCTGGGAGGCGCTGAGAGAAGACGAGATCGCCTGCCGCTCGCTCGGCATCAACACCGTCACCACCAAGCTGACGGCGTTCGCGATCGGCGCCTCGTTCGCGGGCTTCGCGGGCTCGTTCTTCGCGACCCGGCAGGGCTTCATCAGCCCGGAGAGCTTCGTGTTCATGGAAAGCGCGATGATCCTCGCGATCGTCGTGCTCGGCGGCATGGGCTCCCAGTTCGGCGTCGCGATCGCGGCCGTGGTGATGATCGGCGGCTTCGAGCTGTTCCGCGAGTTCAGCGACTACCGCATGATCACCTTCGGGCTGGTCATGGTGCTGGTGATGATCTGGCGGCCGCGCGGCCTCGTCTCGTCCCGCTCGCCGTCCGTGTTCCTGAAGGAGAAGAAGGCGATCTCCGGCGCCCTCGTGCAGGAGGGCCACGGATGACCGAGGAGCTGCCGGCCCTTCCCGACGACGTGCTGCTGCGCGTGGAGCATCTGACCATGCGCTTCGGCGGCCTCACCGCCGTCAACGACGTCTCCTTCGACGTCCGCCGGGGCGAGATCACCGCCCTGATCGGCCCGAACGGCGCCGGCAAGACCACGGTGTTCAACTGCATCACCGGCTTCTACAAGCCGACCGCCGGCCGGCTCGCGCTGAAGAGCCATGAGGGCGTGCTGCTGCTCGAACGGCTGCGCGACCACCAGATCTCGCGCAAGGCCAACGTCGCGCGCACCTTCCAGAACATCCGCCTGTTCGGCGGCATGACCGCGCTTGAGAACCTGCTCGTCGCCCAGCACGCGCCGCTGATGAAGGCGTCGGGCCTCACCGTGCTCGGCGTGCTCGGGATCGGCGGGTTCAACAGGGCCGAGCGCGAGGCGATCGGCAAGGCGAAAGGCTGGCTGGAGCGCATCGGCCTGATCGACCGCGCCGACGACCCCGCCGCCGACCTGCCCTACGGCGACCAGCGCCGGCTGGAGATCGCGCGCGCCATGTGCACCGACCCGGTGCTGCTGTGCCTCGACGAGCCCGCCGCCGGCCTCAACCCGCGCGAGTCGCTGGAGCTCAACGCGCTGCTGCGCTCGATCCGCGACGACGACGGCGCGGCGGTGCTGCTGATCGAGCACGACATGAGCGTGGTGATGGAGATCTCCGACCACGTCGTCGTGCTGGACTACGGCAAGAAGATCTCCGACGGCTCCCCGAAGGCGGTGCGCGACGATCCGAAGGTGATCGCCGCCTATCTCGGCGTAGAAGACGAGGAGGTCGCCGAGGTCGAGCGCGAGGTCGAGGGCGCGGAGGCCGCGCGATGACCGAGCCGATGCTGACGATCCGCGGCGTCACCGCCTATTACGGCGCGATCGCGGCCCTGAAGGGCGTGGACATCGACGTCGCCAAGGGCGAGATCGTGACGCTGATCGGCGCGAACGGCGCCGGCAAGTCGACCCTGATGATGACGATCTTCGGCAGCCCGCAGGCGCGCGACGGCTCCATCGTCTACGACGGCCGCGACATCACCCGCATGCCGACGCACGAGATCGCGCGGCTCAGGATCGCCCAGTCCCCGGAAGGGCGCCGCATCTTCCCGCGCATGACCGTGCTGGAGAACCTCCAGATGGGCGCGGCGGTGACGCAGTTCGCCCATTTCGACGAAGACCTCCGGCGGATGTTCGATCTGTTCCCGCGGCTGAAGGAGCGCGTCTCCCAGCGCGGCGGCACGCTGTCCGGCGGCGAGCAGCAGATGCTCGCGATCGCCCGCGCGCTGATGAGCCGGCCGCAGTTCCTGCTGCTCGACGAGCCGTCGCTCGGCCTCGCGCCTCTGATCGCCAAGCAGATCTTCGCGGCGATCGGCGAGCTCAACCGCACTGAGGGGCTGACCGTGTTCCTGGTCGAGCAGAACGCCTACCACGCGCTGAAGCTCGCCCATCGCGGCTACGTCATGGTCAACGGCTCGATCACCCTGTCGGGCGCGGGCCGGGAGCTGCTGGAGCGCGAAGAGGTCCGCGCCGCCTATCTCGAGGGAGGGCGGCACTGATGGGCCTGATCTGGGAAATCTCGCTGGCCGAGTTCCTGTTCGTCACCGTGATCCTCGGCGGCGGGGCGGCGTGGCTCGCGGGGCGCGCGCTCGCAAGCTCCTGGGAGCCGGCGTGGAAGGCCGCGGTCTGGATGGTCCCGCTCGCCTGCGCCGTGCGCTTCATCCATTTCGCGCTTTTCAGCGGCAGCCTGCTGACCCTGCATTTCCTGCTCGTGGACCTCGCGATCCTCGTCGGCCTCGCGCTCCTCGGCCACCGCGCCACGATGGCGCGAAAGATGGTCCGGCAATACCCCTGGATCTACGAGCCGAGCGGGCCGCTGTCGTGGCGCCCGCGGCGATGACCTCCGCCCGCCGGGACCCGCGTGACAGACGCGGCGCGGCGGGCCACATTTGACGAAAGGCGAACGGAAGAGTCGCCTTCGCGGAACAGCTTCGGGCATGCGACAGCAAGGGATCCCATCGATGAAGAAACATCTCGCGGCCGGCCTCGGGCTCGGCCTTGCGCTCGTCCTCGCGGCGCCCGCCTACGCCGACATCGTCATCGGCGTCGCGGGCCCGATGACCGGCGAGAACGCCGTGTTCGGCGGCCAGCTCAAGAACGGCGCCGAGCAGGCGGTGGCCGACATCAACGCGGCCGGCGGAATCAACGGCGAGAAACTGGTGCTGAAGGTCGGCGACGACGCCTGCGATCCGAAGCAGGCGGTCAACGTCGCAAACCAGCTCGTCAGCCAGGGCGTCAAGTTCGTGGTCGGGCACTACTGCTCGGGCTCGTCGATCCCGGCCTCCGCGGTCTACGCCGAGGAAGAGGTGATCCAGGTCTCGCCGGCCTCCACCAACCCGACCTACACCGACAAGCGCCCCGGCCCGACGATCTACCGCGTCTGCGGCCGCGACGACCAGCAGGGCGGCATCGCCGGCAAGTACATCCTCGAGAAGTACGCCGGCAAGAAGGTCGCGATCGTCCACGACAAGTCGTCCTACGGCAAGGGCCTCGCCGACGAGACGCTGAAGACGTTCCAGGCCGGCGGCGGCAAGGAGACCCTCTACGAGGCGATCACGGCGGGCGAGAAGGACTATTCGGCGCTCGTCTCCAAGCTGAAGCAGGCGAACGTCGACGTCGTCTACTTCGGCGGATACTACCAGCAGGCCGGCCTGATCGTGCGCCAGATGCGCGACCAGGGCCTGAACGCGGTGCTGATGGGCGGCGACGCGCTGCAGTCGAACGAGTTCCTCGGCATCACCGGCAAGGGCGGCGAAGGCACGCTCTTCACCTTCCCGCCGGACCAGACCAAGCTCGCCAGCGCGGCCGAGGTGGTGAAGAAGTTCAAGGAGAAGAAGATCTCGCCGGAGGGCTTCACGCTCTACGCCTACGCGGCCGTGCAGATCTTCGCCAAGGCCGCGGCCGACGCCAAGTCGACCGAGGCTGACGCCGTCACCGCCGAAATGAACAAGCAGGCGTTCGAGACCGTCGCCGGCGAGATCAAGTTCGACGACAAGGGCGACCCGACCGTCGCCGGCTTCACGTTCTACGAGTTCAAGGACGGCGGCTACAGCCAGCTCGGGCTGTAAGCTCCGACGGACTCCGACACCCTCAAGGCAAGGCCCGCCTCGCGAGGCGGGCCTTTTTCATTGCCCGATTACAGACTGGAAGGAACCGGCTTCATGGCCGACGACGAGGACATCGTCCGCGACTGCAACGGCGCCGAGCTGAACGACGGCGACAGCGTGACCGTGATCAAGGACCTGAAGGTCAAGGGCGCCTCGGAGACGATCAAGCGCGGCACGCTCGTCCGGAACATCCGCCTCACGGCGAAGCCGACCGAGATCGAATGCAGCACGAAGCAGGTGAAGGGCCTCGTGCTGCGCACCGAATTTTTGAAGAAGGCCTGAAACGCGGCCGCCCTGGATAGGTCGCGCCGTAAGGCGCCTCACCCCAGCGTCGCGAGCCCCGGAAAGGTCTCGAGCAGCCAGAACGAGGCGGTGGCGGTGAAGCCGGTCAGGAAGGCGATCCCGGTCAGCACCAGCAGCCCGCCCATCACCTTCTCGACCGTGCCGAGATGGGCGCGGAAGCGCTTCAGGAAGCCGACGAAGGGCTTCATCGCCAGCGCCGCGATGAGGAACGGCACGCCGAGGCCCGCCGCATAGACCGCGAGCAGCCCGGCGCCGCGGGCGACCGTCGCCTCCGAGGCCGCGACCGCGAGCACCGCCGCGAGCACCGGGCCGATGCAGGGCGTCCAGCCGAAGGCGAAGGCGAGCCCCATGACATAGGCGCCCCACGGCCCGACCGGCTTCTCGACCTGCAGGCGCGTGTCCCGCATCAGGAAGGGGATGCGGAACAGGCCGAGGAAGTGCAGCCCCATGACGATGATCGCGACGCCCGCGATGGTGGCGAGCAGCGGCGCGTTGCGCAGCAGGAGCTGGCCCATGACCGAGGCGGTGGCGCCGAGCGCCACGAACACGGTGGCGAAGCCCGCCACGAACAGCGCGGCGGCGCCGAGCGTGCGCGCCGTCACCGCCCGCGGCGCGTCCTCCGCCGTCAGCTTGTCGAGCGTGGTGCCGGCGAGGAAGCAGAGATAGGGCGGCACCAGCGGCAGCACGCAGGGGCTGAGGAAGCTGATCGCGCCGGCCGCGAACACGGCGGGAAGGGTCACGTCCGAGATCATGCCATGCTCCGGAGGCCGCGACGGGCGGCCGTGAGGCGGACTGCCGTAGCGCGGCGGGCGGCGAAACGGAAGCCGGCGCGCCGACGCGCCGTCGAACGTGATGCTCGCGGCGCCGCGCCGCCTTGCGACGCAGCGAGGCCCTCTCCTACCATTGCGCTTCGCCCCTGCAGGATCCGGAGGCCGACATACGAGCCCTGCGCGCGCTGCGGCGACTTCTCGCCGGCCTCGTCGTCGCCATGGCGCTCGGCCTGCCGGCGCAGGCGCTCACCGTCTACGACCGCGGCAACGCCGCCGAACCGGAGACGCTCGACCCGCATCTCGTCTCCACCGTGCAGGAGGCGAATCTGATGCGCGACCTGTTCGAGGGCCTCACCGCCCACGACGCCCACGCGAACGTCGCGCCCGGCGCGGCGGAGCGCTGGGAGGCCTCCGACGACGGGCGCACATGGACCTTCACGCTGCGGCCGGACGCGCGCTGGTCGAACGGCGACCCGGTGACGGCGGAAGACTTCGTCTATTCGCTCCGCCGCATCCTCGATCCAACCTTCGCGGCGAAGTACGCCAACCTGCTCTACCCGATCCTCAACGCCGAGAAGGTCAACAAGGGCGAGGCGCCGAAGGAGGCGCTCGGCGTCGCCGCACGCGACTCGCGCACGCTGGAGATCCGGCTCGAACGGCCGACGCCCTACTTCCTCGAGCTGCTGACCCACCAGACGACCTACCCCGTGCACCGCGCGAGCGTGGAGCGCTTCGGCCGCGACTGGGTGAAGCCCGGCCGCATGGTGACGAACGGCGCCTATCGGCTCGCCGAGAACCTGCCGAACGACCACATCCGGCTGGAGAAGAACCCGTTCTTCCACGCCGCCTCCGAAGTCGCGATCGACGTGGTCAACTACGTGCCGTTGGAGGACCGCGGCGCGGCGCTCCGGCGATTCCAGACGGCTGAGATCCAGTCCTACGACGACGTCCCGGCGGAGCAGATCGCCTTCATCCGCCGCACCCTCGGGGACCAGCTGCGGATCGCGCCTTATGTCGGCGTCTACTATTACGCCGTGAACGTGCGGAAGGCGCCCTTCGCCGATCCGCGCGTCCGCCGCGCGCTCTCCATGGCGCTCGACCGGGAGTTTATCGCCGAGAAGGTCTGGGCCGGAACGATGTTGCCGGCTTACGGCTGGGTTCCGCCGGGTTTCGACGGCTACGCCCCGGTCGAGGCCTCGTGGCGGTCGATGTCCCAACTCGAGCGCGAGGACGCCGCGCTCGCGCTGCTGAAAGAGGCCGGCTTCGACCCCGCAGGAAAGCGGCTCGAGGTCGAGATCCGCTACAATTCGGGCGAGAACCATCAGAACACCGCAACCGCGATCGCGGACATGTGGAAGGCGATCGGGGTCGATGCGCGGCTGATCAACGCCGACGGCAAGACCCACTACGCCCATCTCCAGAACCGCGGCGACTTCGACGTGGCCCGCGCCGCCTGGATCGCCGACTACCGCGACCCGCAGAACTTCCTGTTCCTCGGCCTCAGCGACAATGTCGGCTTCAACTATCCCGGCTGGAACAGCCCGCCTTACGACGCACTGGTGAAGGCCTCCGACGCCATGGCCGACCCCGCCGAGCGCCTCGCGACGCTCCGGAAGGCGGAAGCGATCCTGGTCGACGAGCAGCCGATGATCCCGATCCTGTTCTACGCCTCCAAGGCGCTGGTCTCGGACCGTCTGAAGGGATGGGAGGACAATGTCATGGACATCCATCCCACGCGCTATCTGAGGCTGGAGCCGTGAGGATTCCGCCTACTCCGGGACGTCGTTTCCGTCCGCGGCGCGCGCGATGATCGCCTTCGTCCTCCGCCGCCTGCTCTGGGCGATCCCGACGCTGTTCGCGGTGGTGACCCTCTCCTTCGTCCTCATGCGCTTTACGCCCGGCGGGCCGTTCAACGCGGATCAGGCGCTCGCGCCCGCGGTGCTCGAAAACCTCAAGCGCGCCTACCGGCTGGACCAGCCGCTCATCGTCCAGTACGGCGACTATCTCGCGCGGCTTCTCCAGGGCGATCTGGGTCCGAGCTACAGCTACCGCGACTTCACTGTCACCGAGCTGTTCGCCCGCGCCCTGCCCTACTCGCTCCAGATCGGCGGCGCGGCGCTCGTTCTGGCGCTCGTCGTCGGCGTTTCGCTCGGCGCGCTCACGGCGAAGCGGCAGGGCTCCGCGATCGACGCGGCCGTGACCACGCTGTCCGGCCTCGGCCTCACCGTGCCGAGCTTCGTGGTCGCGCCGCTGCTGTCGCTCGTGTTCGCGGTCTGGCTCGGCTGGCTGCCGGCGGCCGGCTGGGGCCAGGGCGCGCTCGCCTACAAGATCCTGCCGGTGGTCGCCCTCGCCCTGCCGCAGATCGCGGCCTTCGCGCGGCTGACGCGGGCCGCGACCATTGAGGCGCTGAAGGCCGACCACATCCGCACCGCCCGCGCCTACGGCCTGCCCGAATGGCGAGTGACGGCGCAGGCGCTGCGCGCGGCGGGCGGGCCGGCGCTGTCCTATCTCGGCCCGGCCGCGGCGGCGCTGCTCACGGGCTCGGTCGTGGTGGAGACCATCTTCGGCATCCCCGGCGTCGGACGCTATTTCGTGCTCGGCGCGCTCAACCGCGACTACGCGCTGGTGATGGGGACGGTGGTTCTGGTCGGCGTCTTCGTCGTCCTGTTCAACCTGCTCGTCGACCTCGCCTACGCCGTGCTCGATCCGAGGATCCGGCATGACTGACGCCGTCCTCGCTCCGGGCCCTGCGCGGGGCGGGCTCGCGGCCCAAGCGCTCGGGCGCCTGAGGCGCGATCCGGTGGGCCTTTTTGCGCTCGGGCTTCTGGCCGCGATCGCCGCCCTCTGCGTTGTCGGGCCGTGGCTCTCGCCGCACCCCTACGACCGCGTCTACCGCTCCTATGTGCTGGTCCCTCCAAGCCTCCAGCCCTATCCGCAGGAGGCGACGCTCGAGGACGCATTGCGCTCGGCGCTCGCCCGCGGCCGGGTGGAGCTGGCGCGGCTGACGGTCGACGGCGACCGCTTCCGCGCCGAGATCGCGGGCGCCGAGCCGATCGACCCGCGGGTGCTGCGCTACGTCGAGCGCGCCGACGAGTTCCGCAACGCGAGGCTCGCGGAGACGCGCGACGGCGGGCGGGCCGCCGTGATCGAGGGCGACGTGAACCGCGTCCGCTTCCTGATGGGCACCGACGCCAACGGGCGCGACCTGCTGGCGCGCATCCTCGCCGGCGGACAGGTCTCGCTCGCGGTCGGGCTGCTCGCCACGCTGACGAGCCTCGTCATCGGCGTCGCCTGGGGCGCGGTCGCGGGCTTCGTCGGCGGCCGGACCGACGACGTGATGATGCGGATCGTGGATGTGCTCTACGCCCTGCCCTTTGTGTTCCTCGTCATCCTGCTGGTGGTGACCTTCGGCCGGAACTTCGCGCTGTTGTTCCTCGCGATCGGCGCGATCGAGTGGCTCGACATGGCGCGCATCGTGCGCGGCGAGACGCTGCGGCTGAAGCGGCGGGAGTTCGTGCAGGCCGCCCGCGCGCTCGGCGTCTCGGAAAATCGTATCCTGCTGCGCCACATCCTGCCGAACATGGTCGGGACGGTCGTGGTGTTCGCCACGCTAACCGCGCCCAAGGTGATCCTGCTCGAAAGCTTCCTGTCGTTCCTGGGGCTCGGCGTCCAGGCGCCGCTGACGAGCTGGGGCGCGCTGATCGCGCAGGGCGCCGGCAGCCTGCAGGGCGCGCCGCACCTGCTGCTGTTTCCCGCCGCGTTCTTCGTGGCGACGCTCGCCGCTCTCAACATGCTCGGCGACCGCCTGCGCGACGCCTTCGATCCCCGGGTGAGATGAGGCCCGCGCGGAGATGGAGTTCCCGCCGGAAACGCCCCTCCCCCTTCCGCGCCGGAGAGCGCCGCGCTAAAAGGCCGCCGACCCACGACATCCCCGCGCCGGCCGCGCCGCCGCGCGCGCCTCCCACGCGAGTTCGAAAGCCCCATGGCCCAGCGCGAATTCATCTATCACATGGCCGGCGTCTCGAAGGCCTTCGGGCCCAAGAAGACGCTCGACAACATCCACCTCTCCTTCTACCCGGACGCCAAGATCGGCATCCTCGGCCCGAACGGCGCCGGCAAGTCGACCCTGCTGAAGATCATGGCGGGGATCGACAAGGAGTTCACCGGCGAGGCCTGGGCCGCCAAGGGCGCGAGGATCGGCTACCTCGAGCAGGAGCCGCAGCTCGATCCGAACAAGACGGTGCGCGAGAACGTCATGGAAGGCGTCGCCGCCAAGACGGCGATCCTCGAGCGCTACAACGAGCTCGCCATGAACTACTCGGACGAGACCGCGGACGAGATGACGGAGCTTCAGGACCGCATCGAGGCGCTCGGCCTGTGGGACCTGGATTCCAAGGTCGAGCAGGCCATGGACGCGCTCGGCTGCCCGCCGGACGACTGGGACGTGGAGAAGCTGTCGGGCGGCGAGAAGCGCCGCGTGGCGCTGTGCAAGCTGCTGCTCGAGGAGCCCGATCTCCTGCTGCTCGACGAGCCGACCAACCATCTCGACGCCGAGACGGTGAACTGGCTCGAGAACCACCTCCGGAACTACCCCGGCGCGATCCTGATCATCACCCACGACCGCTACTTCCTCGACAACGTGACGGGCTGGATTCTCGAGATCGACCGCGGCCGCGGCATCCCCTACGAGGGCAACTACTCCTCCTGGCTGGTGCAGAAGCAGAAGCGCATGATCCAGGAGAACCGCGTCGAGGAGGCGCTGCAGCGCACCCTGAAGCGCGAGCAGGAGTGGATGGGCAACAGCCCGAAGGCGCGCCAGGCCAAGAACAAGGCCCGCATCCAGCGCTACGACGACCTCGTCGCCAAGGCCTCGGAGGCCGGCCCGACCACGGCGCAGATCGTCATCCCGATCGCGGAGCGCCTCGGCGCCAACGTGGTGGAGTTCGACGGTCTGTCGAAGGGCTTCGGCGACAAGCTGCTGATCGAGGACCTGTCGTTCAAGCTGCCGCCCGGCGGCATCGTCGGCGTCATCGGCCCGAACGGCGCCGGCAAGACCACGCTGTTCCGCATGATCACCGGCCAGGACACGCCGGACAAGGGCGAGATCAAGGTCGGCGACACCGTCCATCTCGGCTATGTCGACCAGTCCCGCGACGCGCTCGATCCCAACAAGAACGTCTGGGAAGAGATTTCCGGCGGCACCGACGTCATCTATCTCGGCAAGCGCGAGGTGAACTCCCGCGCCTATGTCTCCGCCTTCAACTTCAAGGGCGCGGCCCAGCAGAAGAAGGTCGGCGACCTTTCGGGCGGCGAGCGCAACCGCGTCCATCTCGCCAAGATGCTGAAGTCGGGCGCCAACGTGCTGCTGCTCGACGAGCCCACCAACGACCTCGACATGGAGACGCTGCGCGCGCTCGAGGAGGCGCTGGAGGACTACGCCGGCTGCGCGGTCATCATCAGCCATGACCGCATGTTCCTCGACCGCATCGCGACCCACATGCTAGCCTTCGAGGGCGACAGCCACGTGGAATGGTTCGAGGGCAACTTCCAGGACTACGAGGAAGACAAGAAGCGCCGCCTCGGTCCGGACGCGGTCGAGCCCAAGCGCATCAAGTACCGCCAGTTCGCGCGGTGAGATGACGAGAGGGAAGACGCGACGGGGGTGATCGCCAGCCCTGTCGCGTCCAGCTCTTGGTGACGACGCAACCGGCCGTGCTGCTCGGCCGGCGCAGCACTTTGCGTCGCATGCCGCCATACTAATGCGGCCCGCTATTTAATCCCCAGTTTATCCCGAAACATCTGCAGTTCTATTGCATTCCTGGCTGCATTATCTATGATAATCTTGTTCGCCGCCCCAATGCCTGCAGCAGGGGGAGCAGATTTCGACAAGAATTCGTCGATCTGAAGTGATTTCGACACAGAATTGTTCGAAGTTCCGCCACCTTGGGCAGGAGATGAGGCGGCCGATGCCGCCAGAACGGCGAGTCGCGTCTCAACCGTCTTGATCTGCTCCTTCAGGTCGTCGTTCACCTTTACCTGTTTCGCGATCGAGTCATTCAATGTCGTGATCTGCTCGACAAATATCTTGGTCGTCGTGGTGACCTCGATCCCGCTGGCGGTCAGTTTGAAGTTCTGGATCACGCCGAGACTTGCGATTATCGCTCCGGCGACGATGAGCGCAGAGTTGCCGATCGCGATGTCTATTCTTTTGTAAGAAACAAAGAAGGCGGCGACGATGATCGCCACACCGACGGCTACGTAAACCCAGGGACTGGCGCCGCCTGTCGCGATGCTCGCCAACCCGATCTCGCTCACGCTCCGCGCATCCGCAGTCTCGACGCCTCCCATATCTCTCCCCCTGAGACCCAACGACCCTCGAACGGAAATACAATCTTAAATTGCATAAATTCGCAACAACAATTTTCCTTCATGGTTCCGCTCGTGACAAAACCGCACATTTCGTGCTAGCTAGCTTAGCTAAGTCACAGAGCGCGCCCATGAGCGTCACCAACATCCATCAGGCGAAGACCAACCTCTCCAAGCTGATCGAGGCGGCGGAGCGGGGCGAGGAGGTCATCATCGCCCGCAACGGCAAGCCGGTGGCCGCGATCGTGCCGATCGCGCCTCCAAACCTTGATGAGAAGGATACGCCGGGCAAGCGGATCGAAGACATCTGGGCGGGGAAGCTCGCTGGGAGCGACCCGGAGTGGTGAAAGAACGACGACGAATTTATCGACCTCTTCTATGACATCAGTAAATTCGCGAAAGATCCTGATGCTGCTTGATAGCAACATCCTGATCTTTTTGACCACGCGATCCCCCATCCTGCCGCCGGGAGCGCGGTCGGCGATACGGGAGGCGTCTTATCTCGCCGTAAGCATGGCGACCGTGTGGGAATTGGAGATCAAGAAGGGCATCGGAAAGCTGAACGACATCCTGGATTGGAGCGAACTCCAAGCTGATGGCCTTCAACTCCTACCAATCTAGGTCGAAGACGCCGTCCTCGCAGGATCGCTCCCTCTCCACCATCGCGACCCCTTCGACCGCATGATCATCGCGCAGGCCAAGCGCCGGGGGCTCCCGATCGTCACGCGTGACCGCGCCTTCGAGAACTATGGCGTTCCGGTGATCTGGGCATGAGCTTCAAGGAAGACTGGTCCGCCGCGCGCTATCTGCGCTTCGAGGACGAGCGCACCCGGCCTGCGGCGGAGCTGCTGGCGCGCGTTCCGCTCGCCTCGGCCCGGCGCGTGGTCGACCTCGGCTGCGGTCCCGGCAACTCCACCGAACTGCTGGCGCGCCGCTTTCCCGACGCGGAGGCCGTCGGCGTCGACTCCTCGCCCGACATGCTGGCGGCGGCCCGCGGGCGCCTGCCCTCCGCCCGCTTCGTCGAAGCCGACATCGCCCATTGGGCGCCGGGCGAGGCGGAACGGCCGGACGTGATCTTCGCCAACGCCGCGCTGCAATGGCTGCCGGACCACGAGACGCTGTTTCCGCGCCTGCTCCGCGCCCTGGCGCCGGGCGGCGTCCTCGCCGTGCAGATGCCGGACAACCTGCAGGAGCCGTCCCACGTCGCCATGCGCGAGACCGCGCTCGACGGCCGGTGGCGGGACAGGCTGAGCGCCGCCGCCGCGTCGCGCACGGCCCTTCTTCCCATGGAGCGCTACTATGACCTGCTGACCGGCGCGGGCGCGACGGCGGACGTCTGGCGCACCACCTTCGCCCATCCCCTCGACGGGCTGGCGGCGATCGTCGACTGGCTGCGCGCGACTGGGCTCCGGCCGTTCACCGCGCCGCTCGACGCCGCCGAGCGGACCCTATTCGAAGCCGACTACCAGCGGCGGCTCGCCTCGTTCTACACGCCCCGCGCCGACGGCAAGGTCCTGCTGCGCTTTCCACGCCTTTTCATGGTGGCCAAAGCCCGCTGATCCCGCGATAACTCCCCTGTGCCACCGTGAGACTCGGGGTGGTTCGGGGGAGTTCGGGAATAAATGCTTCGCTTCGTGGCGCGGCTTGGCGTCGTGACTCTGATCGCGATCGCGATGTCGGTCGCCCTGACCGTCGGGCTCGCCACGCTGTTCGGCTTCACGCCGGACCATGTCACCCTGATCATCGCCGCGACCTGCCCTCTGGTGATCTCGCTCACGCTCGGCGGCTACCTTCAGCGCCAGTCCGACCGGCTGCGGCTGCTGAACGACGACCTGCGGGAGGCGCACGCCCGGCTGAGCTATCTCGCGCGCCACGACGGGCTCACCGGCGTGCTGAACCATGCGGGTTTCTACGCCGCGGTCGACGACGTCCGCCGGCAGGGCGGCGCGCTGCTGCTGGCGGACGCCGACCACTTCAAGCAGCTCAACGACCACCACGGCCACGCCGCCGGCGACCGGGCGCTGCAGGCGCTCGCCCGGTCCATGGCCGCCGCCGCCGGACCGGACGCCCTGCTCGGCCGCGTCGGTGGCGAAGAGTTCGCGATCTATCTGCCCGCCAACAGCGCCGAGGAGGCCGCCGCCATCGCGGAGCGGGTGCGCCTCGCCGTGGCCGAAACGGCCGTCGCGCTGCCCGCCGGCGCCCAGACGCGCCTCACGGTCAGCGTCGGCGGCGCGACCGACGATCCCGCGCTGCCCTTCGCCGAAACCTTCCGCCGCGCCGACGCCTGCCTGTACGAGGCCAAGCGCGCCGGCCGGAACCGCGCCATACTGCCCGTCGCGGCCTGACGAGCTGAGAAGACTCCCATGACCACAGACCTGTTCGGCGAGATCGCCATCCATCCGGGCCGCCACATCGCCGGGCGGCTCGTGGACGTGCTCGCCACGCCGACCCCCGACACGTTCGAGACGGCCCCGGTCGCGCGCCTCGCGCTCGGCTTCGAGGGCGTTCCGGGCGACCGCCACGCCGGCTTCGTCCGGCCGTCCGGAGGCCGTGAGCCCTGGTACGAGCGGGGAACGGAGATCCGGTCCGGCCGGCAGCTCTCGATCGTATCCGTCGAGGACCTGGCGGAGGTCGCCGCGGCGATGGAGCTGGCGGAAGTGGCGCCGGCCTGGATCGGCGCCAACATCGTGATCCGGGACGTGCCCCGCCTGTCCTTCCTGCCGACCGGAACGCGCCTGTTCTTCGACGGCGGCGCGGTCGTGGTGGTCGAGGGGCAGAACGCCCCCTGCCGCTTCGCCGGCGCCGCGATCGCCCGGCACACCGGGGCGGCGAGCGCAGAACTCGGCTTCCGCGCCGTGGCCCGCAGGCTGCGCGGAGTGGTGGCGAGCGTCGAGCGGCCGGGCGCGATCGAAGCCGGCGGCGCCGTCGCGGTGAAGATTCCGGAGCAGTGGATCTACTAAGCCGGGCGCGGCGGGCCTTGCGCCTGAAAAGGCGCATTGCATCGGCGGCCATACCGATATAAAGACATCTTTATGTCTTTTATCGACGCCTCGTCCCGGATCGGCCTCGACGCCGCGCTCGCCGCCCTCCGGGCCGCGGCGGAGCCGACGCGGCTGCGGGTGCTCGCCCTGCTCGCCGAAGGCGAGCTGACGGTGTCCGACCTCACCGACATCCTCGGCCAGAGCCAGCCGCGCATCTCGCGCCACCTCAAGCTGCTGGTGGAGGCGGGGCTCGTCGAGCGTCGGCGCGAAGGCGCCTGGGCGTTCTTCGGGCTCGCCGAGATCGCGCCGATCAAGCAGGCGATCGCGGCCGCGCTCGACCGCCTCGACCCGGCCGACGCGGCGCTCGCGCGCGACCGCGAACGGCTGGCGGAGGTTCGGACCGCCCATCACGACGCCGCCGCCCGCTACTTCAGCGCGCAGGCCGCGCAGTGGGACGGCGTGCGCAGCCTGCACGTGGCCGAGACCGCGGTGGAGCGGGCGATCCTAGACATCCTCGGCGACCGCCGGATCGAGACCGCGCTCGACCTTGGCACCGGCACCGGCCGCGTGCTGGAGCTGCTCAGCCCGCAGGTCGGCCGCGCCATCGGCATCGACAGCAACCGCGACATGCTTTCGCTCGCGCGCGCCAATCTCGCCCGCGCCGGCGTCGCGAACGCGCAGGTGCGGCAGGGCGACATCTTCGCGCCGCCCGTCGCCGCCGACAGTTTCGACCTCGTGGTCGTGCACCAGGTGCTGCACTTCCTCGACGACGGCGCCCGCGCCGTCCGCGAGGCCGCGCGCGCGCTCAGCGCCGGCGGGCGGCTGCTGATCGTCGACTTCGCGCCGCATGGCATCGAGGAGCTGCGCGAGGCCCACGCCCACCGGCGGCTCGGCTTCTCCCACGACACGATGACCGGCTGGCTCACGGCCGCCGGCCTCGACGTCGTCGCCCATGTCCAGCTGCCGCCGCCCGACGGCGCCGCCGACAAGCTCACCGTATCGCTTTGGCTCGCGCGCGATCCGCGGATCGTCGCCGACGCGCCGCCCTCTCCCTCGAACCTCGAGGTGGCATGATGCCCAACCAACGTCTCTCCCGCGCCGCGCGCCGGCCGATCCGCGTGTCGTTCGAATTCTTTCCGCCCAAGACGCCGGAGATGGAGGAGACGCTGTGGCGCTCGGTGGAGCGGCTCGCGCCGCTCGGGCCGACCTTCATGTCCGTCACCTACGGCGCCGGCGGCTCGACCCGCGAGCGCACCCACGCGACCGTCGCCCGGATGGTGAAGGAGACCGACGTGCCGCCGGCCGCGCATCTGACCTGCGTCTCCGCGACCCGCGAGGAGGTCGACGCGGTGGTCGACGGCTACCGCGAGGCCGGCGTCCGCCACATCGTGGCGCTGCGCGGCGATCCCGCCGGCGGCGTCGGTTCGACCTTCGAGCCGCATCCCGGCGGCTACGCCTCCACCGCGGACCTGATCTCCGGCATCCGCCGCCGCGCGCCGGAGATCGAGATCTCCGTCTCGGCCTATCCCGAGAAGCACCCGGAGAGCCCGAGCGTCGAGGCTGATTTCGACGTGCTCAAGGCCAAGGTCGACGCCGGCGCGACCCGCGCCATCACCCAGTTCTTCTTCGACAACGGCCACTACCTCCGCTACGTCGACCAGGCGCGGGCGCGCGGCATCCACATCCCGATCGTGCCTGGGATCGTCGCGGTGTCGAACTTCCGGCAGACCGCGAACTTCGCGACCAAGGCCGGCGCCACCGTGCCGGACTGGTTCGCCGCGCGCTTCGAGGGGCTGGAGAACGATCCGCAGACCCGCCAGCTCATCGCGGCGGCGGTCGCCGCGGAGCAGGTGTTCGACCTCGTCGATCACGGCGTGAAGGACTTCCACTTCTACACCATGAACAAGGCCGACCTGGTCTACGCTGTCTGCCACCTGCTGGGCCTGCGGCCGGATTCGGCCGCGGCGGGGGCGGTCGCGGCGTGAAGATCACGCTCGACGACATCAGCCGTATCCGCGCCGAGATGGACGGACCCATGGAGCTGTGGTCGGGGCGACACCGGTGAAATTATGGCCTGGGCCCACGATATGATCGTGTTGGAAGATCGACTGCTCGATGCGCTCGCCGGAAGCCCGCCGCCGCGTTCGATCAGGGAGCTTCGAGAGCTTCGGAAGCTTCTCGCCCCGATCGAGAACGAAGGAACGCCGTCATGACCGACACCGAAACCACGATCCGCACGCTCGCCGCCGAGCGCATCCTCGTGCTCGACGGCGCCATGGGCACCATGATCCAGCAGCGCAAGTTTTCGGAAGAGGACTTCCGCGCCGAGCGCTTCAAGGACTGGGGCCATGACCTCAAGGGCAACAACGACCTCCTGATCCTGACCCAGCCCGACGCCATCCGGGACATCCATCTCGAATACTTCCGCGCCGGCGCCGACATCGTCGAGACCAACACCTTCTCGTCCACGACCATCGCCCAGGCCGACTACGGCATGGAGTCGCTCGCCTACGAGCTGAACGTCGAGGGCGCGAAGCTCGCGCGGCAGGCCGGCGACATCGCGGCCAAGGAGGACGGGCGCCCGCGCTTCGTCGCCGGCACGCTCGGGCCGACGAACCGCACGGCGTCGATCTCGCCGGACGTGAACAATCCGGGTTTCCGCGCCATCACCTTCGACCAGCTCGCCGAGGCCTATGGCGAGGCCGCGCGCGGCCTGCTCGACGGCGGGGCGGACCTTTTGCTCGTCGAGACCATCTTCGACACGCTGAACGCCAAGGCGGCGATCTTCGCGATCGAGGAGACCTTCGCCGAGCGCGGAATCCGCGTGCCGGTGATGATCTCCGGCACCATCACCGACCTGTCCGGCCGCACGCTCTCGGGCCAGACGCCGACGGCGTTCTGGAACGCGCTGAACCACGCGCGGCCGATCTCGTTCGGGCTGAACTGCGCGCTCGGCGCCAAGGAGATGCGCGCCCACGTCGCGGAGCTGTCGAAGGTCGCGAACACGCTGATCTGCGCCTACCCGAACGCCGGCCTGCCGAACGAATTCGGCCTCTACGACGAGAGCCCGGAGGCGATGGGCGAGCTCGTCGGCGAGTTCGCCTCGTCCGGCCTCGTCAACATCGTCGGCGGCTGCTGCGGCACCACCCCCGCCCACATCGCCGCGATCGCGCAGGCGGTGAAGGGCAAGGCGCCGCGCCAGATCCCGGACATCGCGCCCAAGATGCGCCTGTCCGGCCTTGAGCCGTTCGAACTGACCGCCGCCTGACGCCTGACCCTCACGACGGATCGCCCTATGACCTCCGCCGCCTCCCGCTTCGTCAACGTCGGCGAGCGCACCAACGTCACCGGCTCCGCCAAGTTCCGGAAGCTGATCACCAACGCCGACTACGCCGCGGCGCTGGACGTGGCGCGCGAGCAGGTGGAGAACGGCGCGCAGATCCTCGACGTGAACATGGACGAGGGCCTTCTCGACTCCGAGAAGGCGATGACGGAGTTCCTGAACCTCGTCGCCTCGGAGCCGGACATCGCCCGGGTGCCGGTGATGATCGACAGCTCCAAGTGGTCGGTGATCGAGGCCGGCCTGAAGTGCGTCCAGGGCAAGCCGATCGTGAACTCGATCTCGCTGAAGGAAGGCGAGGAGAGCTTCATCCACTACGCCCGCAAGGTGCGCGCCTACGGCGCCGCCGTGGTGGTGATGGCGTTCGACGAGACCGGACAGGCCGACACCTTCGCGCGCAAGACCGAGATCTGCGGCCGGGCCTACAAGATCCTGACTGAGCAGGTCGGCTTCCCGCCCGAGGACATCGTGTTCGACCCGAACGTGTTCGCGGTCGCGACCGGCATCGAGGAGCACGCCAACTACGGCGTCGACTTCATCAACGCGACGAAGTGGATTCGCGAGAACCTGCCGCACGCGCATATCTCGGGCGGCGTCTCGAACCTCTCCTTCGCCTTCCGGGGCAACGAGCCGGTGCGCGCGGCGATGCACTCGGTGTTCCTCTACCACGCCATCGCCGTCGGCATGGACATGGGCATCGTCAACGCCGGCGCCCTGCCGGTCTATGACGACATCGACCCGGAGCTGCGCGAGCTCGCCGAGGACGTCGTGCTCAACCGCCGGCCGGACGCGACCGACCGGCTGCTCGCCGCGGCCGACAAGTTCAAGGGCGGCAAGCAGGAAGCCAAGGTCGTCGACACCAAGTGGCGCGACCAGCCGGTGAAGAAGCGGCTGGAGCACGCCCTCGTCCACGGCATCACCGAGTTCATCGAGGCGGACACCGAGGAGGCCCGCGCCGCGTCCGAGCGTCCGCTGCACGTGATCGAAGGCCCGCTGATGGACGGCATGAACGTCGTCGGCGACCTGTTCGGCGCAGGGAAAATGTTCCTGCCGCAGGTGGTGAAGTCGGCCCGCGTCATGAAGCAGGCCGTCGCCTACCTGATGCCGTTCATGGAGGAGGAGAAGCGCCTCAACGGCGGCGCCGAGCGCTCCAACGCCGGCAAGATCCTGATGGCGACGGTGAAGGGCGACGTCCACGACATCGGCAAGAACATCGTCGGCGTCGTGCTCCAGTGCAACAACTACGAGGTGATCGACCTCGGCGTCATGGTGCCGGTGCAGAAGATCATCGCCGCGGCGCGGGAGCACAAGGTCGACGTCATCGGCCTGTCCGGCCTGATCACGCCCTCGCTCGACGAGATGGTGACGGTCGCCTCCGAGCTCGAGCGCGAGGGCTTCGACGTGCCGCTGCTGATCGGCGGCGCGACCACCTCCAAGATCCACACCGCGGTGAAGATCCATCCGGCCTATGAGCGGGGCCAGGCGGTCTACGTGCTGGACGCCAGCCGCGCGGTCGGCGTGGTGTCGCAACTGCTGTCCAAGGAGGGCGGCGCCGCGACTTACGTCTCCGACATCCAGGCCGACTACGCCCGCCTCGCCGAGCAGCACGCGCGGGCGCAGGAGGACAAGGTCCGCGCCACGATCGCGGCCGCGCGCGAGAACCGCCTCGTCATCGACACGGGACGCGTGCAGCCGAAGCCCAGCTTCCTCGGCACGAAAGTGCTGAAGAACATCCCGCTCGAAACCCTGATCCCCCATATCGACTGGACGCCGTTCTTCGCGACGTGGGAGCTGAAGGGCCGCTATCCGGAGATCCTCACCGACGAGAAATACGGCGAGGCCGCGCGCAGCCTCTACGACGACGCTACCGCCATGCTGCGCCAGATGGCGGAGGAGAAGTGGCTGGAGGCGCGCGCCGTCATCGGCTTCTGGCCGGCCGCCGCCCGCGGCGACGACATCGTGCTGTTCAAGGACGACTCCCGGACCGAGGAGCTCGCGACGCTCCACACGCTGCGCCAGCAGATGGCGCGGGGCAAGGACCGGCCGAACCTCGCGCTCGCCGACTTCGTGGCGCCGGAAGACTCAGGCGTGCCGGACTATGTGGGCGGTTTCGCCGTCACCGCCGGCATCGGCGAGGAGGCGGTGGCCCAGCGCTTCGCCCGCGCCAACGACGATTACGGCGGCATCCTCGCCAAGGCGCTCGCCGACCGTCTGGCGGAGGCCGCCGCGGAGTGGATGCACGCCGAGGTGCGCAAGGTCCACTGGGGCTACGCCCCCGACGAGGCGCTCTCGAACGACGATCTGATCGCCGAGAAATACGACGGCATCCGCCCCGCCCCCGGCTATCCGGCCCAGCCGGACCACACCGAGAAGGGCACGCTGTTCGAGCTTCTCGACGCGCCGGAGGCCATCGGCCTGACGCTGACGGAGAGCTACGCCATGTGGCCGGGCTCCGCCGTCTCCGGGCTCTACTTCAGCCACCCGGACAGCCGCTATTTCGGCCTCGGCAAGATCGACCGCGACCAGGTCGCAGACTACGCCGCCCGCAAGGGCTACGCGCTCGCCGACATGGAGAAGTGGCTCGCCCCGGTGCTGAACTACGATCCCAACCGCGCGGCCAAGCTCGCCGCGGAGTGAGGACGCCGGGCGTCGTCCCGGCCGCGGCGAAGCGGAGAACCGGGACCGTCGTCCGCAGTGGCGCGTTCGCGGCCCGGGCCGCCCTCCGCCGTCGTCCTCCGGCCTGACCGGAGGACCCATCGTCGACGTCGAGCGGCGCGCCGGACATGGATGCTCCGGTCGAGCCGGACCATGACGAGCTTTGTTCTGAAAACGGTCCCGGATCGGCCTTCGGCCGTCCGGGATGACCCGGCGGCGCTTACGCCCCCGCGTGCATCGCCGCCGTACGGCGGTAAAGCGCGTGCGGCAGGCCGGCGTGCTCGAACGGCTTGTCATAGGCGAAGGCGAGCCGGTCGATCACCGCGAGCGAGTGCGTGTTGGCGACGGTGGTGAAGGCGACGATCTCGGGCAGGCCCAGATTTTCGAACCCGAGCTGGAGGGCGGCCGCGCCGATGCGCGTGGCGTGGCCCCGGCAGCGCATGCGCGGCGTCAGCGCGTAGGCGAGCTCGACGGTGCGCTCGCCCGCGACCTCGCAGCGGCGGATGCCGGCCCAGCCGGAGAAGGAGCCGTCGCGCATGTCGCGGAGAAACCAGAGCCCGAAGCCCGCGTCACGCCAGTGCGCCCTGGCCCGCGCGATGAAGCTCGACGCGGCGTCGCTGGAGCGGACGCCGCCGAGCGTCGTCATCACGGCGGGGTCGGCGAACACCGTCGTCAGCGCCGGCAGGTATCCGTCATGGGGCACGTCGCCCAGGACGCCCTCGATCTCGAGGATCGTCGGATAGCGCTGGCTCAGCATCGCGCGCTCCTGTCATCGCCGTCTCGGGCGGCGTCGCCGCAGGGTGGCTCCCCGCGTAGTCCCCTAGAAGGACATGGGCGGATCGTGGCGCCATCAAGACCGCGTGAGAACAGAACTTGAGTCTATTCAAGGCGTTTTCGGCGCCGACGCGTCAGAACGCCTCGCGCGCCGAGGCGCCCGCGCAGGCCTCGTCGCCGAGCCGGCGTCGAAACGCCGCGAGCATGCGCTCCTCGCGTTCCGCCGGATCGAGCAGCACGCAGCTTCCGCAATAGGTCCCGCCCTCGACCGTGTAATAGCGGCAGCACCCGCCGCGGACGCGGAAGTTCTCGCTCGCGATCGGCTTATCCGGCGCGGACGGATCGATCAGGTCGAAGCGGGTGAAGCGCATCTGCCGGTTGGTCAGCGGCGAGCCCGGACGCTTCAGGACGCCAAGCGCGTCGCGCTTCGCCTCCTCCACCCTGTCGAGCGCCTCGCCCGCGCCGAGAAAGGCGAGCGCGACAGAGTCGCCCACGAGCCGCCACAGCGCGCCGCGGGACAGGCCGCCATAGCCGCGGAGCCATTCGACCAGCGGCGCGAAGAGGGCCTCGAGCGCGATCCGGACATGCTCGGCGAGCGCGGCGCGGTCGGACAGGAGCACGGCGCCCGGGACGCCGTCATGGGCCGGATCGAGGCTCGCGAAGCCCGGCGAGGCCAGCCGCAGATGGATCCGCTCGCCCGGCACGTCGCGGCCTTCATACGCCATGACGCGGCGCTCCAGCCGGAAGCCCACGCGGTCGGCCGACAGGTCGAAGGCGACGCCGTGCTCCACCACGCCCATGGCGAGCGGGACCGTTAGCGCATAGGCCAGTCCCCCGACGAGGTAGGCGGACTGGCCCTTCTCGTCGAGATCCGTGGAGAAGGCCCGCTGATAGGCGAGCAGCCGGTCCATGGCGGCGCGGTCGGGGCCCCAGAGCCGCGACAGCGGCGCCCATTCCCCAGAGAGCGGCCCGACGCTCAGCGGAGCCGGAAGATCACGGCTCGCCAGAGCCGCGGCCAGGCGCTCGAGCGGGTTCGGCCTGGACGTTTCTGCGGACTGACGCGACATCGAACTCCGGCGGAGCTGAACCACGCGCCTCTATACCCCCGTCCGGCGGCCGCGTCTCGGAGCGCGTGGGCGCCAACGCCACGGCTCTGGAGCTGTTCTGGACTGCACGATTGCGTGGGCGCCCATGCGCCGGCTCGCCTTTCGCCTTCTTTCGTGCACCGTATAATGCCGTACTGGCACGGCGCGCCTGTGGCGCGCGACCGGCCCTCTTCATGTTCGCCTGTCCGGAAGCGCCTACGTCTTGAGCGACGCCCCCAACCTGTTCAACCTTCTCCGCCTGCGCGACGACACCGCGCGGCCCATGTATCAGCAGCTCGAGGAGCAGCTCGCGGCGCTCATCGGCGCGGGCGTCGTCGCGGTGGGCGCCACGCTGCCGGCCGAGCGTCGGCTCGCCGAGGATCTCGGCGTCAGCCGCACCACCGTGCAGCGCTGCTACGACGCGCTGCGCCGCCGCCGTATGCTGAGCGCGCATGGCCGGCTCGGCTACCGCGTCGAGGCGGTGGAGAGCCGGATCAAGCCGGGCATGGAGAGGCTGAAGGGCTTCACCGAGGAGATGCGCGAGCTCGGCCGGACCCCGTCGTCCGAGGTGCTGGAGCAGGACGTCGCCACGGACCGTTCGATCGCCTCGATCTTCGGCCTGCCCTCGGCCGCGCCTCTGCTCAAGCTGGTGCGCGTCCGGCTCGGCGACGGCATGCCGCTGTCGGTGGAGAAGGCGTGGTACGACGTCGCCGCGGCGCCGGCGCTGGCCGAGGCCGACCTCAGCGGCTCGGTCTACGCCCGTCTGGCCGAAAGCGGCCTGACGCTGACGCGCTGCGAGCAGACCATCGAGGCGGCGTCGCCGGACGAGCGCGAGAGCGCGATCTTCGGCTTCGAGGAGCCCCTGCCCTGCCTGCTGATCCGCCGCCGCTCCTATGACGGCGGCGGCCGGATGATCGAATATGTGGAAGGCCTGTTCCGCGGCGACGCCTACGCCTACCGCCTGACGCTCAACGCCTGATTCGGGCCGGAGCCGCGACGGACGGCCCGGGGCGCGATCCGTTTATCATCCGACAAACTTTTCCAACCGTCTTTATGGCCCTCTTTTGGCCGATGCGACGATCGGCAGCGGCCCTCGAATGACTACGGGACGGCCCGGACGTCGCCATCAAGGCGAGGTCCCGGCCGTCCCGCGGCAGGTCCTATGGACGGGGCGTCAGTCGGCGCAGGCTTCCCGCGACCGTGTCCCTTGGACGCGCGTTTCGCGCGCCGTCTCGATCGTTTCGCGCCGCCACCGCGCGTGATCGCGCGCGGCCGCCCGACGCTCGACCGCGAGCGCCGACAGCCTGAGCGTGGGGTCCCGCCACATCGGCTCGGAGGCCGCCGAGGCGATGTCGCCGCGCGACAGGCCGAGATCCGCCAGCATCCGATCGTCGAAATGCGCGAGTTCGCGCAGGTCGCCTCGCCGTTTCCAGGCCACGGCCACGGCGGTGGCGCGGCGCATGACGTCGCGGGCCACGAAGATGGCGACCTTGGCCGGAGTGATCCGGGCGGTCTTCAGGCTCTCGAGCGACATCAGCGACATGGCGACCTCCTTATCGGCCGGGCGGCGTAATCCATCGGTAGCGACGATCCGTGGTCCGGCTCATCCGGACCACCCGAAACCGCCGCAGCCTCCCGGGAACGACGCGACCATGCCTGAGACCGATTGATCAGTGAAACGAATGTTTCTAATATGGGTCATCATATCCCGTGATGCTCAGAGGCGCTCATGACTGCCCTGCTGGATGTCGACCAACTGAAGACCTTCGTCGCGATCGTGGACACGGGCTCGTTCACCCGCGCCGCTGACGTGGTGCACAAGACGCAGTCGGCGGTGTCGATGCAGATGAAGCGGCTGGAGGAGCGGGTCGGCCGGCCGATCTTCGCCCGCGACGGCCGCGGCGCGCGGCTGACCGAGGACGGCGAGCGCCTGCTCGACTACGCCCGGCGCATCGTCCACATCTCGCGCGAGGCGGTGTCGGCCTTCGCCGACGACGCCCTGACCGGACGGGTGCGGCTCGGCGTGCCGGACGACTACGCCGAGCGCTACCTGCCCGAGATCCTGGCGCGCTTCTCCCGCTCCAACCCGCGGGTGGAGGTTTCGGTGGTGTGCGAGCCGACCAGCCATCTCGTCGGCTTCATCGAGCGCGACGACCTCGACCTCGCCATCATCACCCACGCGTCGCGCAAGCCGGTCGGCGAGATCATCCGGCAGGAGCCGCTGCTGTGGGTGACGTCCCAGCGCGCCATGGTCCACGAGGAGGCGGTGATCCCGCTCGCGCTCGGCACCGCCGCCTGCGAGTGGCGGGAGACCGCGATGGCGCAGCTCGAGGCGGTCGGCCGCGCGAGCCGGGTGCTCTATTCGAGCTGCAATTTCACGGCCGTGGGCTCCGCCGTGCTGGCGGGCCTCGCGGTGTCCGTGCTGCCGGAGTCCGCGCTGCGGCCGGGCATGCGCATCCTGAACCAGGCCGACGGCTTCCCGCCGCTGCCGACCTGCAAGATCGCGCTGCTGAAGAACGCCGGCTCGCTGACGGAGACCGCGCAGGCGCTCGCCGACCACATCGTTGCGAGCCTCGACAACCTGTCGGCGTCTTACGAGAGCGCGGCGATCGCGGCGGAGTGACCGCGAAAGATTAGCCGGCGAACAGCTCGGCGTAGCGCTCGGGCTTGAAGCCGACCACGGGCTTGCCCCTGCCGGTCAGCACCGGCCGCTTGATCAGGCTCGGATGCGCCGCCATCAGCCGCAGAGCCTTCGCCTCGTCGAGCCCTTCGCGGTCGGCGTCGGGAAGCTTGCGGAACGTCGTGCCGGCCCGGTTCAGCAGGGTCTCCCAGCCGACCTCGCGCGCCCAGTCCGCGAGCGTCTCCGGCTGGATTCCGGCGGCCTTGTAGTCGTGGAAAGCGTAAGCGACGCCGCGCGCGTCCAGCCAGGCGCGCGCCTTCTTCATCGTGTCGCAGTTCTTGATGCCGTAGACGGTCAGGCTCATCGGGCCGCTCAGTTCAGCGGCGGCGACCACGCCGGATCGGAGGCGAAGCCCGGCGTCGGGATGCGCTGCTCGTTGCGGCCTGTGACGTCGACGGAATAGATGCGCGGGCCGCCGCCCTGGTCGCGGAAGAACATCAGCACGCGGCCGTTCGGCGCCCAGGTCGGGCCCTCGTTGTGGAAGCCCTCGGTGAGGATGCGCTCGCCGGAGCCGTCCGGCTTCATCACGCCGATCGCGAACTTGCCGCCGGACTGCTTGGTGAAGGCGATCAGGTCGCCGCGCGGCGACCACACCGGCGTCGAGTAGCGGCCCTGTCCGAAGGAGATGCGCTGCGCGCCGCCGCCGCTGGCCGACATGACGTAGATCTGCTGGTTGCCGCCGCGGTCGCTCTCGAACACGATCTGGCTGCCGTCCGGCGAATAGGACGGCGAGGTGTCGATCGCGCCGGAATCCGTCAGCCGCGTGGTGGTGCGCGAGCGCAGGTCCATGGCGTAGAGGTTCGAGTCGCCGCCCTGCTGCAGGCTCATGATCACCTTCTGCCCGTCCGGCGAGAAGCGCGGCGAGAAGGTCATGCCGGGGAAGTTGCCGACAACCTCGCGCTGGCCGGTCTCGATGTTCAGCAGGTAGACGCGCGGCTCGGCGCGCCCGAACGACATGTAGGTGATCTCCTGGCTCGTCGGGCTGAAGCGCGGGGTCAGCACCAGCTCGTCGCCGCCGGTGATGTAGCGGACGTTGAAGCCGTCCTGGTCCATGATGGCGAGGCGCTTGACGCGCTTGTCCTTCGGGCCGCTCTCGTCGACATAGACGACACGGGTGTCGAAGTAGCCCTTCTCGCCGGTCAGGCGCTCGTAGATCATGTCGGCGATCAGATGCGCCACGCGGCGCCAGTTCTTGTCGGTGAAGAACTGCTGGCCGTCGAGCTGGTTGCCCGCGAACACGTCCCACAGCCGGAACTCGGTCCTGAGCCGCCCGTCGCCCTGGCGGACGACCCGGCCCGTGACCAGCGCCTGCGCGTTGATGATGCGCCAGTCGCCGAAGCGCGGGGCGGCGTCGGTGTTGGTGATCTTCTCGATGAAGGCCTTGTGGTCGATCGGCGCGAACAGGCCGGAGCGCTTCAGGTCCGCCTCGACGACGCTCGCGATGTTGCGCGCGAGCTCGGCGTCGCCGCCCTGGCCGAGAAAGGCCGGGATCGCGATCGGCAGCGGCTGCACGTTGCCCTGATTGATGTCGATGTTGACCTGCGCGCGCGCGGCGGGAGCCAGCGCGGCGAGGCCGAAGAGCGCGACGATCAGGGCCGCGGCGCGGAGCAGTTGAGCAGGCGAGAGCGACATTCGTGGCTATCCGTTTGAGGCCGGCGGGCGAGCCGGCGGCGCGGAACGCGTCAGAGCGGGCGAGCGGTCCGGCGGAGCGGAACCGTGAGGGGCGGCATGCCGCGCGAGCGCGGCGAGGCCATGGCGGAGACGCGGGTCATCCGCCCATCATCTCCTTGGGGTCGAAGTTGATCGTCACCTGGCGCCAGTAGTCGTAGGCGTCGGCCGGCAGCTTCAGCGGCGCGCAGCGCTGGACCGCGCGGGTCGCTGCGCCCGCCGCGGCGCGGAAGGCAGGGTTCGACGAGTTGTTCACCACGGTGGGCCCGTCGCTGAGCGTGCCGTCTGCGTTCAGCGTGAAGGTCACGCGCACGGCCAGGCTGTCGCCGTTCGCGGCCCCGAAGGGCGGGTTCCAGCACTGCATCACCTGCTCGCGCACGGCGTTGTCGATGCCGTTGCGCTGCGAGAGCGAGAGCTTCGTCGCGGTGCCGCGGCTGGTGCCGGCGGTGGTCTCGGGCGCGGTCTCGCGCGCCGCCGTCTGGGTGCGGCCGGGCGCGCGCTTGTCCTCGAGCGCGGACTTGCTCGGCGTGTTCGAGGTCGACTGCGAATTCTTCAGCAGCGAGGCGATCTTGTTGGGGTCGAACTTGCGCTCGGCGGCCTTGGCCTCGGCCGCCTTCCTCTCGGCCTCCGCCTTGGCGGCCTTTTCGGCTTCAGCCTTGGCGAGCTTCTCGGCCTTCTCCTTGGCGGCCTTCTCGGCTGCGAGCTTCGCCGCCTTCTCGGCTTCGGCCTTGGCGAGCTGCTCCGCCTTCTCCTTGGCCGCCTTCTCCGCCGCGAGCTTCGCCGCCTTTTCGGCCTCGGCCTTTTCCGCAGCGGCCTTCTCGGCCGCCGCCTTGTCCTGCGCGGCCTTCTCTTCGGCGGCGGCCTTGGCGCGCAGCTCGGCCTCGGCGGCCTCCGCCTGGGCGAGTTTCTCGGCCTTCTCCGCGGCGGCCTTGGCGGCTTCCGCCTTCGCGGCCTTGTCCGCGGCTGCCTTTTCGGCGGCGGCCTTGGCCACTTTCGCGGCTTCCGCCTTCTCGGCTTTCTCGGCTTCCGCCTTGGCGGCCTTGGCTGCTTCCGCCTTCTCGGCCTTCTCCGCGGCGGCCTTGGCCTCCGCCTCGGCCTTCGCGAGGTTCGGCGCGGGCGGCGGCGGAGGCGGCGCGGCGACGTCCTCCTTGGCCTCGGGCAGCGCGTCGTCCACGGGCTCGGGGTCGGCCTCCGCGACCTTGTCGGCCTTGATCTTCGGCGCGTCGACCTTCTTGGAGGTCTTCGAGCCCTTGGTCATGGCCTCGAATTCCTGCGGCGTCAGGATCTCGATCGGAAGCGACTCCGTCGGCGACACCTCGAACGGCTTGGCCGTTCCGAGATTCACCACTCCCCAGGCGAGGATCAGCGCGTGAGCGGCCGCAGAGGTGACCAGGCCTGGGCGCATGGGCGTCCGCTCAGCTCCCCTGCTCGAGTTCCGTCACGAGCGCGACCCGGCGGAAACCCGCCGCGGACAGCGTGCCCATGACTTTCATCACCTGGCCGTAGACCACGTTCCTGTCGCCCCGCACGTAGATACGTTCGTCGTAGCCGGAATTCGTGATGGCAATGAGGCGCGGCGCGATCTCCTCGACCTGCACCTGCGTCTCCTGAAGGAAGACTTCGCCCTTGGTGTTCACCGTGATGGTGAGGGGCTCCTTCTCCTCGTTCAGCGGGTTCGCGGAGGTCTGCGGCAGGTCGATCGGCACGCCGACCGTCAGCAGCGGCGCCGACACCATGAAGATGATCAGCAGCACCAGCATGACGTCGACCATCGGCGTCATGTTGATCTCGGACATGACCTGCGTGCGCCGCCGACGGCGCGCGCCGTGCGATCCGCCTCCGCCTCCGCCGGCGCTCATCCCCATCGGATCAGGCCCTCTCGTCGATCTGGCGGGACAGGATCGCGGAGAACTCGTCGGCGAAGCCCTCCATCCGGCTCGCCTGGCGCGTCACCTGGCTGGAGAACTTGTTGTAGAAAATGACCGCCGGAATGGCCGCGACGAGGCCGATCGCGGTGGCGAACAGCGCCTCCGCGATGCCGGGCGCGACCACCGCGAGCGAGGTGTTCTTGGACGCCGCGATCGACTGGAACGCCGTCATGATGCCCCAGACCGTGCCGAACAGGCCGATGAACGGCCCCGCCGAGCCCACGGTCGCGAGCACCAGAAGCTTCGACTCCAGCCGCTCGGTCTCCCGCGCGATCGTCACGTCCAGCACCTTGTCGATGCGCTGCTGCAGGCCGGCGACGGACCGGCCGCCGCTCTCGTAGGAGCGCTTCCATTCCCGCATCGCCGCCACGAACAGAGCCGCCATGCCGGTGTTCGGACGGTTGGACAGCGAGCGGTACAGCTCCTCGAGGCTCTGGCCCGACCAGAAGATCTTCTCGAAACGGTCCATGTTGCGGCCGTTGCGCGAGAACAGAAGCTGCTTGTCGATGACGATGGCCCAGCACCAGACCGAGGCGGCCAGCAGCCCGATCATGACGAACTTCACGACGAAGTGCGCCTGTAGGAACAGGCCCAGCAAGGACATGTCGGGTGTTGGCATCGTCCGTTCGTCTCCACGCTCCGCGGCCGCGCCGCGACTTCCGGCCCGGCGCCGCGCGGCGGCCTCGACCGCCCGCGCGCCGCGCGCCATCGACGCCAACAGGACCGGAACGACCGCGCTAGTCGCGCGTCAATGTGTTGAAACTGCGACCCGATCCCACAGGGGCACCCTTCGTTAATGGCTCGTCAAGGTTAAGACGACGTTACCGGCTTGCGGCGTGGCTCCCCCGTCGCGGTTCGCCCGGCCGCTCGCTTCGCCGGCCGCCGACGGCTAAGACGGACGCCATGCGCGCCTTCGCCCTCGCCGTCTTCGCCGTCTTCGCCTGCGATCCCCTCGCCGCCGCGGGGCTGGAGGCCGCGACCGTCGCGGTCCAGACCGTCACGCCCACCGGCGACGGCCGCGCCCGCATCTCGGACTGCGCCGGCGTGCTGATCGAGCCCGACGTGGTGCTGACCGCCGGCCACTGCCTCGACGCGGCGTCCGGGCCGGCGCAGGTGGCGGTCTTCGGCTATGAGAACCGCCGCGCGATTCCGCCGCACCTCCCCGTCCTGCGGTTCGCCCGCCATCCCGGCCATGTGATCGGCTGGCGCGAGCGTCCCGGCGAGCCGGAGACGCGCCAGCGTGAGATCGCCGCCGACCTCGCGCTTCTGAAGCTAGCGCGCCCCGTGGCCGGCGCGACGCCCGCCTCCTTAAGCGGAAACGTGGAGGCCGCCGCCGCGGCGACGGCCGCGATGACGGGCGTCGGCCGGGCGGGTCCGGGCGACGGCGCGCGCTCCGGCGCGCTCAAGAGCTTCCGGCCAAGCGCCGTCCGGCTCTCGACCGGGTCCGGCGCCCGCGTCGCCTTTGCGTCCGTCGACCGCCCGGCCTGCGGCGGCGACAGCGGCGGGGCGCTCGCGAGCCGCGACGGCGCGGTCTGGGGCGTGGTCTCCGCCATCCTGCGCCCGCGTGGCGGCTGCAGCGCACGGATCGCGATCGCGCCGATCGATCCCGCGTCGGACGGCTTCCGCCGCATGCGCCGCGCGCTCGACTGAGCCGGTTGTCGCTCGACGGACACATGTGACAGCCGGCGGCCGAAATCACGGCGACTGGAACGGACCTTTGACGTTCCGCATGCCATGGTGCGGCCTGAAACCCGACCCTTTCCGCGCCGCGCCGCGCCCGACCGGATTTCCTGCATGCGCCTCATCGTGTTTTGCGTTCTCGCCGCTGCGGGCCTCGCCGTCCTCGCGCCGCAGCAGGCTCTGGCGCTTTCCGGCGGCTCCCCCGCCCCCGCCGGCGACCGGCTGACGCGAGCGACGGTGTTCATCACCAGTCTGACGCCCACAGGCCGGTCGCGCGCGCAGGTCGGCAACTGCACCGGCGTGCTGATCGAGCGGAATCTCGTGTTGACCGCGGGCCATTGCCTCGCCGACCTCGGCGGCCCGAGCGTGGTGGTGGCGCAGTTCTTCGAGGGCGACGGCCGGCCGGGGCCGACCGTGCAGGTGGCGGCCGGCGCGATGCACCCCGACTTCCAGGGCCGCGGCGACGCCGACAACCCGCGCCCCGAACTGCTGGGCGCCGACCTCGCGATCCTGAAGCTCGCCCGGCCCGCGCCGCGCGACCGCCGGCCGATCCGGATCGCGGCGCAGCCGCTGAAGGCCGCGAAGACCCGCTCGGTGCTGGCGGGCGCCGGGCTCACCGACCCGTCGGACGAAGGCTCGAGCGGCGAGCTCCGCCTCGCCAACGTCTCGGCCGAGGTCGTCACCGACGGGCCGACGGCGGTCGCGTTCGGCGTCTCCGGCGGCGCGGTGTGCCGCGGCGACAGCGGCGGGCCGGTGATGGGCCAGGGCGGCGTCTGGGGCGTGGTGATCGCGATCGTGCGGCGCCGCAACCTCTGCAACTCGACCATCTTCATGGCCGTGCTCGACCCGAAGTCGCGCGGCTTCCGCAACATGCTGTCGCGCGCCCGTAAGGGCTGAGGGCTACTCCGTCCGCGCCATCTGCTCGCGCATCGCGAGCGGCATCCGCACCGGCCGGCCGTCGCGGACATAGGCGCAGACGGCGAGCCCGGTCACCAGCGTCTCGCCATCGCGCGTTACCGACTGGCCGAGCGTCAGCGACGCCTGCTTGACCTCGTGCACCCAGGTGGTGACGGCGACGACGTCGTCCATGCGCGCGGGCCTGAGGTAATCGACCGTCATGCGGCGCACGACGAAGCCCTCGCGCTCGGTCTCCCACAGCACGCGGTGGTCGAAGCCGATCGCGCGCAGGATCTCGGTGCGGCCGCGCTCCATGTAGCGCAGGTAGTTGGCGTGGTAGACGGCGCCCGAGAAGTCGGTGTCCTCGTAATAGATGCGCAGCGTCAGCACGTGGCGCACGCCGTCGAGGCGACCTCCGACGCCGTCTTCGAGATTTGCCGTCATTGCTCCTCGTCGAGATCGAACAGCGGCGCCTGGGCGGGCGCGGCCGGCGCGGCGAGGCCGAGATGCCGGAACGCGTTGGCCGTCAGCATGCGCCCCCGAGGCGTCCGCTGTATGAAGCCCTGCTGGATCAGATAAGGCTCGATGATCTCCTCGACCGCGTCGCGCGGCTCCGACAGCGCCGCGGCGATCGTCTCCACGCCGACCGGGCCGCCGCCATAGTTGGTCGCGATCGTGGAGAGGTAGCGGCGGTCCATGGCGTCGAGCCCGAGATCGTCGACGTCGAGCAGGCGGAGCGCCCGGTCGGCGCTCTCGCGCGACACTGTCGCCTCGCCGGACACGGAGGCGAAGTCGCGCACCCGCCGGAGCAGCCGGCCGGCGATGCGGGGCGTGCCACGCGAGCGCCGCGCGATCTCGCGCGCGCCCTCCGGGCTCATGGCGACGCCGAGCACCCGCGCGCCGCGCCGCACGATCAGCTCCAGCTCGTCGATCTCGTAGAAATTGAGCCGCAGCGGGATGCCGAACCGGTCGCGCAGGGGGGTGGTCAGCAGGCCGGCGCGGGTCGTCGCGCCGACGAGCGTGAACTTCGACAGGTCGATGCGCACCGAGCGCGCCGCCGGCCCCTCGCCGATGATCAGGTCGAGCTGGAAATCCTCCATCGCGGGATAGAGGATCTCCTCCACCGCCGGATTGAGCCGGTGGATCTCGTCGATGAACAGCACGTCGCGTTCTTCGAGATTGGTCAGCAGCGCCGCGAGGTCGCCGGCCTTGGCGATCACCGGGCCGGAGGTGGCGCGGAAGCCGACGCCGAGCTCGCGCGCGACGATCTGCGCCAGCGTGGTCTTGCCGAGGCCGGGGGGGCCTGCGAACAGCACGTGGTCCAGCGCCTCGCCGCGCGCCTTGGCGGCCTGGATGAACACCGACAGGTTCTCGCGGGCCTGCCGCTGGCCGGTGAAGTCGGCGAGCGTCTGCGGACGGATCGACGCGTCGAGGGCGTCGTCGTCGCGAAGATGGGCGTCGCGGACGGGGCTTTGCGAAGTCATGCGGCCGATCGGTGCGAAACAGTCGCATTCGTGATACGGCATCGGCCCGGTCCGCGAAACCGCCTGCCCACGCGGCGGCTCCGCGCGGGGGAGGACGGCTTGCGCATCTGCCATCTCCATGTCGGCACGCCGAAGACCGGCTCAACGACGATCCAGGGCTTCCTGCAGAACCGGCGCGACGTCATCGAGGCGCGCGGGCTCGGGCTGCCGACCTTTCCGCCGCGCACCATCGCGATGACCGGCCGCCAGCTCGCCCGCCATCTCCCGCTGGAGCAGGACCCCGCCGCCCCCGTCACGCGTTCGTGGCGCTGGCTCGGCCGTCATCTCGCGGCGACGGACGGCGACCTGCTGATCACGCGCGAATCGCTCAGCACCGATTTCGCCAAGGCCGAGCGCTTCGCCTTCGTTCGGCAGTTCTTCGCGCGCCGCGGCGTCCGGCTGCACATCATCGGCTACGTCCGCGACACGCCCGACCGCATCAACGCCACCTACACCCAGCACGCCAAGCGCCTAAGGCTGACGCGCTCCTTCAACCGCTGGATCGCCTCGGCCTCCCCGGAGCAGAACCCCAACTTCTCGCCCTGGCGCGTGTTCCGCCACATGATTGAGGCCGACGACGTCGACCTGACGCTGAAGAGCTTCGAGGCGGTGAAGGGGCGGCTCGTGGAGGACTTTCTCGAAACCGTTGGCCGAGGCGACGTCGACGCGCGCGGGTTCGACGACCGGTCCTACCGCAACGCCTCGCCGGGGCCGAAGGCGATTGAGGCCGCGCTCACGATCCGCCGGCGGCTCAACGAGCGCGGCTTCGATCCGAAGGCGCTGATGGACTACTCCATGGCGTTCGAGGCCGCCCTCGCCGAGCGGGGCTGGAACGAGACCGCGTTCTTCGGGCCGGACCCGGCGCTCGCGGCCCAGCTTTCGGCGCGCTACGCTGAGGAAAACGACCGTTTCGCGCTCGCCGTCTGGGGCCGCCCGTGGAGCGAGCGCGTCGCCGCGACCGACCGGCTGCGCAACGTGTTCGACCCGAAGCGCGCCAGCCTCCGCGACCTCGCCGACATCGACGATCTCGCGCGCGACGCGATCGCCCGCGGCGACGCCGCCCTGCGGCCGGTCAGCCGGGCCCTCGCGGTCTTCACGCGCCTCCGCCGCCGTCTCGCCGGCGTCAGCCCGCGAGCTGCCTGAGGCCCGCCCGGATCAACTGCTCGGTGGTGGCGCCCTCCCCCGCGGACTGCATGGCGGCGGCGACGGCGGCGCTCGCCTGCGGAGCGGCGTAGCCGAGATTGACCAGCGCCGAGACCGCGTCCCGCGCCGGCTGCGGGCCGCGCTTCGGCTCCGCGCCGTCGCCCGCCGCCAGCCGCCCGAGATTGGGGTCGACGTCGGCGAACAGCGGCGCGCGGTCCTTGAGCTCGGCCGCGATGCGCGCCGCGACCTTGGGGCCGACGCCCGGCGCGCGGGCGATCGCGGCCTTGTCCTGCAGCGCGATCGCGGTCGCGAGCTCCGGCGCGTCGAGCACCGAAAGCACGCCGAGCGCGACCTTGGTTCCGACCCCCTGCACGGTGTTCAGCAGCCGGAACCACTCCCGCTCCAGATCGGCCATGAAGCCGAAGAGCTGGATGCGGTCCTCGCGCACATGAGTCTCGATCGACAGCCGGGCGATCTCGCCGGCCTTCGGCAGCCGCCCGAGCGTCCGGGCGGAGCAGTGCACGACATAGCCGACGCCGCCGACGTCGATGATCGCCCAGTCGGTCCCGACCGAGTCCACCTTGCCCGTCAGCTTGCCGATCATGCGGTCATCCTCGTCGCGGCGGCGATGCGGGCGCGCGCCCCGCGGTGCTGGGCGTGGCAGATCGCGACCGCGAGCGCGTCGGCGGCGTCGGCGCTCTTGAACGTCGCCTTCGGCAGCAGCACGCCGATCATGGCCTGGATCTGGCGCTTCTCCGCATGGCCGGCGCCGACCACCGTCTTCTTCACGAGGTTCGGCGCGTACTCCGCCACCGTGAGCCCCGCGAGCGCCGGCACCAGCAGCGCGACGCCGCGCGCCTGGCCGAGCTTGAGCGTGGCCGACGGGTTGTTGTTGACGAAGGTCTCCTCGACCGCCGCCTCATGCGGCGCATGCCCGGCGAGCACCGCGCACAGGCCGGCGTGGATCGCCGCGAGCCGCTCCGCGAGCGCCAGCGCGTCGTCCGGGACGATGACGCCGGAGGCCACGAAGGACAGCCGGCTGCCGTCAGCCTCGATGATCCCCCAGCCGGTGCGGCGGAGGCCCGGATCGACGCCGAGGATGCGAATCGCGGACAGGCTCATGCTCCCGATGTAGCGGGAGAAGGTTACCGGAACACAAGCGGAACGTCGCGGCGCAGCGCGCGCAGGCCGCCCAACCTGTTCGGAAATCGCCTCGGTGCCGCGCCGCCTGCCGTCAGGCCCGCCGAAGGCGGGTATCCACGACTTCCTTGTGCGTACAGCCCTGCGATCGAAGTCGTGGATGCCCGCGAAGGCGGGCATGACGACTTCGCCTGTGGCGACGCATACTTTGCGGACCCGCCCTCAGAAGGCGGACTTGCCCGACGGCGGCTGCGCGTTGCGGTAGACCGAACCGGGCGTCGGGGTCGGCCCGTTCGAAGCCGCGGTGGGGCCGGCGCCCAGCGTCTTCCGCGGCGGCGTCTTGGGATCGAGCTCGATCTTGACCCGGCCCTTCTTCTCCGCCTCGGCGGCCTTGGTCGCCTTCGTCGGCTTGGCGGCGGGCTTCTTCACCGGCTTGTCGGCCTTGAGCGACTTCACCTTGGCGCTTCCGGGCTTCACCGCGGCGCCGGGCACCACCGCCGACGACGCGGCGGCGTTCGGGGCGTAGGCGGTCGGCGCGTCTTCGTCGACGCCGCTCGGCTTGGCGGCGACCGCCGGCGCGTTCGGCGCCGGCGTGGCGTAGACCATCACCGGGTTCACCTGCGTCTTGGACATCAGGATCGGCCGCCACGGATGGCCGTTCGGATCGTACTTGCGCGCGGCGCGGAACTTGGCGGTCGACTTGCCGCACATCTCCTCGCGCAGGTCGATCGGGAAGGCCGGCGCGACCGTGGGCAGGGTCGCGAGCGTGCCGACGGCGGAGCGGGCGGCGAACCCGCGCTCGAAGGCGTCGATCGCGGTCTCGGAGCGCTCCAGCGGCGTCGGCGAGCCCAGCACGACCGTCACCAGCCGGCGTCCGCCGCGACTCGCGGTCGCCACCACGTTGAAGCCGGACGAGCAGACATAGCCGGTCTTCATGCCGTCCGCGCCGGGATAGCGGCCGATCAGCCCGTTGTGGTTGCGGATGACGCGCTGGCCGATCTGGATCGCGTCGAGCGAGAACAGGTCGGCGCGGTCCGGGAAATTGCGGTAGAGCGCGGTCGCGAGCACCGCCATGTCGCGCGCGGTGGTGCGCTGCAGGTCCGGGCCCGGGCGCACCGGCAGGCCGTTGGGATTGACGAAATTGGTGTTGGTCATGCCGATCTGGACCGCCGTGCGGTTCATCTCGGCGACGAAGGCCTCGACGCTGCCCGAGACGCCCTCGGCGAGCAGGAAGGCGATGTCGTTCGCGGACTGCACCATCAGCATCTTGAGCGCGTCGTCGACCGTCACGGTCTGGCCGACCTGAAAGCCCATCTTGCTGGGCGGCTCGGCCTGCGCGCGGGCGGTGTAGACGAGCGGCGTGGAGGACGAGAGCCGGCCGTTCTTGATCGCCTGCAGCACCACGAAGGTGGTCATCAGCTTGGTGAGCGACGCCGGATACCAGGGCGTGGTGGCGTCCTGCGCCTCGAGCACCTGGCCCGTCGCGATGTCGGCGACGAGCAGCGGCTTGGCGGAGGCCGGAGCGGCGGCGATCGAAAGGACCGCGGCGAAACAGACCAGCGCGCGGCGGCGGATCGAATGAAGCATGGGCGCCATCGTACTCGTGATGCGTCTGTGGGAGGCGGCCCCGACGGCGCCGTCCCCCGACGCGCACGGCGCATGACAGCCTGCCGATCTCACCTGACGTTGTACCTGCGTAGTGCCCGGATGCCAATCACGCAGGGGTCACGACGACGTCGGAGCCGGACTTCGCGTGCTCGACAGCCTGCGCTAACGCCTGCGCCGCGACGAGCTTCGCGAACGGGCCGCCGGCGTTGGCGAGCGCCTCGAACGAGCCGCGCTCGACGATGCGTCCGCGCTCGAACACCAGCACGAGGTCGGCGCTGCGCACGGTCGCGAGGCGGTGGGCGATCACCAGCGTGGTGCGCCCGGCCCGCGCCGCGTCGAGCGCCGCCTGCACCTTCGCCTCGGTGCCGGCGTCGAGCGCGCTCGTCGCCTCGTCGAGCACGAGGATCGGCGGGTCCTTGAGCAGCGCGCGCGCGATCGCGAGCCGCTGGCGCTCGCCGCCCGAGAGCGAGGCCCCGCGCTCGCCGAGCGGGGTGGCGAAGCCGTCCGGCAGGCGGCGCACCACGTCGAGCACCTGCGCCTTCTCGCAGGCGGCCTCGAGCTCCGTGTCGGTCGCGTCCGCGCGCCCGACACGGAGGTTCTCGGCGATCGTGCGCGCGAACAGCATCGGCTCCTGGAACACCACGCCGACGTTGCGCCTCAGCCCGTCGAGCGTCATCGCGCGGATGTCGGTCCCGTCGATCGTCACCCGCCCCGCCTGCGGGTCGAAGGCGCGGTGCAGCAGCGCGAGCGTGGTCGACTTCCCCGAACCGGTGGCGCCGACCAGCGCGACGGTCATGCCCGGCCGGGCGCGGAAGGAGACATCGGACAGCGTCGGCCGGCCGGGCTCATAGGCGAAGGACACGTCCTCGAACGCCACGTCGCCGGAAAGCCGGCCGGGGTCGCGGGCGTCCGGCGCGTCGGCGACGTCCGGCGCCGTGTCCACCAGCGCCAGCAGCTCGCCGATCTTGGGCGCGTTCATCAGCAGCATGTTGACGAGCGTCACCGCCTCGCCGAGCCGGCCGATGACGAGGGTGGCGAGCGCCGCGAAGGCCACGATGTCGCCGACGCTCGCGAGCCCTTGCGCGTTGAGCGCGGCGCCGGCGAGCACGACCCCGAGCACGGTGAGCGTGCCCGCGGCCGGCGTCGCCGCCGCCGCATAGGCCCACCAGGACAGCACCGGCATCTGCGCGTCGAGCAGCCGCTGCATCACGCCGCCGAGATAGGACATCTCGCCCCGGATGCGCGCGAAGCTCTGCACCACCGCGACGTTGCCGACCGCGTCGGCGGCGTGCTGGGCGAGGTCGGAGTGGTAGGCCTCGACGTTCTCCTGCCGGCTCTGCGTCTTGCGCAGCAGCAGGGTGATCGCGATCCCGAACAGGACGACGAGCGCGATCAGGATCGCGCCGAGCCAGGGGTTGAGCATCAGGCTCGCCGGCAGCAGCGCGACGAGGCCGATCAGCGTGGCGCAGCCGGAGCGGAAGAACAGCAGCCACACGTCGGCCAGCGCGTTTGCGCCTTGCGTCAGCGCCTTCACGATGCGCCCGGAATGGGTGCGGCGGTGGTAGCTGAGCGGCAGCGACAGCGCGTGGCCGAAAACCTCCGTCATCACCACGAGCCGGCGGCGGTGGGCGAGCCGGTCGGCGTTCAGCCCGACCGCCACCCGCCCGGCGATGGCGGCGAGCGCGATCAGCGCCCAGGCCGCCGCGAGCGTCGGCAGTTCGCCGGCTCGGCCGCCGGCGAGGCTGTCGATGATGCGCCCGAACAGCACCGGCTCCGCGAAGGCCGCGAGCGCGAGCGCCGCGTTTCCGGCCGCGAGCGCGACGCCGAGGCGCCGCTCCTCGCCCAGCAGCGCGAACGCCCGCCGGTAGATGGCGAACACGCCCGTCCCGCGAGGCGTCACGCGGACATCCGCCGTTTGCGCGTTACGGGAGCCGCCGCCATCCGCTTCCCCTTCCCGATTCGCCTTGAGCGCCAAGCGCGTTAACCGCGAAATTAACGGGTTGTTTACCCTATCCGTTAACATTGCATTAGGCGCCGCACCAACGCGTCGCCCACGAGCCCCCAGCACGTCGCGGCGCCGGACCGCGACGGGACGGGGGGCCGCCCCGGGGTGGTGCGATGAGCTTCAGCGACCAGAGACATGCGACCGCGCCGGCCGAGGACGAGGCTCCGGCCGGCTCCGCTCTGGACCGGCTCGCGAAGCGCCTGGCCGCCAGCCGCGGCGAGACCAGCAGCGCGCCGCGCCGCGACCTCGAGCAGCTCGTCGACATGCTCGCCCGCCGCAACATCCAGACCGAAGACCGGCTGACGGACGCGCTCGAGGGCCTCGCCCGCTGGGCCGGCCGCGCCGAGGGCGAACAGGCCCCGAGCGTCGCGCCCCGCCCCGCCGCGCCGCCGCCGGACGCCCCGCGGCCGGCGACGCTCCGTTCGGCGCTCGCGGAGATCGCGGCCCGCCAGAAGGACCTCGACGCGCGCGACGTCCGGCCTGCGGCCGCGAAACCCGAGCCGGCTTCCGTCGCGCCCGCGCTGTCGGCGAACGAAGCCGTGATCGCCGACATGCGCCGCCAGATCGAGGCGCTCGCGGGCGCGGTCGACGGCCTGCCGACCCGCTCGGACGTCGACGGCCTGCTCCGCGAGATCGCCTCGGTCGCCGCGCGTTGCGACGCCGAGCGCCCCGCCAGGCTCGATCCGACCTCGCTCAAGGCGATCGAAGCGCTGGTGGTCGAAGTCGACCGCATGCGCAACGACGCCGCGAGCCCGCAGATGCTCGCCCGCTTCGCCGAGGAGGTCACCGGGCTTTCGCGCCAGCTCGAGGCCATCGGCCCCTCCAACGCCGAAGCGATCGAGACGCTCGCCCGCCACATCGACGACATCCGCGGCGAGCTCGCGCATTTCACCAAGGTCGGGGCCGTCGATGGCCTCGCTTCCGACATACAGGCTCTGGTCGCGCGGCTGGACGAGCAGGAGGCCGCGGCGGCCAGGCGCAGCGAAGACTCCGCGCGCATGGAAAGCGTGCTCCGGGCCGAGATCGAGGCGCTGTCGCCGGCGCCCGCGCTCGACGCCTTCGCGCAGCGCCTCGACGCGCTGACCGCGCAGCTTGGCCAGCGCGGCAGCGTCTCCCCCAAGCTGCAGGCGCTGCCCGAGAAAGTCGAGGCGCTGAGCGGCAAGATCGACGCGCTCGCGGAAAACAGCGGGCTGGCGGACGTCGGGCCGAAGGTGGACGCCATCGCCCGCAAGCTGGCGGAGCCGGCTGCGGCGCACCCGGCGCTCGCCTCCCTGTCCGGCAAGGTGGAGTCGCTGCACGGCAAGATGGATTCGCTGGCCGCCGCCGCGCTGACGCGCGCCGCGGATGTGGAGCGGATCGCGGACGCCGTCCGGAACGAGCTCGCCGCGCTCGCGGAGCCGAACGGGATCGAGGCCGTCGGCCGTCGGATCGAATCGCTCGCGCAGCAGCTCGCCGAGCGCCCGTCGGCGGCCCCGGCGGTGCTGGCGCTCTCGGAGCGGGTCTCCGACCTCTCCACCCAGATCGAGGACGTCGCCGTCGCCGCGCAGGCGCGCGGCTCCTCGTTCGAACGGATCGAGGAGGCCGTCCGCGGCATCGCCGAGCATCTGGTCGCGACCGCCGCGGGCCCGTCCGCCGGGCCCGACGCGCTGGTCGGGATCGAGCAGCGCATCGTCGGCCTTATCAACAATCTCGACCGCACCGACGGCCGGATCGACGACCTCAACGCCGGCTTCGCCGCGCTCGCGGCGCGGGTGGAGCAGAGCTGCGCCGCCGTCGCGCGCGACGCGGGCCAGGCCGCCGCCGACGCGGTGCGCGAAAGCTTCGTCGAACGCGACAGCGGCGAGCCCGCCGGCGGCCATGGCGTCGGCATGCTCGACCTCGCGGAGGCGCTCGGCGAACTTCGCGCCGCGGCCGTGCGCAACGACCGCCGCACCGCCGACACGCTCGACGCAGTCCGCATGACGCTCGACCGTCTGGCCGACCGCATGGACGCGCTCGCCGCCGGCGGATGGCCCGCGGAGCGTCCGGCCTACGACGACCGCCCGCTTACGGCTCCTGCGCCCGCGGTCGACCCGATCGAAGCGGCCCGCGCCGCCGCCCGCCGCGCGATGGCGGAAGCCATCGAGAACGAGCCCGAACCGGTCCGCGTCCGCGCGGCGGCCCCCGTGGCCGCGCCGGCGACCGCGGCTCCCGCCATCACCGCGTCGCGCGCGCCGATCGAAGACGACGTCTTCGACCTGCCGATGGAGCCGGCCGCGCCGACGGTCCGCGCGCCCGAGCCCGCTCCCGATACGCCGGCCGCCGCGCCGAGCGCCGCCTCCTTCATCGCCGCCGCCCGGCGCGCGGCGATCCAGCCGTCGTCGGAGCTGGACGACGAGCCGTCGCGTCCGTCCGCGAAAGCGAAGAGGGCGAAGGGGCCAGGCGTTCGCCTGCCGGACGTCACCGGGCTCGTGTCGACGCTCAAGGCGCGCCGGCGTCCTATCGTGATCGCCCTCGCCGCCGCGCTGATCGTGCTCGGCGTGGTCAAGCTCGCGAACTCCCTGCACGACGATCCCGCCGAGTCGGCGCCCACAGCGCATTCGCCGCAGTCCGACCTCGTCGTGCCGGCCGCGCCCCAGGCCGCGGCCCCCGCCCCCGCCGCCGCGCCCGAGATCGAGACGCCGCGGGCCGAGGCCCGGCGTCAGGAGGCGCCGGAGCCCGCGCCGCTCGCCGAACGTCGGGCCGACCCGGTCCCGCCGCCGACCGCGTCCGAGCCGTCCGCCGCGCCGAAACCCGGCGCGCAGCTCTCTCCGCCGCGCGCGCCCGCGAAGGACATGACCGACTTCGCGTTCTCGCAGACCCTCGGGCCCGCGCCGCAGAAGTTCGAGCCCCCGTCGACCTCCGCCGACGGCCTGACGACCGGCTCCATCAACCGATCCGCCAATCCGGACGCGCTTCCGGACTCGATCGGCGGCGCGACGCTCCGGATGCGCGCGGTTCAGGGCGACCCGTCGGCGCAGCTCGAGATCGCCGACCGCTTCCTCGACGGACGCGGCGTTCCCGCGGACGCCGCGGCGGCCGCCCGCTGGCTGGAAAAGGCCGCGGCGCAGGGCCTCGCTCCCGCGCAGCACCGGCTCGGCAGCATGTACGAAAAGGGCCGCGGCGTGCCGCGCGACATCCTCACCGCCCGGCGCTGGTACGAACAGGCCGCCGCCTCCGGCAACGTCCGCGCGATGCACAATCTCGGCGTGATCTACGCCGAGGGCGGGCTCGGCAAGCCCGATTTCGGCGCCGCCAGCGTGTGGTTCCGCATGGCGGCCGAACGCGGCCTCGCCGACAGCCAGTACAATCTCGCGGTGCTGCAGGCCCGCGGCCTCGGCGGCAAGCGCGACCTCGCGGAAGCCTACAAGTGGTTCGCGCTCGCGAGCCGCCAGGGCGACCAGGACGCCGGACGGAAGCGCGACGAGGTCGCCAAGGCGCTTGGCGCCAACCTGACCGCGGCCCAGCAGGCGACCGACGCCTTCCGCGCCCGCGTGGTGGACGATTCCGCCAACGAGGCCCCGACGCCCCCCGGCGGATGGGACCAGGCCTCCGGCTCCTCCGCCCGCTCGGCGCGGGCCACGCCGGCGTCGCTGCGCTGAGCCGCGCCGCAGCCCGGACCGTTGACAAGGCGGGCCGGGGCGGGACCTAACGGGCGGAACTCGCCCGTTCATCGCGCCCGCGCCGGGCCGTGAGCGTCGGCGCGCGCTCTTCGTCGATCACGGCCCATGCAAATCTACCTTCCGATCGCCGAGCTACCGGTCAACGTGCTGCTCGTGATCGGCATGGCGCTCGCGGTCGGCTTCATCTCCGGCCTGTTCGGCATCGGCGGCGGCTTCCTGATGACGCCGCTGCTGATCTTCATCGGCATTCCGACCGCCGTCGCCGTCGCCTCCGAAGCCCCGCAGATCGCGGCCTCCGCCTTCACGGGCGTGCTGTCCTACTGGCGAAAACGGGCGCTCGACGTGAAGCTCGGTGCGGTGCTGCTCGCTGGCGGCGTGGCCGGAACGGGGATCGGCGTCTGGTTCTTCAACGCCATGCGCGACGCCGGCCAGCTCGACGCGATCATCGCCGTGTCCTACGTCGTGCTGCTCGGCGCGATCGGCGGTCTGATGCTGGTGGAGTCGGTGCGCTCGCTCACCCGGCGCCCGTCCGCAGCGCCTGCCCCCCGCCGGTCGGGCCGGCTCTCGCTCGTCGACCGTCTGCCGCTCAAGATGCGGTTCCAGCGCTCGATGATCTACGTCAGCGTCCTGCCGCTGATCGGCCTCGGCGGCTTCGTGGGCTTCGTGGGCGCCGTGCTCGGCATCGGCGGCGGTTTCCTGCTGGTGCCGATCCTCGTCTACGTCTTCCGTGTGCCGACGGCCGTGGTGGTCGGAACCTCGCTGTTCCAAATCCTGATCACCATGCTCTCGGCGACGGTGCTGCACGCCGTGACCAACGCCTCGGTCGACGTGGTGCTCGCGATCCTGCTGATGCTCGGCGGTTCGATCGGCGCGCAGTTCGGCGTCCGCGCCGGCCAGAAACTGAGGGGCGAGCACCTCCGCCTGCTGCTCGCGCTGCTTCTGCTGACGGTCGGAGGGCGCTTCCTGCTGGACCTGACCGTGGCGCCGCGCGACGCCTACTCGGTCACGCTCGGAGACAAGCCGCAATGAGGCGCGCGGTGCTCGTCCTCACCGCGCTTGCGCTCGGCGCCCCGCCGGCCCGCGCCGAGAAGCTGATGCTGGCGCTGTCGTCCCAGCAGGTCACGATCGCCTCCAACTACGCCGGCGCGGACCTGACGCTGTTCGGCGCCGTCCGCGGCGCGCGGCCGGGCACGCGCTGGGACGTCATCGTCCAGGCGGAGGGCCCGTCCGGGCCAGTGACCGTGCGCCGGAAGGAACAGGTCGGCCCGCTATGGCTCAACCGCGCCACCCGCGCCTTCGCGCGCGCGCCGAGCTTCCTCACCACGCTGTCGTCGCGGCCCTTGCAGACGGTGGCCTCGCCCGAGGACGTCTTCAGCGAGCGCCTCGGCCTGCGCGCGGTGGCGGAAGGCGCGCCCGCCGAAGGCACCCGCAAGCTCAGCCTGTCGGAGGACGCCGCCTTCATCGACGCGCTGATCCGGCTGCAGACGGAACGCGGGCACTGGATCGAGGACGGCGGCGGAGTGACGTTCCTGGACCGCGATCTTTTCCGCGCGACGATCCATCTGCCGCCGGACATCGCGTTCGGCCCGTATCAGGTCGACGTCCGGCTCTACGCCGGCGGCATGCAGGCGGCGCGCGAGACCATCACCTTCCGGGTCGTCAAGGCTGGCTTCGAGGCGCGCGTGGCGGCGCTCGCGGACAAGCGCCGCGTGGCCTATGGTTTCGTGATGGCGCTGCTCGCGCTCGCCTTCGGCTGGACCGCGAGCGCCGTGTTCCGACGCGATTGAGGGGGCTGCGTCCGTGACGCTGATCGCATCCGAGCCCGTCGACCAGAACCGCGAGATACCCGAACTCCCGCTGGCGCTCGGCCTGGCGGGGCTGGCTCCGTTCCTCGGACTGTCGCTCGCTCTGGCGCTCGGGCACGCGCTGCCGCTCGGGATCGACGCGGCGGACGCGCTGCTTGGCTACGGCGCCGCGATCCTGTCGTTTCTCGGCGGAGCGCACTGGGGGCTCGCGCTGCGCCACCCCTCGCCCGCCATCCGCAACAGCCTGTTCCTGCTCGCCGTCGCGCCGCCGCTGTGGGCCTGGGGCGCTCTTGTGGTCGGCGGAGCGCCGGGGCTCGCCATGCTGGCGGCGGGTCTCGCGGCCCATGGCGCGCTCGACGCGACGCGCGCCCCGCGCTCCGCCGCCCCGCGCTGGTACGCCCGGCTCCGCCTGCTGCTCGCGGCGCTGGCGACCATCGCAACCACCGCCGCCGCCGTGGTCGTGGGCTACGCTTGACGGTCAAAACAACGCGACGATACGGACGACGAATTGCCCAGACTTCCCGCCGTGCTACCCTATAAGGAGAGGAAGGCGGGGGGATCGGCAGGTCGGCGAGTGAAAATTGTGCGCGTAAGTTCAAGGCCAGCCGCGGTTCTGGGGATAGCCACGGCCATTCTGGCCAGCGCTGCGATGTCGCGGGACGCCTCGGCCAACGAGTTCGAATTCAAGTCGCCTTTCGCGCCGTGCGCGATGGATTGCGCCGTGACCGGCTTCGCCGGAGCGCTCGTCCAGAGCTCGATGACGTCGATCTACGTCTCCGGCAGGAACCTGCCCCCGACCCACTGGAACTTCGGCTCCTCCGGCATCATCGGCGCGTCGTTCTCGCGCGAGGTCCTGACCTACGGCACGCTCTGGGCGTTCGAGACCGAAGCCGGCGTCGCCCAGCGCTTCGGCAGGCTCGATGAGACCGAAATCTGGACCGCGCTCTATTTCCGCTGGAAGAGCTTTCCCTGGAGCGACCGCCTGCGCACCTCGGTCGCGGTTTCGACCGGCCTGAACTGGGCCTCGGACGTGCCGCCCTACGAGCTGGACAAGTCGCGCGGCGGACGCTCCCAGGTGCTGCACTACCTGTCGCCCGAGGTGACCTTCGGGTCGATCGACCACCCGAACTTCGACCTCGTCTTCCGCTTCCACCACCGCTCGGGCGGCAAGCTCGCCGTGTTCGACCACGCGAGCGGCGGCGTGCAGTACGGCACCGTGGGCCTGCGCTACCGCTGGTGACGGTCGATCGTCCTCAATCCGGCCGAAGGCCCCGCGAAGGCATGGCGTAGACGCCGGCGTCACCCAGCATCCAGGCGGTGAAGGCCTCGGCGGCGAACAGTCCGTCGAAGGCGCGGTCGCGCACGTTCAGGCCGCCGGCGTAGGCTCCGAAGGCCGGCAGCACCACGCGCGCGCCATCGGTCGCGAAGCAGCGGCGGCGCAGCGCCTGCCCCCGCGCAAGAACCTTCGCCACGGGATGCAGGTGCCCGGCGAGTTCGCCGGGAGCGGCGCCGGCCGTCGGCTCATGGCGCAGCGTGAGCGAGCCGATCACGAGAACGTCGCGCGCCTCGCCGCCGAGGCCTGCGGGCGGCGCCGGATCGTGGTTGCCTGCGATCCAGATCCAGTCCCGGCCGCGCTGCATCAAGGCCACCGCGGCGCGATCAGCCTCGCCCATGCGCGCCGGGCCGTCGCCGTCATGAAAACTGTCGCCAAGCGCGATCACCGCCCGGGGCTGGTAGGTGGCGACCAACCGCGCCAGCCGGCCGAGCGTGGTCGCGGTGTCGTAGGGCGGCAGCATCTGGCCACGCCTCGCGAAGGACGAGCCTTTCTCCAGGTGGAGGTCCGCCACGATCAGCGCGCCCGAGACCGGCTCGTACAACGCGCCAGCCACGTCGGCCACGAGCCCAACGCCCGCGATATCGAGCGTCGGCTCGACCGCGTCGGCGCGGAGAAGGGCGGAGCGAATCGTCATTATCGAGAACGTAGCAGGAACTTTGAAAGGCGGTCTATGACGGAGCGGTATCATGCGAACCACACCCCGTCGTCCTCCGGCTTGACCGGACCATGACGCGGCGAGTGTTGGGGAGGTAAGCGTCATCCCGGCCGTAGCGGCGTCAGCCGCGGAGAGCCCGGATCGTCAGGGCCGTGCGACGTATGAACCTACGCACGATCCCGGCTCGGCCTGCGGCCGTCCGGATGAGGCCGCCGGTCAATCCTCCGCCATCGCCTCCGCCACCAGATCGTCGGCGGCGAGCTTCAGGAGCGCGTCCTGGGAGGCGCCGTAGACCGGCTCGCGGCCGACCTCCAGCAGCACGGGCACGGCCAGCGGCGAGACGCGCGACAGCGGCTTGTGGACCATGTGGCCCTTCACCCGCGCCAGCATCTCGACGATGCGCTCGAGGTCGATCAGGCCGCGGGCGGCGTCGGCGCGGGCGGCGCGGAGCAGCACGTGGTCCGGCTCGTGCCGGCGCAGCACGTCGTAGATCAGGTCGGTGGACATGGTGACCTGCCGCCCGGTCTTCCGTTTCGCGCCGATCACGTTGCGCTCGATCAGCCCTGCGATGATCGCGCAGTTGCGGAAGGTGCGCTTCATCAGCGCGCTCTCCTCCAGCCACGCCTCCAGGTCGTCGCCCAGCATGTCCTGGTCGAACAGCGCGTCGAGCGAGAGCAGGTCGCCCGCGATCATCGCGCTCATGTCGCGCAAAGCCCAGACCGCGAGGCAGTAGTCGCTCGCCACGAAGCCGAGTGGTGCGGCGTGCGCGCGCTCCAGTCGGCGGGTCAGCAGCATGCCGAGCGTCTGGTTCGCGAGCCGGCCCTCGAAGGTGTAGGCCACGAGGAAGTTCTTGCCCGCCCGGGGAAAGGTCTCGACCAGGAGCTGCTCCGGCTCCGGGATCAGCGAGCGGCGCTGCTGCAGGCCGAGCCATTCGCGCGTCTGCTCGGGCAGCGTCGGCCAGCTCGCGCGGTCGTCGATGATGCCGCGCACGCGGGCCGCGACGTCGGTCGTCAGCGGCATGCGGCCGCCCACGTAGGTCGGCACCTTCGGCGCGTCGGAGGTTGAGCGCGAGGCGTAGACGTCGGTGTCGACCAGGGCGTCGAACTTCAGGATCTCGCCCGCGAACATGAAGGTGTCGCCGGGGGTTAGGGTCTCGACGAAATACTCCTCGATCTCGCCCAGCACCCGCCCTCCGAAGCCGCCGGGCGCGACCGTGCCCGCCTTCGAGCGGCGCGCCTTGGCGAGGCGCACCTTCAGCGTCGTCGCCTCGATGATGGTGCCGACGTTCATGCGCCAGCTCTGCGCGACCTGCGGGTTCGAGACCCGCCAGAGCCCGTCCTTGGTCTTCCGGATCTTGGCGAAGCGCTCGTAGGAGCGCAGCGCATAGCCGCCGGTCGCCACAAAAGCGACGACGTCGTCGAAGGTCGCGCGGTCGACGTCGGCGTAAGGCGCGGCGGAGGTGACCTCCGCGAACAGCGCGTCGGCGTCGAACGGGCCGCCGCAGGCGACGCCCAGCACGTGCTGCGCCAGCACGTCGAGCGAGCCGGGCTTCGCGGCCTCCGCGTCCTGCTCGCCCGCGAGCGCCGCGGCCCGCGCCGCCTCGCACTCGATCACCTCGAAGCGGTTGGCGGGCACCATGATGGCCTTCGAGGGCTCGTCGAGCCGGTGGTTGGCGCGGCCCGTCCGCTGCAGCAGCCGCGAGGCGCCCTTCGGCGATCCCATGTGGACCACGAGGTCGACGTCGCCCCAGTCGATGCCGAGGTCGAGCGTGGAGGTCGCGACCACCGCCTTCAGCCGGCCCTCGCCCATGGCGGCCTCCACCTTCCGGCGCTGGCCGACGTCCAGCGAGCCGTGGTGGAGCGCGATCGGCAGCGTGTCGTCGTTGATGCGCCACAGCTCCTGAAACGTCAGCTCGGCCTGCGCACGGGTGTTGGCGAAGATCAGCGTGGTCCTGTGGCGCTTGATCTCCTCGTAGATGGCCGGCAGCGCGTGCCGCCCGCCGTGCCCAGCCCAAGGCAGGCGCTCGCCGGTCTCGTGGATCGTGATGTCCGGCGCCGCGCCGCCGCCGATCTCGACCAGTTCCGACATCGCGTGGCCGCTGCGCGGATCGACCAGCCAGCGGCGGAGCTCGTCCGGATCGCGGACCGTCGCGGACAACCCGGCGACGACGACGCCCGGCGCCAGCGCCCGGATGCGGGCGAGCGCCAGAGCCAGCTGGTCGCCGCGCTTGGTGGGGCCGAGCGCGTGCAGCTCGTCCACCACCACGCGCTTCACCGTCTCGAACAGCCGGCCCGCGCTGGGATCGCCGATCAGCAGCGCGATCTGTTCCGGGGTCGTAAGCAGGATGTCCGGCGGGCGCTCCTTCTGCCGCTTGCGCCGGGCGGCGGGCGTGTCGCCGGTCCTGCCTTCCACGCGGATGGGCAGACCCATCTCCGCGATCGGCCGCTCCAGATTGCGCGCGACGTCGACCGCGAGCGCCTTCAGCGGCGAGACGTAGAGCGTGTGGATTCCCGGAACGCCGATGTTCGAACGCCCGCCGGTCTCGGCTAGCTCCACCAGCGTCGGCAGGAAGCCGGCGAGCGTCTTGCCGGCCCCGGTCGGCGCGATCAGCAGCGCGGCGCGGCCGGCGCGGGCATGGGCCAGGAGTTCGAGCTGGTGGACGCGCGGCGTCCAGCCCCGCCCGGCGAACCAGCGCGCGAAACGGTCGGGCAGGACGGCGGCGGCGGCGGCGGGAGGCTGAAACGCGGTCACGCGCCTGAGATAAGCGCGCCGCGCGCGACGGGGAGTGGCGATGCGCGCTTCTCGCGGCGTGCGGCGCTTGTTACGACCGCGGCATGAACGATCCCCGCCGTCCGGCTCCCATTCCGCTCGTCCTGCTGACCGGCTTCCTCGGCGCGGGCAAGACGACGCTGCTCAACCGCATGCTGCGCGACCCGGCCCTTGCGGGCGCGGCGGTGGTGGTGAACGAACTGGGCGAGATCGGCGTCGACCATCTGCTGGTGGAGCACGCCGAGGAGGGCGTGGTGGCGCTCGCGGGCGGCTGCCTGTGCTGCTCGCTGCGCGGCGATCTGATCGTGACGCTCGAGGAGCTTCTGAAGGCGCGCGACAACGGCCGCATCCCGCCGTTCGACCGGCTGGTGCTGGAGACCACCGGTCTCGCCGATCCGGTTCCGACCCTCCAGACGCTGACCCTGCACCCCTACCTCGCGATGCGCTACCGGCTCGCCGCCGTCGTCGCGGTGGTGGACGCCGCGCGCGGCGCGGAGACGCTGGCCGAGCACCCGGAAGCCGCGCGCCAGGTCGCCATGGCGGATCGGGTGCTGCTGTCGAAGACCGACGTCGCGACGCCAGACGAGCGGGCCGCGACCGAAGGCCTGATCGCGAGGCTGGCGCCCATGGCCGAGCTCCGGACGGCCGCGGACGCCCCGACCGCCGCGATCGTCGCCGCCGTGGAGGCGCCGGCGCGCGATCTGGACGCCGCTCCGCTCGGTCATGGCGCGATCCGCTCCGTGGCGCTCGAGAGCGAGGCGCCGCTCACCCGTGGGGCCTACGATCTTTTCGTGGAGCTGCTGCGCTCCGCCCACGCGCCCAAGCTGCTGCGCCTGAAGGGTCTGGTGCGGCTTGCGGAGGAGCCCGACCGCCCCCTGGTGCTGCAGGGCGTGCGCCACGTCTTCGCCGAGCCGCGCTTCCTCGACGCCTGGCCGGACGACGATCGCCGCACCCGCCTCGTCGCCATCGGCGAGAACCTGGAGCCGGACCTGCTCGCCCGCCTCTACGCGGCGTTCGCCGGGCGCCCCGCCTCCGACACGGCCGACGCCGCCGCGCTGACCGCCAACCCCCTCGCGCCGCGGAGCGGCGGTCTGCTCGGCTAGCTTCTGCGATCAAAACCGTGTCGCGGGCTGGACTTCGCAGCGGCGACCGGGCTTCATTCGAGCCCAAAGCAGGACGCGCCGACATGACCGCTCACGGTCTCGGACAACGGCGCGCGGGAGGATCGCATGAACGCTCCGTCACGCCTCACGCGCGAATGGAGATTTCTCAGAGGCGCCATCAGAGCGCTGAAAGCGACAACGCACATCGGCCGCAACCGGACGCGGGTCTTCCCCCACGTCATCGCCGAACTCGCCGCGGCCCATCGCGACCGGCCGGCGCTGATCTCGGACAAGGAGAGCTTCAGCTACGCCGAGCTCGACGCCCGCGCCAACCGCTACGCGCGCTGGGCGGGGGCCAACGGCGTCGGCAAGGGCGACGTGGTCGCGCTGATGATGGCGAACCGGCCCGACTATCTGGCGTTCTGGATCGGCGTCACGCGGGTGGGCGGCGCGGTGGCGCTGCTCAACACCAATCTTGCCGGCGCGCCGCTCGCGCACTGCGTCTCGATCGTGCGTCCGAAGCACGTGATCGTGGGCGCGAGCCTCGCGCAGGCCTATGCGAGCGCGCACCCGCTGGTCGCGCTCGACCCGAAGCCCGCCGTCTGGGCCCATGGCGGCGACGCGGAGGGCTGGCCGCGCGTCGACGCCGCCGCCGAGGCGCTGTCCGGCGACCCGCTGCCGCCGCAGGAGCTGCCTGAGCTCTCGATCGACGACCGGGCGCTGTTCATCTACACGAGCGGCACCACCGGCATGCCGAAGGCCGCCAACATCAACCACTACCGGTTGATGGCGATCAGCCACGGCTTCATGGGCGCGATGGACATCCGCCCGGACGACCGCATGTACGACTGCCTGCCGATGTACCACACGGTCGGCGGAGTGATCGCGGCCGGAAGCCCGCTGCTCGCGGGCGCCTCGGTGGTCATCCGCGAGAAGTTCCAGGCCAGCCGGTTCTGGCGGGACGTGGTCGAGACCGAATGCACGCTGATCGAATACATCGGCGAGCTCTGTCGCTACCTCGTGCACACGCCCAGCTGCCCCGACGAGAAGCGGCACAAGGTCCGGCTCGCCTGCGGCAACGGCCTGCGGCCGGACGTCTGGCCGGCCTTCGCCGAGCGCTTCAAAATCCCGACGATCCTCGAATGGTACGCGGCGACGGAAGGCAACGTCGCGCTGTTCAACTTCGACGGCATGCCGGGCGCGGTCGGCCGCATCGCGCCCTATCTCCGCTGGAAGTTCCCGACGAAGATCATCCGTTTCGACGTCGAGGCCGGCGAGGCAGTGCGCGGCCCGGACGGGCGCTGCATCGAGTGTGACGTCGGCGAGGTCGGCGAGATCGTCGGCAAGATCCTGAACGATCCCTCCAAGCCCTCGATGCGCTTCGAGGGCTACGCCGACGCGGAGGCGACCAGCAAGAAGGTGCTGACCGACGCGTTCGAGCCCGGCGACCGCTGGTTCCGCACCGGCGACCTGATGCGGCAGGACGCGCAGGGCTATTTCTACTTCGTCGACCGGGTCGGCGACACCTTCCGCTGGCGCGGCGAAAACGTCGCGACCTCGGAGGTGTCGGAGACCATCTCGGTGTTCCCCGGCGTCGAGGAAGTGACGGTCTACGGCGTCGATCTGCCCGGCTATGACGGCCGGGCCGGCATGGCGCTGATCGTGCCCGCCGCCGGCGACAGCCTGGACCTCGAAGGCCTTTACGCCCATCTCGCGCAGAACCTGCCGGCCTACGCCCGCCCCGTCTTCCTGCGGATCGGGATCGGGCTCGAGATCACCGGCACGTTCAAGCAGCGCAAGGTCGAGCTCGTGAAGGACGGCGCGAACCCGGCCATCGTGCCGGACCCGCTCTATCTCGCCCATCCGGTCGAACGCCGCTACGTCCCGCTCGACGCCGAGCTCTACGACGCGCTCGCGACCAAGCGCGTCCGCCTGTAGCTCAGACCGGCCCGTAATCCGACGGCGCCTCGACCAGCGACGCCGGGCCGTCCTGAAGCACCACGACCGGCGTGTCGCGCGGCACGCGGGCGTAGAGATCGATGATGTCCTGGTTGAACAGCCGGATGCAGCCGCTGGAGACGGCCTTGCCGATCGACCAGGGTTCGGAGGTGCCATGGATGCGGAACAGCGTGTCGCGGTCGCCCTGGAACAGGTAGAGCGCGCGCGGCCCGAGCGGATTGTCGAGCCCCGGCTCGACGCCGCCGGCGTAGGGGCCGTAGCGCTCCGGCTCCCGCGCGATCATGTCCCGGGTCGGCGTCCAGCGCGGCCACTCGGCCTTGCGGCCGACGCGCGCGTTGCCCTCGAACTCGAGCCCCGCCTTGCCGACGCCGATGCCGTAACGCATCGCCATGCCGCCTTCCTGCACGAGGTAGAGGTAGCGGGCGCGCGTGTCGACGACGAGCGTGCCGGGACGCTCGTAGGTGTCGTAGGCCACGAGCTGCCGCAGCCACTTCGCGTCGACGCGCGAGATGTCGGTCGCGGGCAGCGGAAACCGCTCGTCGGGCATCGCGCCGTAGCGCGCCACCGTCGCCGGATCGTGTCGCGACGCGGAGACGGGCTGCTTGACGGTCGCGCAGGCCGCGAGGGCCATCGGCATAAGCGCAAGCAGCGCGGCGCGGCGGGACAGGACGGGCAGGCGGGACATCGGGATTCTCACACAGGCTGCGCCGGCGCGGGCGGCGTCATTCGGGGGAAGCGCTCAGTCGCGCCGGATTCGGGCGCCGCGCGGGCGCGATCGGAGCAGAACTAAGACGGACATCTTGAGGTTGCTTAAAGGACACACACATTTTTGGCCTGCTGCGGAAACCGCGGCGGAACGAACGCCGGACTTCCATGACGATTTCGTGAGGAATACTTGATGCCGATTGCAGACGCCGCGCCCCGTCGCCGCGCCACGCCGCGGGAGGCGCTCGCGGTGGTCGCGTTCTGGCGCGCCGCAGGTCGGTCCCGTTGGTTTGCGCAAGATGACGTGTTCGACCGGATGGTCCGCGCCCGGCTCGGCCGGCTGCGCGACGCCGCGGCGGCCGGGGCGCTCGACCACTGGGCGGACACCGCGCCGGGGGCGCTCGCGCTGCTCATCCTGCTGGACCAGGCGCCGCGCAACCTGTTCCGCGGCGACGCCCGGGCGTTCGCCACCGACGCGCTCGCCGTCGAGGTGGCGCGGCGGGCCGTGGCGCGCAGGTTCGACCGCAGGACCGCCCGGCCGATGCGCAGCTTCTTCTATCTGCCGTTCGAGCACGCCGAGGACCACGCGCTGCAGGCCCTCTGCGTCCGGCTGTTCTCGGCGGACGGAGATCGCGACGGCCTCGCCTGGGCGGAGCTGCACGCCGACATCATCGCCCGTTTCGGCCGCTTTCCTCACCGCAACCCGGCGCTCGGGCGCGAAACGACCGACCACGAACGCGAGTATCTCGAAAACGACGGCTTCAAGGGCTAGTTTCGTTTACGCTCTTCCCGAACCTCTCTTTAAGCGCGCATGGGTTAGATCGCCGCATCCGACAGGATGGGACATGGCCAAGATGCCGAGCGACGCCAGCGCGCCCTTCGATCAGGCGCACCGCACCGACCACGCCGCCGACCGGAGCCGCTTCGCGGCGCTCGGCGGGCGCGTGCGCCGGCTGCTGGCCGACCGATCGGACACCGCCGTCGCGAAGAAGGTCGCCGGCGGCGCCTTCCTGTTCCGCGTCGGCAACGCCGGCATCGCCTTCGCGTCGCAGATCCTGCTCGCGCGCTGGATGGGCGAGGGCGAATACGGCATCTACGTCTATGTCTGGACCTGGGTCCTGCTGCTCGGCGGCGTGACGAGCCTCGGCCTCGCCTCCTCCCCGCAGCGCTTCATCCCGGAATACGCCGACTCCGGCGAGAACGCTCTTCTGCGCGGCTTCCTGCTCGGCAGCCGCCTGCTGTCGATGCTGTTCGCGACCATCCTGACCACGGTCGGGCTGCTCGGGCTGTGGCTGTTCGGCGAACACCTGTCGAGCTGGGCCGTCATTCCGCTGTATCTCGCGCTGATCTGCGTGCCGATGTACGTGCTGACCGACGTCCAGGACGGCATCGCGCGCTCCCACAACTGGATCGACGTCGCGCTGGCCCCAGCCTATCTCGTGCGGCCGCTGCTGATCCTCGGGCTGCTCGCCATTCTGAGCTACGAGCACTACGCCCCGACCGCGGTCACCGCGATGGCGGCGACGATCGTGGCCACGTGGCTGACGGCGCTCGCCCAGCTCGCGTTGCTGGAGCGACGCCTGGCGGCCAAGGTCCCCCCCGGCCCGCGCGCCTACGCCCCGCGCCTCTGGATGAAGGTGTCGCTGCCGATCTTCATGGTCGAGGGCTTCTACCTGCTGCTCGCCTACACCGACATCCTCGTGCTCTCGATGTTCGTCGAGCCCCACCAGGTCGGCGTCTACTACGCGTCGGTGAAGGTGATGTCGCTCGTCGCCTTCGTGTCGTTCTCGGTTTCGGCGGCGGTGGCCCACCGCTTCACCGAGTACTCGGTCGCAGGCGACCGCGAGCGGCTGGAGACCATGGTGCGCGACGCCGCGCGCTGGACCTTCTGGCCGTCGCTCGCGGGCTGCGCGCTGCTGCTCGCTTTCGGCTGGCCGATCCTGTGGCTGTTCGGCGAGGCGTTCACCGCGGGCTATCCGCTGCTGTTCGCGATCGCGATCGGCCTGCTCGCCCGCGCCACCGTCGGCCCGCTCGAACGCCTGCTCAACATGCTCGGCCAGCAGAACATCTGCGCCGCGGTCTATGGCAGCGCCTTCGTGCTCAACCTCTCGCTGGCGCTCCTGCTGGTCCCCCGCTTCGGCACGATGGGCGCCGCCGCCGCCACCTCCATCACGCTGGTGATCGAGTCCGCGCTGCTGTTCCTGATAACGCGACGTCGGCTCGGCCTCGGCGCCCTGCCCTGGGGATCGGGCCCCCGCACGCCGCGCGAACCGCATCTGTCGAGCGACGCGGTGACGGACGCCGTCGCCCTGCCCTTCCTGTCAGGCGCCGATCTCGGCGAGGCGGCGGCGGATAGCCCCTCCAGCATGGTCCACGCCTACGAATTCCTGGACATCGAGACGATCGCCGCCCGCCGGGCGGACTGGGACGACCTCGTCGGCCGGGCGTTGGAGCCGAACGTGTTCTGCGAGCCGGAGTTCGCGATCCCGGCGGCGCGCGGGCTGTCGGCCATGCGCGACGTCCGTTTCGCCACAGTATGGCGCGCCGCGCCGGGCGAGTCGCGCCGCCTGGTCGCGCTCGCGGCCATCGTGCCGCTCCGGCTTTCCGGGCTGCGCGCGGTCTTCTCCACGACGCATTGGGCGTATTTCGGGGCGCTCGGCCAGCCGCTTGTGGCGGACGATCGGCCCGCGGCGGCGATCGAGGCGCTGTTCGACGGACTGGCCGCGGACGGGCACCGCGTGTTCCAGTTTCGCTTCCTGCCGGAGCACGGCGCGACCGCAGGCGCCATTCGCGCGGCGCTCTCCGCCTCCGGCCGCTCCTTCGCGCGCATCGACAGCCACGCGCGCGCCATGCTCGCGACATCGCTCGACGCCGAGGCCTACCTCACCCAGTCGCTGTCGTCGAAGAAGCTGAAAGAGCTGCGCCGTCAGCTCCGCCGCCTCGGCGATGACGGTCCCGTGGCCTTCGTGGAAAGCCGCGGCGAGAGCGACGTCGCCGCCGCGATCGAGCGCTTCATCGATGTCGAGGCCAAGGGCTGGAAGGGCGCCGTCCGCAGCGCGCTGAAGGACAACCCCCGCCAGACCGCCATGGTCCGTTCGCTGTTCGCCGAGCGGGCCCGCCGGGACGAGGCGCGGGTGCTGGAGCTGACGCTCGACGGCAAGACCGTCGCCATCGGCCTCGTGCTGACCAGCGGCCGCCGCGCCTGGTTCTACAAGATCGCCTACGACGAGGCGTTCGCGCGCTGCTCGCCGGGCGTCCAGCTCACGATCGAACTGACCCGCCGCCTGATCGAGGATCGCGCGATCGACGCGACGGACTCCACGGCGATCGCCAACCACCCCATGATCGACCATATCTGGCGGGAGCGTCTCGAACTCGCCGACTGGGTCGTCTCCACGAGACCAGGCCCGGCGCGCCTGCGGCTCGCGTTCGCCGTCCGCGCCGAACTTGGTCGACGCCGCCTCCGCGCCGCGCTGCGCGACCTCTATCACCGCGTGAAGGAAAGAGCACAATGACCGCCATGCTCCGCGCCGCAGCCGCCGACCTCTCCGAGCGCTACCCGCTGCGCCCGTTCCCGATCGAGCATCAGCTCGTGGGCCATCCGCTGCTGCAGCTTCCCCGCCTGATCGAGCTGACCAAGCAGCTCGAGAAGGACCGGATCGAGTACAATTCCGGTAAGCTGAACCCGAACCAGAAGGCCGAGGACACGCCCCTGGTCGACCTGCCGCCGGAAGAAGTCGTCGCGAAGATCGAGACCGCCGGCGCCTGGATGGTGCTGAAGCGGGTCGAAAGCGTGCCGGAATATCGCGCCCTGCTTGAGGAGGCGCTCGGCTCGCTCGCCCGCGCTCTCGGACATGCCAATCTCGACGCCGCCAACTTCCGCGACATCGAGGGCTACATCTTCGTGTCCTCCGCGAACTCGGTTACGCCGTTCCATTGCGACAACGAGGACAACTTCTTCGTGCAGGTGCACGGCCCGAAATTCTTCCACCTGTTCGACAACGAGGACCGCTCGCTGGTCTCCGAGGAGGATCTCGAGAGCGCGCCGTCGAAGCACCGCAACCTGACCTACGATCCGAAGTTCGAGAGCCGGGCCACGGTCTACGGCCTGAAGCCGGGACAGGGCGTGTTCGTGCCCTATCAGGTGCCGCACTGGGTGCGCACCGGCGACAGCTACTCGATCTCGATGGCGATCACCTGGCGCTCCGCCGCGGTGGTGCGGCACAACAAGCTGATCTTCATGAACGCCTGGCTGCGTGAGAAGGGCTTCCCGCAGGCCGCTCCCGGCGCAAAGCCGGCGCTCGACGGGCTGAAGGTCGCGGCCTACACCGCCGCGCGGTCGGCGCTTGAGCCGCTGCGCAAGAGCGAGCGCATGCGCCGCCTGCTCCGTTCGGTCGTCTTCGGCAAGAAGGCCAACTACTTCTACGAGGCGCAGAAGGCCGCCGAGCAGAAGAAGGCGGCCTGACGTCGAAACGTCGTCTTCCCGGACGGGCCACGCCCGATCCGGGATCGTCGTCCGCCGTGAGCCCGCAAGCGTCGGCGCCTCCCGAGAGCGATCCCGGCTCCGCTTCGCTGCCGCCGGGAGAGGTCACTCCCGTTCGCGAAGCAGCCGGCGGATCACCTTGCCCGTGGTGGTCAGCGGCAGCTCCGGCACGAACACGACCTCGCGCGGGTACTCATGGCTCGACAGCCGAGTCCGGACGAAGGCCTTGATCTCGTCGACCAGCTCCGGGCCTCCTTCGACGCCGGGCTTGAGCTGCACGAAGGCCTTCACGATCGAGGTCCGCACGGCGTCCGGCTTGCCGACGACGGCGGCGAGCGCCACCGCGGGGTGCCGGGACAGGCAATCCTCGATCTCGCCCGGGCCGATGCGGTAGCCCGACGAGGTGATGACGTCGTCCTCGCGGCCAACGAAGCGGACATAACCGTCCTCGTCCATCACCGCCTGATCGCCCGTCAGCAGCCATTCGCCGTCGAATTTCTCCGTTGTTGCCTCCGGCTTACCCCAATATTTCAGGAACGTGACGGGGTGTGGCTGGCGCACGCGGATCTCGCCGGGCTCTCCCGGTCCGCAGCGGCGGCCATCGGCGGCGAACAGCGCGACCTCGGCGCCCGGCGTGGCCTTGCCGATCGCGCCCGGCTTCGACACGCCGAGCGCGGCGGCCGACGACAGCACGTAGTTGCACTCCGTCTGGCCGTAGACCTCGTTGACGGTCAGGCCGAGGGCCTCCTTCGCCCAAAGGAACGTCGCCTCGCCGAGCTGCTCGCCGGCGGAGACGGCCGACCGCAGCGCGAAGCGGTGGCGCTCGCGCGGGCGCTCCACCGCCGACATCAGCCTCAGCGCCGTTGGCGGCACGAACACGTTGCGGAGCTTCGCCTCGTCCATGAGCGCGAAGGCGGCCTCGGGTTCGAACTTCGTCGTCGGCTGCGCGACCAGCGGCACGCCATAGTGCAGCGCGGGCATCGCGAGGTTGAGCAGGCCGCCTGCCCAGGCCCAGTCCGCCGGCGTCCAGGCCCGGTCGTCCGGGCGCGGAAGGAAGTCGTGGGTCAGCCGGAACCCCGGCAGATGGCCGATCAACACCCGCCCCCCATGCAGCGCGCCCTTGGGCGGCCCCGTGGTGCCGGAGGTGTAGATCATCAGCGCCGGGTCGTCGGGGCCGAGCGCGATCTCCGGCGGCGCCTCGCCGGTCGCGGTCAGCGCCGCATAGTCCAGCGCGTCTTCGTCCGCGCCGTCGACCGACACGACGGTTTCGAGCGCAGGCAGCGGCTCCGCGATCTCGCGGAGCTTCGCGAGCCCGGCCGCGGTGGTGACGATCGCCCGCGTTCCCGAATCCGCCAGCCGGTAGGACAGCGCGTCCGGCCCGAAGGCGAGCGCGAGCGGCATGGCGACGGCGCCGAGGCGCGAAGCCGCCACATGGGCGACGATCGCCTCCGGCCCCTGCGGCAGCAGCACGGCGATGCGGTCGCCGCGACCCAGGCCCCGCTTCGCCAGCGCGGCGGCGAGCGCCAGAGACCGGCGCCTGAGTTCGCCGTAGGTCGTGATGTCGAGCGCCACGCCCGGCCGTTTCAGCAGGATCGCGGGCCGGTCCGGCTCGCGCCGCGCGAAGCGGTCGCAGATCGCCTCGGCGATCGAGAACCGCTCCGGCAGACGCCAGCGAAAGGTCGCACTCAACCGCGCATGGTCACGTATCTCAGGCAGCATGCTCATGTCCGTCCTCGCCGCTGCGGGGTCTGCGCGCGGCGGCGGGAGATGGTATGAACCGGCGGAGAGCTCGCGAGAACCGGGACGATGAGCGAACGCATATGCGGAGAATGCACTCTCTGCTGCAAGGTGATGGCGATCTCCGCTCTCGGCAAGCCGATGGGGCGCTGGTGTCCGCATTGCGCGCCGGGGCGCGGATGCGGGACCTATGAGACGCGGCCGGAGGAGTGCCGCACCTTCCACTGCCTTTGGCTGTCGCGGGAGACGCTCGGCCCGGAATGGCGGCCGGACCGCGCCAAGTTCGTGATCTACGGCTCGCCGGAGCGCGACGCCCTGATCGTGCAGGTCGATCCCGGCGCGCCCTCGGCGTGGCGGCGCGATCCGTATCACCCGACCTTCCGGGCATGGTCGCGGGCCGCGGCCGCCGAGCGCCAGCATCTCGTGGTGATGGTCGGAGAGCAGGCGACCGTCATCCTGCCGGATCGGGACGTCCCGCTCGGGCCCGTGCGGCCGGGCGACCGCATCCTCTCGCGCCGGGTGGTCGTGAACGGCCGCGAAACGATCGAGCCACGGGTGGAGAAGGCTGTAGCCGGACTTTAAGGCGCGGCGGCCCGGCCGGCGAGATGGCCGAACGCCTTCACCACGCTGACATAGACCCCGCGCTTGAAGGGAACGATCAGCGTCGGCAGCTCCGACATGTCGGCCCAGCGCCACTCCGAGAACTCCGGCTTGTGGCCCGCCGGCGCCAGATCGATCTCGTCTGGCGCGCCGGTGAAGCGGAAGGCGAACCAGCGCTGGGTCTGACCGCCGTACTTTCCATTGCGGGTGCGCGCCAGCACGTCCGGCGGAAAGTCGTAGTTGAACCAGTCCCGGGCTTCCTCGATCAGCTCCGCCGAGGTGACGCCGGTCTCCTCCTGCAGTTCGCGGATCGCCGCCTGCAGCGGGGCTTCGCCTCGGTCGATGCCGCCCTGCGGCATCTGCCACTCATAGGCCGGCTCGCGCGGCTCGACGTCGCCGCCGCGACGGCGGCCGATGAAGACCTTGCCCTCGTGGTTGAGCAGCATGATGCCGACGCAGCGGCGATAGGGCAGCCGGGGCGCCATCACGACGGCCCTTGCGCGCCGGCCGCGGCGCTTACAGGCACGAGCGTCACGCCGCGCGCCGCGAGCCCTTCCCGCCACGCCGCGATGCGCTTCAGCGTCAGCGGCGAAGCGCCAAGCTGCCCCACCGAAACGACGCCCGGCTTCGCCTTCGCCTCGTTCTCCAGCCGCGCCAGCGCTGCGTCGATGGCGGCGGCGTCCGGCGCGCGGTCGATCGCGATCGCTCCGCCCCCGGCGTGGGGGAGCCCGGCCTGCGCGGCAGCGGCTTCGGACCGATCCCCGCGCCCGCCCGCGCCGACGAACATCAGGCCGCGGCGTGCGAGTTCAGCGAACATCGGCTGCAGGGCGTCCGCGTTCTCGAGGAAGCGTCCGCCCGCGAGCGGCGTGACGCCGACATAACCGGCGGCGCGGCCGAGAGACCAGCGCAGCCGCTCCAGATTGGCGGAGGCCGGGAGGCTCGTCAGCAGCGTCTGGGGGCCGGGATCGTTGGCGGGGAAATCGAACGGCTCCATAGGCGCCTGCACGAACACCTCGCGGCCGTCCTGGCGCGCCCGGCCGATCTGCTCCGCGACGTCGCCGGCGTAAGGCAGGAAGGCGGCGGACACTTCTGGCGGCAGCGCCCTCAGCGCCTCATCGGTGGCGTCGCGGCTGACGCCAAGCCCGGTCACGAGCAGAGCGACCCGCGCGCCTCCGCCGGCCGCGCTCGCCGCCGGGCGGGCATAGAGATCAAGCGGGCGCCGACCGTCCGGAGCGATGCGCGGCAAGGCGCCGTAACGGCTGTCCTCGAGCAGCGCCTTGTCCACAGCGCCGGGCCCAGACCGGCCGGAGCCCGAACGCGCCGCGCCGCCGGATGCGGACGCGCCGGCCGGACCGTCGTTCGCTCCTGGCACCGCGATGATCACCGGGCCTTTTTTCGGCATCGCGTCGCCGGGGCGGATGACCGGCACGCCGTCGCGCATGATAGGGGACGGCGCGCTTTCCGGGCCTGGCTTCGGCTCGGCCGACGCAGCCGCCGTGCGCGGAACACGGCGTTCGATCGAGGCGACGGCGGACGGCTCCCCGCCCATGGGATCGTCGACGAAAAGGATCCAGCCTCCGACGAACAGCAGGACGGAGCCGACGACGACCGCGGCGATCGTGACCGGATCTGGAAAGACGCCAGAGCGACGCGCCGCGCGGCCGGCGGCGCGCGGCGTCATCGGGCTCTCGATATCGTCGTGCGTCATTCGCTCTTGAGCCGGTTCGAATCGGCTGCGCCGAGGTCGAACCGAAGCATAGCGGATTCGCGCGACGGCCGCCCGGAGCATGACGCTCCGGGCGGCCGCGAGGCCCGTAGCTCTTGGCTCAGTTCGCGCTGGACGACTTCGCCGAGGGCGGGAAGTTCGCATTGCTCTGGATGCCGCGCAGCAGGTCGAGCGCGTAATTCAGCTGCTTGTCGTCCTTCTTGTCGGTCGGGACGTAGGCCGACGAGCCGGAAGCCTCGTCGTCGCCGTTCTTGAGGTGCCCCTTCAGCCCGGCCTCGCCCTTGGTCTCGTCCTTGCCCTTCACGTCCTCGGGAATTTCCTGGACGCTCTCGATGTCCGGAACGATGCCCTTGGCCTGGATCGACTTGCCCGAGGGCGTATAGTAGCGCGCCGTGGTGAGCCGGATGGCGCCGTTGCCGCCGAGCGGGATGATCGTCTGCACCGAGCCCTTGCCGAAGGAGCGCGTGCCGAGCACCGTCGCCCGGCGGTGGTCCTGCAGCGCGCCGGCCACGATCTCGGACGCCGAGGCCGAGCCGCCGTTCACCAGCACGATGATCGGCTTGCCCTTGGCCAGATCGCCCGGCCGCGCGTTGAAGCGCTGCGACTCGTCGGGGTTGCGGCCGCGGGTCGAGACGATTTCGCCGCGCTCGAGGAAGGCGTCGGAGACCGCGATCGCCTGGTCGAGCAGACCGCCCGGATTGTTGCGCAGGTCGAGCACGTAGCCGCGGAACTTGTCCTTGGCGATCTTCTGGTCCGCCTCGTCCAGCGCCTTCTTCAGGCCCTCGAAGGTCTGCTGGTTGAACTGGCTGACGCGGATGTAGCCGATGTCGTCGCCCTCGACGTTGAACCGCACCGAACGGATGCGGATGATGTCGCGGACGATCTTGATCTTGACCGGCTCAGCCGCGCCTTCGCGCGTGACGGTGAGCTCGATCGGCGTGTTGACCGGCCCGCGCATCTTCTCGACCGCCTGGTTCAGGCTGAGGCCCTGGATCGGCTGGCCGTCGAGGTGGGTGATGATGTCCTTGGCCCGCACGCCGGCGCGCGCGGCCGGCGTGTCGTCGATCGCGCCTTCGACGCGGACCTGATTCTCGAACATCTGGACTTCGATGCCGAGGCCGCCGAACTCGCCGTTGGTCTGGACCTGCATGTCCTTGAACGCCTTGGCGTCCATGAAGCTCGAATGCGGGTCGAGGCCGGAGAGCATGCCGTTGACGGCGCCCTCGATCAGCTTGGCATCGTCGGGCTTCTCGACATAGTCGGAGCGGACCCGCTCGAACACGTCCCCGAACAGGTTGAGCTGCTTGTAGGTTTCGGCGGAGCCGGCGGCTTCCGCGGGGGTGCCGCCGAAGAACGCCTTCGGCTGCAGCGCCATGCCGGCCGCGGACGCTCCGAAAACGGCCCCGAGCAGGACCAGAGAAACTTTCCGCATCATCCGCCCACCTTCTCGCCTGGGACGCCCGCCCACCATGGTGACGGGTCGATCGCGCCGCCGTTCTTGCGGAATTCGACGTAGAGAACAGGCCGGGATTCACCGGCGGCTCTCTCCGCCCCTGACGGATCGCCACGCATCGTCGCAACCGGTTCGCCTGCGAGGACGAACTGCTTCAGGCCGACCGTGATCCGCTCCATTCCCGCAAGGAGGACATGATAGCCGCCGCCGGCGTCAAGGATCAAGAGTTGGCCGTAGGAGCGAAACGGTCCGGCGTAGACCACCCACCCGTCGCAGGGCGCGCTGACCGGCGCGCCGGCCCGCGCCGCGATCGAAAGGCCCTGCGCATGGCCGCCGGAAGCGTCGGCCCGCCCGAAGTCGGTCAGCCGCCTGCCGGCGACCGGCAGCGGCAGTTTTCCGCGCGTGCTTTCGAACGGAGCGGCGGGCGCCAGCCGCGCCGCCTGCCGCAGCGAATCGGCGTCGCCCTTGCGGCGCTCGGCCTCGGCGGCGAGCTCGGCGGCGGCGCGCGCCTCGGCCGCCTCGCGCTCCACGCGGCCGACCAGCGCCTCGAGGTCGAGCACCTGCCGTCCCAGCGCCTGCGACGCCGAAGCCTCCGCCGCGAGATCGCTCTGGCGCTGGCCGAGCTGCCGCTGCCGCTCTTCGATCAGCGCTTCGAGCCGGGCGCGTTCGGCGCCGAGACCGTCGATCTCCCGCGCCAGGCGGTCACGCTCGTCGGTCATCATGCCCTTGAGGCGGACCATCTCGCGCAGGTCCGAGCCCAGCGCCTCGGCCTCGGCGCGCATGTCGGGCACCACGGCCCCCAGCAGGATCGCGGAGCGCACGGCCTCCAGCGCGTCGCGCGGTCGCACGAGCAGCGCCGGCGGCGGCTTGCGGCCCATGCGCTGCAGCGCGGCGATCACCTCCGCGAGCACGTCGCGGCGGGCGAGCAGCGACTGCCTGAGCTGGCGCTCCGATTCACTGAGCTCCGAAAGCTTGGCTTCGCTGGCGGAGACCTGCGGCTCGCGCTCGCGTATGGAGGCCGCGGCGGCGATCAGCGCCTCCTGCAGCTTGCCGCTCTCGCCCCTCAGCGCCTCCACCTCGGCCGCGACCCGCTCGCGCCGCTCCTCGGCCCGCTTCAGCGTCTCGCGCGCCTCGTCGAGCGCGCGCCGCTGGTCGGAGGCCTGCGGAGGCTCCTGCGCGAGCGCGGCGTGCGAGGCTGCAAGCGCGACGCCGAGGGCGCAGACGCGAAGAAGGCGATGACGGACCATGACGCTATTGGAGCCGGATCGAGGTTTACGTTTCGCTAACCACCTGACGGGTTTTGCGGCGCGTCGCAACGTCGTGCGCCGAGCGTCACGCGCGGTGATAGGGGTGGCCTGCGAGGATGGTCGCCGCGCGGTAGAGCTGTTCGGCCAGCAAAACCCGGACGATCTGGTGCGGCCAGGTCATCGCTCCAAAGGCGACGCGCGCGCTCGCGCGGGCCAGCAGGTCGGCGGCGAGCCCGTCGGCCCCGCCGATGACGAAGGCGACGCCCGCCGCCCCATCGTCTCGGCGACGGCCGAGATCGGCCGCGAAAGCCTCGCTTCCCGGCGACTTCCCGCCTTCGTCGAGGGCGTAGATCAGAAGCTTGGGATCGAGCGCCGCGGAGAGAGCCGCCGCCTCGTCGCGCTTGCGATCCTCAGGACGGCGCGCGCGGCTTTCGTCGAGCTCGATCACCTCGACCGGCCCGAGCGCCACGCCGCGGCCAACCTGACCCGCGCGCTCGAGATAGCGCGCCACAAGCTCCCGCTCAGGCCCGGCCTTCAGCCGGCCTACGGCCGCGACGACGACGCGCATCGGCGCTCAGACGATCAGGAGACCGCGCCCTCGACCGGGCGGCCGGACGACCACATCTTCTCGAGATTGTAGAACGACCGGACCTCGGGCCTGAACAGGTGGACGATCACGTCGCCCGCATCGATCAGAACCCAGTCGCAATGCGGCAGGCCTTCGACCAGAGCCTTGCCGTGGCCCTGCGTCCTGAGCTCCTCGACCAGCTTGTCGGCGATGGCCCCCACATGGCGGTTCGAGCGACCCGTGGCGATAACCATCTCGTCGGCCAGCGCGGATTTTCCGCGCAGGTCGATGACCACGGTGTCTTCCGCCTTGTTGTCGTCGAGCACATCGAGGATGAGATGAAGCAGCGCCGGGTTCGCCATGTCGGGCGAGCCGCCGCCGATATGAGACGTCGCGCGCGGCGTCTCCTTCAGCGCTGTGGTGGACAGAGGTCTGTTCCCTTCCGTCAGCTGTCCTCAAGCCGGAGTCATCTCCGGCTCAAAAAGATTAATGGCGAAACCGCCCGTTTTTCAACTCTCGCGACGCCGGTTTCGCTTTTCGGCCGTTCACTTCTTTCCGCGCGCGGCCCTCAGCGCGGTCGATGACAGCGCTGAGCGTGGCCCGTGCAGGAAGACCCAGGCCGGCGGAGCGAGCCGCGGCACGGCCGCCGCCAGCCGCTCCGGAACGCGGGCGTCTCCGAGTCTGAGCGCGGCCGGCGCCCGCTTGGAGCCGAGCGTGGCCCCGGGCCGGTCGACGACCGCGATCGGGGCGAGCTCGGCGATGGCGCGCCAGCGCTCCCAGCGGTGGAAGCCGCCGAGATTGTCGGCGCCCATGATCCAGACGAAGGCGACGCCCGGACACCGTCGCCGCAGCCACCCCAGCACGTCGAAGGTGCGCCGCGTGCCGAGCGCGGCCTCGACGCCGGTGACGACGATGCGGGGATGGTTCGCGATCCGCCGCGCCGCCGCCATGCGCTCCGCGAGAGGGCGCAGTTCGGCGCCGTCCTTCAGCGGGTTGCCGGGCGTGACGAGCCACCAGACCCTATCGAGCCGCAGCCGCCGCATGGCGACCAGCGCGGCGAGGCGGTGGCCCTCATGCGGCGGATTGAACGATCCGCCGAACAGGCCGATCCGCATGCCCGGAGCGTGCGGCGGCAGGACGACCCTCCCGCAGGCGGCGCCCGGGGCCGGTCTCACGGCCGCGTCTGGCCGGTCCCGCGCACGCGGTAATTGAAGATCGTGAGCTGCTCGACGCCGACAGGCCCGCGCGCGTGCAGCCGGCCGGTGGCGATGCCGATCTCCGCGCCGAAGCCGAACTCGCCGCCGTCGGCGAACTGGGTCGAGGCGTTGTGCAGCACGATCGCGCTGTCGACTTCGGCGAGGAAGCGCTCGGCGAGGCCATCGTCGGCGGTGACGATCGCGTCAGTGTGGCGCGAACCGTAAGCGTCGATGTGGTCAAGGGCTTCGTCGATCCCGTCGACCACACGTACGGCGATGATCGCGTCGAGAAACTCGGTGCGCCAATCATCCTCGGTCGCCGCCGTCACACGGCGATCGACCGCGCGCGCCTCGGCGTCGCCACGGACCGCGCAGCCGGCGTCGAGCAGATCGGCGACAAGCGGCGCGAGATGCGTCGCCGCCACGGCCCGGTCGACCAGCAGCGTCTCCGCCGCGCCGCAGACGCCGGTGCGCCGCATCTTGGCGTTGAGCACGATCGCGCGCGCCATGTCGAGATCGGCCCCCGCGGCGACATAGACATGGTTGTTGCCGTCGAGATGAGCGAACACCGGCACCCGCGCCTCGGCCTGCACGCGCGCCACGAGGCCCTTGCCGCCGCGCGGCACGATCACGTCGAGATTGCCTCCGAGACCGGCCAGCATCTCGCCGACCGCGGCGCGGTCCCTCGTGGGCACAAGCTGGATCGCATCCTCCGGCAGGCCGGCCTCGCGCAGGCCGAAGGCGAGCGCGGCCTGGATCGCGGCCGAGGAGCGGAAGCTGTCCGTGCCGCCGCGCAGGATCGCGGCGTTGCCGGCCTTGAGACACAGCGCGCCCGCGTCCGCCGTCACGTTCGGCCGGCTCTCGTAGATCACGCCGACGACGCCGAGGGGCGTGCGGACGCGCTCGATCGCAAGCCCGTTCGGCCGGGTCCACGCGGCCGTCACCTCGCCGACGGGATCGGCGAGGCCCGCCACCGTCTCCAACCCTTCCGCCATGCCGCGGATGCGGGCGGGCGTCAGCGTCAGACGGTCGATGAAGGACGCGGCGACGCCGGACGCGCGCGCGGCGGCGAGATCGGCGGCGTTCGCGGCGAGGATGTCCGCTTCGTTCTCGACGAGACGACGGGCGGCGGCGACAAGCGCGGCGTCCTTCGCCGGTCGCGGCGCGAGCGCCAGCGCCTTCGACGCCGCGCGGGCGCGCCGGCCCACCTCCAGCATGAGCGTGTCGATCTCGATGAGCCGTTCGGCGGCGGCGGACATTGCGGAACCTCCTGCGGAGGCCGGGATGTAGCGCGTTTCGGCCTTGGCGTCATTATGAGGGATCGCAGGGCCGGCCTGCGACGACGTCGGTTCCGATCACGCCCCGGTCAGCACCAGATCGTCGCGGTGGATGATGGCCGGCCGTCCCTTGAAGCCGAGCACCTGCTCGATCTCGGCGGTCGGCTTGCCGCGCAGGCGGTTCGCGTCGCCGGAATCATAGGACACCAGCCCGCGCGCCACCTCGACCCCGTCTGGCGCGCGCACGATCACCGCCTCGCCGCGCGAAAAATGGCCGTCCACCCGGACGACGCCGGCCGGCAGCAGCGAACGGCCCCGGTTGAGCGCGGAGGCCGCTCCGGCGTCGACATGGATCTCGCCCCGCGGAGCGAGCACGCCGGCGATCCAGCGCTTGCGGGACTGGGCCGGATTGTCGTGCGGCAGAAACCAGGTGCAGCGGCCGCCCTGCTCGACCACCGAAAGCGGGCTTTCGACCTTGCCTGAGGCGATCATCATGTGAATGCCGGCGCCGGTCGCGATACGGGCGGCCTCGACCTTGGTCCGCATGCCACCGCGCGAGAACTCGGACGCGGCGCCGCCGGCGATCGCCTCCACCGAGGCGTTCACGCGCTCGACGATCGGGATCAAAGTCGCCGTCGGGTCCTGCGCCGGGGGCGCGGTGTAGAGGCCGTCGATGTCGGACAACAGCACGAGGCAGTCCGCGCTCGCCATCGAGGCCACGCGGGCGGCGAGGCGGTCGTTGTCGCCGTAGCGGATCTCGGAGGTCGCGACGGTGTCGTTCTCGTTGACGACCGGGACCGCCTTCAGCGCCAGCAGGCGGGCGAGCGTGGCGCGCGCGTTGAGGTAGCGCCGGCGCTCCTCGGTGTCGCCCAACGTCAGGAGCAGTTGCCCAGCCGTGATGTCGTGGACGCCCAGCACTTCGGACCAGGCGCGGGCGAGCGCGATCTGGCCGACGGCGGCGGCGGCCTGGCTGTCCTCGAGCCGAAGCGGTCCGCGCGGCAGGCCGAGCACCGTGCGCCCGAGCGCGATCGCGCCGGACGAGACCACGATCACTTCCGCGCCGCGGGCGGCGTGCCGGGCGAGATCGGAGGCCAGGCTCTCGAGCCAGCGGCGCTTCAGCGCGCCCGCCACCTGATCGACGAGCAGCGCGGAACCGATCTTGACGACGATGCGGTTGAAGGAGGCGAGCGAGGGTGCGGTCACGGGCGGTACGCAGGTTCGATGCCGGGAAGCGGAGCGTCTATGAACCGGACGGACGCTGCGTCAAGGAAAGCCGCCGCTACGGTCGCCACGCTTCCTCGGCGATCTTCGGCATCGCCTCGGCCGCCTCGACGCCCTTGGCCTCGTCGATCACGGCGAGCAACTGGCGCAGCGTGACGTCGACCGCTTCGCGTGAGGCCGATGACAGCGCCACCGGCGTCTTCTTCGCCGCCCGCTTCAGCCGGGCGAGCTGCTGCTTGCGCAGTTCCGGCGACAGCGCGTCGACCTTCGACAGCGCGACGATCTCCGGCTTGTCCGTCAACCCCGCGCCATAGGCTTCGAGCTCGGCGCGCACGGTCTTGTAGGCTTCGCCCGCGTGCTCGGAGGTCCCATCCACCAGATGCAGCAGCACGCGGCAGCGCTCCACATGGCCGAGGAAGCGGTCGCCGAGCCCGACGCCCTCATGCGCGCCTTCGATCAGGCCGGGAATGTCGGCCATGACGAACTCGCGCCCGTCGACGCCGACGACGCCCAGGTTCGGATGAAGCGTGGTGAAGGGATAGTCGGCGATCTTGGGCTTCGCCGCCGAGACCGCCGCGAGGAAGGTCGACTTGCCCGCGTTCGGCAGGCCAACGAGCCCCGCGTCCGCGATCAGCTTCAGCCGCAGCCAGACCCAGCGCTCCTCGCCTTCCTGCCCGGGATTGGCCCGGCGCGGCGCGCGGTTGGTCGAGGTGGTGAAATAGGCGTTGCCGAAGCCGCCGTTGCCGCCCTTCGCCAGCACGATCGACTGCCCGACCTCGGTGAAGTCGGCGAGCAGCGTCTCCTCGTCCTCGTCCAGCACCTGCGTGCCGACCGGCACCTTGAGGACCACGTCCCCGCCCTTGGCTCCGGTGCGGTTCTTGCCCATGCCGTGCACGCCGGTCTTGGCCTTGAAATGCTGCTTGAAGCGGTAGTCGATCAGCGTGTTCAGCCCCTGGACGCATTCGACGATCACGTCGCCGCCGCGCCCGCCGTCGCCGCCGTCCGGCCCGCCGAACTCGATGAACTTCTCCCGCCGGAACGACACGCAGCCGGCCCCGCCGTCGCCGGAACGGATGTAGACTTTGGCCTGGTCGAGGAATTTCATCGGATCGATTCCGTTTCGAACATCGCCCCGCGCCGGTCAGAGGCTCGACGGCGCGAGATGGAAGGCGTAACGCCGCGGCTCGTCCGGGGCGCACACGCCTGAAACACGCGACGGGGGTTGCGCCCCCCCGCCTATCCCGGACGACGGCGAGCGCGCCGGGTCCCTTAGCACGACTTCCCGTCCGCCGGACAGCCGGCCCTGCGGGACGCCGACGCTCATCCGCCGAAGGCGCGGAAGGCCGCCGGGGTCCATTCCCGGAACGACTGGAACGTCTCCCGGTCGAGCCGGAAGCGGTCCGCCGCGACGGGTCCGCCGGTCGCGGGCCGCACGAGGCCGGAGCCTTCCCACTGGAATCCGCACCGGATGATGACCTGCCGCGAGGCCCAGTCCGTCGCCCGGCAGGTGGTGCGCACCGCCCGCACGGCTCCGGTCTGGAACGCGGCCTCGAGCGCGGCCCGCGCCGCCTCCGTCATCAGGCCCCGACCGCGATAGTCGACGCCAAGCCAGAACCCGAGATCGACCACCCCGGCCTCGCCCGCCCGCCAGCCGACGGTGCCGACCAGCGCCCCGCTGTCCTTGAGCCGCATGAGCAGCCGGAGGTTCGCCGGCCGCGGGTCGCGCGCCGCGCGCAGCACGAAGCCCCGGGCTTCGTCGAGCGCGCCGAGCGCAGGCGTCTGCGCGGTCGAGAGCCCAATCGGGCGATCCGCCGCCAGCCGCGCCGTCTCCTCCGCGTCCGCCATCGTCGGCGTCCGCAGCGTCAGCCGGTCGGTCTCGATGACCGGCAGGATCTCCGCCCATTCCGCGCGGCGCAGCCGGCACGTCACGTGCTCGACCGTCTCCCGGCGCGCGAGCGACCGCGCCCGCATCGCGCCGTACGGCCGGAACCCCGCCTTGGCCAGCACCCGGCCGGAGGCGGGATTGTCGACCATATGCGCCGCCTCGACGACCCCGATCCCGGTCGTGGCGAAGGCGAAATCCACGAAGGACCGGATCGCGAGCGTCCCGATCCCCCTGCCCCAGTACGGCGCGCCGAGCCAATAGCCGAGGCCGAGCGCGCCGGCGGCGGGCGTCAGCGAGACCACGCCGGCGAGCGCTCCGTCGACCGAGATCGCCGCCCGCAGACCCGAGCGGTCGGTCGCCAGGCCCGCGAGCCAGGCTTCGGCGTCGCCGAGCGTGTAGGGGTGGGGAACCCGGCCGAGATTGCGGGAGACCGCGATGTCGCCCAGCAGCCCGGCGATCGCCGGGGCGTCGGCGGCGGTGAGGCGGCGGAGACGGACGGACGGCTCCGCCGTCATACAGTCTTCCGCGAACAGGCTTTCGTCGAAATCGGGCGTCGGGGACATCGGGCCGGGCCTTCCGAAACGGAAACGGGGGAGTACGGTTCGCCCGTCTCCCCCGTCGCATCGGAATTCGCGGTCAGCGTCCGATCCGCCGGGGGTCTTGGGCCCGGCGGGAGCGTCGTGTCAGCCCGCCGTCATTCCGCAGCTTCGGCCGCCGTAGCGGTCGTGACGTTCACGTAGGTCCGGCCGTTGGCCTTGGATACGAAGAGCACCTTGCCCTCCGCGGTCGCGAACAGGGTGTGGTCCTTGCCGATGCCGACATTCGCGCCCGGATGCCACTTCGTGCCGCGCTGGCGCACGAGGATGTTGCCCGGGATGACGGCTTCGCCGCCGAACTTCTTCACGCCGAGGCGCCGGCCTTCGGAGTCGCGGCCGTTGCGGGAGGAGCCGCCTGCCTTCTTGTGAGCCATCGGAGTTCTCCTTCTCTACAGCCGCTCAGTTCTTCGACGCGCCGGTCAGGCCGACGATCTTGACGATCGTGTGGTCCTGACGGTGGCCGCGCTTGCGCTTCGAGTTCTGACGGCGGCGCTTCTTGAAGGCGATGACCTTCGCGCCGCGCGCATGCTCGACGATCTCGGCCGCGACCGAGGCGCCCGAGACGAAGGGAGCGCCGAACGACACGTCGTCGCCCGAGCCGATCGCGAGGATCTCGCCAAAATTCACTTTGGCGCCGGCCTCGCCCTCGAGCTTGCCGACGGTGATCACGTCGCCTTCGGCGACCCGGTGCTGCTTGCCGCCGGTCTTGATGACTGCGAACATCGTTTCATAGTCCCGTGTTCATAACGCGCTCCCGGGGCGGGATGCCCTTGGCGCGGCTTTTTGTCAGTCTGGGTCTTGCGCCCAAACGAATAAGGCGCCGGTGAGGGTGCCCCACCGCGCCAGCGCGTGTCTCTATAGCCAAAACAGGCGCCGGGTCAATCGGAAGCCGAGGTTCGCGGCTCCAAACCGGCGACGCGAGCCGTGTCCGGCTCGCCCCTCCGCCATGCGTCGTCAGGCCTCCGTGGGCGCCAGCTCCACGATGACCGGCTCGTGGCCGGTCGCATGCAGGAAGCGCAGCAGGTCGTCGGGCGCGAGCGCGGTCGTCGCGGTGTTCGTTAGCGGGTGCACGTTCACGAGCTCATGGCGCAGCAGCGAGGCGTCGAGTCCGACCGTCACCCGCCCCTCGGCGTCGTTGATCGCTCCGAACGGCGTGACGGAGCCGGGCTCCACGCCCCAGACGCTCACGAGCAGCTCCGGCGACCCGAACGAGAACCGGCCCGACGCGCCGAGCGCCGCCGCGAGCCATTTCAGGTCGATCGTCGCTTCGGCGTCGGCGGTGAAGAGGAACAGCCGTCCCTTCCTGTCCTTCAGAAACAGGTTCTTGGTGTGGCCGCCGGGCATCCCGGCCTTGAGCGCGCGCGATTCGGCGACCGTGAACACGGCCTCATGATCATGCGTGACCGAAGCGATCCCGAGCTCCGCCAGCCGGGCCAGAAGCTCGTCGCGCGTCGCCGGCATGTCTCTCGCCTCCTCCATGCGCTTCAGGCTTCGGGAAGAGGCTTATGGCCGGCTCAGCCGCGTTCGTCCATGTCCGCCCAGGCCACGCGCTTCGGCCGCAGGGCGGCGCGACCGCGCTCCTCCTTGATGTCGGCGATATCGTCGAGCATCCGGATGAGGGCGCGGATCGCCTTCTTCTCCGGCTCCGCCAGCTCGCGCTCGGGCCGGAAATGGGCGAGCAGCACGGCGAGCCCGTCTCCGATGCGGCCGAGCTGGGCGCCATAGCTGCCGACGTCCTGCAGCACCTCCTCCTCGACCTCCGGCGCCTTCGAGCGCCCCAGATTGATGTTGATGAGCCCGAACTGGCTGCCCGCCGCCGAGAAGGCCGACGTGAAGATGCGGAACGCCTGCGTCACGTCTCCGCCGAGCGGCAGTCTGAACGTCGCCATGGAAAGCCTCCCCCCGTCTGCGCCGCCTTCCATCACGCCGCACCGCGGGCTTGGCGTCCAGCGCCCCCACCCGACGGCCGTGAAAAAGGCGCGCGAAACCGCCTTGCATTCCTCCGGCGGCTGCGGCATAGGAAGCGCCTCGCCGGCCGACGCTGGCGGCGGACTGAAGCGGGCGGGCGTAGCTCAGGGGTAGAGCACAACCTTGCCAAGGTTGGGGTCGAGGGTTCGAATCCCTTCGCCCGCTCCAGGTCCACCAAACGACGAAAGCCGCGGATCGCTCCGCGGCTTTCGTCGTATCAGGGCCGGGCGATCCGGGGCGCTTCAAGAGATTTGCGGGCCGTCGCGGTTACAGCATGGTTACCCGCACCGGACGGCCCAGGAATCGAGCTCGTCGGACTTGGGACCCTCAAATCTCAGTTTCAAGTCGACCGCCGCTGTCCCTTACCGTGAGACGCCCAGCGCGTCGTCTTGCCGACGCCGTCGCAACCCCTGGCCGCCCCAACGGCTACGTCCGGACGCAACGCCAACGACATCGAGCGCGAGCTCAGGCTTGCGCCATGTCCTTCAGCCCGGCGACCACCGCGGCGCTTGTCAGGGCGGTGTGCTCGGCGAGCGCCTCCGCGAAGGCTTCGGCCCGGCCGGCGACGAACAGCGCGGTGAAGCGCTCGTGCTCGGCGAGCGAGGCGTCCCAGCGGCCGGGATCGAGGTTCGCCTGGGCGCGGGCGCGGTAGATCTTGGCGCTGAGGCCCGTCCACAGGCCGTCCAGCACCGGATTGCCCGCGAGCCGGGTGATCTCGCGGTGGATGTCCTGGTTCTGGCGGAAATAGTCCGGACGCGCGCCCGCATGGTGATGCGCGACGAGTTCGGCGTGCATGGCCTCGATGCGGCCGATGTCCTCCGCCGTCGCGGCGGCGGCGGCGCGGAGGCCCGCCAGCCGGTCGAGGGCGACGAGGACGTCGAAGGCCGCGGCGACCTCCGCCACGTCGACCGGCGCCACCACCGGCGTCCGATGCGGGCGCAGCAGGATCAGCCCTTCGGACGCCAGAACCTTGAAGCCCTCGCGCAAGGGCGTGCGCGACACGCCGAAGGTGTCGCACAGCATCTTCTCCGGCAGCGGACTGCCGGGCGCGAGTTCGCCGTCGAGCACCATCTGGCGCAGCCGCGCGGTCAATTGGTCGTGCAGGGACGCCGTGTTCAGCGGCGACGTGGCGGAGACTCCGGAGAGCTTGAGGCGGTCCGGCCGGAACTTCACCCGGGCGCGCGCCCGATCCGGCTTCGTCGCCGCCGCCTCTGATTTTGGCATTTGCCTAGACCCCCTGCCCGACAAATCGACACGACATTTCTATTTTGTGAGTTATCACGTTGATCTATCGAACGTAAATTCATATCGCATACCGAATGCGTCATGCGGCTACTCGGCGGCGGCGCAGCGGGCGAACCGGAGACCCGTCGATGAGCAGCATGCCCCTGTCCCGCTTCGCGCGTCGCCTCACGGCCGCGCTCGCCTTTGTGACGCTCGCCGCCGGCGCGGCGTCCGCGCAGGAGCCGATCAAGCTCGGCTACGCCAAGTGCGCGCATTGCACCCCGCTGACGCTGGTGCCGGAGAACGCCAAGGACGCCAAGGTCGAGGCGATCGGCTTCACCACCGGCAACGACGTGCTGACCGCGCTTGTCTCCAAGAGCATCGACGTGGCGCAGGTCACATATCTGCACTACGCGACCGCGCTCGACCGCGGCTTCGACGTGGTGGCGATCTCCGGCCAGGTCAGCGGCGGCTCCACCCTGCTCGCCGCGAACGACCTGCCGGTCGCCGCCGACGACTGGACCGCCCTCAAGGCGCTGATCGCCAAGCACAAGGAGGACGGCAAGCCGTTCCGCGTGGCGGCCTCGCGCGGCAACGCCCAGGACATCCACATGCGCGGCGCTTTCGCCAAACAGGGCATCGACGTCAACAAGGACGTCACCTTCGTCAACATCCCGAACCCGTCGGACCACATCCAGGCGCTGCGGCGCGGCGAGGTGGAGATGATCTGCACCGTGGAGCCGTTCGGCACGCAGATCCTGCAGTCGAAGGGCGCCAAGCTGTTCACGCACCCCTACGACCAGCCGGCCGGCAAGCTTACCAACCTGATGGTCACGCGCTCCGACGTGATCGCCTCCAATCCCAAGGGCGTGCAGGCCGTCGTTGGCGGCGTCGTGGCGGTCAACGAGAAGATCTCGGCCGACAAGGGCCTCTGGGCCGACGTGATCGTGAAGGTCACGGGCCTCGACCGGAAGATCGCCGAGGGCGCGATCGGCAACCTCTACCCCGACGCCCCGATGCACCGTCCCGAGGCGATCGCGATCGCCGGCATGATGCGCGACCTGAAGTACATCTCCAAGGACGTGACGGCCAAGGTCGAGGCCAACATGGACTACCGCTTCCTGGAGGCGGCGACCGGGAAGCCGAAGACCGAGCTCGGCTACTGATGGCGACCGCGGCGCCCGCCCGCTGGCTGCGCGTGCTGGAGCGCGCGGCCGTCCCCGTCCTGTTGGTCGCGGGGTGGGAGATCTTCTCCCGCTCGGGCGTGCTGCCGGAGTCCCTGCTGCCGGCGCCGTCGATGGTGGCGCTGGCCTGGGCCGACTGGCTTACGGGCTACAGCGGCGACACCCAGAGCCACAGCGGCGGCTGGCTCGCCGATACCGCCGCAAGCTCGGCCCGGGTGCTCGCGGGCTTCGCGATCGCCGCCGCGCTCGGCGTCGGCCTCGGCGTCGCGATCGGCTGGTCGCGGCGGATCGAGGCGGTGATCGAGCCGACGCTGCAGACCCTGCGTCCGATCCCGCCCGTGTCGTGGATCCCGCTCGCGATCATCTGGTTCGGCATCGCCGACAAGCCGGCGATCTTCCTGGTGTTCCTGGGCGCGTTCTTCCCGATCCTGCTCAACACCATCCACGGCGTGAAGAGCTGCGATCGCGACCTGATCCGCGCCGGCGCCATGGTCGGCGGAGACCAAGGCAAGCTGCTGCGCTTCATCGTGGTGCCGGCCGCCATGCCCAGCATCTTCGCGGGCCTCCGCATCGCGGTGGGCTCGGCCTGGATGCTCACCGTCACGGCCGAGATGGTCGCGGTGAAGAGCGGCCTCGGTTACGTGCTCTGGGATTCCTACTACTTCCTCCGCTACGACATCGTGCTCGCGGCCATGGCCTCGATCGGCCTCCTCGGCTTCCTCAGCGATCTCGCGATCCGTGCGGTGATGAACCGGACGCTGCGATGGCGGCGCGGGGCGACGCTGCGCGGCGGAGAGGGCTGATCCCATGGCGACCATCGACATTCGCGGCGTCTCGAAGCTGTTCCGGGACTCCAAGCGCAACGTGGACGTGGCGGCGCTCACCGACGTCGACCTCACGGTCCGGCGCAACGAGTTCATCTGCCTGCTGGGACCGAGCGGCTGCGGCAAGTCCACGCTGCTCAACATGATCGCCGGCTTCGAGACGCCCACCTCCGGCGAGGTGCTGGTCGACGGCCAGGCCGTCGCCGGTCCGGGCTCCGACCGCGGGGTCGTGTTCCAGCAGGCGAACCTTATGCCCTGGCTTCCCGTGTGGGAGAACGTGGCGTTCCACCTGAAGCTCCGCGGCGGCCTCAAGGCGGTCCGGCGCGAGCAGGCCCAGCGCTACATCGACTTAGTGGGCCTCACGGGCTTCGAGAACCACTACCCCTCGGAGCTCTCGGGCGGCATGAACCAGCGCGTCGGCATCGCCCGCGCCCTGCTCATGAACCCCGGCGTCATCCTGATGGACGAACCGTTCGGCGCGCTCGACGAGCAGACCCGCATGGACATGCAGACCGAGCTCATCCGCATCTGGGAGCGGCATCAGGGGACGATTGTGTTCGTGACCCACGGCGTCGACGAGGCGCTCACCCTCGGCACCCACGTGGCGGTGATGAGCGCCCGTCCGGGCCGGATCGCCGAGATCATCCAGATCGACCTGCCGCGCCCGCGCGACGTCACGGGCCCGCGCTTCAACGAAATGAAGCGCCACATCCTCCACCTGCTCCGCCCCGGCCGCGTCGCGGCCGCCTGAGCGCACTCCCGACTTCACAGGTTCAAGCATCATGACGCGACGCGTACTCCTCGGCATGCTCACGCCGTCCTCAAACACCGTGCTGGAGCCGGTCACCCAGGCGATGGTCGCGGGCCTGCCCGAGGTCTCGGCCCATTTCGGGCGTTTCAAGGTCACCGAGATCGCGCTTTCCGGTTCGGCGCTCGCCCAGTTTGAGGACGCCGAGATCCTGCGGGCGGCCGAACTGCTCGCACACGCCAAGGTCGACGTCATCGCCTGGAACGGCACCTCCTCGGGCTGGCTCGGCTTCGAGGCGGACGAGCGGCTGTGCGAGCGCATCACCGCCGCGACCGGGATCAAGGCCACCACCTCCATGCTGGCCCTGAACGAGATCCTGAAGACGACCGGCGTCACCCGCGCCGGCCTCGTCACCCCCTACCGCGACGACGTGCAGGCCAAGATCCTCGCGAACTACGCGAGCCTCGGCGTCGACTTCTCGAACGAGCGCCACCTCGGCCTGCAGGACAATTTCTCCTTCTCCGAAGTCACCGCCGACCAGCTCACGGAAATGGCGCGCGCCGTGGCCGCGGACGGCGTCCAGGCGCTCGCGGTGGTGTGCACCAACCTGCGCGCCGGACCGCTGGTGGAGGCGCTGGAGCGTGAGCTGAAGCTGCCGGTCTACGACACGATCGCGACGGTCGTCTGGAAGAGCCTGATCCTCGCGGGCGTCGACCCCAAGCGCGTCGAGGGCTGGGGCTCGCTGTTCCGCAACGTCGCGTGACAGCCTCGACCGGGAGCGCGGACGGCCCCGTCTTCGTCGCCGGGGGCTCCGGCTTCGTCGGCCTCGCGCTCTGCGAGGCCCTGCTCGAGGCCGGCGTCGCGGTGACGAGCTACGACCTCGCGCCGCCGCCGGCCGAAGCCGCCGCCGTCTTCGGTACGCTTCCCGGCGCCTTCGAGGCGGTCTGCGGCGACGTGCGCGACAGCGAGGCGCTTCTCCAGGCGATGACGCGCAGCGGCGCGGGGCGCGTGGCGTCGCTCGCGGCGCTGACGGCGGGACCGGAGCGCGAGCGCGCGACCCCGCGCGCGATCTTCGAGGTCAATGTCGGCGGGGCGCTCGCCGTGGCGGAGGCCGGCGCCGCCTGCGGCGCGGCGCGCGTCGTCCACGTCAGCTCGGGCTCAGTCTACGGCGCGAGCGGCCGCACCGCGGACGTCCTCGACGAGGACGCGACGCCGCTTGCGCCCGAAGGCCTTTACGGAATCTCCAAACAGGCGGCCGAAGCAGCCGTGCTCAGGTTTGCGGCGCTCCGCGGGCTGGACGTCCGCGTGGGCCGGCTCGGAACCTGCTTCGGCCGCTGGGAGCGCGCGACCGGCGCCCGCGACACGCCGAGCGCGCCGTTCCAGATTCTGGCCCAGGCGCTGAAGGGCGAGGAGATCGTCCTGCCGCGCCCGCACCCGCGCGACTGGCTCTACGCCCGCGACGCCGCCGCCGCGATCCGCGCGCTGCTGGACGCGCCCGCTCCGGCAAGGCGGATCTACAACCTCGGCGCCGGCCACGTCTGGCCGCTGACGGCGCTCTGCGAACGCCTGCGCGACCTCCGGCCCGGCCTCCGCTGGCGGCTTGCGGAGGCCGGCGAGCCTGGGACCGTCGCGCTCTATGCGCCCTATGACCGCGCGCCGATGACGATCGGCCGCCTCCGCGCCGACACAGGCTTCACGCCCGGCTTCGATCTCGACGCGGCGCTCACCGACTGGCTCGCCTTCGCCGACGCCAACCCCGCCCTCGTCTCCGCCTCCTGGGAAAGCGCCCCATGACCTCCGCCTCCCCTCCCGCCGGCCGCCTCGCGGGCCGCGTCGCCGTCGTCACGGGCGCCGCTTCCGGCATCGGCCGCGCCATTGCCCAGGCCTACGCCGCGGAAGGCGCGCGGGTCGTGATCGCCGACGTCACGGAGACCGTGATCGAGGGCGGCGCGCCGACCGCGGCGACGATCGCGGCGGAGGGCGGCCACGCGCTGTTCGTCGCGACCGACGTCGCCTCGCCGAAGGCCGTCGAGACGCTCATGGCGGAGACCGTCGCCCGGTTCGGCCGCATCGACGTGCTGGTCAACAACGCCTGCGTCCGCCACCAACGGCCGCTGCTGGAGCTCGATCTCGCGGCGTGGAACCGGCTGCTTGCGGTCAACCTCACCGGCGCATTCCTCTGCTGCCAATCGGCGGTCCGGCGGATGGTGGAGCAGGAGCCCTGCGGCGAGGCGCGCGGCCGCATCGTCAACCTGTCGTCGCAGCACGGCATGATCGCCGCGCCGGGCGACCTCGGCTACGGCGTCACAAAAGCGGCTGTCGATTACATGACCAAACAGATCGCGGCCGACTACGCGGCTCAAGGCATCGTCTGCAACGCGGTGGCGCCGGGCAAGATCGTCACCGGCCAGGGCGGGCACCTGCAGGCCGACCACGTTCTCGACCGCGCCCGCCGCCGGACGCCCTGGCCAAGGCTCGGGCGGGTGGAGGACGTCGCGAAGGCCGCGTTGTTCCTCGCAAGCGACGAAGCGAGCTTCGTCACCGGCGCGACGCTGATGGTCGACGGCGGCTGGATGGCGGCTTAGGCGCGTAAACGACCGCTGGTTATGGGAGGAGTACGAGACCCGGAGGCCGCCGCTCAGCTTGGCACGATAAGCTCGTGACCGAACGCTCACGTGACCCATAGTCGACGTCTGGAACGTCTGCTTTCCGGCTGCGCTGAGGCCGCGTCCTAGCCTCCCCATATCGTGACGCCTCGCTGAACATTCTGTTATGAGCCGCATCTGCGCCGAGGGCGGATTGCCACGGAATGACGATTGACGCCTAAACATCATCGGTCGACCCACGCGAGAACATGTCGCCTGCCGACGCTCATCGAGGTGCGGATCGCTTCCGCAACATGACGCTCGCGCGCATCGTGACGCTCTACGCTCCCGACGCGATGTTCTTCGGCTTCCTGCTGACCGTCGTGCCGTTCCAGTTACGCCTCGAAGGCGGCGGAGCGGCGTTGTCGGCCGCCGTGAGCTGGATCGCGCTTCCACTCGGCTTCGCGTTCTTCTGGGCGCCTTTCGTCGACGCGCGATCGCTGTTCGGCCTGGGGCGGCGATCCGGCTGGGCGAGCGTCTGCCAAGTCTCTGCAGGCCTGGCCTTCGCAGTGACCGCGCTTGCGTTTCAGCTCATGCCGGAGCATGCCGGCCCCATGGCGGCGCTTATTCCAAGCCTCGCGGCCGCGTTTCTGTTCGCGACCCGCAACATCGCGCTCAACGCCTGGATCCGCGAAAGCGTGCCGATGAGCGACATGGCGATCGCGGTCGGGGTTCGATGCGGCGGCGCCGCGGTCGGCAACGTGCTCGGGGCGGGCGCCCTCGCAGGTCGCTTCGACACGGTCGGATGGTCAGGCGCCTTCTGGGTTCTCGCAGCCGCGACGCTGCTGTCCGCGATCGCGCTCTGGCGGTTGCCGGGACAGTCGCTGCAGCCTGCGGCCGAAGAAACCGTGGGGCTCACCGCTACCATCTCCGGGATGCGCGACAGGCCGGGCGTCGTCCGCCGAGCTCTCTCCGTCGCGACGCTTTCGGCCGTTATGGCGCCGCCGGCGACGCTCGGCGTGGTGGTGTTCGCCGATAAGGGCTTCACCTCCGAGCAGCTCAGCTACGCGACCGGCTATGCAGGCGCTGCGGCGGCCACACTCGGAGCTTTTGCAGGCGGTAAACTCGCAAAAGTGTTCGGGCTGAGAGCGATGCTGGTGGCGACCGCCTTTTCACAGGGGGCGCTCTGCCTTGCATGGGCGGCGTTCGCGACGTCGTCCGCTGCGGGGCTCTATCCGATCGGTCTGTCGCTGACGGCCACGCAATACGGGCTGTTCGCCATGATGGCGTCCCTCTGGCTCACCGCGGTGATCCAGATCGCCTCTCGTGAACGCGCCGCCACCGAGCTCGCGCTGCTGAACGCGCTGCTGCTGCTCACGGGAACCTTCGCCCCGACGCTTGCTGGCACGTTTGCCGATCTCGCGGGAAGCGTGCCGCTCACGCTCGTCGCGCTGGCCGCGCTCGCCAGCGCCACGGCCTTTCTGGCCCCGGCGGTCGTAGGTCGCTCGCAGCCTGCCGTGCTGTTGTAGCCTCGCCACAAATCGCGACAGAACAGCCAAATTTTGAACCTGTCTAACATAAGCTCGACCCGCGCTCGCAGCCTGCAACCGATGCCGCTCTTGAGATCAGGCCCTATCTCCTTCGCAGCTTAGAATGCCTATAAATTATTGATCTACTTGATCTGTTTCTGATTCCTGTTTGTCTCAACCTGTTGCGGGCGGAGCTGAATCCAGCTCAGGGCTAAAGGTTCGAGACTATGGACGCGGCGGCGATCGACGCGCTGCATCGAAGCGAGGACGCCAAGCTCCAGCGCTTCCTGCTCAAACTGCTGGGCGACGCTTCGGACGCGGCCGACGCCGCGCAGGAGACCTATCTGCGTCTCATGCGCGCGCTGGGCCGCACCGAGATCGAGCATCCGCGCATCTTCCTGTTCTTCGTGGCGCGTAATGTCGCGATCAACCTCGGCAGGCGCCGGCGTTTCGAGAAGGATCTGTTCCGCTCGCTGTCGGACGACGCGCTGGGAGAGCTCTCGGACGGGCAGGCCCGCGCCGAAGCGCAAGTGATCGCGCGCCAGCAGCTCAAGCTCGTCGCGGCCGCCATCGACGAACTGCCGCCGCGCTGCGGCGAGGCTTTCCTTCTGAGCGCGTTCGACGGGCTGTCGAACGGCGAGATCGCGGCCCGGATGGGCGTCAGCCGCAACATGGTCGAGAAGCACCTGATGAAGGCGCTGCTTCACGCGCGCCGCCGCTGCAGCGACTTTTTCTGAAGTCCGAACGTCAGGATTTCACCCCGTCAGATGTCTTCTCCTTCAGGAGGACGAGGCGTTCGTCAACCTTGGTGACAGGACATGACCCAGCGCACGCCTGCGGATCTTCCTGAGGACGAGGACGATCCGGTCTATGAGCAGGCCGCGCTCTGGGTCGTGCGCCTCTCTTCGCCGGATGCGACGGCCGAGGACCGCCAAGCCTTCGAGGCTTGGCGCGCCGCCGACCCTGCGCATGCCGACGCCTATGCCGAGATGGACGAGTGGCGGCGCGCGATGGGGCGCGCGCCCGACCCGCGCCGGCGCAGGAGCCGACTTCCAAAGGGCCTTGCGGTCGTCGCCGTCGTCGGCCTCGCCGGAATGTTCGCCTATCAGCAAGGGCTGATCGACCGCTTTCAGGCCGACGCCTGGACCGGCGTCGGGGGCTTCGAGACCGTCATGTTCGAAGACGGCAGCCGGGCCGACCTCAACACCGACACAGCTCTCGCCTTGCGATTCACGCCGCATGAGCGCGGCGTCGAGCTTCTGCGCGGCGAGGCGGTGTTCGATGTCATGCCCGACCCCCGGCGCCCATTCGTGGTTCGCGGGCATGGCGTCAGCGCGCGCGCAGTCGGCACTCGTTTCTACGTGCGCGTCGACGATGACGCTCCGGTCGGCGTCGCCGAGGGCCGCGTCGAGGTGTCGACGTCGAACGGCGCGGTGGAGATTGGAGCCGGCGAAATCGCGTCCGCGATCAGCGGCCGTGCGCCCAAGATTGAAAAGGCCGACGTCGCCGAGGCGATAGCGTGGCGGGACGGAAAGCTGATCGTGTCCGGCAGACCACTCTCCCGCGTGGTCGCGGAGCTTGATCGCTACCGTTCCGGGCGGATCGTGTTGCTGGACGGCGCTCTCGCGGCGCGGCGTTTCAGCGGAACGCTCGACATCCGCGACACCGACGACGCGCTCGACGTGCTGGCCGCGAGCATGCGGCTCAGGGTCACCCGCGTGACGCCGTTCCTGGTCCTGATCCGGCCAGGCGCCTGATGGCGATTTCTTTTGTGCGCGACGTCAGGAGAAAGGGCTCTCGCCTGTCTATCCGATCAGGGACCTGACTGCAGACGGCGCGACGGCCCATTCGGGAATGAGCAGGGGCTCGAAAAAGATGGCGCGCGAAATGCGTGACGCATGGCGGCTTGGCGCGGCGGCGGGTTTGTCGCTCCTGACGACGGGGCACGCGTTCGCGGCGGAGAATCAGACCGCCGCTGAAACGCCGCCCCACGCCGTCGCCCGCAACGCGCCCAAGGGCGTCCCGCCCGCTCCCATGCGCGTTGTCGTCCCGGCCGGACCGCTCGAGGCGGCGCTCAACGCGTTGTCGAAGCAGACGGGCCTGAAGCTTGCCTATCCGACCGACATGACCGAGGCCCGGAACACGCGGGGCGTCGACGGTGACTTCCGGCCGATCGAAGCGCTCAGCAGGGTGCTGGCGGGTACGGGCCTCACCTATCTGCCGGCGGGCGACGCCACGATCACGCTGATCGATCCGCGTTTCGTCCGTCTCGACACCACATCCGAGGCTGCAACGACGCTGGAGGAGATCAATGTCGAGGGACGCGGCGACGAGGCCGGCGCCCCTCCCCCGACCGGCGTGGTCGGCCGCCCGCCTGCGCCTTACGCCGGCGGACAGGTCGCCTCCGGCGCACGGCTCGGCATGCTGGGCAACCGCTCGGTGTTCGACACGCCGTTCAACATCGCGGGCTACACCGACAAGCTGATCCGCGACCAGCAGGCGCAGGGGCTGATCGACGTCATCGAGAACGACCCCTCGGTGCGCGCCGCCTCGTCGCTCAGCGATGCGCCGGGCTCGACGCTCTATGTCCGCGGCTTCGAGCTCTATCCGCTCGACGTCGGCTTCGACGGGCTGTTCGGCGTCACCGACATCCGCCGGCCGCCGCTCTACAACATCGAGCGCGTCGAAGTGCTGAAGGGTCCGAGCACGCTGGTCAATGGCGGCGCCCCGAACGGCGGCGTCGGCGGCGCCATCAACCTGATCCCGAAGCGCGCCGCCGACGAGCCGCTGACGCGGATCACGCCGTTCTTCCATTCGAAGGGCACGTTCGGGACGGCCGTCGACGTCGGTCGCCGGTTCGGAGCGAACGGCGAATGGGGCGTGCGCCTTAACGGCGTCCTGCAGCGCGGCGAGACCTCGGTCGACAAGGAGAAGCTCGATCTCGGCTTCGGCTCGATCGGCCTCGACTACCGCGGCGAGCGCGTCCGCTGGTCGGTCGATTTCGCCTATCAGGACAGCGACTACGATCGGAACCGGACCTTCATCGAGTGGTTTCCGACCAACCCCGCCGACAAGATCCCCGACGCGCCGAAGCTCTCGAAGAACCTCGGTCGCCCCGACGAATTTCAGCGCATGAAGACGCTGATGGGCGCGACCCGCTTCGAATACGACCTCACGGAGAATACGACGGTCTTCGCCGGCTTCGGCGTGGCCGACACGTCCGAAAACGCCTTCGCAAGCTACAAGACGATCACCTCGGAAGCCGGTGACTTCAGCAATCTGTTCGTTCGACGTGTCACCGACTACCGGACCTACGCGGCCGATATGGGTGTGCGAACGCAGTTCGATACGGGCCCGATCAAACACGAAGCCAGCATCTCGGCGGCAGGCTTCTGGACCAAAACCGATTTTCCGGAGGCGCTGCAGTTCCTTCCCGGCGGCTCGGGCAACCTCGACAATCCCGGCGGCGTGACGGTTCCCGGCTATACGGACGATTCGAACGGAGCCCGGTTCAATTCGCAGGACTATCGCAGCGTCGGCATCGCCGACACGATGTCTATCCTCCACGGTCGCGTTTCGTTGACGCTCGGCGGGCGAGTCCAGGAGCTCGCGGCGAAGAACTACAATTTCAGGCAAGGCGGCGCGAACTACGACGAGCTCGCCTCAAAATACCGGGAGTCCGAGTTCACGCCCGCCGTCGCCCTGGTGGTGAAGCCAGTCGAAAACCTCTCGGTTTATGGCAATTATGTCGAGGCGCTGATTTCTCCGGCGGCTCCCGCCGGCGCGCTTCCGGGGCCTTCGCTTCCGCCGCTTGTGGCCAAGCAGAGGGAAGTCGGCGTGAAATACGACTTCGGCAGTTTCGGCGCCTCCGTCGCTCTGTTCGACATCAAGCGGCCGAACGCCGGCTTCGTCGGAGGCGCCTTCGCGGCGGACGGCTTCAAGCGTAACCGCGGCGTCGAGGTCAACCTGTTCGGCGAGCCCACGCCCGGCCTCAGGCTGACGGGCGGCGTCTCATTCATCCGCGGCAAGCTGCAGGACACCGCGACGGGTGACGCCGACGGCAATGTCGCGCCCGCCGTCCCAAGCTTCGCGCTCAACCTCTATGGAGAATACGACCTGCCCCCGTCGCTGCTCGACGGGCTGACGGTGACGGGCCGAATGATCCATACGTCGAAGCAGTATTACGACAACAACAACGACTACAGCATCCCGGCCTGGACGCGCTTCGACGCCGGCCTCCGCTACAGCTTCGATGGATCCTGGGGCAAGCCCGTCACGCTGCGCGCCAATGTCGTGAACGTCTTCGGCAAGGACTATTGGTCCTCGACCGGCGTCGGACTGCTGTCGCTCGGGAGCCCGCGGACGCTGCTGGTGTCGGCCCAGTTCGACTTCTAATCTGCATTGATGAGGAACCGAGCGACACGAGCATAGTGGCGAGACGGGCGATCCGAAGGTCAAAGGCCCGGCGTCCTATTTTCCCTCTCTCGAGAAGAAGTATGGCCGATCTCCGACTGGAGGGCGTTGGTGCGCGCCGTGCTTCCCGCCGAGCACATGGAGTTCGTCGCCATGCTGAAGGAACAGGATGGGAGGGGCCATGGTCACGCCAATGCGACCGTGGTCCGCCCCCTCGCCGAAGACGGCGCATAGGCCTTAGGCGCGCTTCCGCCGCGTCCCACTTCGTCCATCAGCATGTCACATATCCGTCCGCGAAGACCTGCCGATAGCTTGAGAAGAAAGACCCCGGGCTCCGGCGCCGGGCTGCTCGGACCCGAGCATCCGCCATTGCGCGGACCAGAACATCGGCGATCGCCTTCACGAGATCGGGCGCGAGAAAGGCATATTCCATCATGCGCTCGACGTGACGCCGACTGCAGCCATGCTGGTGGGCGAGTTGATCGAGATTGACGGAGCCCACACGTTCGCGCGCAGCGGAGCCACGCGGCCGATCGCGCTTCGCCAGCGGGCCTTCAGGGTCGCGAAGCCGAGCTCACCCAGGCGGGCCAGCCCGGCTTCCATCTTTACGGGATCGACGTGCATGTCCGGCGGCCGACGCCCGCCCAAACCCATGCAGGATTAGCGTCGCTCTCCGCCGTCCGTTGCGATCGTCCGGATCGCCACGCCCACGCGCAGCGCGATCTCATGTTCATCGCCGACGCCGGAGTTTCTCGTCTTCTCTCGGACACTGGCGACCAGCTCTCAAACTGAAGTCGCCGTCTGCAGCGTTCAACGTTGGAGTGCTGTCTTCGTAACGTGATCGGTCACGACGGTTATGAAGGCCCGCAGCCGCTGAAGGCGACGGATATCCCGGTGATAGCCCATCCAGATATCCCGTGAGGGCGGCTCGACAGGCAGATCGAGCTTGCGAAGACCCGCTATCTGACTTCCGACCACCTGCGGCAGGACGGCGACGCCGACGCCCTCGCGGCACATCCGCCCCTGCACGTTCCGGTTGTTCGACCGAAGGAGCGGCTTCGCGTTCGGAAAGCTCTCGGTGAGCCAGGCGATGTCCGGGAACTGGCCGGTCGAGGTGTCGTGGGTGATGAGCCGGAAGCCGGCTCCGTCGCCATAAACCGGCTCGGGCGCGCCCGCCGCAACGTAGACGCCGTAGGGCACGCGGACCAGCCGTCGCTGCACGACGTCGGGGCTGTCGAACGGGACGATCCGGAACGCGATGTCAGCCTCCCGCTGCGCGAGGCTGAACAGGCGGGTTCCGGTGAGAATTTCCAGATCAACGTTCGGGTAGGCCTTGGCGTAATCGTCGATGATCGGCGGCAGGACATAGGCGCCGAACCAGTCGGCCGAAGATATGCGCAAAATCCCTTGAAGGTTTTGCTCCTGCCCGGCCAGCCGCCGTTCGATGGTGAGAGCGCTTTCTTCCATCTGCTCAGCCAGAGCGATGACGGCGCTTCCTTCCTCCGTCGGAACGAAACCATCGGCCGTCCGCTGGAAGAGCGTCTGGCCGGTCGCTTCTTCGAGCGCCCGAAGCCGGCGTCCGACCGTGGGATGGCTCAGATGAAGCGCACGGGCGGCGGCGCCCAGCGTCCCGGCGCGGGCTATGGCGAGAAAGATCCTGACGTCGCTCCATTCCATCGCGCAGCCGCCAGACCCACAAAAATGAACGCCAAACGTACGATACTGTCAGTTATCGAACAAATCCAATCACCCACATGCGCCTCATCCCGCTGGGCTGCGGCGGCGCGCCGGCGGCTTGTCGCGTCGGCTTACGCCGGGCCCGGCGCCAGCGCTGAAGGAGAGCATGATGAAAACCTGGCTGATCACGGGATGCTCGTCGGGCCTGGGCCTGGAGCTTGCCGAAGCCGTCGCCGCGCGAGGCGATCGCCTCGTCGCCACAGCCCGTTCGACGGACAGCTTGAAATCGCTGTGCGACCGCTATCCCGAAACGGTGCGCAGTATTCCGCTGGACGTCACCCGCGCCGGCGACGCCGCAAAGGCCGTGGCCCTGGCCGAAAGCGCGTTTGGCGGCCTCGACGTCCTCGTCAACAACGCCGGCTTCGGCTTCATCGGCGCGATCGAAGAGGGCGAGCCCGACGAGTACCGCCCGATGTTCGAAGTGAACCTCTTCGGCTTGATCGAGACGACCCGGGCCGCCCTGCCCGCGCTGCGCAAACGCGCCGGCGCCCGCATCGTCAATCTCTCCTCCGGCGCCGGAATCGCCGGCTCCGCGGGGTTCGGCTTCTACAACGCGAGCAAGTTCGCGGTCGAAGGGCTGTCCGAAGCGCTTGCGCAGGAGCTTCGTCCGCTCGGCGTGCGCGTAATCATCGTCGAGCCCGGCCCCTTCCGCACCGCGTTTCTCGGTCGGTCGATGGCCACCGCCGCGCGAGAGATCGCCGCCTACGCCGAGACGGTTCCGGCGAGACGTCAGTACCGTCAGACCAATGACGGCCGGCAGGCGGGCGACCCAGCGAAAGCCGTCGCCGTGATGCTGCAGGCCGTCGATGCGGAGCATCCGCCGCTGCACCTCCCGATCGGGCCGCGCGCCCATGCGATCGCGGAGCAGAAGCTCGACGCCTTCCGCGCCGACATCGCCGCTTGGCGCGACGTCTCCATCGCCACCGACTTCGACGCGCGCAGCCAAATCGGCCCGAACTGATCGGCGGCGGCGAAGCTTGGGTTCAAGAACGGAATTATGCTCATGAGCGCGATGACGTCTGACGCCGCGGCCCCCTCGGCCGCTCTGGTCCGGAACGGCGACGCCCTGCTCGAGCCGCGACGCTGGACGATGTTCGTTGTCCTTCTCGTCGGCGCGTTCCTGCCGCCGCTCGATTTCTTCATCGTCAATGTGGCGCTCCCCTCGATCCGGGTAGACTTGGGCGCCTCCTCCTCCGCCGAGCAGCTTGTCATCTCCTCCTACGCCGCGCTCTACGCCGTGACGCTGACGACCGGCGGGCGGCTCGGCGATCTGTTCGGTCGCGGCCGGGTGTTCTTTCTCGGCCTGATCGGCTTCGCCGCTGCCTCGACGCTGTGCGGCTTCGCCTGGTCGCCCTGGGCCCTGGTCGCCGGGCGCGTGTTGCAGGGCGTCACGGCCGCCGTGATGGCGCCCCAGGCGCTCGCTTCGGTGCAGGCGATTTTCCCGGACAGGGAGAAACCGCTCGCCCTCGGCGTCTACGGCGCGATCTTCGGTCTGGCCGCCGTGATCGGGCAGGCCTTGGGCGGCGTCCTGATCGCGCTGGATCTGCTGGGGCTGGGATGGCGGGCGATCTTCCTGATCAACCTGCCGGTGGCGGCGCTCGTCCTGCTGTTTGGCGTTCCTCTGCTCAAAGAAACGCGCGCCCGCGACGCGCGCCGGCTGGATCCCGGTGGCATGGCGTTGTCGGTGCTCGCGCTCGGCGCGCTGCTCGTGCCCCTGATCGAGGGGCGCGAAGCAGGGTGGCCGCTCTGGTCCTGGCTCTCGCTCGCCGGGTCGCCGCTGCTGGCGTGGCTCTTCTGGCGTTATGAGACCCGGCTGGCGCGAGCGGGCGGCTCGCCTCTGCTCGACCCCAGCGTCTTGCGCGCGCCGGGACTGGGCCGCGCGCTGCTGATCGCGCTGTTGTTCTATTCGATCGGCGGCTTTTTCCAGCTGTTCTCCGTCTACCTGCAGGAGGCGCTGCACGTGACGGCGCTGCAGGCGGGCCTCGTGTTCCTGCCGTTCGGCGCCGGTTTCCTGCTTGGGCCGCTCTCGACGCCCTTTCTCCGCCGGTTCTGCGGCGCCTATGTCAATCCGATCGGCATGGGGCTGGAGGTTGTCGGGTTTCTGGGTCTCGCCGGGCTGCTCGCGGCGACGCTGAGCGGCGCGCATCCTGCGCCGACCCCGCTCGCCGCCCTCCTGTTCGTCATCGGCTTCGGTCAGGGGCTCGCGCTGCCGACCCTGATGCGGATGGTGACGGGCCGGGTCGCGCCCGCCTTTTCCGGCATGATCGCCGGCATCGCCAGCTCGACGCTCCAGGTCAGCACCGCGCTCAGCGTCGCCGTGATCGGCGGAATCTTCTACGAGGTGCTGGGCGCGCGAACCGATCCCGCCGCCATCACGCAGGCGCTCATCGTCGCCGTCCTGTGCATCGCCGTCTGTCTCGCTGGCGGAGCGGCTCTGAGCGTCACACTCGTCCGGCGAGCTCCCCCTCCGCACGGCGAGGCGTAGGGGCAGGTTTGATACCCTCTCGACGATGCGCGCCCAGAGGCGCCCATCGCCGATGACGCGATTGGAACTTCGTCGCTCGGCCGGGCGAACGACAGCCGGGATAGAAGATGATGTCTCCAGTGGGCCGTTCTCATTTCTCTGGCAGGGCCGCGGGTCATCGCCGGCCAGTGAACGTGATTGTCGTGACCTGATCCCCCGACGTCGGCGATGCCCGTATTCCGTCGAGGAGACGACCGGCCCTTGATCCAAGCCTTGCCGCCGCCCGAATGGCCACGATTGTCTCGGCATGGGTAAGCGGGGGAGCCGCCGAAGCGTCCGCTGTTCGGTATAGCTCCGGGGCCGGCATCCAGCGCATATCGACGCCGCCCCTGCGGTCGACCGCCCCGCGAGAAGCCTGCGTCGGGCATGACTTGACCGGGCGCGCCTGCATGCGTCTTGCGGAACGCCGCTGCGTCGTCAGGGATCGAGCAAGTCTGCGACAAGGCTTTTCAGGTCGGCGATGTCGCTGGCGATGCGATCGTCGCCGCGGCTCGACGACGCGTAGAAGATCCCGTCGAGCTGGAGGCTGATGGTCCGGGCCGTCCTCGCCACGTCCACCGCCTTGAAATGGCCGGCCGCGATCCCCCGGCCGATGCAGTCCTCCAGAAGGGCCTGCTCGAAGGCGTAGAACTGCGCGATGAGCGCGCCGGCGCCGGTCCGGTCGTCGTGCGAGGCGGAGTGGTCCGACATCAGCTGCGTCATGCGCGTGACCGTCTGGGCGATCGACAGGTGCATGTCGAGCCACGACATGATCTCCGCGCGCGGCGTGGTCGCGGTCTCGCGCACGGCGGCGAAGCCGGCGTAGAGCTGTTCGATCGCGTAGCCGAGGGCCCGACGGAACAGGTCTTCCTTGCTCTCGAAGTAGTGGTAGATGAGCGCCGGGTTGATGCCGCACGCGCCCGCGATGTCGCGCATGGTGACGTTGGAATAGTGCCTTTCGGCGAAGAGCTGCAACGCCTGTTCGAGGATCGCCTCCGTCCGCGCGGCGGGCGCGAGCCGGCGTCGCGTGGCCGTCGCGCGCCGTCCTCCCGCGCTGGGCGCCGAGCGCGCAGCCTGCGCCTTTCTCACGGGCGCCCCCTTCGAAAATGACCGGCTGACGTCACGTCACGGCGCCTCAACTTTGCGCTGCACAATAACCAAATTCCACGGCATATTAAACGGGCGTTTAATAGCGTCCCCGTGCGGGGCGCTGCGATCGGGGAGCCGATGATGAAGCGTTTTGCGCGATGCGTTGCGGTGGCTTTGGCGGTCGTGCTGGCCGCCGCCGCTCAGCTCTCCCTGCCGGCCGAGGCCGCGACCAAGAAGACCTTCAAGGTCGGCTACAACGTCTATGTCGGCTTCATGCCGCTCAATTTCATGCAGTCCTCCGGGATCATGAAGAAGTGGTCCGACAAGTACGGCGTCGACGTCGAGCTCGTGCTGATCAACGACTATGTCGCCGGCGTCAACCAGTTCATGGCCGGCGACCTCGACGCGGTCGCCCTGACCAACATGGACCAGCTCGTGATGCCCGCCGCCGGCGGCGTCGACAGCTCGCTGTTCCTCATCACCGACTATTCCAACGGCAACGACGCGATCGTCTCGAAGACCGCGAAGTCGGTGAAGGAGCTGGAGGGCAAAGACCTCCATTTGCTGCAGTTCAGCGTCTCGCATTACCTGCTGAACCGGGCGCTCGTGCTGAATGGGATGAAGCTGTCCTCGGTCAAGACCACCAACATCTCCGACGCCGAGATCGCGGCGGCCTTCGTCACGCAGCCGGCGATGGAACATGCGGTGGCGTGGAAGCCGATGGTGCCGGACATGGTCAAGGGCGCGAAGGGCTCCGGGATCATCTTCGACAGCTCGCAGATCCCCGGCGAGATCATGGACGTCGTCATCGCCAAGACCCAGACGCTCAAGGATAGCCCGGAGTTCGCCAAGGCGCTGGTCGGCGCCTGGTACGAGACGCTCGGCAAGATGAAGGCAAGCGGCGCCGAGGCGGCGCCGCTTGAGACCGCGATGGCTACCGCGCTTGGGACCGACGCGGCGGGGCTCAAGAGCCAGGTCGAAACCACCCATTTCTTCCTGACGGCGCAGGAGGCGGCCGAGTTCCTGACCGCGCCGAAGACCAAGGACATCTGGGACTATGTCCGCACCTTCTGCTTCGAGCAGGGGCTCTACGGGCAGGGCGCCGACAGCGTGGACTCGATCGGCATCCAGCATCCCGACGGCTCCGTCATGGGGTCGGAGAAGAACGTGAAGATTCGCATCGACCCGAGCTTCACGAAGCTCGCCGCCGAAGGAAAGCTCTGAGCGGCTGCCGACGGAGCCGACGCGGATGCGCCGCATCATCAACTACCCGCCGTCGCCCGGCGTCGCCCTTCTGCTCGGCGCGGCGCCCTTCGTCGCCGTGGCGGCGTTCTACCTCGCGGCGTCGGACGCGCGGCTCGCGGTCGACGCCGCCGACAAGCTGATGCCGGGCCTTTCCGCCTTCTATGCGCAGATGAGCCGGCTGATGACGCGGGTCGATCCCGCCGTCGGCCAGCCGCTGTTCTGGTACGACACCTGGTGGAGCCTGTCGCGGCTGCTGCAGGGGATCGGCTGGTCGGCGCTGATCGGAATCCTCGGCGGCATCCTGATCGGCTTCATCCCTTTCCTGCGCGCGACCTTCGAGCCGCTGATCTTCGCGCTGTCGCTGATCCCGCCGCTCGCCGTCCTGCCGATCCTGTTCATCGCCTTCGGCCTCGGCGAGACGTCGAAGCTGGTGCTGATCGTGTTCGGCATAGCGCCCTTCATCGTGCGCGACATCGTGCTTCTCGTGACCGCGATCCCGCGCGAGCAGATCATCAAGGCGCAGACGCTCGGCGCCTCGACCTGGCAGATGATCGTCGACGTCGTGCTGCCGCAGGCGCTGCCGCGGCTGATCGAGTCGGTGCGGCTGTCGCTGGGCTCCGCCTGGCTGTTCGTGATCGCGGCCGAGGCGATCACCGCGGAGGGCGGGCTCGGTTACCGCATCTTCCTCGTCCGCCGCTATCTCGCGATGGACGTGATCCTGCCTTACGTCGTCTGGATCACGCTGCTCGCCTTCCTGCTCGACTACGCGCTGAGGAAGCTCTCCGCCGCCGCCTTCCCCTGGGCGAAGCTCCGGGAGGCGTGAAGCGATGACCGAGATTCGGTTCGAGAAGGTCTGGAAAGAGTACGGCTCGGCGATCGTTCTCGAGAACGTCGATCTGACGCTCGCCGACCACGAGTTCCTCGTCGTGATCGGCCCGAGCGGCGTCGGCAAGACCACGCTGCTGCGCCTGCTGCTCGCGCAGGAGCGCCCGACGCGCGGACGCATCCTGCTCGACGGCGTCGAGATCGCCTCCGAGCCGACCGCGGACCGGGGCGTCGTGTTCCAGCGCTATTCGGTGTTTCCGCACAAGACCGTGCTGGCGAACGTCTTGCTCGGCCCGCAATGGGCCGGCTCTCCGCTGCTCGGGCGGCTGTTCGGGGCGCGCAAGCGCGCGCTGCGCGAGCAGGCCATGGCGTTGCTCGAGCGCGTCGGCCTCGCCGAGCATGCGAAGAAATATCCGGCGCAGCTGTCGGGCGGCATGCAGCAGCGCCTCGCGCTCGCGCAGGCGCTGATCAACAAGCCGAAGGTGCTGCTGCTCGACGAGCCCTTCGGCGCGCTCGACCCCGGGTCGCGGCGGGCGATGCATGTGCTCGTCCGCGAGCTCTGGGAAGAGCAGGCGATGACGATCGTGATGGTGACCCATGACCTGATGGAGGCGTTCCATCTCGGCACCCGGGTGGTCGCGATCGACAGACCCCGCCGCGACCCGCACGCGCCGGAACGCTACGGCGCGACCATCACGTCCGACTTCTGCGCCAAACCCCGCATCGTGCGCGACAGCTTCCGCTTCGAGGCCGCGCGCTTACGCGCCGCCGCGGAGCGCGAGTCGGAAACGCCGCTTCTTACCCGAGAGAAAGACTGACAATGGCCGACAAGCGCTTCCACCTTGGTTGGTTCATGAACTTCACGCCGGACGAGTGGCGCGAGCCCTTCGGCCAGGGAGGGCGGCCGTGGGACGGCCAGTTCTATGTCGAAATGGCGAAGTCGCTTGAGCGGGCATGCTTCGACTACATCATGATCGAGGACAAGCTGATGGTGCCGCAGACCTATGGCGGCTCCGCCAAGGCCTCGCTCAACCACGGCATGATGGTGCCGAAGCACGATCCGGCCCCACTCGCGGTCGCGATGGGCATGGCGACGCAGCGCCTCGGCGTGATCGCCACCATGTCGACGATGGCCTATCCGCCGTTCCTCATGGCGCGGCTGTGCTCGACCATCGACAGCCTGACCAACGGCCGGTTCGGCTGGAACGTCGTCACCTCCGCCGAAGACCTGATGGCGAAGAACTTCGGCATGGACCGGCTGCCGCCGCGCGATCAGCGCTACGAGATGGCGGACGAGTACATGGAGGTGATGGGCAAGCTGTTCGCAAGCTGGGATCCGGACGCGGTCGTGCTCGATCGCGACGCCGGCATCTACGCTGACGAGACCAAGGTCCGTCCCATCGATTTCGAGGGCAAGTACTACAAGGTCCGCGGCCCGCTCAACACGGTGCCGTCGCCCCAAGGGAGGCCGATCTACGTGCAGGCCGGCGCCTCGCCGAAGGGCCGCGACTTCGCAGCCACCCATGCGGACTCGATCGTCTCGGTCGCGAGCGGCGTCGAGGAGATGCGGAAGTTCCGCGCCGACATCCGCGAACGGGCCGAGAAGTTCGGGCGCGACCCGGACTCGATCAAGGTGATGTTCTGCGTGACCCCGACGCTCGGGGAAACCGACGAGGAAGCGCGGGCGAAGTACGAGCGTATGCTGAACTCGCCGCATTTCATCGTCGACACGCTGGCCTCGTTGTCCGCCATCACCGAGATCGACTTCGCGCAATACGATCTCGACAAGCCGCTGCCGGAAAAGCTCGTCACCAATGGCGAGTCCGGCACGCTCGACAAGTTCCAGCAGTGGGGCAGCGGCAAGACGCTGAAGGAGCTGGTGGTCGCCGGAGGCGGCGGGCTGGTGTCGTCCGTGGAGCTGGTCGGGACGCCCGACACGGTCGCCGACCGCATGGGCGAGGTGATGGAGGAGGTCGGCGGCGACGGCTTCCTGATCACGACGCCGGTGCTGCGCGTCAGCCGCCGCTTCATCACCGAAGTGACCGACGGGCTCGTGCCGGCGCTCCAGAAGCGCGGGCTCGCGCGCACCGCCTACGCGCACGAGAAGCTGCGCGACAACCTGCTCGACTTCTGAGACGCGGGAGGGGACGCCAATGGACGACGCAGCGGATATCGCCTGCGCGGCGCCGGTCACCAAGGAACGCTATCGCGACGCGATGGCGGCGCTCGCGGCCGCGGTCAACGTGGTGACGACCGACGGGCCGGGCGGCCGCGCCGGCTTCACCGCCACCGCGGTCTGCAGCGTGACCGACGCGCCGCCAACCCTGCTCGTCTGCGTCAAGCGCGACAGTTCGGTCGGCGAGGCGTTCCGGGCGAACGGCGCGCTCTGCGTCAACACGCTGGCGCCCGAGCACAAGCCGCTGTCGAACCTGTTCGGCGGCCGCACGCCCGTCGAGGAACGCTTCGCGGCGGCGACCTGGCGGCGCGGCCCGAGCGGCGCGCCGGTGCTCGAGGGCGCGCTCGCGCATTTCGACTGCCGAATCGACCGTGTCGTCGACGTCGGCACCCACGCCGTGCTGTTCTGCGAGGTGGTCGACATCGGGGTCGGCGAGCCCTGCGAGGCGCTGATCTATGTGGGTCGTCGCTACGACGCCGTGCCGGCCTGCGTCGGGGCGGCCGGCTGAGCCGTGACGCAGGACGCCCATCCGCTCGATCTCCCGGCGCGTGAGATCGCTTCGGGCGTCCGCGGCGGCCGGTTCTCGGCCGTCGACGTCATGCGGGAGTCGCTGGAGCGGGCCCGTGCGACGCAGGACGCCTTCAACGCCTTCGCGCTGATCCGGGAGGAAGCGGCGCTCGCCGCAGCTCGTGAGGCCGACGAGGCGGTGCGGGCCGGGCGGCCGACCGGCTTCCTGCACGGCGTGCCGTTCGCGGCGAAGGACCTGACGCCGACCACGGGCGACGTGACGACGCTCGGCTCCTGGAGCTCCGGCGACGTCGTCCCCGCCGAGACGGCGTTATGCGTGCGCCGCCTTCAGCAGGCCGGCGCCATCCTGATGGCGAAGACCACGACGCCCGAATTCGCGCATTCGAGCTTCACCTGGAGCCCGCGCTTCGGCGCGACCCGCAATCCACGCGATCCGAGCCGGACCTCCGGCGGATCGTCCGGCGGTTCCGCCGTCGCGGTCGCGACCGGCGTCGTTCCCTTCGCCGAAGGCTCCGACATGGGCGGCTCGGTCCGCATCCCCGCCTCGTTCTGCGGGGTCGTGGGGCTGAAGCCCAGCCTCGGGCGGATCCCGATGACGATCCTCCCGAGCGTGTTCGACGACATCTCGCATTTCGGCCCGCTCGCCCGAACGGTGGACGACGCAGTCGCGTTTCTCCAAGCGACCGCGGGCCCGAGCGACGAGGATATCCTATCGCTCCCGCTGACGTTCGAGCCCGAGCGCATCCGCGACGAGAACCTCAGGGGCAAGCGCTTCGCCCTTTCGATCGATCTCGGCTTCTACGCCGTCGAGCCGCAGGTCGAGGCCGCGATCCGGCGCGCGGCCGCCGCTATGGCGGATGCGGGCGCGGTCGTCGAGGAGGTCGCGCCGCCCTGGACGCGCGCCCTGGTCGACGAGTGGTACGAGATCTGGTGCGTGTTCATGTCGGCCTATTTCGGCGACCGGCTCGCCACCTTCCGCGACCGCATGGACCCCGCCATGATCGAGATCATGCGGCGTGGCTTCGCCAAGGACGCGACCAGCTACAAGCGCATCGAACTTCTGCGCACCGCGATGTGGCGCGACATGGCGAAGCTGTTCGAGACCTACGACGCGCTGCTCTGCCCGACCTGCGCGGTGACGGCGCCGCCGGTCGCGAAGAAGGACGGCGACTACTTCGGCGAGGACGCGGCGGGGCGCCTGATCGGCCTCGACATGACCTGCCCGTTCAACCTTACGCCGCAGTGCCCGGCGATTTCCATTCCGATCGGCGAGGCCGATGACGGACTGCCGGTCGGCTTGCAAATCGTTGGCCGGCGTTTCCAGGACGAAGCCATTCTTGGCGTGGCCCGAGGCGTCGAACGATTGCTGGGCCGCCGACGCGTCTGACGAGCACGGCCGGAGCCAAAAAACCATGGGCTGTTCGGTAGAGACAACGGACGGCAGGCCACGAACTCGTCCTCGACAAGGAGGGCGGGGGCCGGAAGCTCCACCTCTTCTGACGGAACTGGGCGACAGCACCCGTCTCGGCACGATCGGTGAGGCGGCCGCGTTCGGCGAGGTCGTCCTGTTTTCGGTCTACTGGCCTCGCGTCAGGGCGATCGTGAACGCCGTCGGCGACGCGCTCGACGGCAAGGTCGTGATCGAGACCGTGAACCCGCTCGGCGTCACCGCCGACTTCAAGCACTTCCATGACGTCGCGTTCATGCGCGAGAGCTCGACGGCCGAGGACCTTCAGAGGCGTTTCCCGAAGACGCGGGTCGTGAAGGCGTTCAGCATGCTGGCTGCGCCGATGCTCGAGGCGGTGGCCTGGGAGACAGCCCCGGCGCCGCCGGGCGTCCCCTACGCGACCGACGACGCGGACGCCGGGCGGATCACGCGGGAACTCATCGCAGACGCGGGATTCAAGCCGATCGCCGCGGGGCCGCTGAAGGGCGCCCGGCAGATCAAGCAGCTCGGCGTCTTCCTGCATCACGTCGCCGACCACGAATACGGCGGCGATCCCGACCTCATCCGTCTGGCCCTCGCGGTGGTCGAGGCCAGCCCTAGCCCGGTCGTTCGTGGACGTGTCGCCTGAAAGGAACGAAGATGTCCAAGTCACTGAACGGGAAGACAGCGCTCGTGACGGGCGGCTCGCGGGGCATCGGCCGAGCGATCGCAGAACGTCTCGCCAGGGACGGCGCGACGGTCGCGCTGATCTACAACGCGAGCAAGGACGGCGCGGACGAAGCCGTCGCGGCCATCGGGTCCACGGGCGGCAAGTCCTTCGCGCTTCGGGTGGATCTCGCCGACGCGGGAAGCATTCCCGCGCTGTTCGACCGGCTCGACCGCGAACTCATCGAGCGGAACAGCGACGGCGCGCTCGACATCCTCGTCAACAACGCAGGCAACGCCGGGTGGGGCGGCCTCGGCGACGCCACGCCGGAAGGCTGGGACACGATGATCGCAGTCCACGCCCGCGCCCCGTTCTTCATGGTCCAGTCGGCGTTAAGCCGGCTGCGCGACGGCGGACGGATCGTCAATGTCTCTTCGGCGCTTGCGACCCGGCCGGCTCCGATGGTCCCGATCTATTCAATGGCCAAGGCCGCCATCAACAACCTGACCCATGCGCTCGCCATGGAGCTCGACCCGCGCGGGATAGCGGTCAACGCGGTGGCGCCCGGCTGGATTCGGACCGACATGAACGCGGCCGTCCGCGAGAACCCCAAGATGGTGAAAGCGATCGAGGCGGACACGGCGCTCGGGCGCTTCGGCGAGACGTCCGACGTCGCGTGCGTCGTGGCCTTTCTTGCCTCTGATGAAGGACGGTGGGTCACGGGTCAGGTCATCGAAGCGAGCGGCGGATACAGGCTTTGACGCCAGCCCCCTTGCCGGAGGCTTGCCGAGACGACCGGTTGACAAGCGCCGTCCCGCTTAGGCTAAGCGGCCCATCTCAGGACCGCTTCCGTTATCACGCGCTTCGAGAGCGAATTACCTGCCGCCGTCGGCAACCGCCTGCTTCGGGCTCCGGATCGGCGCAAGACGGCCCTGCGGGCGCGGAATTCAGGCTTGAACCTGCTCCCGTCTGCGGACGATCATCCCCACCTTCACGACCCCGTCGCCATTCTCGGCATTGACGCCGCCTCCATGGATACGGGCGACGGCCGCGACGATGGCGAGCCCCAGGCCGTGACTATGCCCGTTGGAGGCCACGGCCGACGTAATTACGGTCACCACAGCGAACATGACGGCGAGATGCGCCGAAATGGACAGCACGCGCTTCATGGCACGTCCGGGTCGCGCCGGTGCTCCAGCATGTAGCTCATGCCCCGGACCGTGTGGATGAGCTTGTCCTCGCCGGGCAGCTCGAGCTTGCTCCTGAGCCGGCGGATCGCCACCTCGACGACATTGGTGTTCGTCTCGAAATTGATTTCCCACCCGATCTCGGCGATCGCGGTCTTCAGTACGATCTGCGACGGGCAGCGGGCCAGCACCTCGAGAAGCGCGAACTCCTTGGCGGTCAGCGTCAGACGCCGGCGCCCATGCGCGGCCCGCGCGAGCCCTCGAAAGCGCTTCGCGCCCGACGGCGGGATTGAGCTCGATGAGGAGTTGACCCTTTTCGACCCGGTCGCCGGCGTCGACCGCGATACGGGAGACCAGCCCGTCCCCCAGCGGGAATAGAGACGCATGGCGCTCCGCGGTCAGTGAGCCCGAAAGGGAGAAACGTGGGCCAAAGCTTGCCTCTTCCACGGCGCCGACCGTGACGCGAGCGCAGGCGGGTCCGGCTCCCTCGCCGTCATCTTCCGACGGCGAGCAGGCCGTGATGACGACGGCGGCGACAAGAGGCGCCAGCAGGGCGCTCGCCGGTCGGCGGCGGCGGAACAGCTTCAGGCGCGGCGGGCCGGAACGGTCAGCCGGTGGGGCACGGGAGAAGACGGTCATGGACAAGAGCGATAGCTGGCGGTCCGGTCGCTCCGCTTTCGTGAAGCTTACAATCCCGTCAGAATCCGAAACGGCAGGTCGGCGGCGGATGGCCTTCCGGCTTCAACGGCATGGCCGAGCGCTATTCGCCCGCTCGCGCGGACGCCGCCCCGATCTGGTCCAGCACCCCGATCATCACGTCGTTCTGCCAGCCGAAGCTGGGATTGAATGTGAGCCGCGCATGGATCTTCCCATCCTCTCGGTAGCCCCAGTCGGACAGCCACACGGGCGCGCCTCGCTCGCAGGCGGCGGTCGCTTCCGCGTCCTGCCCGTTCCAGCAGATGCGCAACCGACCCTTGCTTCCGTAGAGTGGGTTCTCGGGAGAGAACATCACGCCCATGTGCGAGTACTGGCTGATGCGCAGCTCCGGCAGGCGATCCGGCCGGACAAGCACGCGCCGGTCGTCGCCCGCCCGCTCTGGCGCCGCGCCATACCAGACGAGCCGGCTGGCGGGGTGGATGAAGCGAGCGCTGAACGTCTTGGCCAGATAGGCGGTGTCCAGAACCGAATCGTGCTCGGCGACCACCATGAAAACGGGCTTGTCGAACGGGGCGCGCTCCAGCGCGCGACGCGCCTGGCTGCTGCTGCGGTAGAATTGCGCGAACCCGTTCGTGGGCGCCATCATGTAGCGCACCGGGTTCTGCATCGGACGCACGCCGTCTGGCTCCCTTAGCCAGGGGCGCACCCACGCGACCCAGGGCGTCAGTCAGGCGTAGGCGCTGTCCGATCTGAACGCCGGCGAGAACAGCAGCAGGCCGGCGACGTCGTCATTCCGATAGGCCTGTTCGACAATCAGATTGGCGCCGGTCGAAAAGCCGCCAAGGACGATCAGGCCCACCTCGCTTCGCAGGGCGTCGGTCTGTGCCTCGACGACCCGGCGCCACTCCTCCAGCGTCACGTCGAGCAGATCCTCCGGACGCGTTCCATGCCCCGGCAGCAGGACCGTCCGCACGAGATAGCCGCGGGCGGCGAGCGCGGCGCCGATATCGCGGAAGGTCCATGGGGAATCGCCGAGCCCGTGAACCAGCAGCACGCCTGCGCGGGGGCGGCCGCGGGGCCGCCATTCCATAGGCGCGTTCCAAGCGAGCTCCCTCGCTGGGCCGGAGCCCTGAAACGCGCGGCGACGTTCCATCCCGTCCAGCGCGTCGCGCCGGTGGGTCTCGAACGACACGGTTCGCGACCGGGCGGACGCCGAGGCCGCGGATGTGCCGACGACCACCGCCGGCGTCTGCGCCGCGCATCCCATGGTCAGGGCGGCGGCCAACAGCAGCGCGGCGCGCCTCATGGCCGCCCGGCCTCGGCGGCGGTCTGCATCTTGAAGACCATTGAGCCCGCTATGGATGGCGGCGTCGGCGGCGTCACGTTCTGCAAATCGGATACCTCAGTTCAGCTTCGGCAGTTCGGGCGAGAGCGCATCCGCAGGCGATCGCTCGTGCGGCCCCAGGCCGCCGACCCCCGCAGTCGAGGAGTTTCGCTCAAGAAGCCTCTCCCGGCGGCCGAGAAAAAAACCGCAGAGGCCCCAGGCCGCCGCCAGACACGCGCCGAAAACCATCGCCGCCGCCGGGTTGCCGCTGACGAGGTCGATGCCGCTCTTCAGCCAGCCGCTGACGGCGTCGCCGCCGCGATAGACGACGGTGTCGATGAAGTTCTTCGCCTTGTACTTCTGCTCGGCCGGCAGGACCGTGTAGAGCATCTCACGTCCCGGGCGGATGAGCGCGTACTCGCCGACGCGCCGGACGACCATGACCACCACGAACACCGCGAAGATCGGGGTCAAGGCGAGCGCGAGAAAGCCCGCCGCCATCGCGACGGGAACGGCGACCAGCAGGACGCCGACGCCGAGCCGCTTGGCGATGTGACCGGTCACGAACGCCTGGATCACCAGCGACAAGCCCTGCACGACGGCGTCGATCGCGCCGAAGACCTGCGTCTGCGTCGTTCGGTCGGGGAAGTATTCGGCGACCAGCCTTGCCTGCTCGAAGTAGAGGAACGTGTTGACGCTCGCGAGCAGCACGACGAAGGCGGTGATGCCGAGGAGATAGGGAGACCGGAAGGTCTCGACCGCGCCGGCGAAGGGGCTTCCGCCGATTGGCCTACGCCTCGTGGCGTCCTCGGCGCGCGCCGAGGTCTCGGCCGGGTGCGCGTCGCGCCAGCGATGGAGCCAGATGGCGGCCGCGGCGCTTCCCGTCAGCATCAGGGCCGAAACCAGGAGCAGGCCGGCATGGCCGACCGGCGCCACCAGCACGGCGCCGATGATGGGCCCGGCCAGCCCGCCGATGCTGGCTCCGCTGGCGATCAGGGCGAAGGTCCGCTTGGCCTGCCCGGCCGCCAGCACATCGGCCAGCGTGCTCCAGGCCAGAGATATGGTCAGCAGGTTGAAGACGGACAGCCAGATGTAGAAGGCCCGCGCCGCCCAGAGGTTTTCAGGCGCAAGCTGGAAACCGATGGCGAAGCCGACGAGCACGATGGCGCAGCCGCCGTACAGCCACGGCAGCAGGGTTCTGCGCGGCAGTCTGGACGCCAGCCAGCCGAAGACCGGAAGCGCCGCCAGCGTGGCGACGAACGTTCCGGTGAAGAGCCATTGCAGATTATCCACGCCGCCCGCGACCCCCATGGTCTCGCGGACGGGACGAAGCATGAAGTAGCCGGCGAGCAGCAGGAAGAACATCAGCAGCCCGGCGATCACCGCGCCGGCCTCGTGCTGCTCGACGTTGAACAGCCTGGATATCCGACGCGGCCATGGAGATGAGACGGTCAAAGCGCTGTTTTCCTTAGATCACTGAACTGTTCGTCTTCGGACACGGAGACGCGTTCCGACGAGCCGCCGCCGCGCGGTTCGTCGGTCGCCGATTAGAGCGATGGGTCGGCTCGCAGAGGCCTTAGATGACGAGGGGCTTCAGCTCGTCCTCGCACCACTGGCGGAAGCTGGTGGGCGTCGTGTTTTCCAAGGTGCGGGGTTCGGCGTTGTCGAGACCCTCGTTCTTGGCTCGGGCCATGTCGGTCATTCCCTGGGCCATGCCGCCCGACATGCCGAACCGGACGAACATGGCCTTGTACGCCTCGAACGACATGCGTTCGAACCGGGTCGGCTTGCCGATCACCTCCGTCATGATCCGCGCCATGTCGTTGAAGGAGATGTCCTCCGGGCCGAGCACCGCGAGATGGCCTTGGCCGTCCCAGACGGGATCGAGCAGCAGGCGCGCGGCGGCGGCGGCGATGTCGCGGGTCGCGCAGGACGGCATTCTGCGATCCCCGTCAATCGGGGAGAAGAAAACGCCCTTATCTCTGATGACCGCCGCCTGCCGGGCGAGGTTGTCCATGAACGAGGGCATGGTCAGCGCCCGGAATCCCACGCCCGTGCTCGCGATCAGGTCGTCCATCGCCAGCGACGCCGTGACGAACCCGGCGCGGGCGGCCATCGGCGTGCCGCGGCCGAGAGCGGAAATGCCGACGACCCGCCGGACGCCCCGGCTTCTGATCGCCTCGGCCGCCGGCCGCGTGAAGCCGACATAGGCGTCCATGGGGGTCGCGGCCTGGTCGTCCGGCGGGCAGAGCCAGAAGACGGTGTCAGCGCCCTCGAAGGCGCGGTTCACGACGGCGGGGTCGCTGTGGGACCCCTGAACGACCTCGGCTCGTTCACGCACCTGCGCCGAGAGGCGTGAAGGATCGCGGGCGATCAGGCGAAGCCGCGCGCCGCTGTCGAGCACATTGTCCACGACCTGACGACCGATGCCGCCGGTGGGCGCGGTGACGACGATCGTCCGGTCGGCCGACATCGCTTCCTGCGCGGACGACAAACTGAAGTCGGCCATCATGGCGGTTGCTCCTGCGCCCGCGGCGAGGCCGCCGATGAAGTGGCGGCGGTCGATGCTGTGCGGTTCCCGGCCGGATACGGGATCGGATTGCTTCTGTGTCATGCGACGACGTCTCTCGAAGGACTGGATGTTTTCGTCTCAGGTCCAGGAGGGTAGTCGTGGGCATGGGGACGACCCATGCTGGAAAGTCCGCATTACCTTCGCGTCCGTCCGGAGAGCGACGCCAGACGCCGTCCGCCGCGCCTCGCGGCGGGCGAGCTGGAAATTGGCTACGGCCCGTCGGAGAAATCCCGCCTCGAGACGCGCGGCGACCTCGATGAGCTGCTGGACGAGCTCAATGGGTGAGCGGCGGCCGCATTCCTGGCCCGGGTGATCCTAACCCGCCAGAAGCTGCGCCGGAGACAGCGGCACGTGCGCATCAGTCCGCGATCCGGCCGGCTTCCGGGCCCGGCCATATTGCCGGGGCGAGCAGCCCATCACGCGCTTGAACGCCGTGCTGAACGCGCTTTCGGATTCGTAGCCGAGCTCAGGCGCGATGACGGAGACAGGATCGCCGCTGTTCTCCAGCCGGTCGCAGGCGAGCAGCATGCGCCACCGGCTGAGATAGTCCATCGGCGTTTCGCCCGCGGTCTCCTTGAACCGCAGCGCGAAGGTCGAGCGGGACATGCCGGCGGCCTCGCCGAGCTCCTGCAGCGTCCAGCGGCGAGCCGGATCGGCGTGGATGGCGTTGATCGCCTTGGCGAGCTGCTTGTCGGCGAGCGCGAAGAACCATCCAACGCCGAGCCCGGGTCCCTCCGCCAGATGAACGCGCAGCGCCTGGACCAGCATCATGTGGGCGAGGTGCTGGGCGACCAGATAGCCGCCCGGCTCGCCCTCGCGCAGCTCCTGCATCATCCGCTCGACCGACCATCGCAGCGCGGCCTGCTCAGAGGCCTTTCTAAGATGCACGACGGGCGGCAGCAGCGCCAACAGCATGTCGGCATGGCCGCCGCTCACGCCGAAACGGCTGCCGACCAGAAACAGGTCGCCGCCGCCGTTGAGGCGCACCTCGCCGCCCCTTCGGGCGGGCGGAAGGATTTCGGAGGCCGAAACGGACGGTAGGGTGAGATCGCTGGCGAGGCGAAAGGGCCGGCCGCTCGGCAGGACGAAACTGTCGCCTTCCTCGAGGGCCAACGGCTCGGGAAGCCCGTCGACGGCGAGCCAGCAGGAACCCGCAACGACCACGTAGCACTTGATGAGCTGGTGCTGGCTGCCGAACTGCACGGACCAGTCGCCGCCGGCATGGAAGCCGGAGGAAATGTAGCTCTGCGGTTTGAGCAGCGAGAGGACTTGCGACAGCGGGTCCATGAAACCCCGGACGATTGCGAAGATATCGCGCAGCGTACGGTATGGACCGTCTTTCGAACAAGGGATCGCTCGGCGCACGCATCGAGAATTGGCGCAGAGTGCGATCCGTTCGACATCTCTCGAACTTCGGACCGGTCGCGAGCTGGCGAGATGGATTTCGATACGGAGTCGGCCTCCGTCGGTCCGGCGGCGGCAAGGGGCGGCCAGACGCGGCCTCGGCTGCGACCGCCCCAGCGACGGGCCGGAACCGACGCCGCGCATTCCGCGTCATGTTTCGGCGCCGCCTCGCGCGGCGTCCCCATCAGATCTTTCTGACAGATTCGCAGGAATTGCGTCGCGCCTAGCCCGCAGAAACATGAAGCCCGAGGATACCCCTGAAGCTCTAACCGGGGGTGGTGCCGTTGGGCCTCGCGGCCGTCATCGGGTCCTGTCCAGCTGCTTCAACAGATCGATGAAGGCCCGCAACGGCGACGGCACGTGCCGGCTGCGCGGGTAATAGAGCGCCAAGCCCGGCGTCGGCGGGCACCAGTCATCGAGAACGGCCACAAGCTGACCTGATTTCAGAAATGGCTTGGCGAAATGCTCGGGGACATAGGCGACGCCGCGCCCGGCCACCGCCGCCTGCACGAGAAGATCATTGTCGTCGAGAGTGAGGCGGCCCGGCGCGTCGACCGCGATCTCGGCGCCGCGTTTGGCGAACTCCCAGCGATAGCGTTTGCCGCTGGGCAAGCGTTGACGGATGCAGCGATGCGCATGCAGGTCGTCGGGCGTCTTCGGCGTCGCGCGGCCCTTCAGATAGGACGGCGCGGCCACGGCGATGAAACGCACCTCGCCCCCGAACCTGACCGCGACCATGTCGCGCGGCACGGCCTCAAGCAGGCGCACTCCGGCGTCGAAGCCCCGTTCCACGATGTCGACGAGCTGTCCCTCCGAGACCAGATCGAGCTCGACTTCGGGATAGAGATCGAGAAACGGCGGCACGACCTCTGCCAGCAGGATGCGGGCGCCGCTCTTGTTCGCGTTGATCCGCAGCGCGCCGCTGGGGGTTCCGCGTTCGTCCGAGAGCGTATCGAGCGCCTGGTCGAGATCCTGAAGAACCGGATCGAGGCGTGCGAGCAGGCGTGCGCCGGCCTGAGTGAGCGACACGCTGCGCGTCGTTCGGTTGAACAGCCGGACGCCCAGCTTTCCCTCCAGGCCGATGATCGCGTGGCTGAGCGCGGAGCGCGAAACGCCCAGGACATCGGCGGCGCGGCGGAAACTCCGATGGTTGGCCACCGCTGCGAAAGCGGCCAGATCGTTCAGGCTCGGGCGGGCCATTCGTGACTAATTTTCACCCCATCATCCCATATTGAAGACCTTATATCACCATCCTCGATGATCTACCTCCGAAGGCGCGAAGGATGGGCGACGATCCTTGCGCGGCTGAAGACCCTTGAGGCGCAGCAGGAGACCGCGAATTACGCGGACTAAGAGCATCTGCGATGCAGCCGCGAGGGTTTGGACGCACAGTCCCCCATGAACAACAAAGGAAAGCCATGCTCAATCGCCCGATTACACTCGCTCTCGCCTTGAGCATCTCGTCTTCCGCCTTGGCGCAGACCGCCGCAGAGAACCAGGTCGTGGGGACCTGGCGGATGATGTCGGCGACGATCGACCCCGGGGGGAAAAACATCGCCGCCTATGGAGACAAACCGAACGGTCTTCTTGTCTTCACTCCCGACATGCATTTCGTCGAAGTTCTTACTGACGCTGACGTCCCGCGGTTTGCTTCCGATGCTCGCGGCCAGGGAACGGATGATGAAAACCGCATGGCCATGTCGCGCAGCATCGGGTTTTTCGGAACCTACACCGTCGACGAGAAGGGCGAATTCAGCGGGAACCGGGTGGAAGGCTCGACATTTCCGAATTGGGTGGGCGGCGTCCGGACTCGTGACGATCTGAGTCTGGTGGTCGATGGCGACCGTATGACCGAGCATTTTCGGCGACCGGACGGGACGAGAATCAAGATCGAATTCCAGCGCGTCAAATGAAGCCTGAAAGACGCGCGGTTTGGACAGGGTCTTCGACCTTGCGCCCGCTGTGCTTGATATGGCTGCGGCCCGCTACGGCATGACCTTGGGTCCCCGGTCCGCCGCTCCGGCCTGCCAGTCGTAGCTCCTGACGTAATCGAGAAAAGCGCGCATGGCGGCGCTCGGGAGACGTCGGCTCGGATAATATAGAAACCAGTGCGGCAATGTCGGGCTCCAACCGGAGAGGAGCTCGACGAGTCCGCCGTTCAGGATATGGGGTTTGGCGTAGTCATCGAAGATGTGGGCTATCCCCCTGCCGGCCAGCGCCGCCTGCAACTCGTTATGCGCCGAACTCACCATGAGGCGGCCCGTGGGAGTGACCTCTATCTCTTCGTTCCCCTTGGCGAACCGCCAGGTGACCAGAGCGCCCCCGGGAAACCTGCGCTTGACGCATTCGTGACGGACGAGATCGTGCGGCGTCTGCGGTCGGCCGCGCCTTTCGACGTAGCCCGGCGAAGCGACGATCGCATAGCGAAGCGCGGGCCCAAGCGGCAGCGCGATCATGTCCTGCGCCAGCTGCTTGCCGAATCTGACGCCGGCGTCGAAGCCCTGCTCCACGATGTCGATGACCGCGGCGTCGCTGATGATTTCAATGTTCACCTCGCGATAGGCGTCCATGAAGTCGAACGCCAGCGGGCAAAGAACATGGTCGACCGCCGGCGCCGGGGCGTTGATCCGGAGCGTGCCGGACGGCGTGTCCCTCAACGCGCCGACCTCCGCGATCGCCAGCCGGATGTCGCCCAGCGCGGGCGCCAACCGTTCAAGGAGACGTTGCCCGGCTTCCGTGGGCGACACGCTTCTCGTCGTGCGATTGAGCAGCCGGATGCCGAGGCTCTCCTCGAGCGCGTGCATCGTCTGGCTCAGGGCCGATGACGACACGCGGCGCTCGAGCGCCGCAGCGCGGAAGCCGCCACAACGCACGATCGAGACGAACACATCAAAGCTGTCGAGCCGGATGGGGTTCATTAAGAAGTTTTTCTAATCAAGCTGATCCTGATTGCGCATCTTATCGCTTGAATGACGTCATGTCATGGTCGCCGCCGCCGTAACCGCCGCGCCCGGCTTGCTTCCTCTCGCCGGCTCCTCGGGACCCCGACGGAATGAGGCGCGGAGCCCACACGGAAGGGAAGACCGATGAACGCCTTCACCCTCAACCGACGCGTCATCATGCTGTCCGCCGTCGCCGGCGCATCAAGCGCGGTCGTCCCGGCCATCGGCGGCTCCGGCGGCGCGAAGGCTCAAGGGGCGCTCTCGCTGAGCGGCAATTTCGGCTGCTACCGCTTCCGTGTCGGCGACATCCGGGCGACCGTCCTGAGCGACGGCGTCATCGGAGGTCCGCCGCGCGTCTATGCGAGCGACGCGCCCGAGGCGGAGCTTCAGGAGGCGCTGCGACGCGCGTTTCTTGCCCCCGACCACATGACGCTCAACCTCAACACGCTGCTGATCGAGACCGGCGGGCGGCGGATCCTGATCGAGGCGGGCGCGGGCAAGACGATGGGCCCGAACGGCGGCCGCATTTTCGAGAACCTGGCGGCGCTTGGACTTGGCCCCGCCGACATCGACGTGATCGTCGTGTCGCACACCCATCCCGATCATGTGGGCAATCTGAGAACGGCGGACGGCGGCAAAGCCTTTCCCCGCGCCACGGTCTTCGTCCCGAAGGCGGACTGGGATTTCTTCGTCCGCGCCGACCCGGACCTATCCTACATGCCCGTCCCGCAGGATTTCCGCGTGCGCTTCGCGGCGGCCATCAAGAACAGCCTCGAGCCGGTGAAGAACGATCTCACGCTCTATGAGGCCGGCGCCGAGATCGTGCCCGGCCTTACGACGATCGTCGCGTCCGGCCACACGCCGGGCATGGCGACGTTTCTCGTCCATTCCGGCGACGATCAGCTGCTGCTGACGGCGGACCTCGCCTATCACCCGGTCGTCAACGTGGACAGGCCCTGGATTCCCGGCCCGGACCGCGACAAGGAGGCGGCCCTCGCCTCCCGCCGGCGCATCTTCGACCGGGCGGCGGCCGACCGCATACCCGTGCTTGGCTTCCACTTCCCGTTCCCCGGCCTCGGTCGGATGCTCAAGACCGACGCCGCCTACGCCTGGGTGCCCGCCAACTGGCAGTTCTGACGCGCAAGAAAAGGAGGAGCTCGTGGACCGGTTGAAGATCGACCGACGCGTTCGCCTCGTCACGCGGGCCCGGCGGCGACAGGCGCTCGGCGTCGCCGTCAAGGCGACGGCACGGGCCAAAGGGGGCGCTCGGGCCTAAAGGACGGACACGGTCTCGCCCGCTTCGGATTCCGATCCGGATGCGCTGATCCGCGCGTCGCCGCGCATCCAGCCGGCCGATGAGGGCTGCTGAAGGATTTCGAGAAGGTCGCCGATCTTGAGGTCGTGCTGAAACGCGGGATCGTCGCCGAAAGCGAAAAGCAGGCTCATGGCGAAGACGACGCCGCAGGACGTCGACACGCCTGCGCAGCTGTGGCGTCAGGCTCTCGCTGATCGCCGCTAGGCGGACGTCGAGCGCTCGAAGGCTGCGAGAAAGTCGTTCAGGCGGTCGCCTTGGACGAGGATGTGGTTCTTGAGCTCGCGTTCGGCGCTCGCGGAATCGCCGGCAAGGATCGCCTCGGCGATGCGCTCGTGCTCGGCGAGCGAGACGCTGACGCGCGCGCCAGCTCTCAGCTGCAGGCGTCGGTAAGGCTTGAGCCGCTGGTGCAGCCGGCGCGCCTCGTCGCCCAGGAAGGCGTTGTGCGCCTGGGCGTAGATGACGAGGTGAAAGCTCTCGTTCGCGAGGTAGTAGCTGTCGCTGTCGCTGCGCTCGGCCTCGTCGCGGCAGGACTGCAGAGAGGCTTCCAGATCGCGGCGGCCCGGACCGTCGATCCGGCGCGCCGCGAGGCTTCCGGCCATCGCCTCGAGCGCCGCCATGGTCTCGAACCGCTCGATGATGTCGCGAAAGCCAAGCGTCGCGACGAAGGCGCCTCGTCGCGGCATCAGCGTCACGAGGCCCGTCGCCGCCAATTGGCCGAGCGCTTCCCGCAGAGGGGTGCGCGACACGCCGAACCGATCCGCGAGCGACTGCTCGTCCAGCCTGTCGCCCGGCTTGAAACGGCCGGTGACGATCGCGTTCTCGAGCTCCAGGCGCAGGGCGTCGGCCCGGCGGCCGGTTGGATCGAAGGCGAGGGGCGCGGTCGCTGCGGCGGTCATTTTCAGCGTGGCCTGGCGATGGCGAGGAAGAACGCAGGAAATTTAGGCGCCCCTGCTGAAACGCACAACCGAGGTTTTTGTATACGAAATTATTGACAGCGTATTTTTGTGGGCGTTCCATGGATGCAACGAGAGCCGAAAACGGCCTTGCCCGTGGAGGAAATGCCATGAAAGAGCTTGAGCTCGCGCCCCTGCGGCGCGGGGGCTGCGGCTTTGCGCGAGCGGCCTGTCCAGAAGCGTCAAATCTCACCGGACGCGGGAGGGCGGCCCATGTCGCCTGAGATCCTGTCGATCCTCGGCCTTGGCCTGATGTTCGTCGTGGCGACCGTGCTGCCGGTGAATATGGGCGTCATCGCCTTCACCGGGGCCTTCCTGCTCGGAACGCTCGTCGCGGGCCTCACGAGCAAGGCCATTCTCGGCTTCTTCCCGACCGGCCTCTTCCTGACGCTCGTCGGCATCACCTATCTGTTCGCCATCGCGCAGACGAACGGCACCATCGACTGGCTGGTGCGGATCGCGGTGCGCGCCGTGAAGGGCCGCGTCGCCGCGATCCCGTGGATCATGTTCTTCGTCGCGGCGGCGCTGACCTCCGTCGGCGCCGTCTCGCCCGGCGCGGTCGCCATCATCGCGCCGATCGCGCTCGGCTTCGCGATCAAATACGGAATCTCGCCGCTTCTGATGGGCCTCATGGTCATCCACGGGGCGCAGGCCGGCGGCTTCTCGCCGATCTCGATCTATGGCGGCATCACCAACGGCGTCGTGGCCAAGGCCGGCCTTCCGCTCGAGCCGATGGTCACCTTCCTCGCGAGCTTCGCGGTCAATGGCGGCGTCGCGCTGCTGCTGTTCTTCGTGCTCGGCGGCCGGAAGCTGTTCGGCGCCCGGCTCGCGCCCGCGGGCGGTCCGTCCAACGCCGACATCGTCGACGACCGGGCCCGTCCGGCCGAGACGCCGGAGCGCTATGGCGACGCCGAAACCGAGGCCCTGCTGGCCGAGGAGGACATCGCCCACAACCGGAAGCCCGAACATCCGATGGCCGACAGCCGGCCCTACCAGATCGCGACGCTCGTCGGCATCGTGGCGCTCGCCGTGCTGACCCTCGGCTTCAACCTCGACATCGGCTTCTGCGCGATCGCGATCGGCCTCGTCCTGTCGCTTATCTCGCCGACCCTCCAGCGCAAGGCGGTCGCGCAGGTCACCTGGCCCGAGATCGTCCTCATCACCGGCGTGTCGACCTATGTCGGCGTGATGGAGAAGATGGGCACGATCGATTTCGTCGCGAACGGCGTGACGCATCTCGCCTCGCCGATCTTCGTCGCGCTGCTGCTGTGCCTCATCGGCGCGGTGGTGTCCGCCTTCGCCTCGTCGACCGCGGTGCTCGGCTCGCTGATCCCGCTCGCGGTGCCGTTCCTGCAAGGCGACACGGGCGTCGGCGCGATCGGCTTCATCGCGGCCATGGCGGTCTCGTCCACGATCGTCGATGTCTCGCCTTTCTCGACCAACGGCGCGCTGGTGCTGGCGAATTCGCCGGAAGGCTCCCGCGACGCCTTCTTCAAGCAGTTGCTCGGCTACGGAGCGCTCGTCACGGCGATCGCGCCCTTCGTGGTCTGGTTCCTGTTCGTGGCGCTGTGAGCGCGATGAGGCCGGCGGTCCCGCGCGCTTCGGGGAGCCTCGGGCGTGCGCCCGAAGCTCCCCGGCGTGAGGACGCGACGCCGGCCGTCGTCTCGAAGCGCGCGCTGCGCCTGATGAAGGTTTGAAAGACGCCATGACGCAATCGACCGAGACCGGCCGTTCCTGGACCGCCCGCCGCGACGACAAGGCGGAGCGGCTGCGCGGGACCCAAGCCTTCGCGGACGGCAAGACGCTCGACGCCGCGAAGATGGTCGAGGCGCTCGAAGCCGTGCTGCGTCCGGGCGACCGCGTCGCGCTCGAGGGCGACAACCAGAAGCAGGCCGACTTCCTCTCCCGCTCGCTTGCGAAGGTCGCTCCTGCGAAGGTCCACGACCTTCATCTCCTGATCTCGTCGATCTCCCGTCCCGAGCAGATCGACATCTTCGAGACCGGGGTCGCGAAGAAGATCGACTTCGCCTACGCCGGCCCGCAGTCGCTACGGGTGGCGCAACTGCTTGAGGACGGGCTGCTCGAGGTCGGCGCCATCCACACCTATGTCGAGCTCTACGCCCGCATGTTCGTGGACCTGACGCCACGCGTCGCGCTGGTGGCGGCCGAAAAGGCGGACCGGCGCGGCAATCTCTACACGGGCGCGAACACCGAGGACACGCCCACCATCGTGGAGGCCTGCTGCTTTGGCGGCGGGATCGTGATCGCGCAGGCGAACGAGATCGTCGACGAACTGCCGCGCGTTGACATCCCCGGAGACTGGATCGACTTCGTGGTGAAGGCCGACCGGCCGGCCGCGATCGAGCCGCTCTTCACGCGCGATCCGCGCCTCATCACCGAGCAACAGGTGCTGATGGCGATGCTCGCGATCCGCGGGGTCTACGAGCGCCACGGCGTGGTCTCGCTCAATCACGGCATCGGCTTCAACACCGCGGCGATCGAGCTGCTGCTCCCGACATACGCCGAGCGTCTCGGCCTCAGGGGCAAGATCTGCCGGCACTGGACGTTGAACCCGCATCCGACGCTCATTCCCGCGATCGAGAGCGGCTGGGTCGACAGCGTGCATTGCTTCGGCGGGGAGGTCGGGATGGAGGACTACATCGCGGCGCGATCCGACGTGTTCTTCACCGGCCCCGACGGGTCGCTGCGCTCGAACCGCGTGTTCTGCCAGCTGGCCGGGCAGTACGCGGTCGACATGTTCATCGGGGCGACGCTCCAGATCGACGGCGACGGCAACTCCTCGACCGTCACCGCCGGACGCCTCGCAGGCTTCGGCGGCGCGCCCAACATGGGCCACGACCCGCGCGGTCGACGCCATTCCAGCAAGGCCTGGCTCGACATGAAGACCGACCCCTCGCCGACGGCCCGGGGCAAGAAGCTCGTCGTGCAGATGGCCGAGACCTTCCAGAAGGGCGGCGTGCCGACCTTCGTGGAGGAGCTCGACGCGGTCGGCGTCGGGCAGGCCGCCGGCATGCCGATCGCGCCGGTCATGATCTATGGCGACGACGTCAGCCATGTCGTGACCGAGGAAGGCGTCGCCTACCTTTATCTCGCGGCCGACGAGGACGAGCGCCGCGCCGCCATCGCGGCGGTCGCAGGCGTCAGCCCGATCGGGCTTCGCCATGACGCCCGGCGAACCGACGACCTGCGGCGCAAGGGGATCGTGGCCTATCCGGAGGATCTCGGCGTCGACCCTGCGGAGGCGACCCGCTCGCTGCTCGCGGCCCGCACCGTCGAGGATCTGGTCGACTGGTCGGGAGGGCTCTACCGGCCCCCGGTGAAGTTCAGGAGCTTTTGAGATGGCGATGTCCTGCCTCGCGGTCGCTGACGATACACGGTCGGCGGCGCCTCTCTCTCCTCCCCTCGGTGGGGAGGGGTCGGTTCAGAAAGAAGCGAAGGGCGCGAAGCCGCTTTACGCGGACGCGTCGCGCCCCGTTCCGCCTACTGGCGGCCTTGCAGACCTCGCCGTCTCCGCTCTGATCGCCGAGGCCGAACTCTCACCGAAGCCTGGCCTCGTGGACGCTCGCGGCCCCGGCGCGCACGCCGACGTAGAGCTCGGCCATTTCCTGGCCTCCGCGCGAGCCTTGCGGCCGACCTTTGCGTCGCTCGAAGCGGCGGCCCGGGGCCGCGCCCCTTCCCAGACGTTGCGCGAAGACCTCGCAGCGATCGGTCGCGCCGGCGAAGCCGCGATGTTCGCCGTGACCGGAGGGGTCAACACGCACCGCGGAGCGATCTTCGCGCTCGGCCTGCTGGTCGCGGCGGCCGCCATTCGACCCGGCGCTTCGGCGGACGAAATCCGCGCGACCGCGGGCGAGATCGCCCGGTTTCCCGACCGCGCCGCGCCCCCGCTCGACCTCAACGGCGCCCGCGCCTGCAGGCGGTACGGCGTGGCGGGCGCGCGCGGCGAGGCCGCGGCGGGCTTCCCGCACGCACAAGCGGCGCTCGACATGCTCCAAACGCGCCGGGCCCAAGGCGCTTCCGAAACCGTTGCGCGCCTCGACGCGCTGCTCGCCGTGATGACGAGCCTCGACGACACCTGCCTCCTGCATCGCGGCGGACGGCTCGCGCTCCGCGTGACGCGTCTCGGGGCCCGCGCTGTGATCGCGGCCGGCGGCGCCACGACGCCGGCCGGCATGGCGGCGCTGCGGAGCTTGGACCGCCGCCTTCTGGCGCTCAACGCCTCGCCCGGAGGCGCGGCGGACATGCTCGCCGCCGCGCTCTTCCTCGATGCGCTCGACCGCGCGAGCTGGGAGGCCTGAGCCGATGGAAAGCTTCGAACTCCGTTTTTCCGGAAACGCGCCGCTCGCAAAGCGCGCCCATGTGGGCGTGGTCGGCTCGGGCGATCTCGAGGTGCTGATGGAGCCGGCGAACGAGACCGTCGTGTCCGTGCGCACCAGCGTGGACGGTTTCCAGCCGATCTGGCGCGCCACGCTCGAACGCTTCTTCGTCCGCAACCCGATCGCGGCGAAGATCGACATCAATGACTTCGGCGCGACGCCGGGCGTCGTTTCGCTGCGTCTCGCCCAGGCGCTCGAGGAGACCCGGCGATGAGCCGCCCTGCGCTTCTCGACCGCGCCAGCTTCGTCGAGCTGCGCGCCCGCGCGCGCGCCGAAGCGTTGCTCGATCCCGGCACGTTTCGGGAGCTGCTCGGGCCTTTCGACCGGATCGAGTCGCCCTGGCTCGCCCGTCAGGGGGTCGTTCCTCAGGCCGACGACGGGGTGGTGGTGGCGCGCGGAACGATCGGCGGCGCGTCGGCGGTCGCCATCGCGATCGAAGGCGCGTTCCAGGGCGGATCGACCGGCGAGGTGTCGGGCGCCAAGATCGCCGGCGCGCTGGAGCTCGCGCTCGATGACTGCAAGGCCGGACGGCCGGTCCGTCCCGTCATCGTTCTCGATACGGGGGGCGTGCGCCTGCAGGAGGCCAATCTCGGCCTTGCGGCCATGGCCGACGTCCACGCCGCCGTGGTGGCGCTGCGCGCCCATGTCCCGGTCGTCGGCGTGATCGCCGGCATGGTGGGCTGCTTCGGCGGAATGGGCATCACCGCGGGGCTGATGAGCCGCCTCATCGTCACGCGTCAGGGGCGGCTCGGCCTCAACGGCCCCGAGGTGATCGAGCAGAACGCCGGCCTCGAGGAACTCGACAGCCGGGACCGGCCGCTGATCTGGAGCCTGACCGGCGGAGAGCAGCGGCGGGCGGTCGGCCTCGCCGACGAACTCGTGGCCGACGACGCCGACGCGATCGCCGAGGCGGTCCGCAAGGCCTTCGAGGCCGGGCGCCCGCTCGAACATCGCAGCGAGCGGATCGACTTCTGGCGCGACCGGCTCAGGAGGCTCCCGGCGGAGCCCACGGGCCCGGCGCTTCGCGCGCTTTGGACGGGAGACGAGAGATGACCGAAGCCGGCTTGAGCCGTGGACGCGTCTGGTTCGAAGCGCTCGCCGCCGGCGCGCCTCTTCTCGCCGGCGGTCCGGCCTCGGTGCTCGCGGCCGACGTGGAGCTCGGCGGCGAGCGCGTTCGGATGATCGCTGTCGCTCCCGATCCCGACAACCGGTTCCCACGTGCGCGAACCGGCGAGGTCGGGCTCGACGAAGGCTGGGGCGTCGCGGCGCGCGTCCGCGAAGCCATGGACGGCTCCGGGCGTCTCATTCTCGCGATCGTCGACGTGCCGAGCCAGGCCTATGGCCGCGCCGAGGAGCTTTACGGCATTCATCTCGCCTGCGCGGCCGCCGCGGACGCCTATGCGAGCGCCCGGCTCGCCGGGCATCCCGTCGTGTCGCTGATCGTCGGCCGCGCGCTCTCCGGCGCGTTTCTCGCGCACGGTTATCAGTCGAACCGGGTGCTGGCGCTCGACGACGCGGGCGTGTCGATACATGCCATGGGCAAGCAGGCTGCGGCGCGCGTCACCAAGCGCACGGTCGAGCAGCTGGAGAAACTCGGCGAGGAGATCCTGCCGCTCGCCTATGACGTGCGCTCCTTCGCGAGGCTCGGGCTGATCCACGAACTGATCGACGGCGTCGACGCCGACGCGCCGGGCGACACGGACGTAGCCAAGGTCGCCGGGCGCGTCGCGGCCGCCGTCGCGGACGCCCGCCAGGGGCCGCGCGATCTCTCGAGCCGCCTCGCGTCCGTGGCGGCCCGGGAAAACCGGGCCGCCTCCATCCGGGTGCGGGAGGCGTTGAGACGGCAATGGGCCTGAAGTGCCACGATCTGCTGCGTCTGGCGTCGCCCTTGGCGCTTGAGGGCGCGGACGCGTCGCCCTGGGTCGCGGCCTCCCTCGCCGAGACGCCTTGGGTCGTCGTCCGGCGTGGCGGCGAAGCGGGAGGGCGCGTCGCCGTAGGCGTCCGTGGCGCGACGCGAGCCGAGCGGTTCGCCGCGATCGTCCGAGCCGAAGACGTGGTCGAGGCCGTCACCCCTGCGGACCTCGCCGGCCGCGCGCCGCCGCGGCCCCATCCGGCGTTCGACGCGCTCGCTTCGCTACGACCCGCGCTTGAGGCGACCGGCGCATCCTGGGGGCCGGCCGGCGCCGCGGGCTTCGAACTCGCGGCGTCACGCGCGACCCTGACCACCAGCAGCGACCTGGATCTTGTGCTGCGTGTCACCCGCCGACCTGAGCGGCGGACGCTCGATCGGCTCGCCGCTGAGGCGGATCGCGCGCCGCTGCGGGTCGACGTCCTGCTCGAACTCGCGGAGGGGGCGGTCTCCCTCGACGAGTATCTCGGCGGCTCGGTCGACGTCCTCCTCAGAACCCGGGAAGGCCCGCGGCTCGTCGCGCGCGACGAACTCGCGCCCCTATGCTGAGAACCGCGCTGCTTTTTCCCGGCCAGGGCTCCCAACGGCCGGGAATGTTGTCAGGCCTGCCGGACCATCCCGAAATCCGCGCGGCGCTCGAGGAGGCGGCCGACGCGCTCGGCCGCGACTGGCGCGACTTCGACGCCGCCGAGACGCTCGCGCGCACCCACGGCGCCCAGCTGGCGCTTACGATCGCAGGCGTCGCGGCCGCGAGGGCGCTGCTCGCGGAAGGCGCGCGCGTGGACGTCGTGGCCGGGCACTCGGTCGGGGCGTTTCCCGCCGCGGTGACGGCCGGGGCGCTCACGTTTCGGGACGCCCTGCGTCTGGTCGCGTTGCGCGGCGGATTGATGGCGGAAAGTCACCCGCAGGGGTACGGCATGACCGCGATCGTCGGGCTGCGCGAAAGCGTCGTGGCGGCCCTCGTCGAAGAGGCGCGGCGCGACGGCGACCTCTACGTCGCCAACCGCAACGCCGAGCTCCAGATCGTCGTCTCCGGCGCCGAGGCCGCACTGGCGCATGTCGAGTGGCTCGCGGTCGAGCGCGGCGCCCGCAAAGCGGAGCGGCTGAACGTGCGGACGCCCTCCCATTGCCCGCTCGTCGCGCCGGTCGCGAGCTGCCTTCGCGACGCCTTGAGCGGCGTCGAACTTCAGCCGCCCCGCCGCGCCATCGTGAGCGCGCGCACGGCGCGTCGTCTGTCGACGCCGCAGGCGATCGCCGAGGATCTGGCGCGCAACGTGGCCGAGCCGGTCCGCTGGCGAGATGCCGTGCGGCTTCTTCTCGAACTGGGCGTGACCTTCGCCATCGAGGTTCCGCCGGGGTCGACCCTGAAGGATCTCGCCGCGGACGTGATGGGCGAAGCCTATCTCGCGACGGTCGAAGGCGGTTCGCTGACGTCGCTGGCGCAAGCGACGCAAAGGCTCGCCGGCGAGCCTTGAGCCACGACTATCGTCTCAAAGGCGCGCGTGACCTGCGCTAAGCGTATAGCGCCGACATGGAAATTTGTTTTCAACGACGATCATTCGTTTTGCTTGCGGCGCTCAGCGGCGGCGGTTCACTGACCACTTATGATCCATCTCAGACCTTAGGGACGTCCACTTCTGGATCAGTCTGATCCGCGCATTCCCGTGCGCTCCGCGCCATCGCCAGGATAGCCCCCTTCGGCGCGCTTTTGGGGGGAAGTTGGTTTTCGTCGGCGACATCGGAACGCCGATGACGTAGTTGCGATCCGTCTGGGCTGGTCCAGTTAGGGCCCTCACGCGCCGGAGGCCTGATGCTGACGTTTTTCCGCCGACTGATGCCGAAGGAGGACCGGTTCTTCGAGCTCTTTGAGCAGCACTCGAAGATCCTGGTCTCCGGCGCCGCCGCCTTCCAGAAAATGCTTGAAGGCGGCGATGGCGTGCCGGCCCACGCGGCGGAGGTCGTGCGCCAAGAGAACTTGGCCGACGAAGTCGCGCGCGAGGTCCAGCAGGCGCTGCGCCGCAGTTTCGTTACGCCCTTCGACCGCGCGGACATCGCCGAACTCATCCAGGCGATGGACGATTCCATTGACGAGATGAACAAGGTGGTGAAGGCGGTCACCCTCTATGAGCTCAGGACCTTCGATCCGATCATGCAGGAGATCGGCGTGACCATCGTCGAAGCCGCTCGCCTGACCGCCGAAGCGATACCGCTGCTCTCGTCGCTCGGGCGAGACGCGGACCGGCTCGTCGTGCTGGCCGAGACGATCATCGCCATCGAGAACCGCTCCGACGACCTGCACGATCAGGGCGTGAAGGAGCTGTTCCGCACCGTCGGCCAGACCGACCCGATGGCCTACATCATCGGCCGCGAGATCTATGACGGGCTCGAGGACGTGGTGGACCGTTTCGAGGACGTCGCGAAGAAGATCAGTGGCGTCGTGGTCGAGAACGTCTGACCGTGGGCGACGCGGCTCTCTCGCTTCCGTTGCTGATCGCCCTCATCGGGGTGGCGCTGGCGTTCGACTTCCTGAACGGTCTGCACGACGCCGCGAACTCGATCGCGACCATCGTGTCGACGCGCGTCCTGCGTCCGCGCTACGCCGTGCTGTGGGCGGCGTTCTTCAACTTCATCGCCTTCCTGTTCTTCGGCCTGCATGTCGCCGAGACGATCGGGCGCGGCATCATCGACGCCGACATCGTCACCCCCGGCGTGGTGTTCGCCGCCCTCATCGGCGCGATCGTCTGGAATCTGCTGACCTGGCGGCTCGGCATCCCCTCCTCGTCGAGCCATGCGCTGATCGGCGGACTCGTGGGCGCCGGCCTCGCCAAGATCGGGTTGTCGTCGATCGTGTGGGCGGGCCTCCTGAAGACTGCGGCCGCCATCGTGCTGTCGCCGGCGGTCGGCTTCGTCCTCGCGCTTCTGCTCGTGCTCGCGGTGACCTGGGCGTTCCTGCGCCAGACGCCTTTCATGGTCGACCGCACCTTCCGCATCGGCCAGTTCGTTTCGGCCTCGCTCTACTCGCTCGGCCACGGCGGCAACGACGCGCAGAAGACCATGGGGATCATCGCGGTGCTGCTCTATTCGTCCGGCTACGGCTCGGGCGAGTTTCACGTGCCGCTCTGGGTCGTGCTGTCCTGCCAGGCCGCGATGGCCCTCGGCACGCTCTCGGGCGGCTGGCGGATCGTGCACACGATGGGTTCGCGCATCACGCGGCTCAAGCCGATGCAGGGCTTCTGCGCGGAGACGGGCGGCGCGCTGACGTTGTTCGGCGCGACATGGCTTGGCGTTCCAGTCTCGACCACGCACACGATCACGGGCGCGATCGTCGGCGTCGGAGCGGCGCGGAGGACCTCCGCCGTCCGCTGGGGCGTCGCGAGCAACATCGTGGTCGCCTGGGTGCTGACGATGCCGGCTGCGGCCACGATCTCCGCCTGCAGCTACTGGTGCGTCTCGCTGTTCGAATGACCGGCTTATCGCGCACCGTCCGTCCTGCGCGGCCACGCGGGAGAGGACGACACTTATCCCGCCGCGCCACGACAGCGCGATCCCGACCTGATCCAGCGAGCCACCGGATCAGGTCGGGGCGTCCGACGCCTCACTTTCCTCCGGTCACGTCCAGGAACGCGCCCGTGACGAAGGACGCCTCTTCGCCCGCGAGCCACAGGATCGCTCGCGCGACCTCTTCGGGCTGGCCGCCACGTCCCATCGGGATCGTGTCCTTCACTCGGTCGACCCGGCCCGGCTCACCGCCGCTCGCGTGCATGTCCGTGTAGATGTGCCCGGGGCGGACGCAGCAGACTCGGATTCCCTCGCGCGCGACCTCCTTGGCGAAACCGGTCGTGAAGGTCTCGAGCGCGCCCTTCGAGGCGGCGTAGTCGACATATTCTCCGGGGCTGCCGAGCCGCGCCGCCGCGGAGGACACATTGATCACGACCCCGCCCCGGCCGCCATGGCGATGCGACATCCGCCTCGCGGCCTGCTGGGCGCACAGGATCGGGCCGATCGCGTTCACGGCGAAGATGCGCTGCATGCGTTCGAAGCCGAGATCCTCCAGCCGGGACTGGCGAGCGAGCATCGCGGCGTTGTTCACCAGCACGTCGAGCCGACCGAAGGTCTGGTCGGTGGCCGCGAAAAGGTCCGCGACCTGGGCCGGGTCGGCGCTGTCCGCGCGCATCGCCAGCGCCCGGCGACCGGCGGTCTCGACGTCCGCCGCCACCGTGCGAGCGGCGGCCTCGTCGGCGACGAAGCTGATCGCCACGTCGTAGCCTCGCGCGGCGGCGAGACGGGCGGTCGCGGCGCCGACGCCGCGGCCTCCGCCCGTGATCAGAATGACAGGCGCCTGGGCGGCGGTCTCCATGTTCGAACCTCCGGATCGAGAAGCGGCGCGTCAACGCGCCGTCAGGCGTGGGGCCAGCAGAATGGCGAGCGGCAGGGTGGCCAGCGCTGTCGCCGCGGCGCTCGTCATGCCCCATGACCAGCCGCCGACGTCGCCGAGCGCGCCATAGAGCACCGGGGCGGCCGCCCCCGCGCCGATGACGAAGGTGTAGAAGACCGCGAAGGCGTGCTCGACCCGACCGGTCGGCGCGAGCTCCGGCACGGTTCCGTAGAGAACGGACGACGTCCCGTTGAGCGCTACTCCGACGAATGGAAGAAGCGCGAAAGCGAGGCCCAGAGGGGCCGCCATCGCCATGACGATAAGGCAGACCGTGGCCCCCTCGGTCAGCAGCGTCGCGCGCAGCACGCCGACCCGCTGGCCGAGCCATCCGCAGGCGAACTTTCCGAGCGCGCCGCCGATGAACACGACCGCGAACGCCGTACCGATCGCCGGCAGGCCCGCGCCCTTCGCCTGCAGCATGAAGGGCAGGAAGGTGAGGAAGCCCATCCGGGCGGCCGTATCGAGCCCGCCGATGGCGCACAGCAACCGGAAGCCCCCGCGGCCTTCGCCGGACGGCGCGGCCCCCTCAACCTTCGGCGCGGAGATCTTCGGCATGATCACGACGGTCGCCGCAATCACGAGCCCAAGCGCCGCGACGAGCCAAAGCGCATGACGCCAGGGCATTGCGACGACCAGCAGCGAGGTGAGCGCCGGGAGCGCGGCCTTCCCGAGATCGCCCGTGAAGTTGTAGGTCCCGATCGGCCCTCGCGCCGCAGATCCGTAAGCCCGGGAGACCGCGGCCGACGCCACGGGATGCTGGACGCTCGATCCGGCGCCCGACAAGGCGAGGCTCGCGCAGAGCCCCAGCGCGCCGCCGGACAGGCCGGCCAGCAGATAGCCGATCGCGGCCAGGACCGTGCCCGCCGCGAGGATCACGCGCCCATCGATCCGTTCGGCGAGACGGCCGGCCGGCACCTGCAGAGCGGCCATCGCCCCGGCGTAGAGACCACGCAGCACCGCGAGCAGGCTGTAGCTGAGACCGAACTCGGCCTGCCAGATCGGCAGCAGCACATAGATCAGGTCGGTGTAGCCGTCGTGCAGGGCGTGCAGCAGGCCGGAGACGGCGAGCGTGCGGTTCGCGCGACGTCGATCGGGGGCGTCCAGAACGGTCATCGGGATGCGTGCGCAGGAGGCTAGCGTGAGAAGGTGACTCACACGTTGCCCGCTGGAAGACCTCGCGACAAACGAGTTATCCTGACGTTTCATGTGAGGAAAACTGACGCAGATGAGCCGCCGCCTTCCGCCGCTGAACGCGCTGCGCGTCTTCGAGACAGCGGGGCGGCGGCAGAGTTTCACCGAGGCCGCGCAGGAGCTCGGCCTCACCCATGGGGCCGTCAGCCGGCAAGTGCGCCTGCTCGAGGACTGGCTGGGACACGCGCTGTTCGCGAGGAGCCATCGGCGCGTCACGCTCACCGAGCGCGGAGCCGCCTACCTCGGCGAGATCGGCCCGGCATTGGACCGGATCGCCGCCGCGACCGCCCGGCAGATCGAGCAGCGCTCGTCGCGGCTGCTGCGGGTCAACGCGCTCGCGACCTTCACGCTGCGCTGGCTGATCCCCCGACTGTCCGCGTTCCAGATGGCGCATCCCCATCTCGAGGTGCGCCTGACCACGTCGAACGCCCGGATTCCCGATCTGAAGGACCCCTATGACGTCGCGATCCGGGGTGGCCCGGACCTGGTTCCGGGCCACGTCGCCCAGGCGTTCCTGTCCGAGACACGGATTCCGGTCTGCAGCCCGGCGCTGATCGATCGCCAGCCTCTTTCATGTCCGCAGGATCTCGCCCGACACACGCTTCTGCATTCCGCGACGCTGCCGGGCGTCTGGGCGCAATGGCTGGTGGCGGCGCGGGTCCCGGATCTTGAGCCGGCTCGCTCCATCACGCTCGAGCACTTCTACCTGACGCTCCAGGCGGCGCTCGACGGCGTCGGGGTCGCCATGGGACCGACCGCGCTTGTCGCCGACGATGTCGCCGCGGGACGGCTCGTCGTCCCCTTTGACCAGCCCGCGCTGCCGGCGCGCAGCTATTACGCCTACGTGCCGGAGAGCTTTGCGGACGATCCCGCGGTCCGATCGTTCTGCGGATGGCTCCGTCGGACCGCTCAAGGCTCCAGAACCGCGCAGGCCTGAACGTCCGTTTTGGCTGGAGTCTGGATGGCCGCTTTGGCGCACTGCGACGCTACGCGAGCCACCAGGGTCAAGCGTTGGCGGGGCTTGTTTTTGGTCGGGGCGGGCCTTCGCAAAGTCAGCTTTGACTTGCGGCAGGCGCCCATCAGCCTGTCGGACGCGCGCGTCGCTTCCCGCGCTAAACGACGACGCGCCGCTCGATAAATATCTATCGGGCGCGCCGGGATCAGCTGTGAATTATGATGAGCGGGCCAAGGCGCGTCACGCCGATACCGAGAGACTGTTTCAGAAATTCCAGCGTGGCGTCCGTGTCGGCGATGGCGATCGTGCCGCTCACCCGCCGCTGCGCCAAGCCGCCGCCGGAAAGGACGATCCGACCGGAAAAGTGGCGCCCCATCTCCTCGATCACATAGGCCAGCGGCGCGTCGTCCACGACGAGCCGCCCTCGCCGCCACGCCAGCGCGAGATCTCCGTCCGTGGCCCGGCTGCGGACCGTTCGCGTCTCACGGTCGATCACCGCCTGCTGGTTCTGCCCGATCCGGGCCGGGCCGGCCGCGCCGTCTTGGAGCTCGACCTGAACTGCGTTGTGCGTGACCGTCACGTCTGTCTCGGTCGCGCCCAGACGCACGTCGAAAGCCGTGCCGAGGGCCGTCACGCGGACCTGCCCGGCCTCCACGGTGAAGGGACGTGCGGGATCGGGCGCGACGTCAAAGAACGCCTGCCCCCGCAGAAGCCGCACGATCCGGCGGCCGCTATCGTAATCTTCAGCAATGGCGGACGAGGCGTTGAGCTGCACGATCGTGCCGTCGGAAAGCGTCAGCGTCGGCGTCGTTCCGGTTCCGGCGATCGCATCCGCGCGAAGCCGCATCGGTCCGTCCAACATCACGAAGAGAGAGCCGGAGAGGAACAGCGCGAGAGCGGCGGCCACGATCGGCTTGATCCGCGGACGGGGATCGGTCCCGAACTCCCGCAGCGCCGGATCCGACCCGATCGCCATGGGCGCGTCCGCCATGAGACGCTCCGCGAGCTCATAGACGCGCCGCCCGTCCGGGTTCGCCTCGAGCCAGCGCATGAAATCGGCGTCGTCCGCTCCGGCGCGTCCGCCCTCGCGATGTTTCAGCGCCCAGCCGGAGGCTTCATCATACAGTTTTCGCTGCGAGCGCGTCGCGCGAGTGTCCCCCATGGGGTCCGCCTCTCGTCCTTCCTCTCATCTTGAAGACGAGCGAACGGCCGTCCCCGGGACGTACGCGGAGCGCAAGCGCGACCATCAGACGGCTGAAAATCAGCGGCTCCACGACCAGACGGCCAGCTCGATCTCTACCGCCACCAGCCGCTCCAGACAATGCGACAGCGCCTGCCGCAGGTGACGGTCGACCATGTTGCGGGTGATGTTAAGTCGGGTCGCGATGTCATCCGCCGTCAGTCCGTGGAAACGGTGGAGGATGAACACCGCGCGCCGGCGCGCCGGCAGTTCGGCTATGGCGCCCCGCAGGATCGCGATGCGCGCCTCGACCTCCAGCATGCGCTCCGGCGATGCGTCTTCGGCGACAAGCGAGGCCTCATGCTCGCCCCCCGAGAACAGCGCCGCCTCGAAACGGTCGCGGCGGAAGCGGTCGATGCCCAGATTGGCCGCCGCGCGGCAGAGGTAGGCTTTGAGGGAGCGCTTGTCGCGCAGCACGCCCGGCTGGGCCGCGAGCTTGAGATAGAGGTCGTGCACGATGTCGAAGGCGTTGACGCCGCTTCGACGCGCCGCCGCCGCGACGATCTCATGGTAGTAATCTTCGATCGCCCGGTTGAGAAGCTCGGCGCCGTCGAGGTCGCTCACGCGGGGCGCTGAGCCCGTCAGTGTTGGCATAGCTTCGTCTTCGTCCACGGCGGGTTCGCAGCGAGGGACCGCCGCCCGTCTGCGTCGCGCATACTGGCGCTCAAGCAAAACACGCGCAAGAACAATGACTTAGAACGAGTCTAGACAGACGCCCGGAACAAAGAAACAAGGCTTGAGACGAACGGGCGATCGTTTGATCCCACTCGGCTTTTCGACGGCGGGCCGTTTGGCGATCGCACGCGACCCAAGCGCCAAACACCGCGCGAGTGACCACGCTGCAACACGCGATCGAGCCCGTCGGCGCCCAGACGAAGAATCCGCTCCCCGTTGGGCGCTCCGGTCTTCAGCGGTCGGCCAGCACTTCGCCGGCCGCACTGTGGGGAGCATCTTCCAGATGCGGGTTGGCGAACGTCTCCGCCGTCAGCCTGTCGCCCTGCGACGGATCGTACCCGCTCACCACCACGAGCAGCACGTCGCCCTGAAGACCATCGGCGCCGCTGTGATCTTCGGGGACGTCCTTCTGCGCCGATCGAACAGTCGAGGCGGAGCCGTGCGGCTCCGCCTTCTTCGACGTCAGAACTTCACCTTGACGTTCATTCCGACGGATCGGCGCGGCCCAAGCGTGCCGTAGCGTGGCGACGCGTCGCGCTCGATGAAGGTGAGGTAGCGTTCATCGAGCAGGTTTTCGGCGAAGGCGTTGATCTCCCAGTTGTCCTTCCGGTAGCCGGCCTGGGCGTTGACGATGATGCGGGGGTCGACCCGATCGGGCGGACCGACCTCGAGACGGCTGAGGTAGCTCGAGGTGTACTTGGCGTCGCCGCCCACGTAGACGCCGTTCTCGAACTGGTAGCGGCCGCCGAAGCCTAGGGACCATTCCGGCGCCTCCGGGAACGGTTTTCCGGATAGGTCGCCGTGGCTCGCGTGCGTGAAGTCCTCGAACTTGGTGTTCAGGTAACCCAGCGACGCGTAGACGCTGAGCCGCTCGCTGACCCTGAAGGTCGGCTCGATCTCGAAGCCCCAGGAGCGCGACGACGCGGCGTTCACCGTCTCGCGAAGCCACGGCCTGCTCGGATCGGACAGCACTTCGATCTGCTGATCTTTGTACTTGGTGAAAAACAGATTCATGTTGAGCATCAGCCGGTCGTCGAGGAAACGGCCCTTGTAGAACACCTCGTAATTTCGCGCTCTTTCCGGGTCATAGTATCTGGATTCCCGTGTCTCGGAATCGAGATAGTAACCGCCGGTGCGGAAGCCTTCCGCATAGACCACGCCGACCTTGTGGCCTTCGGCGACGTCTTTCGACAGGCCGACCTTCGGCACGAAGTTGACTTCGTCAAATGCGGCGCGGTCGTCGTAGGGAGCGGGCGTTCCGCCATAGGGGTAGGTGTCGGCGCCCTTCTGGACGGTCTTCTCGCGCAGGTAGTCCACGCGGCCGCCCAGCGTGACATGCCAGGTGGGAAGCACCTCGTAGGTCGCCTCGCCGAAGGCCGCGAAGTTGGTCGTCTTGCGGTCGAAGTCCTCGGCGAGCTCGAGATACGGCACGATGGCGGCGCCGAATACGGAGTCGTAGTGCTGGTAGCTGCCGAACACGCCGGCGACCCATTTCAGGCGATCATGCTCGTAATTGAGGCGGAGCTCCTGGGAAAACAGGGTGTCCTTGACCGTGCCGTCGATGCCGTCGGCGAGGCCCTCCGTCCCCGTGTCGATGGAAAGGCGCCGCGTCCGTCCGTAGTTCAGGCCAGACTGCGACGTCAGCTTTAGGGCGTCCGTAATCTCGTGTGAGGCCTCGAGGCCGAGATTGTGCACCTTGATCTGCCGGAACTCGGCGTAGGTGGGGAAGGCCTGCCAGTCGCCGCGCTCGTCATCGAGATCGAAGCCGGCCCCGGCGCCGATCAACCGCTCGTTCGGACGGTCGTTCGAGAAGGAGTAGCTGAGGATCGCCCGGGTTCCCGGCAGCTCCTTCGGCTCGAAAAGAACCTTGGCCCGGACGCTCTGGCTGATCTCCGTCCGGAAGTCGTCGTAATTCTTGAAGTGTCGGTAGCTCGGATAGTCGATCGTGGTCTTGCCGCGCTCGAAGGCGCCGGCGACGCGGACCGCGATTTGGTCCTGGACGACCGGCGCATTCAGCACGAAGGCCGACCCGATGGTCGCGTTGTTGCCGACGGTCGCGGAGACCTCGCCGCCGGGCTGGAACGTGGGGTCCTTCGTGCGCACGTAGATCGCGCCGGCGGTGGCGGCGCGGCCGCTCAGCGTCGTCTGCGGCCCGCGATAGACTTCGACCTGCTCCGCGTCCCACAGGTTGCGGGCGCCGAAGCGCGCGCTGTAGCGGGTCTGCAGGATGCCGTCCACGTAGAGCGAGCCCAACGGCGCGCCCGCCGGGGTGAAGCCTTCCGAGCTCATGCCGCGGATGACGAACCCGGAGTTGGCGAAGGCGGCGTCCATGACGTTGCCGAGGCGCCGGTACGACTCCTGTAAGGTGCGTATCTGGCCGTCCTCGATCTCCGACGCCGTCACCACCCCGACGCTCGAGCTCGTGTCCTGAAGGTTGGTCGTGGTCTTGGCCCCGTAGACCGTGATCGGTTCGAGGGCGATGGCGTCCTCGCCCGCCTCCCCGCTCGCGGCCGCCGGGGCCGGCGCGCTCTCGGTGGTGAGCACGACCCTGTCCACGCCGGCGAAGCTCGCGTGCAGCCCTGTCCCCGCGAGCAACGCGGACAGCGCCTGCTCGGACGTCAGGCGGCCGCTCACGCCTTTGGTCGTCCGCCCCTGCGTCAGCTTGGCGTCGAACAGGATCAGGAGGTTCGCCTGCGCGGCAAGCCGGTTGAGAGCCTGCGTCAGCGGACCTGGGGGGATGGCGATCATATCCGCGGAGGCGCGCGCCGGCGGCGCCTCCGCGCGGGCGGCGGATGGGGCCCCCATCGTGGTCGCGAGAAGAGCGCCGGCCAACACGGCGAGCCGCCGCCCTCCCGACCTCTTCGACATCGAACGCGTCAGCGTCTGCGCAGACATGAGAACCCCCCGGTTCGGGCGGCTCCCGCGCGCCGCCATCTGATCCTGCGAGCGGCGTCCGTTTCGCCCGCTCAACAGGTTCACGATCGGAGGGCGGCGATTGGGACATCGGCCAAAACTTTTTCCGCCAAAGCCGGCTCTTGCGTCCGTCTGCGGAGCGGATGGGGGTGGGTCTTCAAAGCCCACACCTGCGTGCAGGCGTCCCGTTCTACGCTCGAGGCCTTGCTACCAGAGCTGTCGTCGCGGGACGGCGGCTCCCGGATCGGACGGGACAAACAGGAACGACCTCCCTCCGCTCACGGCTGACGCCATCGCGGCGCGGCTGAATGACGGGAGGGCGCCGGCGAACGTCAGAGCGGCGTGCGGATTTCCAGGGGGCTTTCCGTTTTCTCCCGGCCTTTCTCGCGGAGATAGGCCACGATCTCTGCGCCGCTCCGCATGCTGTGGGCCTTGGCCGCGATTTCGGCGCCTGCGACGTCGCCTCTGAGGACCGGATCGATCAGATCGAAGTGACGCTCGACCACGGTCGGGGCGCTCTTCACCACGACCGTCGAAGAGGCGATGTAAAGCCGCACCTGATTGGCGATCATGTCGTAATGGTCGCCGAGGCGGCGATTGCCCGAGAGCGCCACCAGCGTGCGGTGAAGCGCCATATCGGCGTCGACCAGTTCGTCGACGCGCCCGTTCTCGGCCGCGACCCGCAGCGCCTCGAACGCCGCCTCGACGGCGCGGCGGCCGTCGGCATCGATCCGCTCCGCGCCGAGCCGCGCCGCGAGCGCTTCGAGGCTTGAACGCAGCGCCGACAGCTCCTCGGCGTCCTCGGCGCTCAGCGCCGCGACGTCCCAGCCGCTATAGGGCCGCTGCACCACGAGCCCTTCGGTCACGAGGCGCTGGAGCGCGGCGCGCACCGTTCCGCGCGAGAGGCCGAACTGCTCGGCGAGCTTGACCTCGGTCAGCCGCGAGCCCTGCTCGAGAGCGCCGCTCACGATCGCGCTGCGCAGGCTTTCGGCCGCCGCACGATCGAGGCTCACCTTTTTCGGCGCCTTAAGAGCGCTCAGTCCCGTCATGCCGCCGTCCTTGCGGCAAAGCCGCGTGCCCCGACTCGATGGGTACACCATCGCCCATGAAATTGTCGACAATCAAGATTGTTCGCCGTCTCTTATGAGCCCGCGAAACCTGTCTCGGCCAGCCAATCATAATAGTTCAAACTCCCGGCTTATGACGCGTTCATGATCAGCGTCGCCCGCCTTTTGGGCTTGACCTGAGCTTCCACAGCCAATTGTCTGATTGTCAACAATCTGGCTTCGGACCTTCCAATGACGGATTTCGGCTTGTCCCTTTCCCGCCCCGGCGGCGTCGGAAGCGCCGCGTGACGGCGGCGGCCGGCAGCAGAGCGGCGGGCTCAGCGCTTTCGGCGGTGCGCGCGGTCGACCGGGCGGTGCTCGGCGTCAACCGCGCCTTCATGATCGCGGCGCTCGCCGCCATGGCCGTGATGGTCTTCGTCAGCGTCTCGCTGCGCTACCTCACCGACGACGCGATCCTCTGGGCCGAGGAGCTCAGTCGCTATCTGATGATCTGGCTCTGCCTGATCGGCGTCGGGCCGGTGTTGCGGCTCGGGGGCCATGTGGCGGTCGACAATCTCCATGTCGCGGTCCCGCCCGCGGCGGCGCGCGCGCTGCGTGTCGTGGTGGTGGCGATCGTGGCGGGCTTCGCGCTTTACATGGTCTGGGCCGGCCTCGGCTACGTCGCGCGTTCCTGGCGGCAGACGACGCCCGTGCTGCACATCCCCTTCGCCTATGTCGCGATGGCCGTTCCGGTCGGCTTCGGCCTCAGCGTCTGGCACCTCCTCATGATCCTCGTGCCGTATGTGCGAGACGGCGCCTTCGAGGCGTCCGAGGACCTCGATCCGGAAGAGGCGTCCGCGGCATGACGGCCGGCGTTCTCTTCGGCGGGCTGGTCCTGTTTCTGGCGCTCGGCGTGCCGATCGCCTTCGCGCTGGGCGCGGCGACCCTGACCGCGGTGCTCGGCGCCGGCCTCAATCCGATCGCCGTCACGCAGAAGCTGGTCTCGGGGCTCGACAGCTTTCCGCTGATGGCGATCCCGTTCTTCCTGCTCGCCGCCGAACTGATGACGAGCGGCGCGCTCGCTGAAGTGCTGCTGCGCTTCGCGTCGATGTTCGTCGGGCACAAGCGCGGCGGCCTCGGGCACACCAACATCCTGACCATCACGTTCTTCTCCGGCATATCGGGCTCCGCGCTCGCGGACGCCGCCGGCCCCGGCTCGCTGCTGATCCGGATGATGCGCAAGTCCGGCTATCCGCCGGCCTATGCGGCTGCGCTCACCGCGGCCGCCTCGATCGTCGGGCCGATCATCCCGCCGTCGATCGTCATGATCCTCTATGCGCTCGCCGACGAGGGCGTCTCGGTGCTGCGCCTCTTCATGGCGGGCGTCGTGCCGGGCCTCATGATCTCGGCGGCGATGATCGGCTACAACGCCTGGGCCAGCCACCGCCGTGACTTCCGGGGCGAAGGCGAGCCCCCCGGCCTCAACGAGATCCTGCGCACGAGCTGGCGCGCGATCCCCGCGCTGCTGCTGCCGACGCTGATCGTGGTCGGGGTTCATTCCGGGGCGTTCACGCCGACCGAAGCCTCCGTGATCGCGGTGTTCTACGCGCTGTTCTGCGGCATGGCGATTTATCGCACGATCAGCTGGTCGATGCTGCCGCAGCTCATCGCGCGCACCGCCTTCATGAGCGCCGCGATCCTGCTGATCATCGCCGCGTCCTCGGCCTTCGCCTGGATGCTGACCTATACCCAGACGCCGCAGGTGCTCACCGCCTGGATCCAGGGGCTCGGCCTGTCGCCGATCATGTTCCTGCTGGCGGTCAACGTCTTCCTGCTGCTGTTCGGCATCTTCATCGAGCCGCTGCCGGGCGTGCTGGTGGTCGCCCCGATCCTCGCCCCGATGGCGGCCGCGCTCGGCATCGACCCGACGCATTTCGCCATCGTGGTCATCGTGAACCTCAACCTCGGGATGATCACGCCCCCGGTCGCGAGCCTGCTCGCGGTCACCGGCATGATCGCCAAGGTGCGGATGGCCGATCTCAACCGCGAGATCTACCCGATGCTCGCGATCCAGATCCTCGTGCTGCTGCTGCTCACCTTCGTGCCCGTGCTCAGCACCGGCCTGCCTGACCTGATGGGCGCCAAATGAGCGCCCTTCGCATGACCCCTCGGAGTATCGACGTGAACATCGCCCAGCGTAGCGGCGCGGACATGAGCGCGACTTCGGCCGCCGGCCGGATCGCCAAGGCCGAATGCATCCTCGTCACCATCCCGTTCGACAGCGGCGGCCTGCCGGTCTGGAGCTTCACCAGCAATCCGAAGAACACGTTCGACGTGATGCTGGTGCGGATCGAGACCGACACCGGCCTCGTCGGCTGGGGCGAAGCGTTTTCGCGGGCCGAGGACGTGGCCCTCAGGAGCCTCATCGAGACCCGCATCTTCCCCGTGATCATCGGGGAGGAGGCGAACGCCATCTCGAAGATCAAGCACAAGCTCGAATTCGGCCTGCAGAACTTCGGCCGCGTCGGCCCGACCATGTACGCGATCTCGGCGGTCGACATCGCGCTCTGGGACATCGCGGGCAAGGCCGCCAAGCTTCCGCTCGTCGACCTGATCGGCGGTCCCTTCGCGAAGGACGTCGAGGTCTACGCCAGCCTGCTGCGCTACGGCTCGGCCGAGGGCGTCGCCAAGGCGACGCGCAAGGCGATCAGCGAGGGCTACCGCTACGTCAAGCTGCACGACATCAAGTTCGAGGAGGTCGCGGCGGCCGTCGAGGAAGCGGGCGACAAAGCCGCTGTCATGCTCGACGTCAACTGCCCGTGGACGGTTTCAGAAGCCCTCGCCATGGACGCGCGGCTTTCGAAGCTGAACCTGCTTTGGCTGGAAGAACCGATCTTCCCGCCGGACGACTATCGCGGCCTTGCTAAGATCAGGGCGACGGGGCGTCATCGCATCGCGCTTGGCGAGAACGCGGGATCGCTGCGCGACTTCGTGGCGATGGCCGACGCCCAAGCGATCGACATCGCCCAGCCCGACGTCGCCAAGACCGGCGGCGTGACGGAGCTCCTCAAGATCGCGGCCTTCTGCGACGCGAGCGCGATCGAGTTCATTCCGCATTGCGCGATCTTCGGGCCGGGCCAGCTTGCGACCGTCCACATCAACGCCGCGCAGCGCGCGACGCCGCTGCTCGAGCGCCTCTACTTCGATTTCGAAGCCGAGTTGTACGGCGACGCGATGCTGCCGAAGGCCGGCAAGCTCGCCGTCCCGACCGGGCCCGGCCTTGGCTTCGATCCCGACATGGGCGTCGTCGACAGGTTCCGCGTCGCCTGACCCTTCAAGAACCATGGCCCGCGGGGACAAGCCGGCGGCCGAACGGGAAGCGCACTGAAGTCCAAACGTCCCACGATCGGAGAAGCACAGATGAAAGCCCTTTTTGTCGCCGCGGCCATGCTGATGGGCTTCGCGGCTCCGGCGGTGGCCCAGACCACCACCCTGAAATACGCCTTCGTCAACCCGATGAGCAGCCACTTCGGCGCGGCCGCGACGACCTTCAAGGAGTTCGTCGAGAAGGAAAGCGCCGGCAAGATCAAGGTCGACATCTTCCCCGGCGGCGCGCTTGGCGGCGAGCGCGAGATCGTCGAGAGCCTGCAGCTCGGCACGGTCGACATGGCCATGACCGGCACCTCGATCATGGGCAACTTCGTGCCCGAAGTGCTGCTCTATGACGTCCCGTTCCTGTTCAAGGACACCCGCCAGGCCCGCGCCGTGCTCGACGGCCAGATCGGCAAGGACGTGCTCGCGAAGTTCGAGGACAAGGATCTTGTCGGCCTCGGCTACGGCGAGAACGGCTTCAAGATGCTGACCAACAACAAGAAGCCCGTGCTGAAGCCCGAGGACCTCGTCGGCATGACGATCCGCGTGCAGGAGAACGAGATCCACATCGCGGCCTTCAAGCAGCTCGGCGCCCGTCCGACCCCGATCGCCTGGCCGGAGCTCTACGCCGCCCTCCAGCAGGGCGTCGTCGACGGCCAGGACAACCCGATCTCGAACGTGCTCTCGGCCAAGTTCTTCCAGGTGCAGAAATACGGCACGCTGCTGCGCCACGTCTTCGCCCCGACCGTGATCACCATGTCGTCGGCGACTTGGGGCAAGCTCTCCGACGCCGACAAGGCGATCGTGCAGGCGGCTGTGGCCAAGGCGGTCGCGACCCAGCGCGCCGCGGTCGACGAGTACGAGACCAGCGGCCTCGCCAAGCTGAAGGAAGGCGGCATGCAGATCGTCGAAACGGTCGATACGGCGGCCTTCGTCGAGAAGCTCGCGCCAGCGAACGAAATCTTCGCCAAGCGCTTCGGCCAGGACAAGTTCGACGCGATCCGCGCCATGAACTGAGAATCGCCGGGCGGCGATCGAACCCTCGATCGTCGTCCGGCGCCGGCGCCATCCGCGTTCCTCCCGCGGGTGGCGTCCATTTCCTCTCCCGCTCAAGGCCGTTCGATGAACTACCGGACGATCCGTTACGAGGTTCTGGGGCCGGTCGCGCGGCTGACGCTGAACCGGCCCGAGCGCGCCAATGCGATCAGCGCGGAGATGCTCGACGAGATTTCGGCTGCGATGGACGCGGCCGAGGCTGACGATACCGTCCGCGCTGTTGTGGTGACGGGGGAAGGCGGAAACTTCTCGTCCGGCTTCGACCTCAAGGACCAGATGGAGCGCCGACCGACCGGCGTGGCCGACTGGCGCCCGATCCTGCGCAAGGATTTCGACGTGCCGATGCGGTTCTGGCGCTCGGCGAAACCGACGATCGCTTCCGTGCGCGGCGCCTGCATGGCGGGGGCCTGCGAGCTGGCGCTCGCCTGCGACATGACGATCGCGTCGGAAACCGCCTATTTCGGCGAGCCGGAGCTGAAGTTCGGCGCCGGTATCGTCGTGATGCTGCTGCCCTGGATCGTCGGGCCGAAACTCGCGAAAGAGATCATCCTGACGGGCGAGGATCGGATCTCCGCCGAACGCGCCCGAGAGATCGGCATGGTCAACCGCGTCGTGGCGGACGCCGGGCTGGACGAGGCCGCGCTGGCGCTCGCGCGCCGCATCGCTGTGATCGACCCGATGGTCGTGCGCGAAACCAAGCGAGCCCTTAATCGCCAACTCGAAGCGCGCGGCATGCTCGATGCGCTGGAGGCCGCGCTCGAGATCGACCTCGCGATCGAGGGCGAGGGCTCGGTGGACAAACGGGACTTCATGGCGGTCGCCCGCGAGAAGGGCATGAGGGCCGCGATCGCCTGGCGCGACGCGAGGTTCGACGCCTGATGGCGCGGGCGCTGCTTCGCTTTCTGGAGACGAGGCTCGCGCGCAGCGCGGGCGTGGTCCAGGACGGAGACGCAGCGCCGCTTCGGGCGACCGAACTCCTTGAGGCCGCGCATGAAATCGCCGCGACGCTGCGGCGCGGCGGGCTTGGCGAGAACGAGCCGGTCTTCGTCGTGGTCGGTAACCGCAGTCTCGATCTCGCGGCGTTCCTCGGCGTCTGGATGGCGGGCGGCGTCGTCGCGCCGGTCCATGTCTCGGCGTCCGAGATCACGTGGACGGCTGTGCGCGCGTCGCTTGGCGCGCGTGTGGTGGTCGAGCGTGGCGAGACGCTCTTCGAGCAGGACGCCCCAGCGCCAGCGCCGCGGCGCGAGCTCGACGACGCCGCGGTGGTGGTCTTCACCTCCGGCACGACCGGCGCTCCGAAGGGCGTGGTGATCCGCCATCGCGGCTTCGCCGGCAAGCTCGCGGCGCTCGAGCCGGTGATGCCATTCGGTCCCGGCGACGTCGTCGCGATCCCGTTGCAGCTCACTTTCATCTTCGGCCAGTGGACGGCGTTCCTAGCGCTCTGCGCGGGAGCAAGCGTCTCGCTCGTCCGGAAGTTCTCGCCGCAGGTCTTCGACGCTCTTCATCTGCGGGACGCTACCGCGCTCTGCGTTGTGCCCTCAATGCTGCGCGCCATGGAGCACGGGCCGCGCCCGCTCGATCGGCTGAGGACGATCGTCAGCGGCGGCGAGCCGCTCGGCGCCGTGCTGTCGGAGACCACGGTCGTCCGTTGGCCGGGCGCCCGGATCTTCGACTGCTACGGGCTGACCGAGACCGGCGCGGCCGACTTCTGCTCGATCTCGACCGCGGGCGAACCGCGCGGCGCATGGATCGGCCGACCGACCGGCGGCGTCCGCTACAGGATACTGGACGAGGACGGCGCCGCGGTTTCGAAGGGCCGGTCCGGCGAACTCCAGATCCGGACCGAGCATGGCATGGCCGCCTATCTCGGCGAGCCGGAGCTGACGGCGGCGGCCTTCGCGGACGGCTGGTTCCGCACCGGCGATCTCGCGGTCGAAGATCCGGACGGCGAGGTGCGCCTCGTCGGGCGGATCAAAGAGGTCATCTCGCGCGCGGGCAACAAGATCTATCCCGCCGAGATCGAGTCCACGCTGCTGCGCCACCCGGATGTCGCGGCCGCGCTCTGCACGGGCGTTCCGGACGAACGGATTGGCGAGCGCATCCACGCGACCGCCGTCCTGAGGGACGGAGCTGCGGCCACCGCCGGCGAGCTTTGCGACTGGCTCGCCGGGCGGCTCGAACGCTACAAGGTCCCGGACGCCCTCGTGATCCGGGACGCCGTCCCGCTCGGGCCGACCGGCAAGGCGAGCCGCGCCGCGCTGCGCGAGATGGCTGTAGGGGAAGCCACGAAGCCGGCGGGCTGACACCCGCGCCGGGTCGAGATCCCCTTCCGCGCCTGAGAAACGTCAGGCCCGTCGCCGGTTGCGCAGGAGCACGAGGAAGAACGGCCCGCCCGCCACGGCCGTGACGAGGCCAAGCGGGATTTCCGCCGGAGGGAGCAGAGCGCGCGCCAGCCCATCGCAGACGAGCACGAGGCTGGCGCCGACGGCCGCGGAGGCGGGAAGCAGCCGGGCGTGCCGCACGCCCACCGTCCACCGGGCGATATGCGGCGCGATGAGGCCGACGAACGCCACCAGCCCGCCCCAGGCGACCGCGCAGGCGACCGCGGCCGCGCCGACGAGCACCGCCGCGCCCAGAAAGCGTTCAGGCGACAGGCCGACGCCGCGGGCCTCGCCTTCGCCGAGGCTGAGCAGGTCGAGCCCCCGCGCAAGCATGGCGGAGACCGCGATCATTCCCGCTGTGAGCACAGCCAGGACGCCGAGCCCCGGCCAATCCGGCGTCTGGATGCCGCCCAGCGTCCAGCTCAGCACGACCTGCAGATTTACGGCGTCGTCGGACAGGGCGAGCATGAGGAAAGAACGGACCGCGCCGAGAATGGCCGCGACGGCGACGCCCGCCAGCAGCAGCGTCGCCGCGTCGAGGCGCCCTCCGCCCGCCGCGGCGAACAGGACCAGCCAGGTCGCGCCCCAGGCGCCGAGAAACGCCAGCGCGGCCAGCGTCGGGCCCGAGGGCAGGCCAAGCGGCACGAGAAGCGCGACCGTGGCGCCGATGGCCGCTCCGCCAGACGCGCCCAGAAGGTAAGGCTCCGCGAGAGGATTGCGGAACACGCCTTGAAAAATCGCGCCGCTCAAGCCCAGCAGCCCGCCCACCAGCGCCGCGGCGAAGGCCCTCGGCATCCGCCATTCCGTCAGCAGGCGGCCGCGCAGACTGTCGTCGCCGACGACGGCCCTCAGGACCGCGGCCGGGGAGGCCCAGTCATGCCCGGCGCAAAGGGCGAAGGTCATCGCGACCAGGCCCGCGGCCGCAAGCAGCGCCGCGGCTCTCACCGCGAAGCGCCGTCGAGCAGAGCCGCGAGCTTCTCGACGCCGTCGACGGTTCGCGGGCCGGGAATGAGAAACTCCGCCCGCGACACCACATGGGCGCGGCCTTCGCGTACGGCGCGCAGCAGGTTCCAGCCCGGCCGGCCCAGCAGGGCGTCCAGATCCTCGCGGCGCCCCGCGAACAGCAGCACGTCCGGGTCGGCTGCGGCGATCGCCTCCACCGAGGCCTGCGGCACGGGCGCTTTGGTTTCGATCGCGAGACGCGCTCCGGCGCGCCGGAGCGCGTCTCCGGTGTAGGTGTCCGCGCGCGCGAGCAGGACCAGGCCGGCGCCGACCGCGCCTGTGATCAGCGCGACGCGAGGGGCGTAACGCCCCGCGCGGGCGCGCGACACCGTGGCGAGCCGCGCCTCCAGCGCCGCCGCGACCGCCTCGCCTCGGGCCGCCTCGCCGGTCGCTTGTCCCACCAGACGGAGATTGACGAGCACCTCGTCGACGTCGCGGGCCAGCAAGACCATCACCGGCACGCCGAGCCGCTCCATGGGCGACACGAGCTGGTGCATGGCCTGCCGGGCGGGCGTCACGATGACGAGGTCCGGGGCGAGATCCACGACGGCGTCGACGGAGAAACCAAGCCGGCCGCCGACCTTTGGTCGCGCGGCGAGTTCCGGCGGATAGCGCGTGAACGCCTCCACTCCGACGATGCGGTCGGCCAGCCCCAGCGCCGCGACCAGTTCGGCGTTGGAGGAGAAGATCGGAACGATGCGCCGGGGCGCGTCCGGCAGCGTCACCGTCCGGCCGGCCGCGTCCACGATCGTAATGGGCTCCGCTCCCACGGGCGCCGACCACGCCGCGATCAGCAGGAAGAGAACGGCCAGCCGCGGCATGCGCTTCAGAACCGGGCGGTGAGGCCGACGATCGCCTCGCGGCCCGGCATCGAGGTGCCCCGGCCGCCATTGGCCAGCGCGGCGTCCAGCAGATAGGGCTGCTTGTCGAGACCGATGAAGATCGGATGCTGGTTCTTGTTGAACACATTGTTCATCGCGGCGAACAGAGACACGCCCTTCGCCACCTCGACGTCGCCCCGGACGTTCCAGACCATGAACGATCCCTTGCGATGGATGTAGCTACGGGTCGGCTCGGCCCCCGCGACCAGGTTCTCTTCGGTGTCGTACCACATCGGCCCGCGCAGCACGCCCTGCGCCTGGAACGACCAGTCGTAGGCGACCCCGGTCTGTCCGAAGCGCGTGCCGATGGCGGCCTGGGTCCGGTACATGCGCTGCGGCCGGTCGGTGTTGGCGGTCGCCGACGCGCCCTTGTCCTTCATGTGGAAGTTCCAGGCGCCGTTGGCGTAGCCGGTCCAGAACCACGGGCCGGCCTCGCGGCCCGCAAGGCGCAGCAGGTTGGCGTCGAACTGCAGCTCCAGCCCGCGCACGACGATATCGCCGGAATTGTTGACGTAGTCGGACGTGTTGGAATTGTCCGAACGCAGCCGTGTGGTGATGCGATCGGCGATCACGTTCTGGAACAGCGCCGCGTCCAGGTTCCAGCCGTCGCCGCCATAGGCCGCGCCGATCTCGACCTGACTGCTGGTTTCGGGATCGAGGTTCGGATCGCCGAAAATCCGGCCGCCGCCCAGGGTGTTGAAGTCGGCCGCGAGTTCCGTGGCCGTGGGCGCGCGGAAGCCGGTGGAGTGGCCGGCGCGCAGGACGAGACGCTCGGTCGCCTGAAAGGTGGCGCCGAGCGAATAGGTCACGGCGTCGTACTCCTCCGTCCGGGTGAGCTGGTTGGCGAGGTTCGGCGTCCGGTCGAAACTGGTCTCGCCCCATGTGCCGCGCACGCCCGCGCGTAGGGTCAGGCGGTCGTCGAGCAGCTTCTGGGAATCCTCGGCGTAGAGCGAATGGACGCGCTCGGTCTGGTTGTTGTCCTGCGGCGAGACCTGTGCGAGCGGATTGCCCGGAACGCCGACGCGGTAGCGGTCGGAGCGCAGCCTGCTCGTCTCCCAGTCCCAGCCCACCAGCAGGTCGTTGCCGGTCCAGAGCGTCGCGCTCGGCTGGAGCTTCGCGCCAAAAATTTCAAGCTCGCGCCTGTTGTGGTCGAGCGCGGCGCCGGGCACCGGCCTGCCGTCGGAGCCGCGGATCACCGGCGAAGCCCAATGGAAGTCGTCCACGTCCTGCACGAAATAGGTCTGCGCGTTCCAGCGCACGCGGCCGCTCGGCATTTGTCCGCTCCAGGCGAGGTCCAGCGAGCGGTTGTAGCGGTCCTCCTCGCTGTGCTCGTTGGCCCCCGATCCCCGGAAGCCGACGTCGTAGACGCCGTCGGCGCGCGCCATGACGTCGACGCGATGGTCCTCGTTCAGCTGAAGACCAAGCGCCGCCGTGGCGCCGCCTCTTTTCCACGCGGTGTTGTCCATCCGGCTTCCGCCCTTGCCGGAATGGTAGTCGCCGCGCCGGCCGCCAGAGACGCCCACATACCAATCGACGCTTTCATAGACGCCGCCCGTCTGCGCCCTCCCCTGCAGCAGGCCCCACGAGCCGCCGGACGCCTCCAGCCTGACGCCGGGCGCGGTGCGGCCGGTCTTCATGATGACGTTGATCACGCCGCCGATGTTCTGGCTGCCGTAGATCACGGAGGCGGGGCCGCGGACGATCTCCACCCGCTCCACGTCCGCCGGCGAGAGTTTGGACAGATTGGCGGTGCCGGCGCGGCGGCCGTTGATCAGCACCAGAACCTGGCTGCGAAAATCCTTGCCCTGTCCGTCGGTCGCGCCGCCGCGGATGTTGATCGAGGTCTGCCCCGGCGTCCATTCGCTGAAGAAGCCGACCGCGTTCTCGGCGAGGAGATCGGTCATCGACCTCGCCTGGGAGCGCTCGATCTTCTCGCGGTCGAGCACCTGCACCGTGCCGGCCACGTTCTTGCGCGCCTCGGGACGGCCGGTCGCCGTGACCACGATGTCGTCCAGCACGATCGCTTCGTCGTCGGCGCGGGCGGGATCGGCCGCGCCGCAGGCGAGCGCGGCCGCGGCGCCGATCAGCGCGAGAGGGCGACGAACGGTCATGTCAGACTCCAGATCAGGATGGCCGAGCGGCGCGGAACGGAAAGGCGCAGGACGCCTTGCTCCGGCCGCGCCTGGGCCGCGAGATGGTTGAAAAGGACGGGCCGGCGCGGGTCGGCCTCGGGCCAGCCAAGACGGCCGGCGAGATAGGCCGCGAGCCGCGGCAGATCGCTGACGATCAGGGAGAAGGTCCAGCCGATCTCGGCCGTGACCGGCGTCCTGTCGGCGGGCGCGAGGCCCGCCATGACGATGTCGACGCCGGGGGTCTCGTCCTCGCCGTGCCACTCCCTCGGCAGACAGCCGGCGAGGCAGAGGCCGCGCGGGCCGTTCTGCGCCGGCACGACCCAGACGACGCGGCGCCGGGCGAGGTTTCGGCAGCGGGCCAGGAACGACGCCGGTTCAGTCAGCGGCGCCGGCATGTTGGCGGCCAGCACGGTGTCGGCGGGAGCGACGCTGGCGTTCTCCCAGCCGGCGGCGACGATCTCGGGGGCCGGATCGAGGCGCGCCAGCCTGTCCCTCATGGAGGCCGACGGCTCCACCGCCGTCCAGCGCCGGCCCTGCTGGCGCAGCGCCGCGCCAAGCTGACCGCCACCCGCGCCGAGGTCCAGAAGATCGCCTACGGAGGGAATGAGCCGACGCAATGCGCCGCCCACGCCCGCCACATAATCGGACGTGTCGATGCCGCCGGCGTACAGCGCCAGCGGATCGATGGGGCTCGCGCCGACCGCGTCGAACGGCGGCGGCGCGGGCCGCGGAAGCGAGACGACGTGTCCGTGACGAGACGACTTCATTGGACCCCGAACGCAGATCGCGTCGGGCGAACGAAGGCGTCCCCGCAACCACGGAGGCGCCCGCGGCCGGAGCGCCCCGCCGGACACCCCGCCCGCGAGACAGATCACACGCGACGGCAGGTCTCCTGGCTCGCGGGTCGCCGCGCTTGCGTCGCCTTCCCAGGTTCTCGAAAGACCCAGTGGCCGATGACGAAGCGCTCGCCGCTCACAGTTGCGGGGGCAGCCGCGGCTTCCGGGCGATCAGCCCGCACCGCGTTCCCTTTTGATCCCCAAGGGGAACCGTCGGATGCTCGATTACGGCAACGCTGCGGCCAGGACAAGGCTACAATATGTCTCGGGAAGCCGTCGTTACGGGTCACGTGGCCCGAGACCGGCCGTCAGCTTCAATTGAAACGCCTCGGACGCCGACAGCGGCCGTCGCGGTCTTACGAGCGCCTACCGCCATCATTGGCGGCGCAGTCAATAGACGACACGGCGACTTAGGGCCTCCGCTCCATGCCCTCATTGGCGTACGCCCAAAAATGAGGCGGCGAGCACGTTGACCAAATCATTCCACTTAATCTATCTGATTGATGTACATATCTGGGCGGAGCGGCTTGGCGCCTCTTCGTCGGGGAGAGGCGCCTCAGGCGCGGGCGGCCGGGCCTCGGCCGGCGGGACATGGAACGGACGCTCGTCGCCACGGCCTCGCTTGCCTCCGATTTCTTTCACAACACACCTCGAGACGAGCCGATCGATGATCGCAACCTTTCTTCACCAGCGCGCTCCGCGGCTTGCTTTCGCAACATTCGCCGTGGCGCTCGCCAGCGCCGGCGCCGCGCATGCCGAGCAGCCGAGATCCGGCGGGGAGCTGACGTTCGGCGTCACGACCGAGCCGGCCTGCTTCAACCCGCATCGCTCGGAGCAGCAGAACTCCTTCATCGTCATCCGCAACTTCATCGATTCGCTGATCGCGAAGGGCGCTGACGGACGGTTTCTGCCCTGGCTCGCCAAGGAGTGGACTGTCTCGCCCGACGGCAAGACCTACGACTTCAAGCTGCGCGACGGCGTGACGTTCCACGACGGCGCGCCGTTCGACGCTGAGGCGGTCAAATTCAACCTCGACTTTGTCAAGAACCCGGCCAACACCAACTCGGCCGGCCAGCTGCTGCTCGCCTATCAGAGCTCGGAGGTGATCTCGCCGACCGAGATCCGGCTGACGCTGTCGCGACCGGATTCGACGCTGCTCGAGTCGCTCGCCAGCATCCGGCTCGGCATCGTCTCCCCGAAGGCGTTGCAGTCCGGCGACCGGCTGTGCTCCGGCGGCCCCGCGCTCGCGGGCACGGGACCGTTCGTGTTCCAGTCGTACACGCGCGGGCAGTCGGTCCAGCTTGTGAAGAACAAGGACTACGCCTGGGCGCCGGGCTACGCGGCGAACCAGGGGCCGGCCTATCTCGACAAGGCGACCATCCGCTTCCTTCCGGAATATTCGGTTCGGGCCGGCGCGCTGTCGTCCGGCCAGATCGACGTGATCGAGGGCGTGCAGCCGACCGACGTGTCGCTGTTCAAGGATCAGCCCGGCTTCCAGTTTCTGGTCGGGCCGTCGGGCGCGCAGACCTCGTTCACGCTCAACATCAACTACACGATCCCGCCCGCGACCGACGTCCGCGTCCGGCAGGCGCTGCGCGACGGGGCCGACATCGGCGCGCTGGTCGAGAGCGTCTACCTCGGCACGGTGCGCCGCGCTTGGTCGAACATCGGCCCGGAAAACCCGTTCTATAACAAGGCGCTGGAAGGGACCTGGGGCAACGACGCCGCAAGGGCCAACGCCCTGCTCGACGAGGCGGGCTGGACCGTCCGGGACGCCGAGGGCTTTCGCACCAAGGATGGCAAGCGCCTGACGATCGAAGTCGGCTATCCTCAGCCCTTCGTGCGCGACAACCGCGACGTGCTGATCCAGGGCGTGCAGGCGCAACTGCGCAAGAACATCGGGTTCGACCTCAGGCTCCGCATCAACACCGCGGGCGACTGGGCGCAGCAGAAGGAGAAGGGCACCTGGACCATCTACCCCAACACCTATCTGCCGGCCGACGCCGCGCAGGAGCTGCAGGGCAACATCGGCGAACAGGGCTTCATCAAAGCGGTCGCGGACAAGGGCGACAAGGAGCTTTTCCGCCTGATCAACGAGGCGCTGCAGGCGACTGACGTCGAGGCCAAGAAGCAGCTGGTCGACGCCGCCCAGAAGCTGGCGGTGGATCAGGCGTACATCGTCCCGCTGTTCTCGGCCAACTACCAGCTCGCCGCCAAGGACACCGTCCGCGGCCTTTCGTTCGAGGCTCAGCTTGACTCGCCGGCGAGCCTCCACGGCGTCTGGCTCGCGAGCCAATGACGGCTCGAAGCGCCATCTGGAGCCGCGTGCTGTCGCGGCTCGGGACCAGCGCGCTGGTCGCCTGGGGCAGCATAACGGCGGCTTTCGTGGCGCTTCACGCGCTTCCCGGGCGGATCGAGGACATTCTGGCGGGCGACCTCGACTATCCCGGCCTGCGCGAGGCCATCGCGCAGGAATGGGGCCTCGACCGAAGCCTGCCGGAGCAATATGTCGACTTCGTCGCGCGGATCGCGACCGGCGACTTCGGCGTCTCCTACGCGCTGCGCCAGCCGGTCGCCGAGATCGTCGGATCGCAGGTCATGCCGACGGTCCAGCTCGCGGGCGCCGCAGGCGCGCTCGCGATCATCCTCGCGGTGGTCGCCGCCACGCTGACCGCCGGTCGCGGGCGGATCGCGCGCGGCGCGGCCTCGCTGATCGAGCTCACCTGCGCGTCCGCGCCGGTGTTCTGGATCGGCATCCTTCTGCTGATGGCGTTCTCGTTCTCGCTGCGCTGGTTCCCGGTTTCCGGCGGCCAGGGCTGGAAATCGCTCGTGTTGCCCGCCGTCGCGCTGGCGCTGCCGACGGCCGGGCTGCTCGCGCAGGTGCTGCGGGAGGCGATGGAGAAGACGCTGGAGCAGCCCTTCATCGTCACTGTGCGGGCGCGGGGCCTCGGCGAAAGCCTGATCCGGGTCCGGCACGTGCTGCGCCATGCGGCGCTGCCGGCCGTCACTCTCGGCGGCTGGCTGATCGGCGGCCTGCTGGGGGGCGCTGTGATCACCGAGAAGGTCTTCGGCCGGCCGGGCCTTGGCACGGTCACGCTCAACGCGGTGCTCACCCACGACGTGCCGGTCGTGCTCGCGGTCGTGCTGCTCGCCGCCTTCATCCATGTGGCGGCCTCGACGCTGCTCGACATCGCCTACGTGGTCATCGACCCGAGACTGAACGCCCAATGACCGAGACGCTTCCCTTTCCCGACTCCTCCTCAGCGGGAGCGCCCGGCCGCCTCGCGCGCCCGAGACTCGCGGGCGCGGCGCTGCGACTTCCTCGCGCGGCCACAATCGCGGCGGCCGGTTTCGTCGCGGCGCTCGCGGTCGCGGCGTTCTTCCCGCAGCTTCTCACGCGCTACGACCCGCTCGCGGGCGACGTTCTGGCCTCGCTCAAGCCGCCGAGCGCCACGCATCCGTTCGGCACCGACAGGCTCGGCCGCGACGTGCTGGCCCGCGTGCTCTACGGCGCGCGCTACTCGCTTCTCATTGGCCTCGCGAGCGCGGCGATCAGCGTCGTGTTCGGGGTGCCGCTCGGACTTCTGGCGGGCCTTCGGAGCCGTTTGCTCGATGAGGCGATCTGCCGGCTGTTCGACGTCATCTCGTCGTTTCCGGGCGTGCTGCTCGCCATGCTGGTCGTGACGTTTCTCGGCGCCGGCATGGAGAACATCGCGGTCGCGGTCGGAATCGCGGGCGTTCCGAAGTTCGGCCGCATCGTCCGCGCCCAGACGCAACTGGTGCGCGACGCCGATTACGTCACCCACGCCAGCATCTACGGACGCGGGCGGATCGACATTTTCGTCCGCCACCTGCTGCCGAACGTGCTGACCGCGGTGCCGGTGGTCGCGACGGTCTATGTCGGGACCACGATCCTCGCGGTGTCGGGCCTCAGCTTCCTGGGCCTCGGCCCGCAGCCGCCGACGCCGGAATGGGGCGTGATGCTGGCCGAGAGCCGCGACGTGCTTCGCGTCGCGTGGTGGCCGGGCGTGTTTCCCGGCGCGGCCATCACCTTGACGGTCATCTCGTTCACCGTCCTCGGCAACGTTCTGCAGCGCCGCTTCGAAGGGCGCGCGTCGTGAGCGCCCCGGCGAGCGGCCCGCTGGTCGACATACAGGGCCTGTCGGTCCGGTTCGGCGCGACGGACGCGCCGGCGGTCCGTGACGTCGACCTGCTGATCCGGCCGGGCGAATGCGTCGCGCTCGTCGGCGAGTCCGGCTCCGGAAAAAGCGTCACGGCCCGCAGCCTCATCGGGCTCGCCGGATCGCAGTCCCGGATCGAGGCGAAGCGGTTTCTGATCGACGGCCGGGACGCCCGCAATTTCACCGAACGCGACTGGAGGGGCCTCCGCGGCACGTTCGCGGGGCTCGTCATGCAGGACGCGCTGACCTCGCTCGACCCTTTGCGCACCATCGGCCAGGAAGTCGCCGAGGTTGCGGTCCATCATCGCCTCCTGAAACGGGGGGACAGCGTCGACCGTCTCGTCGTGTCGACGCTCGCGCGCGTCGGGGTGCCGGAGCCGGAGGCGCGCGCGCGGCAATACGCCCATCAACTGTCCGGCGGCCTACGCCAGCGCGCGCTGATCGCGGCGGCGATCGCGGGCGGCCCGCGCCTGATCATCGCCGATGAACCCACGACCGCTCTCGACGCCACGGTCCAGGCGCAGGTGATCGGGGTGCTGAAGGCCCGCATCCGCGAAGGCGCCGCCGTGCTTCTCATCAGCCACGATCTCGCCGTGGTGGCGGGCGTCGCTGACCGTGTGCACGTCATGCGCGACGGCCGCGTGGTCGACGCCGGCGCGACCGCCGACGTGCTTGCGAGACCGCGCCACGCCTATACGCGCCAGTTGATCGCGGCTTCCCCGTCCAAGGACTCGCGCGGGGCGCGGCTGTCCTCGGCGCGGTTCGCGTCAGGCGAGGACGAGGCGATCCGCATCGTGCGCGATCCCCTGCCCGTTCGTCCGCCGATCGCCGACACGGTGGTGCTCGAAGCCTCCGGCCTCACGAAGCGCTATCGCGCCCTAAACGGCGGCCGGGGCGAGGCGTTCACGGCGCTCGACCACGTCTCTTTCCGCATCCGCGCCGGAGAGGTCGTCGGCCTCGTCGGGGAATCGGGCTCCGGCAAGTCGACCTGCGCGAAGATCGTGCTCGGCCTGATCGAGCCGGACGAGGGCCATGTGCGTCTGCTCGGCAAGCCCTGGTCAGGCGTGTCTGAACGCGAACGGCGGACCTTGCGGTCGAAGCTGCAATACATTCCGCAGGATCCGCTCAGCAGCTTCGACCCGCGCTATCGCGTGTCCGACATCATCGCCGAGAACGTCGCGGGCCTCGACCGTCCGGCGCGGGCGAAGCGGATCGAGGCCCTGCTCGAGCAGGTCGGGCTCGACCGCAGCGTCGCCGCGCGACGCCCCCTGTCGCTGTCGGGCGGCCAGCGCCAGCGCGTCGCGATCGCCCGGGCGCTCGCGGCGGAGCCGGCGCTCATCGTCTGCGACGAGCCGGTTTCGGCGCTCGACGTCTGCATCCAGGCGCAGGTGATCGACCTGATCGCGGAGCTGCAGTCGCGGCTCGGCACGGCGCTGCTGTTCATCTCACATGATCTGGGTCTCGTCCGGCACGTCGCCGACCAGGTGGTCGTGCTGAAGGACGGGCGCGTGGTCGAGCACGGCGAGGCCGACGCCGTCTTCCGCGCCCCCAGCCACGCCTACACGCGCGAACTCATCGCCTCGTCGCCGGCGGCGCTGGTCGCCGCCGCGAACCCGCTTCACTGAAGGGACAGCGCCATGGCGGATCGTCAGCTCCATCTCAACGTCAACCTGCTGAACGCCGGCTTCTACGGCTCGGCGTGGCGGGCCTCGGAGGGGCGCCCCGACGCGTTCCTCGACATCGCGCATTACGTCCGCTCCGCGCAGATCGCCGAGCGCGGAACCTTCGACGCGGTGTTCCTCGCCGATGTTCCGGCGCTGAGCGACCGGCCGGAGTACCGGCCGTTCCATGCGCTGGAGCCGACGATCCTGCTGACGGCGGTCGCCGCCGCGACCGAGCGGATCGGCCTGATCGCGACCGCGTCGACCACCTACAACGAGCCCTACAACATCGCCCGGCGCTTCGCCTCGCTCGACCTCGTGAGCGGCGGCCGGGCGGGCTGGAACGTCGTGACGACGGCGGACGCCGCCGCCTCGCGCAACTTCGGCTTCGACAATGTGACGGCGCACGCCACGCGCTACGAGCGGGCGGCCGAGTTCACGGAAGTGGTCACGGGGCTCTGGGACAGCTGGCAGGACGACGCGCTGGTCGGCGACAAGGAGACCGGCGCGTTCCTCGATCTGTCGCGGGTCCACCCGATCCATCACGCCGGCCGCCACTTCACGGTGAAAGGTCCCCTGAACGTGCCACGCTCGCCGCAAGGCTATCCGGTCGTCGTGCAGGCCGGCGGCTCGGAGGACGGACGGGAGCTCGCCGCCCGCCACGCCGAGGCGATCTTTTCCGTCGCTCTCACCATCGAGGACGGACAGGCCTTCGCGGCCGACATAAGACGGCGAGCGGCGCGCTACGGCCGGCGCGGCTCCGACATCGTCACCCTGCCGGGGCTCGCGACCGTGATCGGCTCCACGGAGGAGGAAGCGCGGCGGCGGGAGGAACGGCTCTGGTCGCTGATCCCCGGCGACTACAGCCTCGTCAGGGTCGCCGGCATCTTCAAGCTCGATCCGGCGAGCCTCGACCTCGACAGGCCGCTGCCGGACGAGATCGCCGTCCCGGTCGACGGCTCGCAGACGTTCTTCCGCGCGATGGTCGACACGGCGCGGCGTGACGGCCTGACGGTCAGGGAACTGCTGCGCAAGCTTGGCGGAGGCACCGGCCATCGCGTGCTGGTCGGCTCGCCCGAGCAGGTGGCCGACGACATCGAGCGCTGGTTCCGCGCAGGCGCCGCCGACGGTTTCAACCTCATGCCGGACGTGCTGCCGGACGGCCTTGAAACCTTCGTAGATCACGTGGTCCCGATCTTGCGCCGGCGCGGGATTTTTCGTTCGGAATATGCGGGCCGCACGCTGCGCGACCATTTCGGACTGCGGCGCCCGGAGAACCGAAACGTCGCAGCGACCTCCGTGGCGGTCTGAGCGCCCTCCCCGACCTGAAGTGACGAGATGTGCAGATGACCGCGACTGTCGCCGCCGCCCCCGTTTCATCATTCGCCGCCGCCCTGTCGGAGCGCTACGGCGACGACGACCTGGCGACGGACGGCGTTTGGAACGAGACGCTCGCGACCCTGCTCGGACATCGCAGCGTCCGTTCCTACCTGCCGGACCCGCTGCCCAAAGGCTGGCTCGAAACAATCGTCGCCGCCGCGCAGTCCGCGCCCACCTCGTCCAACTCTCAGGCCTGGAGCGTCGTCGCGGTCGAGGAGCCGGAGCAGAAATCGCGGCTGGCCAGCCTTGCGGGCGAGCAGGCCCATGTGCGCGCCGCGCCGCTTCTGCTGGTGTTCGTGGCGGATCTGTCCCGGGCGGCCCGTCTCGCCACCGCGCAGAACAGCCCGTTGGAAGGCGCGGACTATCTCGAAGCCTTTCTGATCGCCGCCCTCGACGCGGCGCTCGCGGCCCAGAACGCCGTCGTCGCGGCGGAGTCGCTCGGTCTCGGGACCTGCTATCTCGGCGCGCTGCGCAACCATCCGGAAGCGGTCGCGCGCGAGATCGGCCTGCCGCCCCGCGCCGCCGCCGTGTTCGGGCTCACCGTCGGGTTCCCCGATGCGACAGCCCCGGCGGCGATCAAGCCTCGCCTGCCGCAGGAGGCCGTCCTCCATCGCGGACGCTACGGGCTCGGAGCGGAACAGCGGGCCGTCTCCCGACACGACCGCGCGAGCGTGGCGTTCCGCGCCTCGCAGGGGCTCGACTCGACGCCGTGGAGCGCGCTCGCGGTCGACCGGCTGCGCAGCGTCGCCGCGCTCAAGGGTCGCCATACGCTCGGCGCCTCGCTCCGCGCTCTAGGATTCCCCATTGTCTGAGCGTCGTTTCGCGGATCGGCGGACACGAGTACGAAACCGAGGGCGACGGACGTCAGCCGGGCGCGGCGCCGACCTGACCTCGGGCATGAGTGAGGCATCTGATCATGAGCGCTGAGTTTCTCTGGTACATCCCGAACGACGTGGTCGCCGGCCATCGTGGCGACGCCGTCTCGGAGGGCCACAACTCCCTCGAGACCTTGACCGCGCAGGCCAGGGCGATCGAGGCGAACGGCTGGAAGGGCGCGCTGATCGGCACCGGCTGGGGCCGTCCCGACACCTTTACATTGGCGGCCGCGCTCGCTGCGCAGACCAGCGTCTTCGAGCCGCTCATCGCGGTGCGGCCGGGCTACTGGCGGCCGGCTCATTTCGCCGCCGCCACCGCCACGCTCGACCACCTCACCAAAGGCCGCGTGCGCGTCAACGTCGTCTCGGGGCAGGACGACTTCGAGGCGTACGGCGACAGCGAAGGCGATCAGGCCAAGCGCTACGCGCGGACGAAGGAGTTCATCCAGATCGTCCGCAAGCTATGGACAGAAGAGAAGGTCACCTATCAGGGCGAGCATTTCCAGGTCGCGGATTCGACGGTCGCTCCTCCCATCGTCGTCAGGGAGGGTCGACGGCGGCCGAAGATCTATTTCGGCGGCGCGTCCGAGGCGGCCGAGCGCGTCTCGGTCACCGAAGCCGACGTCCAGCTGTTCTGGGGAGAGACCATCGGCGGCATCGGCGAACGGATCGAGCGCCTGAAGTGGCTGAGCGCGGACCTGCGCGAAGACCTGCCGCCGCTTGAGTTCGGCCTGCGGATCACGACCTTCGTGCGGGACACCACGGAGCAGGCCTGGGCCGAGGCCGAGGAAAAAGTCGCCGAAATGGCGCGAGCGCACGGCCGTGGCTGGAACGACCATCGCCGCAAGGTGGCGGTAGGACAGCAGCGCCTGCTCGATCTGCACGAGCGCGGCGACGTCCTCGACGACAACCTCTACACCGCGCCGGGGAAGTTCGGCGGAGGCGGCGCCGCCACCACCTGGCTCGTCGGATCGGCCGAGGACGTGGCGCGTTCGCTGCGGAAGTATCAGGCTCTCGGCGTCTCCCACTTCATCCTGTCGGACACGCCGTATCTGCGCGAGGTCGAACGTCAGGGAAAGCAGCTTCTTCCCCTGCTTCGGGGTCCTGCGACGGTGTCGGAGAACGCGCCAGATCTCGTCCGCGGCTAAGCGATCGTACGGCGTTCCGGCCTTCGCGCGTCGCCTCGCGAAAGAACGGATCGCCGCGATCCTGCGCCAGTCATCGCGAGAGAGCGATGAGCGCCGCGGCGCCTCCGAGAAGCATGGCGATGACGCCGGCGGGAATCTCATAGGGGAACAGCGCGACCCGCCCGATCCAGTCCGCGGCGGCGAGGAGCGCGCCTCCGATGAGGGCCGATCCCGCGAGCAGGCTCGCGGGCGAGCGGCATCCGGCGCTGCGCGCGGCGTGGGGAGCGATCAGGCCGACGAAACTGAGGGGGCCGATCACCAGCGTCGCGGTCGCGGTGAGGACGCTGGCGAGCGCGAGCGTCAGCGCCTGCGCCTGGCCGACGGGCAGGCCGGATGAGCGCGCGACCGATCCGAGCGGCAGCAGTTGCAGCGGGCGGGCGAGAGCGAGCCCCGCCGCGAGGCCGCCGGCCGCCACGACGAGGATGACGAGCGCCCGGCCCGTGTCCGCAAGGTAGGTGGAGCCGCTGAGCCAGATGACGGCGAGCGCCATGCGCGGATCGCCGCTGGCCAGCAGAAACGAGACGACGCCCGTGAAGGCCGACGCGACGCCGACGCCAAGCAGAAGAGGCTGCTCCGGCGGGGCTCCGCGCCCGACGCCTTTCAGCGCCCAGACCGCGGCGACGCCCGCGCCGAGCGCGCCCGCGACGAGTTGAGAGCCTGCGCCCGCCATGGGCGCAGCGTAGAGCAAGGCGAGGAACCCCAAAGCGGCGCCGGCGCTCACGCCGATCATATCGGGGCTCGCCATCACGTTTCCGGTCATGCGCTGGAGCAAGGCGCCCGCGACCGCGACCGCCGCGCCGGCGCCGAACGCCGCTAGGACGCGCGGGACGCGATAGACGAACGTCTGGTCCAGGGTCGCCAGGGTCCAGCCGTCCGCCGTGCGCTCGACGACGAGCGCCACCGCCACAGCGACCAAGACAGCGATCAGCAAGGCGCCCCATCGCGGATGCAGTCGCTTGGGCGGCGCGGAGAGCGACGTCAGCGTCAGCGACGGACGGCGCATGCGGGCGGCGAGCGCCATGAGCAGCGGCGCGCCGAGCAGCCCGGTCGCCGCCCCCGTCGGCAGATCGAGCGGGACGAGTTTCACCAATTCATCGGTGAGCCACAGCAGACCCGCGCCGTAGATCGGGGACCACAACAGCCGCGCGGCGACGGTGCGGGCGCCTGTCGCGCGGGCGAGATGCGGCGCGGCGAGGCCCACGAAGGCGATCGCCCCCACCTCGGCCGTGGTCAGCGCCGCAAGTCCGGCGGCCAGCGCGAGACCCGCCAGGCGAATGACCTTCGGGTCGGCACCGAGCGCGGCGGCCCCCGCGTCGCGCAGCGCGGCGAGCGTGAAGGCGCGGACCAAGCCTGCGGCCGCAAGCCACGAAACCGCCAGAAACGCGAGCAGGTTTGCCGCGGCGGACCAGTCGTTCTGCCGGAGCGAGCCGGAGCTCCAGAGGAAGAGAGCCCGCATCCACTCGTGGTTGAACAGCGCGATCAGCGTCGTCGCCGCGCTCGCTGCGAAGCTCAGCACCAGGCCGGCGATCACGATGGTCGCCGGCCTCATGCCGCCGCGGGACGCGAGCCCGAGCGTGAACCCAACCGCCGTCAGGCCGCCGGCGAGCGCGACCAGCGACTGCGACGCGCCGCTCAGCCCCGCCGGCCCACACAGGGCGAGCGCGAGCACGGCGCCCGCCGAGACGCCGGTGGTCGAGGGCTCGGCGAGCGGATTGTCGAGCGCGATCTGTAGGACGAGGCCGGACAGCGCGAGCGCCGCGCCGGCGGCCAGCGCGGTCGCCGCGCGGGGGAACAGGGTGTAGTGGGCGATCACCGCGGACACGTCGCCGGAGTCGGGCGACAGCAGCGCGGAAAGCCACTCGGCGGGGGGCAGCAGGCGCGCCGCGCTCAGCGCGAACAGTGCCGCCGCGGCCGCGAACAGCGCGGCGGCGAGGAGCGAACGCGGCGTCACCGCGCGCGCCCGCTTTCGAGCGCGTCGGCGAGGAGAGTCGCGAAGCGCGCCATGCTGGCGAGCCCGCCATAGACCCACACGGGCGGCAGGGCGACGACGTCATGAAACGCCGGCAAGGCCCGCCACAGCGCGCTTTGGGCGAGCGAAGCTGGAGGGCCGGGCGACAGCGCCACGAGTCTGGCGCCCTCAAAACGGGCCAGGCGGTCGAGCCCGAGCGTGGCGAAGCCCCACATGTTGGTCGGGCCGGCATAGGCGTTCGTCAGTCCCATCCGCTCCAGCGCGGTCTGGAACAGCGAGCCTTGGCCGAACACGTCCGCCCTGCGATCGTCCGCGAAATTGGCGATCAGGACGGGCCGCTCGTTGCGCCCGGCGAGGCGGGCGGCCGCGCGGGCGAGCGTGGCGTCGAGACGCGCCAGCACCGCCGGCGCCTCGGCGGCCGCGCCGCAGGCGTCTGCAAGGCGAGCGAGCGCCTGAAGCGATCGATCGTAGGGACGCCGGTCGGCGTCATAGATCGCAAGCTCCAGCGTGGGCGCGATGGCCTCCAGCCGCGCCTGCGGCGGCCCGTAATGACGCAGGCGGACGATGAGGTCCGGCTTGAGGCTCGCGATGAGCGCCAGGTTCGGTTGCGACCTGAGGCCCACGTCCGCCACCGTCGCCGGCAACTGCGGCGTCGCCACCCGCGTCCGGTAGTACGGGGCCTCGGCGACCGCAGCCGGCGTCGATCCGAGGAGGAGCGCGAGCTCCGTCAGCGCCCAGTCAAGCACCACCAGGCGCGGAGCGGCCGCGTGCGACCGCGCCGCCCCGGCCAGAGCCAGAGCGGCGCCCAGGACGGACCGCCGCGTCCAGCGGCTCACCACCTGTATTTCATCGTCGCGTAAACGGTGCGCCGGTCGCCGTAATAGCAGCCATAGGCGGCGAGGCAGGTCGCTACATACTTCTTGTCCAGAAGATTGCTCGCGTTCACCTGCAGCGAAACGCCCTGGAGCCGCGCGATCTTGCGGCCGAAGTCGTAACGCAGCGAGGCGTCGAACAGGGTCACGCCGGGGGTCTTGAACTCGTTGGCCTCGTTGCCGAAGGACGCTCCAAAATACCGCGCTCCGCCGCCGAGGCTGAGGCCCTCGGCCGCTCCTGCGCCGAAGGCGTAGTTCAGCCAGGCCGCCGCCTGATGCTTCGGCACAAAGGCCGGGCGATTGCCAACCTGGTCTACAGCGGTCGTGCGGGTGATCTCGGCGTCGGTGTAAGCGTAGGAGACAACGCCCTCGAGGCCATGGCCGAGATCCGCCTTGCCCTCGAACTCGACGCCTTTGAGCTCGATCTCGCCGGTTTGGCTACGGAGGCCGCCGGGACCGGCAGTGACCGCATTCGTCTGCGTGAGGTGGAAGGCCGACAGGCTGACGAGGCCGGGAAATCCGTCCGGCTGGTATTTTACGCCAGCTTCAATCTGCTCGCCCTCAGATGGCTCGAACGGTTCCAGCGACGGTTTAGACGGATTACTGGACGGTTTGACGCCGGCCACAGGCAAGAACGAGGTCGAGTAGCCGATGAAGGGCGCAAAGCCGTTCTCGAACCGGTAGCTCAGCCCGATATTGCCGGTGAAGGCCTCGTCATCGCTCGTGACGGGCCGCGGGTCGCCGCTAGCAGGCCCGCTCCTGTCCGTGCTGTTCTTCGCCCAGTCGTAGCGAACGCCGGCCTGCAGCGTCCACGCGTTCCACTTGATGGTGTCTTGGACATACAGGCCGAGCTGACGCTGAACCGTGTCGATGCGCAACACGACAGGCGGCTCCGTAACGGAAAGGCCGGAGCCGGGATCGAACGCGTCGTAGTCTCCGACGTTTAAGGACTTCAGATCGGACTCGCGATAGCCGGCCTTCTCACGGGTGAAGTCGGCGCCGAAGAGCAGCGTGTGCTCCAGTTCGCCCGTCGAAAAACGGCCCTCGGCCTGGTTGTCGACAGTGAACATCTGCGACCGCTCGGGAAACGCCCAAGCATAGCGGGAGAGATTGGTCGGCACGCAGGACGCAGCTGAAAGGCAATAGTTCTGGACGCGCCTGGTGTGGGTGTCGACTTCGCCATAGCGGAGGTTCTGACGGAGCGTCCAGCCTTCGGTCAGCTCATGGGAGAGCTTGTAGCCCAAGAACCACTGTTCGTTGACGAAGCGATCGTAGGAGGGCTCGCCGGTGAATGTGCTCGTTGGGAGCTTGCCGTGGCCAGGATAGGGGTAAAGCGTCCCGAGCGCCGGCAGAGCCGTCGGAGCGCCGCCCCCTTTGTCGTCGACCTTCTGATAGTGCCCCAGGATCGTCAGCGTGGTGCTGTCCGTGGGCTTCCAGGTGAAGCTCGGCGCGATGAAGAGCTTGTCGTCCTCCACGTGGTCGACCTGGGTGTTCGCGTCGCGGACCAGACCGATCAGCCGGTAAAGGAACCGCCCCTCCGGGTCGAGCGGGCCGGAGACGTCGAAAGCCGCCTGCTTGCGGTCATGGCTGCCGCCGAGCAGTTCGATCTCTCCCCGCGCGGTCTCGGTCGGGGTCTTGCTGGTCATGGCAAGAAGACCACCTGGGTTGCTCTGGCCGTAGAGGCCGGACGCCGGACCTTTTAGAACCTCGACGCTTTCAAGCAGGTGCGACTCGATGCGGGCCTGGGAATAACCTTGGGCGCCGAAGGGCAGCCGCAAGCCGTCGAGGTAGCGCCTCGGCGCGAAGCCCCGGATCGTGAACCAGTCGTAGCGCGAGTCCGTGTCGCCATACTGCGAAACGACGCCCGGGGTGTAGCGCAGCGCCTGGGTGACGCTCTGCGCGCCCTGATCCTCGATCTGCTTGCGCGTGACCACGTTGACGACGCGCGGGGTCCGGACCAGCGGCGCGCCGGACTTGGTGGCGCCAAAGCTGAAGCTCGCCGCGTAGCCCTGAGCCTGAGCGCCCTGACCCGCTCCCTCGACCGAAATCTCCGCGAGTTCGGTCGTGTCCTCGGCCGTGAGAGCGCCCTCGCGGCGCAGTTGCACCAGCGTCACGGCGTGCGGATCGATGTTCTCGTAGGAAAGGCCGGTGCCCTTCAGGAGAACCCGCAACGCTTCCGCCGGCGGAAGGTCTCCCCGCACGCCGGATGTCTTGACGCCCCGCAGCGCCGATCCGGACGAGAGAAGCTTGCGGCCCGAAGCCTCGGCCCACTGCGTCAGCGCCGCCCCGAGGGGCCCCGCCGGAATCGCGAAGCGAACCCGATCCTCCGCCCGCCCCGGGCCGGCCGCCGCGCACAGGCTTGCGCCCGCCAGCGCAAAGGCGGCCGCACGCCGTCGCCATGTCCCCGTCCGTCCCGCCATTTCTATCCCCGTTCGCCGTCGAGGCCGCGCGCGGCGGCCTTACCGACGAAGACGCCGGCGGACGGGACTTCGACACCGGCGGCCCCGAAAAAAGATTCCGGACGCTCACTGCGCCGCTGATCGCACGATGGTCAGGAAGGGCAGCCGGGTGACGTGGACGGGAAGCGCCGCGGCGATGGCGTCCAGCAAGGCGGGGGCGTCATTGGTGGGAAAGGCGCCGGTCAGCCTCAATCGGCCGGCGTCGCCGAGCACGATGATCCGTCCCCCCACGTAGCGGCTGACTTCATGGGCGACCTGGTCCAGCGGCTGGTCGTCGAAGACCAGAAGTCCCCTCCGCCAAGCGGTCGCCGCGCGCACGTCGACGGCGCGCGGCGCCAGGAGGCCGCCGTTTCGGATCTCCGTCTCCTCCCCCTCGCCGAGCTCGGCCTGATCGCCGGTGCGGACATCGCTCGCCCGAACCCGCCGCTCGGTGACCAGCACGCTGGTCACGTCGTAGGCGTGCTCGACCTCGAAAGCGGTGCCGAGCGCCCGCGCCTCGAGATCGCCCGCCGCGACGACGAAGGGGCGAGCGGCGTCCGGCGACACCGCCACATGGATGCGGCCCGAGTAGAGCTTCAGCCTGCGCTCGCCGGGCGTCAGATCCACGTCAAAGCTCGTCGAGGCGTCGGCCTCTACGGTGGAACCGTCCGCGAGGGAGATGGTTCGCCGTTCGCCGGCGGACGTGCGTTCGTCCGCGAAGAAGGCTCTGGGCGGACCGAACGCTCCCACCGCGAACGCGCCGCCGAGGCCGATCGCCAGCGCCGCGAAGATCGCCACGGTTCCGCCGCCGCGCCGAGGCTTCAACGCCGGGCCGAGGCGCGCCCACAGGAGTTCGGCCCGTTCCGCCGCCGCCCGACGCTCCGCGCTCGAGGCCTTCCAGTCCTCATAGGCCTCCCAGTCCTGCGCGACGGCGGCGCCGGAATGCAGGTGGACGATGCGCTCCAGCGCCGCCTCCGTCAGGGCGTCCAGCGTGTTCTTGGCGTCGTCCGTCATCGCCTGCGCGCTCTCCCCGCGGTCTTCCTGTCTTTAAGACGTCCGGGGAGCAAAAGCCGACAGGGATCAGCCGGCCGCAGGGTCAAGACTTTGGAGGCAGACCTTGAGCGCCTTCATGATGTGCTTGCTGACCATGCTCGGCGAAATGGACAGCCGCGCCGCGATCTCCGCATGGGAGAGGCCCGCCACGCGGTTCAGCAGCAGCGCCGTCCGCGTCTTGGGCGGCAGGCCGTCGAGCGCGGCCCTCAGCCGCGCGAAATCCTGCCGGGCGATGAGGCTTCGATCCGCGAGCGGCGCGGCGTCCGCCAGCGTCGCGGCCTGCTCCAGCGGCAAAGCGCGCCCCTGGCGACGCTCCCGGCGCACGAGATCGACGATCAGATTGCCGGCGATCCGCCAGAGGAAGAACTGGGACGCGGGAGAGCCGGAGCGCTCGCCGCGCTGGCTCGCGACATAGCGGAGAAACGCTTCCTGCGTCAGATCGGCCGCCGCCTCCCGGTCGCGCAGGCGCCGGTAGGCGTAGCGCCTGAGGTCGTCGCTATAGGCGCGAAAGAGCGCGTCCATGTCGGCGGGCGCTTCCGTCCCGCCCCGAAACGAAACATTCATGATGCCGCCCTCAGCCGAGGGCTACATACCCAAATGACGAAAACCCTTCAAGATCAATGTTTTATATGAATTCCAAACTGCAGTGGAACATCCTCATGACTCATGTGAGGCCCTGCGCAACGCCACTGCGTCGCCGACGAGAGCGCGGCGCGTTCGACCGCCGTTTGGGCGCTGGTGAAGCGCTGACCGATCTCAAGGTCTTCGAAGCGGCGCGCGCGACATCGCCATGGGTCAGGCCGCCTCGAACGCCAGCGCGATGCCCTGGCCGCCGCCGATGCAGAGCGTCACTATCCCGCGACGCAGGCCGTCGCGCTGCATCGAATGAAGCAACCGGGTCGTTAGCACGGCGCCCGTCGCGCCGATCGCATGACCGTGCGCGATCGCGCCGCCCTCGACGTTGACGACGTCCTCCGGCAGGCCGAGCTCCTTCATCACGGCGAGCGGGACCGCCGCGAAGGCCTCGTTGATCTCGATCCGGTCCACGTTGCCGATCGACCAGCCGGCGCGCTCCAGCGCCACGCGGACTGCGGGGACCGGGCCGAGGCCGAACAAGCCGGGCTCGACGCCCGCGACGCCGTAGGCGACGAGACGGCCAAAGGCCTCAAGGCCGTTCCTGTCGGCGAAGCTGCGTTCGGCGAGCACCATCGCCGACGCGCCGCTGTTGAGGCCTGGCGCGTTGCCGGCCGTGATCGTGCCGTCCTTTCGAAATGCGGGCTTCAAGCGCGAAAGAGATTGCGCCGTGGTGTCAGGGCGCGGCGCCTCGTCGACCACGAAAACCTCCTCGCCCTTTCGCCCCTTGATGGGGACCGGCGTGATCTCCGCTTCGAAAAGAGCCGCATCGCGGGCCGCCGAGAAGCGCTGTTGCGAGCGCGCCGCCCAGTCGTCCTGCGCCTCGCGCGTAAGCTGCGCTCTCGTCACGAGGTCCTCGGTGTGCCAGCCGGAATGCTCGCCGGAGAAGGCGTCGTCGAGACCGTCGGTCAACAGGCTGTCGAGGACCTCCGCCGGGCCCATCCGGTAGCCCCATCGGCCGCCCTCCATGAGGTAAGGGGCGCGGTCCATGTTCTCCATACCGCCCGCCACCGCGGCCTCGTGCAGACCAAGCGCTAATTCCTGCGCCGCGGTGACGATCGCCTGCGCGCCGGATCCGCAGACGCGGTTGACCGTCATGGCGGGAACCTCCACGGGCAACCCGCCGCCGACCGCGGCCTGACGCGCCGGGTTCATGCGGTTGCCCGCCTGAACGACATTGCCGAGCACGACCGAGCCGACCTTCTCAGCGGCGAGCCCGGACCGCTTCAGAGCGGCGGAAACCACAATTGCGCCGAGCTCGATTGCAGGCACGCCCTTGAGTGATCCGTTGTAGGCGCCGATCGCCGTCCGGACCGGCGCGGCTATGACGATGTCCCTGGTCACGGCATGCCCTCCTCGCATATGCTTTGAAATGACGATCGTAACATGATATTATAATCATAATTCATCAAGCGTGAATCTGCGGCGGCTGCGTCGCTGTTCGCGATGCCGAGGAGATCCGCACATGCCGCTGAGCAAGGAGCACAAGGCCGCGACGCGCGAACGGATCCTGGCGCAAGCCTCCGCGCTCTTCCGGCGCGATGGGGTCGACGGCGTCAGCGTCCCGGCCTTGATGAAGGAGGCGGGGCTGACCCATGGCGGTTTTTACGCTCACTTCCCCTCCAAGGACGCGCTGATCGCCGAGGCCGTGACGCGCTCTCTGGAAGAAAAGACCGACCATATGGTCGCGACCGCAGGCCGGTCTGAGGGGTCGCCAAGGGACCGGGCGGCGGCGGCGATCGACGAGTATGTGAGCCGGGGTCATCGCGACCATCCGGAGACCGGCTGCGCGATCGCGGCGCTGGGAGCCGAGACCTCGCGCGGCGACGCCGTAATCCAACGCGCGATGGCCGACGGCGCCCGGCAGGCCGTGGAGCGTCTCAGCGAAACGCTGGGGCTCGGCGAACACGCGAGCGACGAGGTTCTCGCCCTCTACGCAGGCATGATCGGCGCGCTGGTGCTGGCCCGGGCCTGCCGGGAGGACAAGGAACTGTCGGACCGCATCCTGGAGGTCTGTCGCGAACGCCTGAAGAAGAGCTTCGCGGCATGAGCGATCAGGCGGCCGCGGCGCCAGCCGTCACGTTCACGCTCGATCCTCGAACCCGGGCGATGCTCGATGGGTCTATCGCGCCGCTGATCCTGCGGATGGCCTGGCCGAACCTGGTCGTGATGCTGCTTCAGGCGGCGACCGGCCTGATCGAGACCTACTGGGTCGGACGGCTCGGGCCGGACGCGCTCGCCGGCATGGCGCTCGTGTTCCCGCCCTTCATGCTGATGCAGATTCTCTCGGTGGGAGCCATGGGAGGCGGCGTGTCGTCGGCTGTGGCGCGGGCGCTCGGCTCCGGACGACGGGACGACGCCGACCGGGTCGCGTTGCACGGCGTGGCGCTGTTCGGCGCGATCGGCGCGGCGTTCTCGCTGCTCGCGCTCGCCTTCGGACGCCCATTCTACGCCATGCTGGGCGCCGAGGGCGGCGCGCTCGAGGCGGCCGTCGCCTATTCGAACGTCGTCTTCGCCGGCAACGTGCTGCTCTGGATCATGAACGCGCTTGCGAGCGCGCTCCGCGGCACGGGCGACATGCTGGTCCCGGCGGGCGTCACGTGTTTCGGCGTTCTGTTGATCGTCCCGCTCTCGCCACTGCTGATCTACGGCTATGGACCCGTGGCCGGGCTCGGCGTGCCAGGCGGCGGACTGGCCATCGTGATCTTCAACGCGCTCGGCTGCTTCTACCTCGCCTGGCACGTGCTGTCGGGACGGAGCCTCGTCCGGCTCAAGCGCGGCCCTCTGGAATGGCGGTTCTTCGCCGACATCCTCAAGGTCGGCGCGCTCGCTTCGCTGACCTCGGTCCAGACCAACCTCATCTTCATCACGGTGACGGCCGTCGCCGGCCGCATGGCGGGCGCCGCGGCGCTTGCGGGCTACGGCACGGGGGCGCGGCTCGAATACCTGCTGATCCCGCTGTCCTTCGGCCTCGGCGCGCCGCTTGTGCCGCTCGTCGGCACGAACGTCGGCGCGGGCGACGCAGCCCGCGCCAAGCGGATCGCGTTCACGGGCGCGGCCTTCGCCTTCGTGGCCGCCGAAGCCATCGGGCTGGCGGCCGCCGCGGCGCCGGCGGCCTGGCTCGGCATCTTCGGCGCGGAGCCGGACATGATCGCGGCCGGATCGAGCTACCTGACGATCGCGGGGCCGGCCTACGGCTTCTTCGCCTTCGGGATGGCGCTCTACTTCGCGGCCCAGGGCGCGGGACGGCTGGGCAGACCGCTCGCCGTCACGCTCGGCCGGACGGCGATCGCGATCGGCGGGGCCATGCTCGCCGCGGCGCTCGGCGCGCCGTTGTGGACGGTCTTCGCGGCGGTGGCGATCGGCCTCGTGTTCTACGGCGTGGCGATGGGCGCTCTCACGGCCACCGCGGACTGGGGCCGCCGGGCCTGAGCCGAAGCCTCCTGCTCGGGTCTCCGAACACAGAACGGACCGCAGCGAAATCGTGGAGCTCTCGACGGGCCGGAGTCGCGTGCGCAGGTCGCTGCGGCCGACCCCCGACCCGGATCCGGTGGGTCGCGAGACGTACCCGCGCCGGAGCCGGCCGCAGCAGCGAAGCCGCGCGTGGATCTCGACCCTCGGAGGGAGGCGGCCGAAGAATCCGCTTGCGGGCGACGCCAAGCCTTTTTATATGATGATCATCATTTGTAAAGGGACCTCGGGGACGAAGCCGATGATCACCGCCCGCACTGCCGGCCTCATGGGCGTCGCGACCGCGGCGCTCGCCCTTGGCGCTTGCAAGCCCGAGGCGCAGGCCGACCCACGTCAGGCAGCTCGCGTCGTCCAGACCGCGACGGTGGAGCCGGCGGGCGCGCAGCGCCGGTCCTTCACGGGCGTGGTCGCCGCGCGGGTCCAGAGCAACCTCGGCTTTCGCGTCTCAGGAAAGATCGTCGAGCGCCTCGTGGACACGGGCGTGACCGTGAAGGCCGGACAGCCGCTGATGCGCATCGACCGGACCGACCTCGACCTCGCGATCACGTCCCGCGAGCGCGCGGTTGCGTCGGCCGACGCGGTGCAGAAACAGGCCGCCGCCGACGAGGTCCGCTACCGCGAGCTCCGGAAGGCGGGGTGGTCGACGCAGCAGCGCTACGAGCAGGCGAAAGCCGCGCTCGACACCGCGAACGCCCAGCTCGAGGCGGCGAAGGCGCAGGCCCAGATGGCCCGGAACGAGAGCGCCTACTCGGTCCTGGAGGCCGACGAGGACGGCGTCGTCGTCGAGACCCTGGGCGAGCCCGGGCAGGTCGTCTCGGCGGGCCAGGTTGTGCTGCGCATCGCCCGCAGCGGCTCGCGCGAGGCGTCGATCAGCCTGCCCGAAAGCGTTCGCCCGCGGATCGGCTCCGAGGCGCAGGCGACACTCTACGGCGGCGAACTGAAAGGCTCCGCGACCTTGCGCCAGCTCTCCGACGCCGCCGACCCCCGGACCCGGACCTACGAGGCCCGCTACGTGCTTGGCGGAGACGCCGCGCTGGCCCCGCTCGGCGCCACCGTGACGGTCGACGTCACGATCGAGCGCGCGGCGGGCGGCGCGCGGGTCCCGCTCGCGGCGCTGAACGACGACGGGTCGGGCGCTTTCGTCTGGACCGTGATCGAGGGCTCGAAGCTGGAGCGGCGGCCGGTCAAGGTCGCCCGCCTCGGCGCAGACTTCGCCACGCTCGAAGCGGGCGTCGCGACGGGCGAGACGGTGGTGGCCACCGGCGGCCGGTTCCTGCGCGAAGGTCAGGAGATCCGGGTCGCGGGGAACAAGGCCGCGATGCAATGAGCGGCTGGAACCTGTCCGCCCTCGCCGTCCGCGAGCGCGGAATCACACTCTTCCTCATCATCGCGACCATCGTCGCGGGCGCGGTCGCCTATCTCAAGCTCGGCCGCGCCGAGGATCCGCTGTTCACCATCAAGGTCATGACGGTGACGGCGGTCTGGCCTGGCGCGACCGCGCAGGAGATGCAGGACCTCGTCGCCGATCCGATCGAGAAGAAGCTCCAGGAGCTTCAGTACTACGACCGGGTCGAGACGCTGACGCGTCCGGGCCTCGCCCTGCTCACCATGAACCTCGTGGACTCGACGCCGCCCCAGGCCGTGGCCGGCCAGTTCTACGAGGCGCGCAAGAAGCTCGAGCTCGGGGATCTCAGGACGAAGCTCCCCCAGGGCGCTCTCGGGCCCTTCGTCAACGACGAGTACTCCGACGTCGCGTTCGCGGTCTATGCGCTGAAGGGCCATGGCCTGCCCGAGCGCCAGCTCGTGCGTCACGCCGAAACGGTCCGCCAGCGCCTGCTGCAGACGCCGGGCGTGAAGAAGGTCGACATCATGGGCGAGCGCCCTGAGCGGATCTTCGTCGACTTTTCCTATGCGCGGCTCGCGACCCTCGGGGTCGGCCCCAACGACGTGTTCGCCGCGCTCCAGCGCCAGAACGCGGTGACCGCCGCGGGCTCGGTCGAGACGTCGGGGCCGGAGGTGTTCGTGCGGCTCGACGGCGCGCTCGACAGCCTCGACCGCATCCGCGACACGCCGATCGTGTCGAATGGCCGCGTCCTGAAGCTTTCCGACGTCGCGACCGTCGAGCGCGGCTACGAAGACCCGCCGACGCTCCTCGTCCGCAACGGCGGCGAGGAGGCCCTCCTCCTCAACGTCGTGATGAAGGAGCGGTGGAACGGCCTCGATCTCGGCAAGGCGCTCGAAAGGGCCGAGACCACGCTCGGCGCGGATCTGCCCGTCGGCGTGACGCTCTCGAAGGTGTCCGACCAGGCGGTCAACATCGACGAGGCGGTCAGCGAGTTCATGCTGAAGTTTTACGCCGCGCTCGCCGTCGTCATGGTCGTGTGCCTGATCAGCCTCGGCTGGCGCGTCGGCGTCGTGGTCGCCGCGGCGGTGCCGCTGACGCTCGCGATCGTGCTCGTGATCATGATGGTCACCGGCCGCATGTTCGACCGCATCACGCTCGGCGCGCTGATCCTGTCGCTCGGCCTTCTGGTGGACGACGCCATCATCGCGATCGAGATCATGGTGGTGAAGTTTGAGGAGGGTCTGAGCCGGGTCGAGGCCGCGACTTACGCCTGGTCGCACACCGCGGCTCCCATGCTCGCCGGCACCGTCGTCACGGTGTTCGGCTTCCTGCCCGTCGGCTTCGCGGCGTCGAGCGCGGGCGAGTACGCCGGCAACATCTTCTGGGTGACCGGCTTCGCCCTGCTTGCCTCCTGGGTCGTGGCGGTCGCCTTCACACCGTATCTCGGCGTGAAGCTCCTGCCCGACATCAAGAAGCTTCCGGGCCACGCGCACGAGCGGATCTATTCCACGCCCATATTCGAACGCTTCCGGCGGCTCGTGCGGTGGTCCGTCCGGCGCAAGTTCGTGGTCGCGGGCCTGACGGCCGCGGCGTTCGCCGCCGCGGTGATCGGCATGGGCGCGCTCAAGCAGCAGTTCTTCCCGACCTCCGACCGGCCCGAGGTACTGCTGGAGGTCCAGATGCCCGAGGGCACGGGGATCAACGTCACGAGCGAGGTCGCGAAGCGCGTCGAGGACTGGCTGCTCGGGCAGCCGGAGGCCAAGATCGTCACGGCCTATGTCGGGGCCGGCGCGCCACGCTTCTTCTTCTCCTACAATCCCGAACTGCCCGACCCGTCCTTCGCCAAGATCGTCGTGCTGACCGGCGGCGAGGACGAGCGCGAGGCGCTCAAGATGAAGGCGCGGCAAGAGATTGCGAACGGCCTCGCGCCCGAAGCGCAGGTGCGCGTCTCGCAACTCGTGTTCGGCCCCTACACGCGCTACCCCGTCGCTTTCCGCGTCATGGGCCCGGACCCGCAGGTCCTGCGCGGGATCGCCGACACGGTCCAGGCCGTGATGAAGGCAAACCCCAACACGCGCACCGTCAACCAGGACTGGGGCGAGCGGGCCCCGACCGCGCGCTTCGTGCTGGATCAGGACCGCCTGCAGGCGATCGGCCTGACGACCGCGGATGTTTCCGACCAGCTTCAGGTCCTGCTCCGCGGCATGACCGTCGCGCAGGTCCGCGAGGACATCCGTGCTGTGGCGCTCGTCGTGCGCAGCGATCTCGGCGCAGCGCCCGACCTCGGGCGGCTTGGCGACCTCACCATCGTGAACCGCGACGGCGCGCCGGTGCCGCTCAGCCAGATCGGCCACGTCGAAGCGCGGCCGGAAGACCCGGTGACGCGCCGGCGCAACCGCATCCCGACCATCACGGTCCAGAGCGACATCGACGAGCGCCTCCAGCCTCCGCAGGTCACCGCGGAGGTGTTCAAGGCGCTCCAGCCCACGATCGCGGCGCTGCCTCCCGGCTACCGGATCGAGGTCGGCGGCAACGCGGAGGAGTCCGCCAAGGCGAACGCGGCGCTGGTTCCGATCTTCCCCGTCATGGTCGGCTTCATCCTGCTGGCGCTCATCCTGCAGGTCCGCAGCTTCTCGGCCATGTGGATGGTGTTCCTCACCGCCCCGCTCGGGCTCGTCGGCGTGGTGCCGACGCTGATGCTCTTCAACGTGCCGTTCGGCTTCAACGGCATCCTCGGGATGATCGGCCTGTCCGGCATCCTGATGCGCAACACGCTCATCCTTATCGGGCAGATCCACACCAACGAGGAAGAGGGCATGAGTCCCTATGAGGCGGTGGTGGAGGCCACCGTCCAGCGGGCCCGGCCAGTGGTGCTGACGGCGCTCGCCGCCGTCTTCGCCTTCATGCCGCTCACGCTCTCGGTGTTCTGGGGCTCGCTCGCCTACACGCTCATCGGCGGCACCGCGGCCGGCACCGTCCTCATCCTGCTCTTCCTGCCCGCCCTCTACGCGATCTGGTTCCGCATCCGGCCCGAAAAGGGCGAAAGCCCCGCTCCGATCGCAGCGCCGGCGCCCGCCTGAGACGAAGGCGCTCAAAAACCGCGGGATGCGATCCGGTTTGAGGCTGAGCTGCTCTAAACGGCCTTGCCGACAATCTCGATCGCGTCGCCGCCAAGCCGGATCGCGCCTGCGCGCTCGAACGCCGCAAGCCAGCCCTCCATCGGCCACCATCCCCATTTCCGGTGGAAGAGCTTGGCGTTGCGGACGATGTCGGCGAGGTGCTCCACGGGCGGGTCGCTTACCGCATGGTGCTGATGGAAGACGACTTCGCCGCCCGCGAAAACGAGTGGAACGCCCTGTTCTTTCGCCCGAAAGCCGAAATCGGTGTCTTCGCCTCCATAGCCGGTGAAGGCCTCGTCGAAACCGCCGATCCGATCGAACGTCGTCCGCCTCACGCCGAACGCCAAGGACCAGAACAGTCCGTAATTGGTCTCGTGACGAAGACCGGCGTCCGGAAAGATACGGGCCGGGTGCGGCTGGCCGGCCGCGAGCAGTTCAGCCTCGGTCCAGTCGCCGCGCGCGTCGTCCGGACCGAGATAGAGCGCTTCTGGGCAGACGAGCCCGTCGACCTCGTCGAGCGCGCGTTCGATCAGCGCGATCAGGGCGCGGGACGGGATGCAGTCCGCGTCCAGAAACAACAGGCGTTCCCCGACCGCCGACCGCGCTGCGAGGTTGCGCGCCGCGGCGAGCGGGAGACGTTCGCCGGAAAGCTCGATCCTCCGGATCGGAAACCCGGTTTCCTGGATCGCCGGCGGGACGTCGTTCATGTCGACCAGGACAAGCTCCGCAGGACCAGGCCGGCATCGGCTCAGTCCTTCCACGAGCTTGCGAAGATGGGCCGTCCGGCCCCGGGCCAGCGTCAGCACGCTGACGCCAGTCACGCCGTTCGCTCCCAGATGTCGAGGCGATAGCTCTCAGTCCGTTCGGTCGCAGCCGGCCGGACGATAGGCCATGCCGCTTTTCCCAGCTTCTCGACAGCCCCGTCGCCGGTCTGCGGATAGTCCGTCGCTCCGGTCCAGTGAACGAGGACGACCTTTCCGTCCCGGGCGAGCGCCATGGCCAACCAACGGCCAGCCGCGACCAGATCCCGGTCGCTCCAGTAGTAGGCGACCTCGGACACGACGATCAGATCGAACGCGCCCGCGGGCGCCTGTTCGGGGAACGTCATCTCCTGGAATCGGACGCTTGGGAGACCCGCGCAACGGCGGCGCGCCTGCGCCAGCGCCGACGCGCTTACGTCGATCGCGATCAGCTCCCCGACATGTGGCGCGAGCCTGCTTGTCAGGACGCCGTTTGCGCAGCCGATCTCCAGGCCGCGGCCATGCCGACGGTCTCCAAGCGCCGCGATGGTGTGGTCGTATTTGGCGCGTTCATAGGCGCTGCTCTCGAACCGCCAAGGGTCGGGATCGGCGGCGAACATGTTCTCGAAGTAGGACGGCGGGAGCGAAGCCTCAGGGCGCATGCGGGGAGCCGTCGAGATAGAGGACGTCCGCCTTCGGCATCCGCTTCAGCCGCTCGGGCACGCGGAAGCCTTCGCCGTGGAGCGGCGTCGTCTGGCTGCGATGTGCCGCGAGCGCGAGCCGCCGCGGCCCCGGGCGGGACGGTTCGGTGCGGTAGGCGGGGCCACGAGGCGGGCGCTCCGCCCAGACCACATAGTCGAACACCTCGATCGGCCGCATGACGGCGGCCGCGACGGCGCGCGCGAGCGCTGAGGCCGCCTTGTGGTCGCAATGCGGATCGAGCGCGGACGTGGTGGCGATGGCGTCGACGCGGCGCGCCCGACACAGGGCTTCCAAGCGTCGGACGCCGCGCGTCCAGACCGGCGAGCCCGGCGCCGGGGGATGCGCGTCCGGCCAGTCGAGAAAGACGGGAGACGGCGCGCCGGGGGCGAGCGTTCTCAGCGCCGCGCAGGCCTCGCGACGGCGGATGGCGGCGAGATCGGCTGGTCCGTCCGGTCCATGCGACGCGCGCCCGTCGGTCAGGAACGCCACGGCGACGAGCCGCCGCCCGGCCGTGGCCTCCGCGATAAGGGCTCCGGCCCCGATGGTCTCGTCGTCGGCGTGCGGCGCGAGCACGAGCCACCGCGCCTTGGCCCATCGGCTTCGCTTCAGCGGCGTCGGGAAGCGGGGCGTCACCACAGCTCGTCCTCGCCCCAGACGTCGCGCTCGAGAAACGCCTTGGCGGCTTCGTCGCGGGCATGGTCGGGGCCCGCCTGCCGAAGGTAGAGGCTCAGGTCCCGGATGATCTTGTCGATGCGGGAGCCGTCGAGCGCGCTCCGCGTGCCGACGATGCGCGCCGAGAGCTCCATCACGTCGAGCGCCGCCCGCTCCACCACGCCGCGCGCCATCAGGACGAACGGCTTCGCGTCCGGATGATCGCCCGCCGCGCGCTGCGCCGCCTCGCGCGCCCACAGCCAGGCGCCGCGCGCGGCTGCGACGGCTTCGGCGAATTTCGCGCGCTGCAGCGGATCCTCGCGGGCGTCGTCACGCATCGCCTTGCGGGTTTCGGCGAGCAGCCCTTCGACGCCGCCGAGCTGCACGGCGAGGAACCGCCACGCGCCGGCGGTGAAGCGCGGCTCGCGATCGTAGTCGCCCGGCGCTCCGAGGAGGTCTTCGCGGCGCGGGCGCATGCCCGTGAGGTCGTAGGTCCCGCTCATCGTCGCGCGCATGCCGCGCACGCGCCAGCCGGACGTGTCGGCGCGCTCCGGCTGGTTGGCCGGAACCACGACCAGACGGCGTTCGCCGGCCGCCGGCCGCGCCGTGACGATGGCGAAGTCGAGCGCGCCGGCCCCGGTCGCGAAGCGCTTCGAGCCCGACAGGCGCGGTCCGAAGGGATCGTCTTCGAGCGCGACGCCCGGCGAGGGCTCCGTGGCCCAGACGCCGAACAGGCGTCCGGCGTCAAGGTCCTTCGCCAGCCGGCGAAGCTGCTCGGCCGAGCCGTACCAGGCGAACAGCTTCAGCGCGTTGACGTGTCCCTCGTAGATCCGCCCGAGGCTGAGGTCCGCCCGCCCGACCAGCCGCAGCGCGTCGAACAGCGACCGGTTCTCGGCCTCGGCCGAGCTGAACGCCTCGCCCCCGCACTGGGGCGGCGCGAAGGTCCTGTGAAGGCCGCTGCGCACGAGCAGCCGGACGCTTTCCGCAGGAAAAACGCCTTCGGCGTCGTAGCGCTGGCCGAGCCGGCCGAGTTCGCCGTCGAGCAGCGCGAAGTGCAGGGCGGCGGACGGAATCTGCGTCATCGGTCGGCCCACCCCTCAATGAGCGACGCGGCGGTCCGCGCGCCATGCGCGTCGTGGAACGACGCGATCCTGCGTCGGTCGAGCGCCTCCGCCTGCTTCAGGACGCGCGGCCATGCGGATGCGGACGGCCAACGGGACAGGACGACGGCCGCGCCCGCGCCGTCGAGAGCCGCGGCCTTGGCGCGCTGTTCGGCGAAGGGCCGATCTTCGGGAATGCAGACGAAAGGCCGTCCGGCCGCCGCGACCGCGCCGAGGGTTCCGTCGCCCGCGCCCCCGACCACGACGCCGGCGGCGCCGATCTCGTCCTCGGCGTGATCGACCCATCCGGCGACGTCGAGGTTCGGGGACGCCGGCGTCGGCCGGTCGATCGGACCGATCACCCGCCATTGCCGATCCGGCGTCGCGCGGGCGGCCTCATCGATATCCTGCGCAGTGGTGCGGCTGCCGCCGCGCCCGAACGCCACCAGGACCACATCGCCGGTTCGGTCGGCGGCGGGCGGAAACGAGCCGAGACCGGAGGCATAGAAGGTCTTCGCGCGCACCCAGTCCGGGACGTCGTCGGTTTCGCAACGCGGATCGAACGGCGCGAGCAGCGCCTTCGCGCCGCGGAACGCGTCGAGATGCGCGGGGTCCCAACGCGCGCCGGCGAGCCTGACATAGACGGTAGGGGTGGCGCAGAGCCGCGCCAGCATCGCGACCTCGACCGAGACGTCGACGACCATGAGCGCGGGTCGCCGCTCTGCGATCCAGGCTGCGATGATCCGCGTGCGATCGCGGACGCCGGGATGGCCGAGCGGCGCGTAATGCAGGGCGTCCGGCCGGTCCGCCGCTCCGTCCTCGCCCGAGAAGCGGCCGTCGATCCGGTCGTCGGGAAGCTCCAGAACCTCGAAGGGGCCGGACAATCCTGTCACGCCCGTGCCGATCAGCGTGAAGCGCCCCGGCGCCTGCGCGGCGATCGCCTGAGCGCGCTGGCGGTGTCCCTCGCCGTGGTGGTGCACGTAATAGCCGATCGGGCCGCCGTTCATGCCGCAGTCTCGATCGCAGCGGGAACCACAACGACATCGCAGGTCATCGGCGGTAGCGCGATCTCCAGCTCCGCGACGCGCGCGTCGCCGCCGGCCAATCGCACGGAGCGCCGCCAGCGCGCGCGCTCCCTCCACTGGTCGAGCGACGGCGCCGCCATGGCGTGGGAGGAAGAGCTGGCCAGCTCCTTCATCTTCGCCGCCATGCCGCCGGTCGCCCGGGCGTCCGTCCTCGCCGAGACGCGGGTCCAGACCGAAGCCGGATGGCTGAGCCGGTAGCCGAGAGCGCGCGCCGCCATGACGAAACCGGCGTCTTCGCCGGAGGGGATCGGAGGGACGCCGCCGACGGCGCGATAGGCCGCGACGGTGGTCGCGAGGCTGGCGCCGGTATGATCGCCATGACGCGGCCAAGGATCCCACGCCACAGGATCGATCTCATCCTCGATCGCCCGGACCGCCCGCCAATAGGCCGACAACGCCTCCCATCTCGACCGGACGAGCGGCGGCGTGGCTTCGTCCTCGTCGAGCGCGAGCGCGCCGCCGACGAGGTCGACGCCAAGCTCGATCGCCTTGACGTTCTCCCGGACCCAGTCCCGCGGCGGCCTCGCGTCGGCGTCGGTGGTCAGCAGGATGGCACGGTCATTCTGTCCGACGACCGCCAGTCCGAGGTCCATCGCGCGCCGTCGCGCCGTTCCGGCGTGGGCCGCGCCTGGCGGAAACGTCTGCTCGTCGAGGTGAAGCGTCAGCGCGCCGTCATGCTCGGCCGCGAAGCGCTCGACGATCGCCCGCGAGCCGTCCGAGGTGTTGTTCAGCGCGACGACGACCGGCAAGGGTCCCGGCCAGTCCTGCGAGGCGAGCGCCGCCAGCAGGCGCGGCAGCCGCTCCGCCTCGTCGCGCGCGGGCACGCAGACGCAAACCCGCCGCTGAGCCGACGCCGCAGTCATACCGCGACCGCCAGCTCGTCGGCCGGCAGGGCCGGCGCGCCGCCGCCGATCATCTGGGCGTAGAGCCGCTCGTAGATCGAAACCATGAGGTCGGCGTCGCAGTGGCGCTCGGCCCGCAGCCGGCACTTCCGGCGGTCCAGCCGTTGCGCCGCGATCGCGGCCTCTGCGAGAGCCGACGGATCGTCGGGCGTCGCCAGCACGCCGCAGGTCTCGTCGAGGACTTCCGCGACGGCGCCGCGCGCGAACGCCGCGACGGGCGTTCCGCAGGCCAGCGCCTCCGCCGCGACGAGCCCGTAGGGTTCTTCCCAGCATGGCGTGAACAGCAGGGCTCGCGCCCCGCCGATCACCTCGGCGAGTTCGGCGTGGCCGAGATGGCCGAGATAGATCGCGTCCTGATCGAGCCGGGGCCGGATCTCGCGTTCAAAATAGTCCGCGTTCGCGATCGGGCCGGCGACGCGCAGCGGAAGCCCCACGAGCCGCGCCGCGTCGATCGCGAGATGCAGCCCCTTTTCCGGCACGATCCTTCCGGACCAGGCGAGATAGCGGGCGGAAGAGGGTACGGGGCTGAAGGAGAAGCGCGTCAGGTCGATGCCGTTCAGCACGACGCCTTTGACCGGCGCGATCGGAGCCCAGAGGCCGCGAAGCGCGTCCGACACGGCGACGAAGGTGGACCGGGACGAGCTGCAGATCCGAACGCCGCTTTCGAGCCAGCAGAACGGCGGCGTGTGCAGCGTGGTCAGCATCGGCGTCGCGACCGCGTCCGCCATCGCGACCGGCAGATAATGCAGGGAGTTGTTGTGGATGACGTCGAAGCCGCGGCCGCCGAGCCCGGTCATCAGCTTCAGATAGGCGTGGTGCTCGCGGAAGAACGCCACGTCGGTGGCCTCGGCGAGGCCTACCTCCCGGATGGCGGTCTCCTCGCAGATCGGCTCCACGCCCACCGACGGATCGGACCCGTCGGAGGCGAAGACGACGACGTCGTGCCCGCGGCGGCGCAGGCCGCTCGCGAGCAGATGGGTGTGGGTCTCTAGGCCGCCCGCGAAGGGCTCGCCGATCCGGTGCTTCAGATGCGCGATGATGCCGATACGCAAGACGACGCCCTACCTTTTGCGATGATCAAGCGCGGTCCAGCCCGCGCGGCGGAACGGGTCAGGCCGACAGCTGTTCCGCGATCTTCGAAAGGCGTTCGTCGGCGGCCTTCTCTTCCTCGAGGGTCTTCTGCAGAAGCGGCGTCGCCTCGTCGTAGCCGAGCTTGGCCGACCAGGACCGGAGCATGCCGTATCGGGCGATCTCGTAATGTTCGACGGCCTGCGCGCAGCCGATGAGGACGTCGTCGGAGGCCGGCGACTCGGCGAAGTCCTCGAGGTCCTCCTCCATTTCGGAGGTGATCCCCTGCATCGCCTCGCACGTCTTTGCGCGCGGCGTCTTGCCGATGATCTCGAAGATTTCGCTCAGACGCTCGATCTGCGTCTGCGTCTCCTCGAGATGCTCCTCGAACGCCTTCTTGAGGTCCAGCTCCTTTGCCGCCTTCGCGGACTTCTTCAGCGCTCGCGCCGACGCGCGCTCCGCGTAGAGCACGTCCTTCAGCGTTTCGTGGAATGCGTCCGCGAGCGTCTTGGTCGTAGCCATCGGCGATCTCCCTGAGCCGTTTGAGGGGAGAGTCCGGCTTTCGCCTTCTCGTTCCCCGGCGCGGAGGGAAAATCGACCCGCGGGCTCCGTCCGGGCCGCTTCGGGAACAGATTCCGTTATACCGGGATAAGGTCCCCGAGCTGCCGGTTGAGCCAGCGCTCCGCGGCGGCGAGATTGGCGAACAGGGGAGGCTTGGTGCTGTCGACGCCGTTGAAACCGGCCTCGAGGCTCCATTGCCCCACGACCGGCCCATGGTCGAGATCGTCAAGCCGGACAAGGACGGCGATGAGCTTGCCGTTGCGCAGGACCAGCCGACCTTCCTCGTCGGCCGATCCGGTTTCCACCTTTACGGGCAGGAACTCCATCATGGGCGCTCCTCGCGATCCTGTCTGAAGTGCAGATAGGCTGGGTCGAACTCGGCGAAAGCCTTCAGAGCCGCCACGTCGGGAATGGTGATGCCGCGTCCCGCGGAGACGATCAGGCCGGCGCCGCGCAGACGCTGAAGAGCGCGGTTCACCGAGACGGTCGTCAGTCCCACGGTGTCGCCCAGCTCGGCCTGCGACAGCTCGAGCCTGAAGCTGTCGTCCGTGGCCTGGCCGACGACCTGCAATCGGACCAGCAGTTCGCAGAGGATGTGCGCGACGCGCGCGCTCGGCGTCCGGCGGCCCATGTTGACCAGCCATTCGCGCAGGATCGCGGCGTTGACGAGCTCGGACCACCACAGCGCGCGGGCAAGCGCGGGACGCGAAGTCAGCATCAGGATATGATCTTCGTTGAGCTCCGCGACCTGGCACGGCGTCCGCGCGGCCATGCCGTGATCCATCTTGTCCAGCAGGAAGCCGTAAAGGTCGCAGAAGTCGCCCGGCACCAGATAGCCGATGATCTGCCGCTTGCCGTCCGGCAGCGTCTTGTAGCGATAGCCGTGTCCCTCGATGATCACATGGACGGTGTCGGTGTGGTCGCCCTCGCTGACGATGTCTTCACCGGCCTTCAGCGACCGTCCCCGTCCGATCACGGCGTGAAGAAGCGTCTTGTCCTCCTCCGGCAGCGGATGAAGCGCTTCGAGTTTTCTGATGATCGCAGTCGACATCCTGCCCCGTTCTCAATCTACGCCGTGCGGACGATCTCCGGGCGCGCGCCCGGAGGCCTCGTCCCGCTGCGACGACAGCATCGCGTCGATGCGCGCGGATATGTGGTCCGCCACGCGGCCGTCGAGCTTCATCGCCTCCAGAGCCGTCTTCAGAGCCTCGAGCGCCTGCACGCGATCGTCTGCGGCGGCGTCGACATAGGCCTCGATATGCCGGTCGGCTGTTTCGAAGCCATCGTCGGTCGGGGAGCCGGCCGCCACCACAAACCACGTCAGACACGTCTGGAGATCGCTCATTCCACGTCTATACGACGTGCAATAAAGGCCGGATATAAACTCCTATAACGCCGGGCGCCTCCCGCCGCCGATTTATCCCTCCATCCCTGCTTTCGCGCCTTTGCCCGCGGAACGACCGTCGCCTGAAAGCTCTCACCTATCGACGGCGGCGTGCGACGCGCCGCGAAGGGAGAGCGCAATGTTCATGAGAATCGATCGGCTCCAGGCC